>NZ_JAOCCU010000029.1 GCF_029840635.1 Mitsuaria sp. GD03876 | reverse complement strand
AGGCGCCGGCGAGAACCTGTTCATCATCAAGAACGGCGTCGTCTACACGCCGGACCTGTCGGCGGGCGCGCTCAACGGCATCACCCGGGACACCATCTTCGCGATCTGCCAGGACCTGGGCCTGAAGCTCGTGGAGAAGCGCATCACCCGCGACGAGGTCTACATCGCCGACGAGGCCTTCTTCACCGGCACCGCCGCGGAAGTCACGCCGATCCGCGAGCTCGACCGGCTCACGATCGGCAACGGTGGCCGCGGCCCGATCACCGAGCGGATCCAGGCGGCCTTCTTCGACATCGTGCACGGCCGCAACCCGCAGTACGCGGAGTGGTTGACAGCCGTCTGACTTCGAGCTGACCTCGGGCCGGGCGCGGCGCGGCCCGCATGGCCGAGGGAAGGCGGCGGCATCGGCCGCCGCCGCTCTCATCGACGCCGCCGCCAGGACGGCGGGCGTCCGATCACACGGCCTCGGCGCCGCCCGCGCGGCGCGGATCGGCGCAGGCCTGCGCGCCGTCCTTCGTGAAGTGGATGCCGTCGTAGCTGCCCAGCATGAAGTTCCACGGGCTGCAGGTTTCCAGCGGCAGGCCGCGGGCCAGCACGTCGGCGCGCAGCGCCTCGTTGCCGCAATCGACCTCGATGGTGGTGCTGAGGTTGCCCGGCATCAGCATCGCCGCCAGCGACGGGCCGCCCACGCGCGGCTGGTGCACGCTGGCCTCGATGTCCAGCCCGTACTCGACGATGTTGAGGATGTTGCTGACGCAGGCGGGGATCAGGCTGGCGCTGGGCGATCCGCCGGCCAGCAGCGGCTTGCCGGCGTCGTCGAACACCAGGTGCGGCGCGACGTAGACCGAGCCGCGGCCGCCCGGCTTGGGCATCTGGCGCATGAAATGCACGCCGCCGGCCCAGATGTTCACGCCGTCCACGATCAGCCCGTTGCTCCACGGCATCGACATCACCGAGTGCAGCACGGTGGCGATGTTGCCCCGCTCGTCGACGACGGTGAGGTGGTTGGAGCCGGGGTAGGGCGCGCCGGTGGCGCTGAAGGTGTTGGGCAGGCTCATCTTCATCAGTTCGAGCCGCTGCTGCGCGTAGGCCTTGCTGGTGATCAGGTCCAGCGGCACCGGGAAGGTCTCGGGGTCGCGCTGGCGGCCGCCTTCGTTGAAGACCTCGGTGCAGCAGCGCGCGAGCCAGTACATCGTGTCGGCGCTCTCGTGCGGCGCGCCCCACTGCGACAGCGGCAGCTGCTCCAGCAGCTGCAGGATCTCGATCAGGTGCGTGCCGCCGTTGTCCGGCGGCGGCGAGCCGGCGATGCGGTGGCCCTTGTAGCTGCCCCAGGCCGGTTCCTGCCAGCGCACCGCGAAGCGGTCGAAGTCCTCCATCGTCAGCACGCCGCCGGCGGCCTTCACGGTGTCGACGACCTTGCGCGTGAAGGCGCTGCGGTAGAAGTAGTCCTCGCCGCCGTCCGCCAGCGCCGCCAGCGTGTCCGCCAGGCGCGGCTGCTTGAGGCGGTGGCCGGGGCCGGCGAGGGCGCCGCCGGGGAAGTAGGTCTCGCGGCCCTCGGCGCCCAGGCCGATCCTGCCGGCCTGCTCGAACATGACGCCGTACAGGAAGGGATAGATCGGGAAGCCGTCGCGCGCCAGCTGGATCGCGGGGGCCAGCAGCCGCGCGCGGTCCAGGCGGCCGAAGCGCTTGGCCGCGGCCTCGAAGCCGGCCCAGAAGCCCGGCACGGCGACGCTGCGGCCGGTGCCGATGTCCGCGGCCGAGAAGCCCGGCAGGCCGGCCAGCGGCGCGTTCAGCGAGCCGTTCATGTACTCGGTCCTGCCGCTGGCGGCGTCGTGGTGCAGCAGGCTGAGCATGCCGAAGATCGTGCCCATGTGCGGCTCGATCACCGTCTGCGCGACGGCCGCGGCCAGCACCGCGTCGACGGCGCTGCCGCCCTCGCGCAGCACGTCCGCGCCGACGCGCGACACCACCGGGTGGGACGACACGATCACGCCGCGCCGCCCGGTGACCTTGCTCTTGCGGCCGAACACGGCGCGGGACGTCAGTTCATCGACCAGTTCAGGAGTCAGCATCTGGAGGGTCTCTCGTTGAAGGATGACGACGACCTTAGCGGCGCGGGGCGCGGCGAGCTTTGGACAAGCGGCTCGAGCGTTTGGCGCGACGCATCGACGCCGACGTCGACCGCGGTCCCGGCTCCAGCCCCAGCCCCAACCCCAGCCCCGGCCCCGGCCCCGCATTGGCGCGGCCGCCTAAGTCCGCGTGCGGATCGCCAAAGGCGCGGTGCCCGCCGCCCTCTATCGTCGTGCTTTCGGCAGCGCCGCGCACGGCGGTTGCCCCTACGCGTGACCGGAGCCCTGGATGACTGACGTTCGCCTTTCCCTGGACCTCGAGCGGAGCGCCGATCCGGTGGGCGAGGGCGGCCGCGCCGGCCTGGGATCGGCCTGGTTCGCGCTGGCCGTGCTGGTGGTGGTGAGCGTGTTCGCCGCGATCGACCGGCAGATCCTGACGATCGCGATCGAGCCGGTGCGGGCCGCCTTCCAGTTGAGCGACGTGCAGATCGGCCTGATCCAGGGCCTGGGGCTGACGCTGGTCGCGGCCTTCGCCGGGTTCCCGCTGGCGTGGCTGGCGGACCGCTTCGATCGCCGCCTGATCCTGATGGTCTGCATCCTGGGCTGGTCGGCCGCGACGGCGGCGCGCGGCTTCGCCCAGGACTTCGACCACCTGATGATCGGCACGATCGGCCTGGCCGTCGCGGAGGCCGGCCTCGGGCCGATCGTCTACTCGATGATCCCGGCGATGTTCCGCGGGCCCGAGCGGGCGCGGGCCAACCTGATCTTCTATTCGGCCGCGCTGATCGGCGGAGCGCTCGGCATGGGGCTGGCCGGACTGGCGTTCAAGGTCATCGCGTCCAGCGCGGGCGCGCAGCCGGAATGGCTGCGCGCGCTGGAGCCCTGGCGCGTGGCCTTCCTCGCCGCGGCGCTGCCGGGGCCGGTGCTGGCGCTGGTCGTCATGACGATCCGCGCGGAGCACGGACGGCCGCCGTCGCGTGCGCCGGCGCTGTCCGACGCCGCTGGCGCCCCTGGCACCGCTGACGCCCCTGGCGCCGCTGATGCCGCTGATGCCGCTGATGCCGCTGACTCGACGCCCGGCGCCGCGCGCGCGGCGCGTCATGCCCCTGCGCTGGCCTTCCTGCCTTACCTGCGCGCGCACGCGCTGCCGCTCGCGGGCCTGCTCGGCGCGGCCTGCGCGGCCTCGGCCGCGTTCGCCCCGATCACCGCGTGGCTCGCGCCCGCGGTGTCGCGCCGCTTCGGGCTGAGCCCGGGCGATGTCGGCGTCGCGCTGGGCGGCGTGCTCGGCGCGGGCGTGGTGGCCGGCGTGGCGCTCGCGGCGCTCGCGGTGAAGCTCTGGGGCCGCCGCCATGGCGGCATCCTCGGCCTGCGGATCGGCCAGTACCTGGCCGCCGTGTCGGCCGCGGCCGGCGGCCTGCTGGCCGTGTGCGCGTCGCCGTGGATGGTCTACGCGGCCACCGGCGTCATGTTCGCCACCGCCAGCGCCTTCTTCGCGCTGCTGCCCGGCGTCTGGCAGGAGGTGGCGCCGGCGACGCTGCGCGCGCGCATGCTGGCCTTCTCCGGCGCGCTGACGACGCTGGCCACCGCCGGCGCGCCGGTGCTCGTCGGCGTCGTGTCCGAGCGCCTGGGCACGCGCGGCGACGGCCTGCTGGTCGCGGTCGCGGTGACCAGCGCGCCCTGCATGCTGGCGGCCGCGCTGCTGATGCGCGCCGCGGCGCGGCCGGTGCAAGGCCTGCTGGCGCGGGTGCGCGCGATGGACGCCGGGCAGCCGTCCGGCGGCTAGCGCCAGCGAGCATCAAGCGGCGCCGGGCCGAGCCCGGCAGCGCGAAACCGATCTCCGCGATCGCCAAACCGATCTCCCCAATCGCGAAAGCGGCCGTCAGGCCCGGAAAGTAAGCTGACCCTCATGACCTCCGACCTCACTCCCACCCTGCGAGCCCAGCCGATCCAGCGGACCATCGGCGGCGTCACCTTCGAGGACCGCTTCGAGTACCTGCGCGAGGACCGGCCCGACGTGCTGGACTGGCAATGGGCGCGCGACCGGCTGGCGCAGCGCGCGACGCAGTCGTCGCCGAACTACGCCGCGCTGCGCGAGCGCTACCTCGGCATCGGCCATGCCGAGGGCTACGGCGTGCCCTGCAAGCGCGGCGCGCACTGGTTCGCGCTCGTCAACGACGGCGACGACCAGGTGCTGCGCGTCAGCGACGCGCCCGGCGGCCCGGGCCGCGCGATCGTGTCTCGGCGCGCGCTGGTCGAGTCCGTCGGCGGCGGCACCGCGATGCTGGTGTTCCTGGACCCGTCCCCGCAGGGCCGGTTCGTCGCGCTCGCCTGGGGCGCCAACGGCGACATGCTGGGCAAATGGTCGGTGTACGAGACGGCCACCGGCCGGCATCTGCAGGACCTGCCCGCGATCATGTACAGCGGCGCGCGCGCCGGCTGGCTGCCCGATGAAAGCGGCTTCTGGCTGGACGGGCGCGGCGCCGACGGCCTGCACCAGCTGCGCTTCGTGCCGGTGGCCGACGGCGCGGCCGAGCGCCCGGTGGTGCCGCTGCCGGAGGACCTGGTCGCCGCGAAGCACTCGGGGCTGACGCTGCAGGTCTCGCCGGACGGCCGGCGCGGCCTGCTGGTCACCACGCCGCATGAGCACGTGGCGCTGGTGCACCTGGACCTGGAGACGCTGGAAGCGACGCCGTTCCTGCCGGACGGCGTCGAAGGCGAATGCGACGGCGGCTGGATCGACCAGGACCACTACGCCGCGCGCGTCAGCCACGGCGCGGCGCGCGGGCGCGTGGTGGCCATCCCGGCGGCGACCTCGCGCGACACCGCCACCTGGCGCGAGCTGGTGCCCGAGAGCGAAGGCTTCCTCGGCTGGGCGGGCGTGGTCGCCGGGCGGCTCTATGTCGGCGACCTGGTCGACGTGTCCCTGCGGGTGCGGGTGTTCGACCTGAAGGGAACGCTGCTGGAGACGCTGCCGCTGGAGAACCCGGGCTCGTCGCTGTCGATGTCGGGCGCGCGCGCGATCGCGCCGAACGATGTCTTCGTGCTGACGCACGGCACCTTCACCCGCTCGTCGGTCACGCTGCTGCACGATCCGGATACCGGCGCGTTGCGCCAGCTCGACGCGCCCAAGTGCCGGCTCGACGGCGTCGTGGCCGAGCAGCGTTTCGCCACCAGCCGCGACGGCACGCGCATCCCGTACTTCGTGGTCCGCCGCCAGGACCTGCCCACCGACCGGCCGCAGCCGACGCTGGTGCATGCCTATGGCGGCTTCAACATGTCGCTGCTGCCGAACTACCCGGCGATGTTCGCGCCCTTCGTCGAGGCGGGCGGCGTCTACGTCCAGGCCTCGCTGCGCGGGGGCGGGGAGTACGGCAAGGCATGGCACGACGGCGGCCGCCTGGCCCACAAGCAGCACACCTTCGACGACCTGCGCGCCGTGGCCGAGGCGCTGATCGCCGATGGCGTCGCCACGCGCGACACGCTGTGCTTCCAGGGCGGCAGCAACGGCGGCCTGCTCGCCGGCGCGGCGATGGTGCAGCAGCCCGAGCTGTGGCACGCGATCGTGGCGCTGGTGCCGATCTTCGACATGATGGAGCCGCTGCCGCCGACCCCGGCCGTGGCCGGCGTGAAGGCGATCTTCCTGGAGGACTACGGCGATCCGGACCGCCCGGCGGACGCGGCCAACATCCTGCGCTGGTCGCCGTATCACAACGTCGCCGACAGCGTGGCCTATCCGGCGCTGTACCAGGTGTTCGGCGAACAGGACGTCGGCTGCATGCCCTTCCACGGCCGCAAGTTCACCGCGCGCCTGGACGAGGCCGACACCGGCGGCCGGCCGATCCACCTGCGCGTCTGGCGCGACACCGGACACAGCGCCTCCGATCCGGTGCAGGCCGCCGCGTACCACGCGGAGTGGATGTCCTTCCTGATGGACCAGCTCGGCATGACGGCGGCCGGCGCGGGGACGCGATGAGCGCCGACACCACCTCTGGCACCGGCGCCGGCACCGACGCCGCGATCGCGGCCCGCGCCGCCACGCTCGTCGCGTGCGGCCTGGTCTGGGACAACCACGCCTGCATGCCGCTGCGGCCGCACGACGTGTCCTTCCTGCCGCAGCTGGAGCGCCACCGCGCGGCCGGCGCGGACGTGGTCATGCTCAACGTCGGTTTCGGCGAGACCGGCATCGAGGACCACGTCCGGATGCTGGCCAGCATGCGCGACTGGCTGGCCCGGCACCGCGACCGCTACCGCCTGATCGAATCGATCGGCGACATCGCCGCGGCGCGGGCGGCGGGGCAACTGGCGGTCGGTTTCGACATCGAGGGTGCCAACGCGATCGACGACCAGATCAGCCTGGTGCGCCTGTACCGCGACCTGGGCGTGCGCTGGATGCTGATCGCCTACAACCGCAACAACCGCGCCGGCGGCGGTTGCCAGGACGAGGACGGCGGCCTGACCGACTTCGGCCGCCGGATGATCGACGCGATGGAGGAGGTCGGCATGGTCGTGTGCTGCACCCATGCGGGCCCGCGCACCGCGCGCGAGGCGATGGCGCACGCGCGCGGGCCGACGATCTTTTCCCACTCGAATCCGCGCGCGCTGCGTGAGCATCCGCGCAACATCGGCGACGAGCTGGTCCGCGCCTGCGCGGCCAAGGGCGGCGTGGTCGGCATCAACGGCATCGCGCTGTTCCTGAACGACCGCAACGAGGCCTCGGCCCGCGCGGTGGCCGAGCATGTCGACCACGTGGTCCAGCTCGTCGGCGCGCGCCACGCGGGACTGGGCCTGGACTTCGTCTTCGACCAGGAGGAGCTCAACGAGCAACTCCGGCAGATGAAGCACACCTTCCCGGACGGCTTCGGCTACGAGGCCGGCATCGGCATGGTGGCGCCGGAGGCGATCCCCGAGATCGTCGAGCAGCTGCTGCGGCGCGGCTACCGCGACGAGGACGTCCTGGCGATCCTCGGCGGCAACTGGATGCGCGTGGCCGAGCAGGTCTGGAAGGACTGAGGCCGAAGCGGCGCGCCGCCCCGTGAGGGAGAGGGGCGCCACGAAGGCGCCGCCGGATCCGGGCGCCGTCGACCCCGGACGCCGGCGGCCTCAGGCGCCGTCCGCCGCGCGCCGCGTCTCCAGCGGCGTTTCCCCGAAGGTCCGCCGGTAGGCGGTGCTGAAGCTGGAGTGGTGCTCGTAGCCGCAGCTCAGCGCCACGTCGAGCAGCGAGGTGCGGGTCTGCTGCAGCAGGCGCCGCGCGCGCGCCATGCGCGTGGCGATCGCGTGCTCGCGCGGCGAGATGCCGTAACGCGCCTTGAAGGCCGACACCAGCCGGCCGGTGCTCACGTCCAGCCGGGCCGCCAGGTCGGCGATCTCCGGGCAGTCGTCCGGGTCCGACAGCGCCGCGTGCGCGACCGCCGCCAGGTTGTCCTGCTGCAGCCCGCCGTCGATGCAGGCCAGGTCGGCCGGTTCCATCACCGGGCCGGTCAGCAGATGGCACATCAGCTCGCCCACCTTGCTGCGCAGGTACAGGCGGCGGCGCGCGCCGCTGAACGGCGTCCACAGGATCGCCTGCGCGGCACGGATCGCCGGCAGGTTGGAGTTGCTCACCGCGATGCGCGGCGAGCGGTCGCCGCGGTGCGCGCCCGGCGTGGCGGACTCGATCCAGCGCCGCACCTCGACCGGGTCCAGGCCGAACTCGCGCACCGCCTCGTCGTCGTCGAACAGCACCGACACGCCCTGGCAGCGCACGCCCTGCAGCGAGTGGCGGCAGATCAGCGTGTCGCCCGAGCAGGCCGTGGCCACCGCGCAGCCTTCGGTGTAGAGCACGCGCCGGTGCGCGCCCAGCGGCGTGCCGAGCATGGCCGCGCCGCGCAGCAGCATCGAGAAGTTCAGCGCGCGTTCCTCGCGGTGCCAGCAGAACTGCGCCGTGTTGAGCTGCAGGTCGCCGAACACGAGCCAGACGCCGCGCGACAGCTTCACGTACTCGAGCCCGCCCTGGCCCATCGCGTCGTCGCAGCGCCAGGCGAAGGACTCGCCGTCGAAGCCGGCCTCGTAGCCGGCGGAGGCCGCCTCGCCGGCCTGCAGCACCTCGTGGAAGGTGCGGCTCAGCGAACGCGCCTCGGACGGGGGCGCCGTCAGCACGGCGCCGAAGTCGGTGCGGGTCGACAGGCCGTCCGCGCGGCGCTCCAAGGTTCTCGTGTCCATGACGGTCGCTTCCTGCGTGAATACCCGGTGACGCCAAACTGCAGTCAGAATACTCCAAAAAAGACAGTTGTGTATGCTAAAAAATGCCTACACCTTGTCATCAACCGGACCTCAGCATGGTGTCTCCGATCTCGAAGAACGGCGCGTGGATGGTGTTGCAACCGCTGGCCCTGGCGGCCATCGCGGCGCTGGCGCCCAAGGCGCAAGCGCAATCGGTCCCGGCGCCCGCCGCGTCCGCCTCCGCGCCCGCGGGCGCGTCCGCCCCCACGTCCGCCGGGACCGCGCCGGGACGCGCGGTGGCGCTGGAAACGGTGGTCGTCACGGCCAACCGCCGCAGTGAGCTCGTCAAGGACGTGGCGGGCAGCGTCGGCGTGCTCGGCGGCGCGCAGATGGAGCGGCTGCACGTGACCTCGATCCAGGACGTGGCGGGCCTCGTCTCCGGGCTGCAGGTGGCCGGCGACAACCCGGGCATGAAACGCCAGACCATCCGCGGCATCACGACCGGCACGCTGCAGACCGGCGCGTCGGTGGCCTCCTACCTGGACGAGGCGCCGATCAGCTTCAGCTCCGGCGTCGTGGCCGGCGTGAACCTCAGCCCGGACGTCGACCCGCTGGACCTGGCGCGCATCGAGGTGCTCAAGGGGCCGCAGGGCTCGCTGTACGGCGCCAGCGCGCTGGGCGGGCTGATCAAGTACGTGACCGTCACGCCCAACCTGAAGGAACTGGAGGGGCGCGCGGAGGTCGGCTACAGCGTCGTCGACGGCGGGGGCGGCGGCTTCAGCGCGCGGGGCTCGATCAACGTGCCGGTCTCGCGCGACGTGCTGGCGGTGCGGTTGACCGCGTACTCGCGCAAGGACCCGGGTCATGTCGACGACGCGCTGCGCCATCGCGAGGACGTGAACAGCTTCCGCAACGAGGGCGCGCGCGTCACCGCCTACCTGAAGCCGAGCGCGCGCTGGGACGCCAAGCTGATGCTGGACACGCAGACCATCAAGACGCCCGATGGCGCCACGCCGCGCTTCGACGCGTCGACGCTCGAGCCGGTGGATGGCGGCCACACGTCGAGCAACGTCTTCGCTCAGCCGCTGAAGAACACCTACGACCGCGCCGCGCTGACGGTGAACGTCGACCTGGGCTTCGCCAACCTGCTGTCGGTCACCAGCCTGCTGCGCCAGAAGAGCGAGTTGACCGCCGACGCCTCGCGCTACCTGTCCTACCTGGACTTCGTCACCGCCGGCGCCTACGCGGCGGCGGGCCTGCCGGTGACGCCGCTGGGCGTGACCGGCGCGCTGTCCTTCAACCGGCTCAAGATGGACAAGAAGGTCCAGGAGTTCCGCCTGACCTCGCCCAGCGGGCAGCGGCTCGAATGGCTGGCCGGCGTGTTCTTCCAGAAGGAGACCGGCGACGCGCTGGTCAACTACGACGCGTTCACCGGCACCAACCTGGGCACGCCGGCGGTGCCGGGTTACGTGCACGGCCTGGTCACCGAGGAACTGCGCGAGTCCGCGATCTACGCCAACACCACCTACCACTTCACCGACCGCGTCGACGTGCAGCTGGGCCTGCGCCACACGCGGCTGACGCAGGACTACGACTCGACGGTCCAGAACTACAACTACCTGGTCGGCGCCCCGGTGGCGCTCCCGTCCGCGTCGGCCCGCACGTCCGAGCGGCAGACCACCTGGATGCTGTCGCCGCGCTGGAAGCTCGGCGACGACGACATGGTCTACCTGCGCGCGGCCTCCGGCTACCGGCCGGGCGGCCCGAACACGCCGCCGCTGGCCGGCGAGCAGAAGCCGCCGTTCCACTCGGACTCGATCGTCAACTACGAGCTCGGCTACAAGGGGCAATTCCCCGCGGCGAAGCTCGAGCTCACGGCGGCGCTGTTCCGCATCGACTGGAAGGACATCCAGGTCACCGCGGTCGACCCGACCTACGCGTTCTCGTACTACACGAACGGCGGCAAGGCCCACACGCAGGGCCTGGAGCTGGAGGCGGGCTGGCGGCCCTGGGCCGGGCTGCGGCTCGGCGCCAACCTGACCGCGATGCAGGCCCGGCTGGACCAGGACGTGCCCGAGATCGGCGGCCAGCGCGGCGACGCGATCCCGTACACGCCGAAGTTCTCCGCCGGCCTGACCGCCGACTACAGCTGGGCGATCGGCCCGGGGCAGGCCTCGGTCGGCGCGACCTGGGTGCACACCGGCAAGCGCGGCATCGCGTTCTCGCACCAGTCGGCCACGCCGCTGGCGCCGGGCGTCGTCACGCCCACGCTGCCGGCCTACGACCTGGTCGACTTCCGCGCGTCCTACGCCTGGGACCAGCTGACGCTGAGCCTGTTCGTCAAGAACGCGTTCAACAAGCGCGGCCTGCTCAGCTACAGCGGCGGGTCCAGCGCGATCACCGACCTCGTGACCGGCGTCACCTCGCCGGCCAATGTCGCGGTCACCACGCCGCGCACGATCGGCATCAGCCTGCGCGCGGACTTCTGACCGCGTCGTCGACAGCGTCCGCCTTCAACGCCCGCCCACCGACAACGCGCCCGATTCACCGTCACGCCTCGCCTTCACCCCACCACGCCATGACCGCTTCCGTCCCCGCCACCATCGTCAACCACGTGTCCCTGGAGATCCCGGCGCCGCCGGACGCGGTCTGGGCCGCCATCCAGGAGGAGTACGTCGAGGCCAGGAAGTTCAGCGGAGCCGGCAGCATCGAGCCGTTCGACGATCCCGCCGCGGTGCGCGCCTACCGGATGCGCGTCGTGCAGGGCGAGGTCGTCGACGAGCGCGAGGTCCGCATCACCGAGCGCGACCACGCGGCGCGGCGCCTGAGCGCCTACGCGGACTACCAGACCGTGCCCGCGAGCGGCATGGGCGTCTGGGCGACGTACCACGCCCAGGAAGTCCCGGGCGAGGCGCGACGCACGCGCTACGCGATCGACTGCCACGCGCGCTTGCGGGTGGACGTGCCCGACGGCGCCGGCACGCCCGAGGTGCAGGCCGCGATCGCCGCGATGAAGGCGGCGTTCGACACCGCGCTGCTGGCCTACCTCGAGCGTTTCCGCGCGCAGTTCGAGCCCGGCGCCTGAGCGGCCGCGCTATCCTCCCGGCCCTCATCCACGGACGCCAAGACGATGCCCAACCTCGTTCCCAAGGTGCCGGCGACGACCTGGGTCGACGCCGCGCGCGAAGCGCTGATCGACGAGGGCATCGACGCGGTGAAGGTCGACCGCCTGGCGCAGCGGCTGGGCGTCACGCGGGGCGGTTTCTATCACCACTTCGCCGACCACGCCGACCTGCTGGCCCGGCTGCTCGGCCTGTGGCGGGAGACGGTGATCTTCGTGCCGCCGGGGCCCGCGCCAGCCACGCCCGCGCAGGCGCTGGCGGCGATCGACGCGCTGGTGGAGCGCCTGATCACCGAGGACGGCTACGAGCCCCGCTTCGACATGGCGGTGCGCGCCTGGGCCCATGCCGACGCGGCCGTGGCGCGCGTGGTCGAGGAAGTCGACACCGCGCGCATCGCCAGCCTGCAGCGCCTGTTCGCGGCGCTCGGTTGCAAGCCGCAGGAGGCGCGGATCCGCGCCCGCGTCTTCTACTTCCACCAGATCGGCTACTACGCGATCGGCGTCCAGGAGTCGGAGCCGCAGCGGCGCCGGCTCCTCGGCCACTACCTGAGCATCCTGTGCGGCGAGGAGAACCTGCGCGCCGCCCGCGAGGCCGGCTGAGCCTGCGCGGCGGGGCATCCCGACCCGCCGCGCTCAGGCGCTCAGGGCGCGGTCACCTTGAGCTGCGTCGGCGACGCGTCCAGCACCAGCTTGGCGGGGTAGTTCTTCCAGGTCACGCCCAGCGCCGGCGTGTTGGGATCGCCGGTGCGCGCGAAGGCCGACAGGCTCGCGATCATCGCGTCCGACAGCGCCTCGCGGCCCGGCTTGTTCGCCGTCGAGTACGCGAACGAGAACACGTTGGCGCCGAAGTTGCCGAACACGAAGGGGATGTCCAGCGCATGCGTGGCGCCGTAGACGGTGTTGAACGGCGCCGGCGCCTCGTCCCAGTCGAAGCGGTAGTACCAGACCTTGGTCGGCTGCTTGGTCGCGATCGCGGCCAGCTGCGGCGTGACCGGGCCGACGAAGATCGAGTTCGTCGCGAAGGCCGACAGCGCGTTCCAGCCGAAGGGCTGCGCCGTCACCGGCAGGTAGGCGGCGTTGATCAGGTCCGATTCGGCCAGCGTCGCCGCGCCGTCGGGATTGAAGTTGAACTGCAGCCCGAAGCGGTCGTAGTCGCTGAGCTTGAAGCCCGGGATGCCGCTGCCGGTCACGCTGCCGAAGAGGTTGGCGAACAGCGTGCCCTCGTCGCGCGTGTTGCCCGCCAGCACCGGCACCTGCTGGTACTGCCCGGCGCCCAGCGCGGCCGCGGCGTTCACCGGCACGACGGTGCCGTCCTCGATCGGCGCGGGCGCGTTGCCCAGCTGCGGATTGGCCAGCACCACCTTCAGCAGCTGCGCCGCGGACTGTCCGCGCAGGTAGGCCGCGATCTGCGCGTCCGTCTGCGTGGCGATCCAGGCCTGCGCCGCGGTCGTGTCGGCGGCCTTGCCGTCGGCGACCACGATGGCCGCGAGCAGCGCCCGCGAATAGGTCTGCGCCGTGGCGCGCGTGGCGTTGACGATGCCGCCGCTCATCGGCATGGCCTTGTGGAACAGGCCCGCCGACTGCGGCGAGGTCAGCAGGTTCCAGACGTTCACCGCGCCGGCGGACTGGCCCATGATCGTCACGTTGCCGGGATCGCCGCCGAACGCGGCGATGTTGTTCTTCACGAACTTCAGCGCCTGCATCTGGTCCAGCAGCGCGAAGTTGCCGGAGTCGACCAGCTTGTCGCCGGTCTTGAGCTGCGGCAGGTCCAGCCAGCCCAGGATGCCCACGCGGTAGTTGATCGTCACCACGACGGCGTTGGCCTTCTTCGCCAGCGCCTGGCCGTTGTAGACCGGGTCGGCCGAGTAGCCCGAGATGTTGCTGCCGCCGTGGATGAAGAACAGCACCGGCAGCTTCTCGTCGCCGGTGGCGGGACGCCAGACATTGAGCGTCAGGCAGTCCTCGTCGCCCACCGGCTTGCCGAAGCCCTCGCGCACGGCCAGGCCGTAGGGCGCGTCGTTGGGCGCGGGGCTGAAGTAGCGGCCGCCCTGCGCGCAACCGTGGCCGAAGGACTGCGCCGCCCGGGTGCCGGGCCAGGCCGTCGGGTCCACCGGCGGCATCCAGCGCAGCGCGCCCACCGGCGGCTGCGCGTACGGCAGGCCGAGCCAGGCGTAGGTGCCGCTGCTCTGGCTGTTGTCCACGCCCAGCACCGCGCCGAAGGCGGTGGTGCGCTGCGTGGGCGGCGGCGGGCCGTCGGAGCCGCCGCCGCAGGCGGTCAGCGACAGGGTGGACAGGACGAGGGTCAGCGTCGAGGCTGAACGGAGGATGGGGTTCACGGGCTTGTCTCCTGGTGTCATCGGCGCCTTGTGGCGGCGCTCCGCCGGCTGGCAAGGGGGTCCAGCCCGGCGTGGTCGATGCTAGGAAGCAGGCCGCGTGCCGGCCCTAGGACGATTCCGAGGCCGGCTCGGGACTTCCACCGAGACCGGCCTCGCCCTAGTGCACCAGCCCCTGGCGCACCGCGTACAGCACCAGCTCCGCGGTGCTGCCCAGCCCGAGCTTGACCAGCAGGTTGGTGCGGTGGGTGCTGACGGTCTTCACGCTGATCATCATCTCGTCGGCGATCTCGGTGACCGACAGGCCGCGGATCGTCATCAGCATGATCTGGTGCTCGCGCACCGACAGCCGCTCATGCGGCGGCCGGTCGTCCAGGCCGCGCAGCCGGTCCTGCACCTGGCCGCTGACGCGCGCGCTCAGGTACTGGCGGCCGGCGGCCACGGTGCGGATCGCCCGCACCAGTTCCGCCGGCTCCGTGTCCTTGGCCAGGTAGCCGCTGGCGCCGGCCTGCACCGCCACCAGCGCGTACTGCGCCTCCGGGTACATCGACAGCATCAGCACCGGCGGGCAGCGGGGCAGGGCCCGCATCGACGCCAGCACCTCCAGCCCGCTGCGCCCCTCCATGTTGATGTCCAGCAGCACCGCGTCGAAGGCCTGCGCCCGCACCAGCTCCAGCGCCTCGGCGCCGTTCTGCGCCTCGGCGGCGACGCGCATGTCGGGCTCGTCCTGCAGCAGCCGCGTCAGGCCGGAGCGGAAGATGGTGTGGTCGTCGACCACCAGCACCTGGATCATGGCGGGGGCCTCACAGCAGCGGGACCCGCAGCACCAGCGTCGTGCCGCGGCCGGGCGCGCTGTCGATCGCCAGCGCGCCGCCGACGGCGCGGGCGCGCTCGGTCATGCTCAGCAGCCCCAGCGAGCCGCCGTCCCGCGTCGACGGCTCGAAGCCGCGGCCGTCGTCGCGCAGCGTCATGACGAAGCAGCCGTCCTGCTCGCCCAGCGTGACGTCCACCTGGCGCGCCTGCGCGTGGCGCGCGATGTTGGTCAGACCCTCGTTGAAGACCCGGTAGACGGCGATCGCGCGCCGCGCCGGCAGGCGCAGCGGCGCGTCGTCGCCGCCCAGCGTGTGCCGCACGCCGAAGCGCGCGGAGAACTGCTGCAGGTCGTGCGCCATCGCCACCGCCAGGCCGGCGTGGTCCAGGGCGCTGGGGCGCAGCGACTCGGAGATCGCCTTCACCGTCTCGATGATGTTCTGCGTCAGGCCGAGCGCCTCCTGCGTCAGCGCCTGCTGCTCGGCGGTCTCGGCGCGCCGCGCGATGCGGGTCACGTCCATCTTCAGCGCGGTCAGCATGCCGCCCAGCACGTCGTGCACGTCGCGGGCGAAGGTCAGGCGCTGCTCCTCGAGCTTCTCGCTGGTGTACGCCGTCAGCTGCTGCAGCTGCTCGCGCGAGCGGCGCAGCTCCTCGTCGCGGCGCAGCCGCTCGGAGATGTCGATGCCCACGCCGCCCACCGCCGGCCGGCCGCGGAACATCATGCGGCTGCCGTGGATCTCGATGTCGACGATGTGGCCGTCGCGGTGCACGCCGCGGGTGTGGAAGCGCATGCTCTGCACCTCGCCGTGCAGGCGCTGGTAGTAGCGGTGCAGCACCGTCTCGTACATGTCGGGCGCGACCAGCTGCTTGAGCGTCATGCCGGTCAGCTCCTCCGGCGTGTAGCCCACGATGCCGGCCCAGGTCGCGTTGGAGTAGACGAACTGCTCGTCCTGCATGATGTAGATGCCGGCCAGCGACTGCTCGATGATGGCCTGGAAGGGGATGGCCGGCGTGTCGTCGTGTGACGTGTCCATCGCCCCATTCTGAAAGCTTCGCGCGTCCCGCTCCAGACCGGGGATTGCCCTAGTGCGGCCTCGGAATCGTCCGATGGGCGCGGCGCGGCGCGATTCCTACTCTCCTGGCACCAGAACACGACCCCGGCGATGGCGCCGGCGGCCGGACGAACCAGGAGACAAGAGCATGAAAGTCGGAGCGCGGCTGGCCGCGGCCATCGCCCTGTGCGCCCTCGCGGGCGCCGCATCGGCGCAGAAGGGCGAGACCGTGCGGATCGCCTTCATCGATCCGCTGTCGGGACCCTTCGCCAACGTCGGCCAGAACCAGCTCAAGAGCTGGCAGTACACCGCCGAGCGCCTGTCGGCCGACAACCCGGCCGGCGTGAAGTTCGAGGTCACCGCCTTCGACAACAAGGCCTCGCCGCAGGAGAGCCTGAGCGCGCTGCGCGCCGCGATCGACCAGGGCTTCCGCTACGTGGTGCAGGGCAACGGCTCCGGCGCCGCGCAGGCCATCATGGAAGCGGTGGCCAAGCACAACGCCCGCAATCCGGGCAAGGAACTGGTCTACCTCGACTACGCCGCGGTCGACCCCGCGCTGACCAACGAGAAGTGCGACTACTGGCACTTCCGGCTGGACGCCGACACCTCGATGAAGATGGAGGCGCTGACCTCCTTCCTGCGCGAGCAGCCGCAGATCAGGAAGGTCTACCTGCTCAACCAGAACTACTCGCACGGCCACCAGGTCGCGAGCTTCTTCAAGGACGCGGTCAAGCGCCGCCGGCCCGACATCGAGATCGCCGGCGAGGACCTGCATCCGATCGGCCAGGTCAAGGACTTCGCGCCCTACGTGGCCAAGATGAAGCGCGCCGGCGCCGATGCCGTCGTGACCGGCAATTGGGGCCAGGACCTGACGCTGCTGGTGCGCGCGATGAGCGACGCCGGGCTGAACGTGCCGCTGTACACCTACTACGCGATGGCCGCGGGCACGCCCAAGGCGCTGGCCGCCGGCGGCGCCAGCGAGGTCTACGTCGTGTCCTACGGCCATCCCAACCTGCCCGCGCCGATCGCGCCGATGGCGGCCGAGTTCAAGAAGCGCTTCAACGACGACTACTTCACCTTCGCCACCTACAACGGCATCGGGCTGCTGGCGCAGGCGATGGCCAAGGCGAAGTCGACCGAGCCGGCCAAGGTGGCCGCGGCGATGGAGGGCCTGCGCCTGAAGAGCTTCGCCGGCGAGGTGACGATGCGCGCCGCCGACCACCAGCTGCAGCAGACGATGTTCATCACCCGCTGGCAGAAGGCCAAGCCCGGCGAGTACAGCGTCGAGGGCACCGGCTACACCTTCGCGCCGGTCAAGCGGCTGGAGCCCTACGTGTCGACGACGCCGACGAGCTGCGAGATGAAGCGGCCGGCCGGCGGGGCCGCGGGCTGACGCGGGGCGGAGCGACGCATGGAATTCTTCGCGATCTCGCTGCTGAACGGGCTGAGCTACGGGCTGCTGCTGTTCATGCTCAGCGCGGGCCTGACGCTGATCTTCAGCATGATGGGCGTGCTGAACTTCGCGCACGCCAGCTTCTACATGCTGGGCGCCTACTTCGCCTACACGGTGACTGACCTGGTGGGCTTCTGGGCGGCGCTGGTGGTGGCGCCGCTGCTGGTGGCCGCGCTCGGCGCGCTGTTCGAGAAACACGCGCTGCGCCGCGCCCACAAGCTGGGCCACGTGCCGGAGCTGCTGATCACCTTCGGCCTGTCGTTCATCGTGCTGGAGATCGTGCAGCTGACCTGGGGCACGAGCTCGGTCGACTATCGGGTGCCCGAGGCGCTGTCGGGATCGCTGTTCACGCTGTACGGCACCACCTTCCCGGTGTATCGCGGCTTCATGATGGCCGTGGCGCTGCTGATGCTGCTGGCGCTGTGGCTGCTGCTGACCCGCACGCGGATCGGGCTGGTGATCCAAGCCGCGCTGACGCACCCGGAGGCCGCGCAGGCGCTGGGCCACAACGTGCCGCGCGTGTTCATGGGCGTGTTCGGCGGCGGCGCGGGCCTGGCGGGCCTGGCCGGCGTGATCGGCGGCAATGCCTTCGTCACCGAACCCGGCATGGCGGCCACCGTCGGCTCGCTGATCTTCGTGGTCGTGGTGGTGGGCGGCATGGGCTCGCTGGTGGGTGCCTTCATCGCGTCGCTGCTGATCGGCGTGGTGCAGACCTTCGCGGTGGGCATCGACGCTTCGCTGCCCGGCGCGCTGCAGTCGCTGGGCGTGACCGTCACGCCGCAGACCTTCGGCTACGCGGTGCTCAAGCTCAAGGTCAGCCAGGTCGCGCCGATCCTGCCCTACCTGTTCCTGGTGCTGATCCTGGTGTTCCGGCCCAAGGGCCTGCTCGGCAAGCGGGAGGGATGACATGAGCACGCCCGCCACGCATCTCCCGTCCTCATCGATGTCCTCGTCCTCGCCGTCCTCCGCGTCCTCGCCCACCTCGCTCCCCGCCTCCGCGTCGCCGTCGGCGAGCGGGCGGCGGGCCGTCGGTCCCGTGCTCGTCTGGGGCGGCTTCGCGCTGCTGCTGGCGGTCGCGCCGCTGGTGTTCAGCGGCGGCCTGGGGCAGACCATCCTGAGCCAGATCGGCATCGCGATCATCGTGTGCCTGTCCTACAACATGCTGCTGGGGCAGGGCGGCATGCTGAGCTTCGGCCACGCGGTGTACGCCGGCTTCGGCGCCTTCATGGGCATGCATGCGCTGAACCTGGTGGCCGACGGCCGGTTGCCGCTGCCGGTGAGCCTGGTGCCCGTCGCCGGCGGCCTGGCCGCGATGGCGCTCGCGATGGTCCTCGGCCACGTCAGCACGAAGAAGGCCGGCACGCCCTTCGCGATGATCACGCTGGGCATCGGCGAACTGGTGTGGGCGTCCGCGCTGATGTTCCCCGAGTTCTTCGGCGGCGAGGGCGGCATCTCCGGCAACCGTGTCGCCGCGGCCGAGGCGGCGGGTTTCCTGCCCGGCCTGGGCCTGAGCTACGGCCCGCAGATCCAGATGTACGGCCTGATCGCGCTCTACACCTTCGCGTGCACGGCGGCGATGTACGCCTTCACGCGCACGCCGCTGGGCCGCATCAGCAACGCGGTGCGCGACAACCCCGAGCGCGTGCTGTTCATCGGCTACGACACCCGCCGCGTGCGCTACCTGGTGTTCGTGATCTCTGCGTTCTTCGCCGGCATCGCCGGCGGGCTGACCGCGCTGAACGCCGAGATCGTCACCGCCGAGGTGGTGGGCGCGTCGCGCTCCGGCGCCTACCTGCTGTTCACCTTCGTCGGCGGCACCACCTTCTTCATGGGGCCGATCATCGGCGGCGTGCTGATGGTGCTGGCCTTCGCGCTGCTGTCGGAGTTCACGCGCGCCTGGCTGCTGTACCTGGGCATCGCCTTCGTGGCGATGGTGCTGTGGGCGCCGGGCGGGCTGGCCAGCCTGGTGATGGCCAACGTCCGCGTCGCGGCGCACGGCCGGCTGAAGGCGCTGCTGCCGGCCTACCTGGCGCTGGCCGCGACGCTGCTGACGGCGCTGCTCGGCGCCGCGACGCTGATCGAGATGGTCTACCACCTGCAGCTGAACGCCGCGCTCGGCCCGGCGCTGACCTTCCTCGGCCTGCCGCTGAACGCCAAGGCGCCCGGGCACTGGATCGCCGCGGCGATCGCGATGGTGGCCGGCCTGGCGTTGTTCAGCGTCGCGCGGCGGCGCTTCGCGGATCGCTGGGAGGCCGCGCAGGCGGTCATCGAGGAAGAGACTAGGCGGAGGGACGCGCGATGAGCTACGCGCTCGAACTGAAGGACCTGCGCAAGCGCTTCGGCCGCGCGGAGATCATCCGCGGCTGCCACCTGCAGGTGAAGCCCGGTGAGCGCGTCGCCGTCATCGGTCCCAACGGCGCGGGCAAGTCCACGCTGTTCAACCTGATCAGCGGCCGCTTCGCGCCCACCAGCGGCGAGGTGCTGCTGCACGGCCAGCGCATCGACGGACGTACGCCGTTCGAGATCAACCGCCTGGGGCTCTCGCGCAGCTTCCAGATCAGCAACCTGTTCCCGACGCTGTCGGTGTACGAGAACCTGCGCTGCGCGGTGCTGTGGAGCCTGGGCCATCGCTACAGCTTCCTGAAGCTGCTGTCGGGCCTGCGGGACGCGAACGAACGCACCGAGCAGCTGCTGCAGCAGCTGCGGCTGGAGGCCCGGCGCGACGTGAAGGCGATGGACCTGACCTACGCCGAGCAGCGCGCGCTGGAGGTCGGCATCACCATCGCCGGCGGTGCCAGCGTGGTGCTGCTCGACGAGCCGACGGCGGGCATGAGCCGCGCCGAGACGCGCCATTTCATCGCGCTGATCAAGGACGTCATGCAAGGCCGCACGCTGCTGACGGTGGAGCACGACATGGGCGTGGTGTTCGGCCTGGCCGACCGGATCGCGGTGGTCGTGTACGGCGAGGTGATCGCCTTCGACACGCCGGAGAAGGTCCGCGCCGACGCGCGGGTGCAGGAGGCCTACCTCGGCTCCGCCGTGGCCGACGCGCAAGGAGGAGGCCACTGATGGCGCTCGAGATCGACGACCTGCATGCCTTCTATGGCAAGAGCCACGTGCTGCACGGCGTGCACCTGCGCGTCGCGCCCGGGGAGATCGTGGCCCTGCTGGGGCGCAACGGATCGGGCCGCTCCACGACCGCCAAGGCCATCATGGGCATGGTGGACGCGCGCGGCGGGCTGCGCTGGCAGGGCCGGCCGCTCAACGGCCTGGCGCCCTACGAGATCGCGCACCGCGGCATCGCCTACGTGCCGGAGAGCCGCGACATCTTCCCGCGGCTGACCGTGCACCAGAACCTGATGCTGGGCCAGAAGCGGGCCCCCAGGTCGCCGGGTACGGCGCCCGCCCCCCGAGGGGGTGAGCGCCTCTTGGGGCGGTCCGGCGAGGCGCTCGCCCCGCGTCGGCCCGGCGGCTGGACCTTCGACGACATGTACGCGATGTTCCCGCGGCTGAAGGAGCGCGAGCATGTCGAGGCCGGCGTGCTCTCCGGCGGCGAGCAGCAGATGCTGACGCTGTGCCGCGCGCTGATGGGCGATCCCGAGCTGATCCTCATCGACGAGCCGACGGAGGGGCTGGCGCCCAAGATCGTCGAGCTGGTGGGGCAGTACCTGCAGACGCTGAAGGCGCGCGGCGTCTCGGTGCTGTTGATCGAGCAGAAGCTGACCATCGCGCTGTCCATCTCCGACCGCGTGCTCGTGATGGGGCACGGCAGCATCGTCTTCGACGGCACGCCGCAGCGCCTGCTCGACGACACCGCCGTTCGCAAGGAGTGGCTGGAGGTGTGACGCGCCTCGCCGCCATCGCCGGCCGCCCGGCCGCGCCGCACGCGGCGTCGCGCCCGGGCCCGCGACCACGCCCCCGCCCCCGCCTGTTCGCCGACTCACGTCCGTTTTCGTCTTTCCATTCCTCATCGACATGACTTCCAGGACTCCGACCGCCGCGCGCCCCTGGCTCGCGCATTACCCGCCCGGCGCCGAGGCCGAGATCGACGCCGCCGCCTTCGACAACCTGCCGGCGCTGCTGGAGGCGATGACCGCGCCGTTCGCCGCGCAGGTCGCGGTGACGAGCGGCGACGAGCACCTGGGCTTCGCCGAGCTGCATGCCCGCGCGAACGCCTGGGCCGCGTGGCTCGGCGCGGTCGCCGGCGTGCGGCCGGGCGACCGCGTCGCGGTGATGCTGGGCAACGTGATGGCCTTCCCCATCGTGCTGCTCGGTTGCCTGAAGGCCGGCGCGGTGCAGGTCAGCGTGAATCCGCAGTACACGGTGCGCGAGTTGCGTCACCAGCTGCGCGACTGCGGCGCGCGGGTGCTGGTGGTGTCGCCGCAGGCCTTGCCGGTCGCGGTGAACGCGCTGGACGCGGCCGAGGTCGACCGCATCGTCGTGGTGGGCAGCACGCCGGCGAGCGTCGCGCGCGGGCGGGTGAGCGCCGTGTCCTTCGACGACGCGCTGGCGCGCGGCGCGGAGGCCGCCGGCTGGACGCCGCCGCCGTTGCGGCGCGAGGACCTGGCGCTGCTGCAGTACACCGGCGGCACGACCGGCCTGTCCAAGGGCGCGGAGCTGACGCACGGCAACCTGGTGGCCAACATCCTGCAGATGCGCGCGATGCTGGGCGGCGCGATCACGCCGGGCGCGGAGGCGATCCTGACGGCGCTGCCGCTGTATCACATCTTCGCGTTGACGGTGAACCTGCTGACCTTCGCGACCTTCGGCGCGCGCAACGTGCTGGTGGCCGATCCGCGCAATGCCGAGGCGCTGTCCCGCGCCTTCACCCATGAGCGGGTGACCGCCGTGACCGGCGTCAACACGCTGTTCGGCATCCTGCTGGCGCTGCCGCAGCTGCGGGACGAGCACCTGCGGCGGGTGAAGCTGGCGATCGGCGGCGGCGCGGCGGTGCAGCGCGCGACCTCCGAGCGCTGGTGCGAGCGCGTCGGCCGGCACATCCTGGAGGGCTACGGCCTGAGCGAGACCGCGCCGGTGCTGACGGTGAACTCGTTCGCGCAGACGCGCTTCAGCGGCACGGTGGGCCTGCCGGTGCCGTCGACCGACGTGCGCATCGCCGACGCCGCGGGGCGGCCGCTGCCACCGGGCGAGCAGGGCGAGATCTGCGTCAAGGGCCCGCAGGTGATGCGCGGCTACTGGCACCAGCCGCAGGCCAACGAGGTGGCGTTCACCGCGGACGGCTACTTCCGCACCGGCGACATCGGCCTGCTGGACGAGCAGGGCCTGCTGCGCATCTGCGACCGGCAGAAGGACATGGTGCTGGTGTCGGGCTTCAACGTGTACCCGAACGAGGTCGAGGGCGTGATCGCCGCGTTGCCCGGCGTGGCCGGCTGCGCGGTCATCGGCGTGCCCGACGAGAAGACCGGCGAGGCGGTGCGCGCCTTCGTCGTGAAGCGCGACGCGGCATTGACCGAGGCCGACGTGCTGGCGCACTGCCGCGAGCAACTGGCCGCCTACAAGGTGCCGCGCCACGTGGTGTTCCTGGAGAGCCTGCCGACCTCGTCGGTGGGCAAGGTGCTGCGCCGCGAGCTGCGCGAGCCGCCGCTGGCCGCGTACGCGCAGCCGCCGCGAGAGGGCGGCGCGATGCCGCTGCAGGGCCGCGTGGCCATCGTCACCGGCGCGGGCGCCGGGCTGGGCCGCGCGCATGCGAAGTTCCTGGCAGGGCAGGGCGCGCGCGTGGTGCTGGTGGACCTGGGCGACAGCGCCGCGGGCGTGGCCGAGGAGATCGCGCGCGCCGGCGGCGAGGCGGTGGCGCACCAGGCCTCCGTCACCGACGAGGCGCAGATCCAGGCGGTGGTGGCCGACACGCGCCGGCGCTGGGGCCGGATCGACATCCTGGTCAACAACGCCGGCATCCTGCGCGACAAGAGCTTCGCCAAGATGAGCCTGGACGAGTTCCGGCTGGTGCTGGACGTGCACCTGATGGGCTCGGTGATCTGCTCCAAGGCGGTGTGGGAGGTGATGCGGCGGCAGAACCACGGGCGCATCGTGATGACCAGCTCGTCCTCCGGCCTGTACGGCAACTTCGGCCAGGCCAACTACGGCGCCGCGAAGATGGCGGTGGTCGGCCTGATGCAGACGCTGGCGCTGGAGGGTGCGAAGTACGACATCCGCGTCAACTGCCTGGCGCCGACCGCGGCCACCGGCATGACCGACAGCCTGCTGACCCCCGAGGCCAAGCGCGCGCTGGTGCCCGAGGCGGTCAGTCCCGCGCTGCTCGCGCTGGTGGGCGGCGACGCGCCCACGCGGGCCATCCTGTGCGCCGGCGCCGGCCACTACGCGCGGGCCTATGTGTCGCTGACGGCGGGCCGCTACATCGGCATGGCGCCGGACGCGGCCCAGCGCGTGCAGTCCCACTGGGAAGACATCAGCGAGCGGGCCGGCGACTCCATCCCCGGCGCGGGCAGCGTCCAGGTGGACCAGCAGCTCGCGGCGGCCTTCGAGGCCCGCCACCTCCGTCCGGAAGGCGTACCCCCCGCGTAGGGCCGCGGCACGGGCCGCTGCCTGAGCGCTTGTTCCCCAACGACAACGACCAGGAGACAACGATGCCGAGATTCCGTTGGATGGCCCATGCCCTTGTCCTTGCCGGCGCCGCGCTGCTCGCGGCCGCCGCCCCCGCGGCCATGGCCGCCGAGGCGACGGCGGGCGCCGCGTCCGTCGACCCGCGCCTGTGGCGCGCCACCGCCCAGGGGCTGGTGCGCGGCGCGGCGGAGGCCCGCACCGGCACCTTCCGGTGGCTCGGCCTGCCGTACGCCAAGCCGCCAACCGGCGCGCTGCGCTGGAAGCCGCCGGTCGATCCCGACGCCTGGGCGGGCGCGCGCGATGCGACGGCCTTCGGCCCGTCGTGCGCGCAGTCGGGGCGCTTCTTCAGCCCCGCGCCGGACAACGCGCCGTTCGGGCTGTCGGTGCGCGACGGCTTCGGGCAACTGGTGGGCTCGGAGGACTGCCTGACGCTCAACGTCTGGCGCCCCGCGGACAACGCCGGCCCGCTGCCGGTGATCGTCTTCATCCACGGCGGCAGCAACATCAGCGGCTACTCGTCGGACCCGATCTACCAGGGCGGCCCGCTGGCAGCGAAGGCGCGGGCGGTGGTGGTGACGATCAACTACCGGCTCGGGCTGTTCGGCTGGCTGGACATGGGACAGCTCAAGACCGGCGAGCCCCGCAACGACTCCGGCAACTTCGGCAACCTGGACCACCTGCAGGCGCTCAAGTACATCCGGACCAACATCGCGGCCTTCGGCGGCGATCCGGGCAACGTCACGGTGATGGGCGAGTCCGCCGGCTCGGTGAACACCTGGGCGCTGCTGGTGTCGCCGCTGGCGCGGGGGCTGTTCCACAAGGCGGTGTCGATGAGCGGCGGCATGCAGACCACCGACGGGCTGACGGCCAAGCTGTACGCCGGCGCGCTGATGCACAAGCTGCTGATCGCCGACGGCCGGGCCTGGGACGACGTTTCCGCGGAGCTCTACCTGCTCACGCAGACGCGGCAGCAGGTGGCGGACTTCCTGCGTTCGCGCACGGCGCAGCAGCTGGTGCAGGCGGAACGGGCGGTGGGCGTGCCGGCGCCGGCGGTCTTCGCCGACGGCACGGTGCTGCCGTCCAGTCCGATCGCCGCGATCTGGACGGGCCAGTACAACCGCGTGCCGATGCTGGCGGGCAACACGCGGGACGAGGGCAAGCTGTTCGGCCCGTTCAAGGCGAGCGAGTACGACCGCTTCACGATGCAGTACCAGTTCGATCCCGACGCGCCGCCGACGCTGACGGAGGCGGATTTCCTGAACCCGCTGTTCCTGCCGGTGGACCGGCCGGTCACGGGCTGGAACACGATCTCGTCGGTGGCGACGACGGCGGTCTTCGGCAAGGGGACGATCGAGTCGATGAACGCGCTGTCCTTCCAGCAGCCGTGGCAGACCTGGTACTACCGCTTCGACTGGGACGAGGAGCCGGCGCCGTTCGACACGGTGTACGGCGCGGCGCATGCGATGGACCTGCCGTTCGTGTTCGGCAACTTCGGCCGCAGCGCGCTGTCCTTCGCCTTCAGCGAGGCCAACAAGCCGGGCCGGCTGGCGCTGTCGGACGCGATGATGCGGTCGATCGGCGCGTTCGCCTGGACCGGGAATCCGCAGAACGCGAGCCTGGGCAGCTACTGGCCGACCTGGCCGGGACGGATGGTGTTCGATGCGTCGAAGACGCAGGGGGCGATGCGGGCGGAGTGGTGAGGATGCCCCGGGCGGTGCCGGGCGGCGCTCACTGGAGCGCCCGCCCCAGCGCCGCCAGGTCGTACGGCTTCCTGATCACCGGCAGGCCTTCCGCGCTCGCGGTCGCGGCGGCGTCGCTGTAGCCGGTGACCAGCACCACGCGCAGGTCCGGCTTGAGGCCGCGGGCGCGGCGCGCCAGCGCGACGCCGTCGATGCCGCCCGGCATCACGACGTCCGAGATCATCACGTCCGCGCGCAGCTCGCCTTCGAGCAGCGCCAGCGCCTCCGTCGCGTTCCTGGCGCTGCGCACGACCCAGCCGCCGGCCGCCAGCAACTGCGCCGACGCCTCGCGGACATCGTCGTTGTCGTCGACCAGCAGCACCACCTGCCCGGCGCGCAGGCCGTCCGACGGCACCGTCTCCGCGTGGCCGGCGGCCTTCGCGTCGTCGACCGGGAAGGTCATCGTCACCGTCGTGCCGCGGCCCGGCGCGCTGTCCACCTCGATCGCGCCGCCGCTGGCCGACACGAAGCCGTAGACCTGCGGCAGCCCCAGCCCCGTGCCCCTGCCGGGTTCCTTAGTCGTGAAGAAGGGCTCGAAGACGCGTTCCAGCAGCTCCGGCGCCATGCCGGCGCCGCTGTCGCGCACCCGCAGGACCAGCGACGCGCGGCCGGCCGCCGCCGACCGGGACGCGGCGATCTCCACCGTCCCGCCGTCCGGCATCGCGTCGCGCGCGTTCGTCGCCAGGTTGGTCAGCGCGATCTCGAGCTCCAGCGGGTCCGCCTCGATGCCGGGCAACGGCGTCTCCAGGCTCAGCCGGACCTCGTGGCGCGGCGCCAGTAGCGCCCGCAGCCCCTCGGCGATCTCCGGCAGCACCGTCGCCGGATCCAGCGGCCGCGCGTTCAGGCTGCGCCGTCCCGACAGCAGCGTCAGCTGCCGGGTCAGCGCCTCGCCCTTGCGCACGTTGCGCCGGATCACCGCCACGTCGGCGTCGACCACCTCGCCCGCCCGCCGCTGCAGGATCGACAGCCGGCCCGTCACCACCTGCAGGATGTTGTTCAGGTCATGCGCCAGGCCCGCGCCCAACTGGCCGACGGCCTCGAGCTTCTTCGCCTGCGCCAGGTGCGCCTCGGCGCGCTCGCGCCGGTGGATCTCCGCCTGCAGCGCCTCCGTGCGGCCCTGCAGCATCGTCACCGTCTCCGCCAGGTCCAGTTGCAGGCTGCGGAAGTGCCGCGCCAGCACCACCAGCACGACGGTGCTGGCGACCAGGCCCTCGGCGCGGGTGACGTACCAGGCCAGCGTGTAGCGCCCGCCGCTGAAGGTGCTCAGCCAGACGCCCGCGGCCTCGGCCATCAGCACGAAGACCAGCCAGACGAAGAGGGAACGCCGGAACAGCCCGCGCAGCCCGATCAGCGCGGTCGCCAGCGCCGCGAAGGCCGCGCTCGCGTACGAGCCGTGGCGGCTGACGTCGCTGAACATCTGCCGCCCGGCGACCGTCGACAGGGCCGCGGCGTCCGACCACTGCGACACCGCGAAGGCCGCCACCGTGGCCAGCAGCGCGATCAGGATCGGGGCCGAGCCGGCCTGGCGCGGGCCGGGCGCGGTCTCCCGGCCGGCGACCAGCACGGCCCAGAAGACGAAGGCGGCGAAACCGGCCCGCCAGGCGATGAACAGCAGGCTGACCGCGTGCGGCGAGCCCAGCACCGGCTGGCCGGGAAAGACCGCGCCAGGGAAGGTCAGCACGTGCAGCACGGCCATCAGGCCGGCGAACAGGTAGGCCGCGGCCAGGATCGCGTGCGAACGGGGCTGCCGCGGCGCGGAGGCCAGCAGCCAGAAGGTCGCCAGGTCGATCATGGCGGTGGCGGCGCCGTAGATGCCGCTCACGTGCGGCAGCGCCTGCAGCGGCAGCGAGGCGAACGGCAGGGCCAGCGCCATCGACGCCAGCACCGCCAGCGTCATGAGCAGCGCCAGCCGCTGCTGCGCGCGGCCTGCCATGTCCTCCATCACCTCGGCATGCGTCATCGTCCGGTCCACCCGTCAGGGCCTGAAGCGGGGCGGATTGTCGCCGGACGGAAATGCCAAAGGCGCGCCCGGGGGCGCGCCTTGGGGGCGGGCGGCGGCGCCTGGACGCCGGGCCGCGGGGAGGGGGAACCCGCGGCCGGGGAGGCCCGTGCCGGGGGGATCAGTAGGTGATGGTGACCGTCACCGTGTCGGTGTAGGTGCCCGGCACCACGTTGGCCAGCGACGGGATGCGGCCGTAGACGGTGACGGACTGGGCGCTGCCCGAGCCGGTGCCGCTCTTGGTGCTGGAGCTGGCGGTGCCGTCGCCGAAGACCGTCGTGCGGCCCGAGTCCAGGTAGAGCTGGTAGCCCAGGGTGTTGGAACCGCTCTTCATCGTGCGGGTCGTGAAGTTGGACGCGCCGCCGGCGTTGGCGCCGGCGTTCAGGGCGACCGCGTAGGGGGTCGTGTTCGAGCAGGTGACCGTCAGCGTCGAGGTCGCGTCCAGCGGCACGCCGGCCGCCAGCGGGTCGATCGCGCTGCCGAAGTTCAGCGTCGAGCCCGACACGGTGCACGAGCTGGAGATCGTCGCCGTCACCTGGAAGGTGTTCTGCGCCGTGGTGGCGTTGGCCGTCATCGTGCCGGTGGCCGCCGCGGCCAGGCCCAGGCCGATGGCGATGCGCTTGAAACGGATGGCTTGCTTCGAGAACGTGTTCATGTGACCCCCTGCTTTGTGATGGATGAATCTTCGTTTCCAGGGAGGTTCTCCAACAGAAGCCAGGGGCGACACCCCGGGTCCGCGCGTCCACGCAGCCGCGTGTAGGCAATGTGCCGACGCCTGTGGGCCACCCGGCGGCGCCGGACGCCGGACGCCGGACGGCGGGACGGCCGTGGCGACCGCGGGGGAGGCGGCTCGCCCTGGGTCTTCCTGGCTCTTTCGGGCCCTGCCGCTCGTCACACACTCCACGGGGTGACTTGTTGGCGTCATCACCGGTCGATATCGTCCGCCCTCGCGTGGCCTTTCACGCCTGCCTTCAAGGGGCTTGTCACCTTGGAAATTCGCAAACTGATCGCCCCCGTCCTGGCGATCGCGCTCATCGCCGCGGTGGGCGGCGGCATCTGGTACTCCAACGCGCGGCTCGGGCAGGACAAGACCGCCGCCGTCACCGCCCAGCAGGAGCGCGACCGCCAGGTCACGCTGCGCGGGCTGATCGGCTCGGAGAAGGAAGCCTTCTTCAACGACCCCCGCGTCCAGCAGGCGCTCGCCGCCCGCGGCATCACGGTCGCGGTCGAGAAGGCCGGCTCCCGCGCCATCGCCGCCCGGGTCGACGCCACGAAGTACGACTTCGGCTTCCCCTCCGGCGCTCCCGCCGGCCAGCAGCTCAAGGCGGCGGCCAAGGCGCCCAACGTCTACACGCCGTTCTACACGCCCATCGTCTTCGCCAGCTGGAAGCCGATCGCCGAGATCCTCGTGGCCAACGGCATCGCCCAGCGCGACGGCGACTTCTATTACATCGTCGACCTGCAGCGCCTGATGACGCTGATCGAGCAGGGCACCCGCTGGCGCGACCTCAAGAAGAGCGAGGCCTTCGCCACCGGCAAGGCGGTGCTGGTGAACTCCACCGACGTGCGCACCTCCAATTCCGCCGCGATGTACCTGGCGCTGGCCAGCTACCTGGCCAACCAGCAGCAGATCGTCCAGAGCCAGGAGGAGGTCGAGCAGGTGCTGCCGGTGGTCGCGCCGCTGTTCCTGCGCCAGGGCTTCCAGGAGCAGAGCTCGGCCGGCCCCTTCGAGGACTACCTCGCGCTGGGCATGGGCAAGGCGCCGCTGCTGGTCGCCTACGAGTCGCAGATGGTCGAGTTCTGGCTGCGCAACCCGGACCGGGTCAAGGGCGACATGGTGGTGCTCTATCCGCGCCCGACCGTGTACTCGAAACACGTGCTGGTGCCCTACAACGACAAGGGCGCCCGCCTGGGCGAGGCGCTGGACACCGATCCCAAGCTGCGCGAGCTCGCGCATGAATACGGTTTCCGCACCGGCGGCGACGTCAAGGGCCCCGAGACCTGGGCCCAGCGCGGCGTCAAGGTGCCGCCGGTGCTGGTCGACGTCGTCGACCCGCCGAGCTACGAATGGCTCGAACGCATGATCCAGGGCGTCGAAGCCCGCTTCAAGTGACCCTCGTCCCCAGGAGGACCGCATGACCGCTTCGCAGAACCAGACCACCACCACCGCCGCTCCCACCGCGCTGGACACGCTCCAGCCGCCGCAGGCCTTCACGCTGGAGCCGCCCGCGCCGGTGCAGGTCGTGCCCGCCGAGGCCGCCGCCGGCAAGGTGCGGCTCAAGCCCGAGGACGTCGCCGAGCTCGACGGCCAGGTGCGCCAGTTCATCGACGACATCACCACCCACGACGCCCAGCATCCGACCTTCAAGCAGGCCGTCGAGCGCATCCACGCGATGGGCAACAAGGACATCGAGGCGGCCGCTTCGGCCTCCAACCGGATGCTGGACCGCCCGGTGGGCTCGCTGAAGAACGGCATCCTCGACCAGGGCGCGCAGATCGGCCAGTCGCTGATCGACCTGCGCCGCACCGTCGAGGACCTCGATCCGTCGCGCCAGGGCGACCTGTTCTCCGCGCGCAAGCTGCTGGGCTTCATCCCGATGGGCAACAAGCTGGCCGACTACTTCGACCGCTACCAGTCCTCCCAGGCCCACCTGAACGCGATCATCGAGGCGCTCAAGGGCGGCAAGGACGAGCTGATGCGCGACAACGCCGCCATCGAGCAGGAGAAGGTCAACCTCTGGACGCTGATGGAGCGGCTGGAGAAGTACATCCACATCGGCAAGACGCTCGATGGCCAGCTCGACGCGAAGGCCAAGGCGCTCGACCTGGTCGACGGCGAGAAGGCCCGCGTCGTGCGCGAGGAGATGCTCTTCTACACGCGGCAGAAGGTCACCGACCTGCTGACGCAGCAGGCCGTGAACATCCAGGGCTACCTGGCGCTGGACCTGATCCGCAAGAACAACCTGGAGCTGATCAAGGGCGTCGACCGCGCGACGACGACGACCGTCTCGGCGCTGCGCACCGCGGTGATCGTGGCGCAGGCGCTCAACAACCAGAAGCTGGTGCTGGACCAGATCTCCGCGCTGAACACCACCACCGGCAACCTGATCGCCGGCACCAGCGAGCTGCTGCGCGACCAGAGCGCCGCGATCCACCAGCAGGCCGCCTCCAGCACCATCGAGATCGCCAAGTTGCAGCAGGCCTTCACCAACATCTACCAGACGATGGACACGATCGCCGACTTCAAGACGAAGGCGCTCGCGTCGATGCAGACGACGGTCGACGTGCTCTCGGACGAGGTCGCCAAGAGCAAGACCTACCTGGACCGCGTGCGCCGCCAGGAATCCGCCGCGGCGCTGCAGGCCTCGGGGGAGGTGTCCCTGTGAGGTCGGCGATGCGGTGGGCGGCTGCGGCGCTGTCCTCGACGCTGCTGCTCGCGGGCTGCGGAAGGCGCGACGAGGCCTCGAGCGCGCCGCCCGCCGCGCCCGCGTCGCTGGCGTTCACCGTGCTGGCCGGTTCCGAGGTCAAGGACCTCGAACCCGCGATCGTCGCCGCCGGCAAGGCCGCCGGGGTCGAGGTGAAGATGAGCTACGCCGGCACGCTCGACATCGTCGAGCGCATCAACGCCGGCGAGGCGTTCGACGCGATCCTGCCGCCCAACGGCGCCTATCCGTCGCTGGCGCTGGCCAAGCCGCCGCTGGCGCGGGAGAAGCTCTTCTACTCGCGCATCGCGCTGGGCGTGAAGGCGGCCAAGCTGGCCGACCTGGGCTGGGACCGGCGCGCGCCGACCTGGGCCGACATCGCCAAGGCCGCCAGCGGCGGCAAGCTGCATTACGCGATGACGAACGCGGCCAGCTCCAATTCGGGCATGAGCGCGCTGTTCGCGGTCGCCGCGGCGTCCTCGGGCAAGACCGAGGACATGGCCGCGTCCGATGTCGACGAGAAGGTCATCACCGCCTTCCTGTCCGGCCAGCGGCTGACGGCGGGCAGCTCCGGCTGGCTGGCCGACGCCTTCGCCCAGGACCCCGGCCCGATCGACGCGATGGTGAACTACGAGGCGGTGATCCTGCGCGCCAACGAGAAGCTGCCGCCGGCGCAGCGCCTGACGCTGGTCTACCCGCGCGACGGGATGATCTCGGCGGACTACCCGCTGATGCTGCTGAACGAGGCCCGGCGCGAGCCCTACAACAAGCTGGTCGCCGCGCTCAAGGCGGTGGAGTTCCAGCGCGACGCGCTCGGCCCGGCCTTCCTGCGACCGGCCAATCCGCAGGTCGCCGCCGCGGCCGCGCTGCCCACCGCGGCGATCGCGGAACTGTCCTTCCCCAACAAGCTCGAGGTCATCGACGCGGTGCTGTCGGCCTACCAGGCCAAGTGGCGCAAGCCCTCGACGTCGATCTTCGTGCTCGACATCAGCGGCTCGATGAAGGGCGAGCGCATCGAGCTGATGCGCGAGGCGCTCAAGGTGCTCGGCGGCGCGGCGCAGACCACGGCCAGCGCGCGGCTCGCGGCCTTCCAGGGGCGGGAGCGCGTGATCCTGATCCCGTTCGACGACCGCGTCGACGAGCCCATCCTGGTGCCCTTCGACGCCGGCGACATCGCCGGCGCCCGCGCCCGGCTGGCCGGCGTCGCCGACGAGCTGCGCCCGCGCGGCGGCACGGCGGTGTACTCGGCGCTGGCGGCGGCGCTGGAGGTCGCCGCGCAGGAACGCCGCGAGCACCCCGAGCGCTTCGTCAGCGTCGCGCTGCTGACCGACGGCGAGAGCAACAAGGGCCTGTCCTTCGCCGCGTTCAAGCAGCGCTACGGGCAGGGCGCGCCGGCGCGGGTGTTCCCGATCCTGTTCGGCGAGGGCAACGTCGACGAGATGAAGCAGATCGCGCAGATGACCGGCGGGCGCGAGTTCGACGGCCGCCGCTCGCGCCTGGCGCAGGTGTTCCGCGAGATCCGCGGCTACCAGTGACATGGCGGCGCAGCGATCCCTGAAGCTCCGCGCGCTGCTGTTCCTGTACGGCAGCGGCAACATCCTGGGCTGCGCGCTGGCGCTGGCCGGGCCGGCGCTGCTGTTCGCCGGCGTCATCGACCACGGCTGGCTGCTGATCACCGCCGGGCTGTATGTCGCGGGCCTGCTGCTGGGCCGGCGCCAGCCCGAGCTCGAGCGCGCGATCGAGGACAGCCTGACCCACGAGCAGACGATGCAGCGCCTGGACGACGTGATCGCGCACGCGCTGCCGCACCTGCCCGACGAGGTCCGGCCGGGACTGGCCTCGATCCGGGCCTCGGTGGCCGAGGTGCTGCCGCGGCTGCGCGACTCCGGCCTGCACAGCGAGGACCTGTTCACCGTGCGCCAGACGGTGCTGCGCTACCTGCCGGAGACGCTGGCCAACTACGTCGCGCTGCCGCCGGCGTTCCGGGCCAGCCATGCGCTCAAGGACGGCAAGACCGCGCGGCAGCTGCTGGCGGAGCAGCTCGCGCTGCTGGAGGCGCAGATGCGCGAGATCGTCGCCAACGCGGCCCGGCAGGACGCGCAGGCGCTGATCGCCAACGGGCACTTCCTCGAGGAGAAGTTCCGCCAGCCCGACTTCCTGGTCCGCTGAGCGCGAAGGCCGAGCCGCATGACCCGCACCATCGTCGACATCCCCGCCGCGCAGCTCGTCGAGATCGACCGGCTGTGCCGGCTGATGGGCATCTCGCGCGCGGAGGCGGTGCGCCGGGCGCTCGCGGCCTTCGCCGTCGGCCATGCCGAGGTGACGCCCGAGGCCTTCGGGCTGTGGAAGGGGCAGGGCGAGGCCGGCACCCCGCCGCCCGGAGAGCGCCGGTGAATGCCGTCATCGACGAGGACCTGCTGCTCGACTACCTGAACGGCGAGCCGCGCGCGGCGCGGGCGCTGGAGGCCTGCGCGCACCGCTCGATCAGCGTCGTCACCTGGCTGTCGGTGATGGCGCGCTGCCCGGCCGGGCTGCTCGAGCCCACGCGCGGTTTCCTGCGCACCTTCGAGCGGCTGTCGATCGGCGAGGCGGTGGCCGACGAGGCGCTGCGGCTGCGGCTGGCCTCGCCGGCGCTGGCCCAGCCGCGCGCGCTCGCCTGGGCCACGGCCAACGTCAACCAGCTGATGTTCGTGACCTCGCGCCGGGAGGGGCTGGAGGCGGCGGGACGCAATGTCGTGCTGGCCTACGACGGCGAATCCGCGCCCCTATGATCGGCGCCCATATGTCCGACACCGAGACCTTTCCCCGTCCGCGCCGCCGCAAAGGGAGCGGCGCCGTCACGCTGCGCGATGTCGCGCAACTCGCCGGGGTGGCGCCGATCACCGCGTCGCGCGCGATCAACACGCCGCAGCAGGTCTCGCCCGAGGTCCGCGCGCGCGTGACCGAGGCGGTGAAGCAGACCGGCTACGTGCCCAACCTGCTGGCCGGCGCGCTGTCGTCGATGAAGAGCCGCATGGTGGGCGTCGCGGTGCCGACGATCGCCGGGCCGGTGTTCCTGGACACGGTGCAGAGCCTGACCGAGGCGCTGTTCGAGGCCGGCTACCAGGTGCTGCTCGGCCAGACCGGCTACGACAACGCCCGCGAGGACGCGTGGCTCGACGCCATGATCGGCCGCCGTCCCGACGGCCTGGTGCTGACCGGCACCAGCCATTCGCCGCAGGCGCGCACGCGGCTGCGCGCCGCCGGCGTGCCGGTGGTCGAGACTTGGGACCAGAGCGACGATCCGATCGACATGCTGGTCGGGTTCTCGCACGTGGAGGTGGGCCGCCAGGTCGCGAGCTTCCTGCACGGGCGCGGCTGCCGGCGCCTGGCCGGCGTCGCGGGCAGCGACGAACGCGCGATGCGGCGCTTCCGCGCGTTCCAGGACCAGGCCCGCGCGCTGGGCATCGCCGACGTGCCGGTGGCCACCGTCGAGACGCCGACGACGCTGGGCAGCGGCCGCCGCGGGCTGGCCGAGCTGCTCGAGCATCCGGCGGGCATCGACGCGGTGTTCTGCAGTTCCGACTCGCTGGCGCTGGGCGTGCTGATCGAGGCGCAGGCCCGCGGGTTGCGCGTGCCCGAGGACCTCGCCATCGTCGGCTTCGGCGACCTGGCGCTGGCCCGCGATCTGGAGCCGGCGCTGACCACGGTGCGCATCGACGGCTTCGCGATCGGCCGCCAGGCCGCGCGCTTCATCCTCGACCGCGCCGACGGGCCGGTGGACCGGCGCTCGATCGACATCGGCTTCGAGCTGGTCCGGCGCGCCAGCGCCTGACTTCCCCCTGACGCCGCCCGCGCGGCCGCCCCTCGCCCCCTCGCCGCGACCCCGGGGGAATCCCTCATCCACGCCGTCTTGACGCTCGGGACGGTACCGATACCATTCGTGCCATCACAACGATGGTATCGGTACCAACGCTGTTGGGGCGCGGGACCGGATGCCGTCATGGACGGAGACAAGCGAGATGAATTCGGTGAATCGGAACCGCCTGCGGATCCTGGCGGTCGCGGCGGCGGCACTGGCGGCCGGGTCGATGTCCTCGGCCTGGGCCGCCGACAACTGGCCGAGCCAGCCGGTGAAGCTGGTGGTGCCATTCGCGCCGGGTGGCACGTCGGACGTGCTGGCGCGCGAGATCGCGGCGCGGCTGCAAGTGGCGCTCAAGCAGACCATCGTCGTCGACAACAAGGCCGGCGCCGGCGGCGTGCTGGGCGCGGACAGCGTCGCCAAGGCGGCGCCCGACGGCTACACGGTGCTGCTGGGCACGATCGCGACGCACGCGATCAATCCGGCGCTGCTGCCCAAGGTGCCCTACAAGGCCGACAGGGACTTCGCCCCGGTGATCCTGCTGGGCAAGATCTCCAACGTGCTGCTGATCGGGCCGGGCTCGCAGGCGAAGACGGTGAAGGACATCGTCGCGGCCGCGAAGGCCAAGCCCGGCGACCTGACCTTCGCCTCGGCGGGGCAGGGGACGTCGCAGCACCTGTCGGGCGAGATGTTCCGCCTGCTGACCGGCGCGCAGCTGACGCATGTCCCCTACAAGGGCAGCGCCCCGGCGATCCAGGACGTCATGGGCGGCCAGGTGCCGATGAGCTTCGAGACGGTGACCGTGGCGCTGCCGCAGATCAAGGCGGGCAAGGTCCAGGCGCTGGCGGTGACCTCGGGCAAGCGCAGCGCGCAGCTGCCCGACGTGCCGACGCTGGCCGAGTCCGGCGTGCCCGGCTTCGACGTGTCGAGCTGGCAGGCGCTGTACCTGCCGGCGGGCACGCCGGCGGCGATCGTCGCCAGGCTCAACGCCGAGGTGCAGAAGGTCGTCGCGCAGCCCGAGGTGAAGGCCAAGATGGAGGCGCTGGGGCTGGAGTACGCGCCCAACACGCCGGCCCAGTTCGCCGAGTTCCAGAAGGCGGAGCAGGCCAAGTGGGCCAAGGTGATCAAGGACGGCAACGTCAAGCCGGACTGAGCGGATCCGCGCGCCCGGCGTCGCCCGGGCGTCGATGGGCGGAACGCCTCCCGCACAGCAAGGGAAATCACCCGGCGGAGGGCTCGACGGGGGCCTCCTAGAATGGGTTTCAGACCCTCAGAGGAGACAGCATGGTGACGGCCCGACGCGGCAAGACCGCCCCCGGCAGCGACGATCCGGCGCAACCGAAGGGACCGCGGGTCCTGAAGAAGTACCCCAACCGGCGGCTCTACGACACCCAGACCAGCAGCTACATCACCTTGGCGGACGTCAAGAAGATGGTGCTGGAGGGGGAGGACTTCGAAGTCCGAGACGCCAAGTCGGGCGAGGAACTGACCCGCTCCATCCTGCTGCAGATCATCCTGGAGGAGGAGATGGGCGGGATGCCGATGTTCTCGACGCCGCTGCTGGCGCAGATCATCCGGTTCTACGGCCATGCGATGCAGGGCCTGATGGGCGCCTACCTCGAGAAGAACCTGCACGCCTTCGCCGAGATGCAGTCGCGTTTCGCCGAGCAGAGCAAGGGCGCGGGTTTCGACCCTCAGCTGTGGTCGCAGTTCATGAGCGGCCAGGCGCCGATGATGCAGGGCCTGATGGGCAACTACCTGGAGCAGTCGCAGAAGCTGTTCCTGCAGATGCAGGAGCAGTTCCAGAACGCGGGCAACATCTTCCCGGGCGTGCCCGGCATGCCGGGCTTCACGCCGCCGACGAAGAAGTGAGGGTCACCGACCGGACCCGAGGCGGCACTCGATCTGGTTGAGCGCCGCGTTCACGACGACCGGCGTGCCCTCGCGTTCGAGGCAGGCCTCATGGTCGGCCTGGTGGTCCTGGCCGGTCCAGATCGCCAGCAGCACGATTCCCCCGATCAGCGCGAGCCCCGTCAACACGGGGCGCCGCTTCGTCCAGGCGAAGGGTTCGGCGCGCGCGCGGGGGGTGTCGTCGAGCAGCGGGGCGGGGCGGGTGCGGGACATGGGCGGGATGCTAGACAGCCGGTTCGGCCTTGTCTGCGCCGGCGCGCCGCCCGGCCGTGACCGAATGCGCGCCGCGCGCCGATCCGAGGCCGGGCTCCCCGGTTCGAGGGGACGGCCCGGCCGCTAGAGCCCGTGCCGGCGATGCCAGTCGGCCAGCGATTCGTCGGGGAACTGGTCGAAGCGCGCGTCGCCCGGTTTCCCTTCCACCTGCACCCAGGACGCCTTCGAGTCGAGCAGCCCATGCACGTTCTCCGGCGGCTCCGGGAGCGGCGTGTCGATCGCGCTGGCGTGCGGGTGGATGAGGTCGGGCCAGTTGTCGTCGTACATCCAGAGGGCGGTGCCGCAACGGCCGCAGAAGTGGCGCTGGCCGGAGCTTTCCTTGCCGTCGATGACGGCGCGGTAGACCTTCAGGTCGCGTTTGCCCTGGAGCAGCTTGAAGCTGTGGTGGTCGCCGGCGATGTTGATCGCGTAGCCGCCGGTGCCGGCGGTCTTGCGGCAGATCGAGCAGTAGCAGCGCATGAACGGATAGGGCTCGGTCGAGTCGAGCGAGAAGCGGATGCTGCCGCAGTGGCAGGAGCCTTCGAGGTGCATGGCGGACGCCCTCCGTGTGGGGAATTGACGGCAAGGTGGCGGCAAGTCGCATGCCCCGGGCGCACGCCGCCAGGGGCAGTGTCGTAGAATGCCGCCCCAGCTCCCAGCCAGGCCCTCCGGCGGAAATCAAATGGAATCAACGACTTACGACCCCTCCGCCGCCAAGCAGGCTGCCGCGCCCAAGATCGGCTTCGTCTCGCTCGGCTGCCCTTAAGCCAAGAGTTCTATACCATCCGACAGATGGCCTTTCCCGACGTCATGCTGGGTCCTGAGCCCCCAGTTAAGGGCTACATGATCTATGGGCATACCGAAACCGGTTACTGGTTTGACGCCCTGGGCTGGGTAGCCTACTTCTTTGCGCAGGTTGAATGGGCCGCCTACGTGGTGGTCGAGAAGTTAGAGGCACCTGCGGATCGTTTGCGGTCCTCCAAGTTGCTCTTCAAGGCTCGGTGCCAACGCGCTGATGTCTTGATGGCTGCGCATGTCAAAGACGCTCAGTTGGCCGATGAATGGTCTGAATTCTGGGCCGACGCAATCGCCGCCGCCCCGATGCGAAACAAGATCCTGCACAACCCGTTTACCCTGGGTCTCGATGGCAGGGACGTTGCGACAGAGCATGACGGCATCAAGCTTATTCAAGACGCGGGACAGCCGGTTCTGAAGCTTGGCCGGGTGCAGACCTACAACGAACAGCTCTCTGCGTTGGTGAGGCGGATGCACGAGTTGTTCTCACGGACACAGCTTCCTTTGTAGGGCCTCCCCGCTCTGCGACGACCAGGGAAATCAGAAGAGAAAAGGCCCGCAGATGCGGGCCCTTCTTGTTGCAGGAGGGGGCGACTCAGCGAGGCAGGGGCGCGCCGACAACGCGCATATGTCCTCGTCCTTGCAGCATCTCGCGATAGGCATTCACGGCCACCGCTTCAGCCTCTCGCGCGACGCGATCTCCTTCTGCGATCACGTGACCGTCTTCGGTCAGCACTGCAAGTCGCCCTGGCTTTCCGTCTATCGAGACGGTGAGGCCCTGATGGGATATCGCCGTGATGACGACACCTTCGATGGCGCCCTGTTCTTGATCTCCGATCATGGGTGTTTCAAAGGTTGGCCGGTTTTAGGATTCGACTTGTCTTCGACGCGTCAGCGCGGATCCCGAGACCCGGGATGCATCCCGACGCAAGTGCACGTTGATACGGGTCGTCCGAGGCTCGCATGGCGGCGACGCGAGCACTGGCCTTGCCAGACGCCGCTGATGCCTGGCGCCCCTTGGGGGTCATAGCCATGCTGGCGATCTGACCGACGTAGTTCCGATCGAAAGCGTTCATTCGACTATCCCTTTGGGAACGACGGCCCAAGCCTGCACCGGCTCGGCGACAACGCCACCGCTCTCGCACCAGCGCCATTCCACGCCGTCGAAGAAGCCGGAGTCCACGCCCGCTTCGGCAGTGCTCAGCAACACGGTCACTTCGGCATCGGGCATGCCGTCCTGCGGCAGCTCCTGCCACTCGATCACTTCGCGCTTCATGCCGCCAGCTCCAATGGCGTGACCTGGTAGATCTCCGCGCCGGCGACGTCGTCCATTCGAACGGTGCCGCTGCGCACTCGGGCGGACAGGAAATCGGCACCGGCCACCGCGACTACCGCAGCGTTCGGGTGGGCCATCATCAAGTCGCGAGCTTCCTCCACTGCAGCCCAGATCGGCTCCGCCAGGTCGGCTCGCCAGCGGCAGTCAGCAATCGCGAGCTGAACCAGGTTGCGCAGTACGGTGTGCTGGCGCCGGGCAGTGACGCTGCCCTCCACGACCTGCAGCGCGATCTCGGCGCCCATGCCGATGATCCAGGTCAGGTGCGATAGCAGCCCCTTCGCATGGTCGCCGTCCTGGGTCAAGAAGATCACGATGCCGACGCTTCGTGCGTGGCTGCGCATGGTGTTGCGAGCCACGGCGTGCGCGACGGAATTGTTGGGAAGGCCGCGCGAGGGAGCGCGGCTCTTGTTGGTCTTGGACACGTTCTCTCCCTCCGATGCCTTACGCCTGAGCCAGGCCAGCCCAGACCTGGTCCAGCTCGTCTTGCGCGGACTCGGCCATGCCGAGCGTCGCGATCGCGCGGACGACAGCCAGGCGCTCGTCGGGCGACTTCGCGCTCTTGCGGGCCAGCTCGAGCTGGCCGAAGTCCTGCATCACGACCTGAGCAATCGTCTGGCCCGACGCCGCCAGGCGGCCATAGACCTCGCTGTCGCTGATGTGGCCCTGGACAACGCTCCCGCGCTTCGTTTCCTCCAGGTAGGCCAGCAGCGGGGCGAAGGCCGTTGCGGCGGTCTCGGTCGCCTCGAGGCCGTTCAGGATGACCTTCACCTTGTCGGACGGCACGCCAATCTGCGACAGCGCGTCGATCGTGGCGATCGCGTCACGGATCTGTTTGGCGCCCGGCATCACCGGCACGATGAACGCATCGAAGAGCTGGTGCGATCGCCGGGTCTGGGACAGGCGTTGCAACCAGTCCTCGACGTTGCTGGCGCCGACGTCGACGACGACGCCGTTGTCGCTGATGGCGACCACGTCGAGCAGCTCGGTGAACTGACGACCGCGCAGCGTCACGTCCTCCTTGCCATCGGCGTTGATGCTCTCCACCGAGGCCAGGAGCGCGCCAGGGATGCGTGGCGCGAAGAGGTTGCGGGCCAGGGTGGTCTTGCCGGCGTTGCCCGAATAGGAGAGCAGGACGATGTTCTTCATGGGGGTCAGGTCTTTCGGTTGGTCTTGCTGGACAGCAATCGCGTCACCAGCGGGTTGTGGATCTTGTTGAGGTACTGGTCGCCCACGGCCTGGGCGCGATCCTTGAGGGTTGCGTCGGGCCCGGGTCGGGGAGCGGCGCTTGGGTTCGTCGATGTCTTCCATGGCTGCGTTCCTGTTGCCTCTCCTTGCATGTGGCTCAGCGGCGATTCACCGCGCTGGGGCCGGTTGGACGCCGGCGTCGACGCCGGTTCGGATGCCAGGGCCTTGGTCACGGCCTGGCGCGACACCTGGACGCCTTGGGCGGCCAACCAGGTGCGGATCTCTTCATGCGTGTAGCCAGCGTCGGAGAGCTGCTGCATCGCCTTCCTATGCGGCGCGAGCGGCCCGCGCTTTGCAGGCGGATTGCTCGCCATCCAGTCCTCGAGGGACTTCTCGGTCATGGGGCCTCCTTCAGTCATCGCGGTCAGCCGCGGCGGCGCGCTTGCGGTCCAGCGCTTGCGACGCCCTCGTTTGGCGGGGGTAGGGCCAGCGCGTCTCCGTTTGAGCCTTGGCGGGCCGTTCTGGCGCGTTGGCGGCTGCTCTGACCTTGGCTCCGGCAGCGATGCGAAGCAATCGAGAGAGCAGCGGGTCCTGCATGGCCGCACCGAAGTCGGCAGGCCAGTGATCGCGACCAGGGCGCATCCGCTCCCAGGCCTCTCGGAGGAGACTCTCCGGTAGATCCGCATGCGAAACGAACAGCAGGCTCACGGCTTAGCTCCCGGCGCACTGACGGAGCTGGCTCGCGCCGCGTCGACCAAAGCGACCGCGAGAGCGGCGCCGAACGACTGGTTCAACCGATCGGATGCTTCTCTGGCGATCCGCTGGCGCTCAAGCTCGAAGGCCTGGCGCACGTCGGTAGCGTGCCAAGGCGTGTAGGGCTTGTTGAGCACAGGCTTGACCATGGCGTCCTCAAGCGGCCGGCCGGACACGCAGCTGCACCAGGTCGTCACCAAGCAGCCGGACGGCGATCGCAGCAGCGCTGCCGCCGCAGCTCGTGACGATGACCAGGCGCCCACGCTGACCCGAGGACAGCAGGTAGCGGGCGCGATAGCGACGCAGTCGGATCGTTCGGTTCTTCTGCATGATTCCCTCCCGTTCAAGCCTTGGCAGCCTTGTTGCGCTCGAAGGTCCAGCAATGCACGGCGACGGAGCGGACGTCTCGTTGCTCGTCGAGCTGGCCCCGGATGGCGCTGTTGACGTTCTTGATGTCCTTGAACCGGTGTAGGCGGCTGGTCTTCAGCACCTTCTTCAGGTCGCCGATCGATGGCACCTGCTGATTGCGCTCGCGCGCCACCTGGATGAAGTGGTTCAGGTTGATCGCGATTTCCTCGTCGGGCTTGCGCGAGTGGTTCAGCGGCGCATTGCCGCCGTCCAGGTACTCGAAGGCTTCCCAGAACTCCTGCACCAGCGGGTGATCGCTGTTGATGGCTTGCTGACGCTCTGTCGCCATCACCACGATCTGCACCTGCAGCGCCTGGTGCTGCTCCTCGCTCAGCGGGACCACGTGCAGCAGCGCATCGGCGAGAGCGAGGAGCTGAGCGTGGTTCTTCGCAACGCGGGTGCTGCGCACCTGAGGGTGATCGAGCAGCGCGACCTCATGGACCGGCGTCCTCTCGGCCAGCGTCTTCAAGATCTGCTCCTCGCGCTGCGCGGCGAGAAGGATGAAACCGCTGACGTCCTCCACCGGCATGCCTTCCAGCGCTGTTGCGTCCTGACGCGTCTTGGGCGTTTGGCGCGACTTGTCGAAGGTCAGGTGGACGATCCGCTGCAGGATCGGGTCGGAGGCGTTGACCTCGTTGTTTTGGCTGATCACGATGGCGCCCCGGAACGGCGGCTCGTAGGTCTCGTTGCCGCCGGTCGCCATACCGCGTGCGCGCACGCTGCGACCGTTGAAGGCGGTCTTGAGCTCGTCCCAATCGAACGACTTCACGTGCGGGCCCTTCTCGCTGCCCAGGCGCTCGCGATCCGACTCGATCAGCACCACGGGCAGGTTGCTGACCTGAGCGAAGTTGCGAGCGCGCGCGGCCAGCGAGGACTTGCTCGGGTCGAAGCCTTCGTAGTCGCGGCGGCCGCACAGCTTCCAGAGGAACTCGATCAGCGTGGACTTGCCGGCGCCGGCCTCGCCGACGATCTCCAGAAACGGGAAGGACTTCTGCGTGGCGCGGATCTGCTCGGCAAAGAGGGCGCCGAGCCAGAAGGTGAGGGCGGCCAGACCTTTGGCGCCGAAGCAGTTCCAGAGCAAGCCCAGCCAATCCGCGTTGTAGTCGGCCAGGTCGCGGTTAATGGTGAGCTGGACGGATTGGTTGAGCGACTTCAGCGACAGGTTGCCCATGTCGAAGTAGTCCTCGGCGTTGATCTCGTACAGCCGGCCATCCTTCACGGCGGTGTCGCCGAGGACGAAGGCGCCGTGCTCCCGCGAGTAGCCGATGTAGTCGATCGTCTCGACGCGCTGGATGTTGAAGAGCTGGCGCTCCATCATCCGCTCGAGCATCTGGCTCGTGCCGGTGAAGACCGCGCCAGGCGCCAGGTGCAGCAGGCGCTTCTTGAACTCCGCCGCCGCGCTGAGGTGCGAGCTGGTGAAAGTGTTCTTCACCGCCGGCGCGTCGTGCGGAAACTCCACGCGGAAGTAGTACCAGCTCTCGTCCGTGAGAGCGTTGCGCTGGTAGTACAGCGGCGAGGGCAGGCAGTTGGCGATCGGCCTGATGTTGTGCGATTTCTTCAGCGCCTCTTCGCGGATCTCCTCCTCGCTCAGCCGGCCTTCGTTGCCGTCCTCGATCGTGCGCACCGCGCGGTCGAACGCCTCCAGGTCTAGCTTGAACCAGTACAGGCGCTTGCGGAACGCGACGTCAAACTCAGTCTTCTGGCCGCCCGAGTGGCGGTAGGTCTCCAGAGCCTTTTCGCCAGCGGATGGCGCGATCAACAGCGCGCCGTGATGGCGGTACTCCTTGAAGTCCTCAGGCTTGAGACGGTCGCGCAGCAGTAGATCGTTCCAGTCCACCTTGCCGCGAGCGGGCTGGGGGATCTGGGCCGCTTCGCAGGTCCAACCGTCCTGCCGCGCGCGCTCGACGTGCTTGAGCGTGTATGCCTGGCCGGCGTGGTCGCCGTCGAGGCCGAAAACCAGGCGCGGCAAACCGCGGCCCGTCGCAACGCAGTCCTTGCGCAGCTGCTCCAACGCCAGTTCGGGGTAGTTGTTGCAGCTCATCAGCGCCACCGCGTTAACGCCGCTGTGGCCGAGCGCGATGGAATCGAAGATGCCCTCGACCATCCACAACTCGTCCGCCTCAGCGGGAACGAAGTTGGGCGGGCACCACCAGGTGCCCTGGTAGCTCATGCCCGGCTTGAACATGGCCTTCTTCTTGCCGAAGCGGGAGGGCCGGTCGATCAGACGCTCCCAATGCCCGGTGCCAACAGCGAAGCGCACGGTGGCGCTGCCAGCGCCCTTCCCGTTGTCGGCCTGGCGGTCGTAGTGGCTCTCCTCCGTGTACCAGCCCTTGATGAACGACAGGTCGAAGCCTCTCGCCTGCTGCAGGTACAGGTCTGCGGCGGCGTTCGGGTTCGTGGCCTTCATCGGCTCGGCCCGCTTGCTCCAGTCGTTAAAGAGGAACGGGTAGAGGTCCTTGACATGGGCCTCGTAGCCGCAGTTGTTGAGCCGTCCGCAGCGCACGATCCATGGCTTGTCCTCCTTGATGTACAGCTCCCGCTTCTTGCAGGAAGGGCACTCGCCCTTGCGCATCCATCCCCCGCTGTTCGCATCCTTGAACCCGAACTCGCGCAGCTCTTGCAGAACTGCCTTGCGCAGCTCCTCAACGCGATCCGCCAGCTCTGCCTGGTTCACGCGGCGTCCCTCGGGCGATAAACGCTGACGCTGATGCGCACAGCGCCTTTGGCAACCGCGACCAGGCTGATTCCGCCAACGAAGTCTTCCCGGAACACTTCCGTATAGCCCAGCTCGAGCAGCGCAGCGTGCAGGCGGTTCGCGTCATCTCGGCAACCCATGTGGATCGAGAGCGAAGCGGGCAGCGGGATCCAGCGAATCTGCTCAGGCTGCGGCGCGATGCGACGCTTCTCCAGCGCCGCCAGGTCGGGCTCGAACAGGTCCAAGCTCAGGCGCATGGCGCGCAGCTCGCGGACCCGCGCGGCGTAGGAGTTCGACGCATCGAGGACAGCTCGCGAGTACAGCCGCTGCTTCGGGTCGGAGTTCATCGTGGAGACCTTTCAGGGTGAGCGCTGCCCGCGTTGCCTCCAAACAGGCATCGCTAGGCATGAATTCGTGGGGATGGCGGGGTAGGGCTACCTACCCGGGTACGCGTGGATCAGGGGCCGTGTGCGGCGCCCTCGAACAGATCCAGGTTCCTCGCCGGCGCGTCCAACTCACGGACGGTCGAGACCGGAGCGACGTCGAGCTGCACGCTCAGCAGTCTTCGCTCGACGTGGGGGCTGAGAGGAATGTTCACCTGCGGGTTGGGCATAGCGCTGGGCGACAGCGTGCGCATGACCTCCAGGCCGGCAACGTAGGTGTGGCCGCAAAGCACGTTCGTGCATTGATAGGTCACCTCTCGCATCGTCACCGTCATTTCGCGGCTCTTCACCGCTCGGGCGCGGGAAGAGCAATGCGGGCACTTGATCGTCACTCTCATTTGGGTGCCCCCCTCGGCACTACATACAGGGCTCTTCCTCGGCCCGTAATGCTGCGCACCGAACGGCGCAGCCTGCTCTTGATCAGCCATTCGGCTGCCTGCTCCAACGTGTCGAGCCCCTGCTGCAGACGGACGCGCTCAAGCACGTCGCGGTCGGCTTCGTTGATGGCGATCTGCAGCTCGGGCATGGGTAGCTTTTCGTCAGACGTTGATGCGCTTCAGAAAGCCTGGGATCAGGCGACGCGCGACTCGACACTCACGTCGCCGGTCAGGACCTGCTGCGCCTCACGCAACAGCAGCTCGCGCGCCATCGTGCTCGGCTGATCTCCCTGGTAGTTCGCCAGGGCGCTGATCAGCTGGTACTCGTAGTCGTCCAGTCGCAAGGTGATGCGGTTGTTGCGGACGCGCTTCGGGTCTGGATACATGGGTGCCTTCGAAATGACAGAACAGGACCGATGAACAGAGGAAAGAGGAAGTCAGGAAATTGGTTTGCCGGCCTCAAAAACCTTGAGGGCGTAGAGCACGAGTAGCCGGGCGAAGGCCGCGTCGGTGCGCTGTTCCTTGTGTGCTCCGGCCTTCAAGCGCTTCAGCTCGTCCTCGTACAGCCGCAACGAAACCGGGCTGCGTGTCAGCACGCCGGTCGGGGCTCGACTCTTCTTTTCGGGCTCTCGTTTCGTTGCAGTTTTGGGCATGGCTCCTCACCGGCTTTCGAGGAAACGGTGTGTATCCTCGCGATGTAAGTGGATGCACAAATTATGGTCGAAATATTTCGACCTCGTCAATGAATTTGGAGGTCGTTTGTCTACCTTTGGGGAACGATTGCGCGAGGAGCGCATCCGGTTGGGTCTGAACCAGATCGACTTTGGCGCGCTGGGAAGCGTCACGAAGTCGACGCAGATCAACTATGAAAAGGGCGAAAGGAGCCCTGATGCGGACTACCTCATGACGCTCATCCCCCACGGCGTCGATGTCGTGTATCTGCTGACTGGAGAGCATGCGTCTGTCGACGCTGCGAGGCTCACGCCAGATCAACTGCGCCTGATCAGCGACTTCGCAATCCTGTCGCTGCAGGATCGAGAAGTGGCGCTTCGGGTAGTCAGTGCGCTCGGCCAGGTCGTCGAATGACGACTTCGACTTGGCGCCCTGCCTTCGAGCATCGTTAGGCAGTCGGCGCATCGCTGTCCTCCACCTTGTGCGAGCCATCGACGGAGGTGGACGTCTCTAGCTCGATGCGCGTGACCAGCCCACCGTCGCCGAGGCTGTGCGTGGACTTCACGGTAAGCCACGACACAGCGTCGATCGCCGGCTTGAAGCCGACCACAGTCACCGGCGTTTGCGGTCCCAGCTCAGGCCGCCCGCGCGCCAGCGTGAGTTCCAGCGTCGCCGCACCACGCTGTATGCGCTGCCACTCGGCTTTCGCGCCCGCGAGCGCGTCGGCCTGGTTGGCGTAGGTGTCGCGCAACCGTTTCGCGTTGCCGCTGAGCCCCACAATGACCCCGCGCCGCTTCGCACGCTTCGTGTCGTGCCAATACGCGCGCACGCCGCTGTAGACCTCCCGCTCAGCGGAATGGAATCGGTGGCCGTCGCCGGCGTCGCGTGAGATGGTCTGCGGGCTCAAAGCCAGGCCCTGGCTGTCTCGCGTGCCGTTGATCGGCACGAAGATCAGCGTCCCCTTCTTGACGCTTGAGACGGCGTCGAAGCGCTTCGCCAGACGCGAGATGAAGTTGAGGTCGCTCTCGTTGGTCTGGTCGATGTGATCGACCACGGTTGAGGCCAGCCGCTTGTCGATACGTGGCGTGAGGCCATGCTTGGCGGCGATGGATCCGACGATGGTGCCGAGTTGGTGCTGGTGCCAGCTTCTCTCGACGCGAACTTTGATGGTCTGCGCCATGTCGGCGCTGCGCGCGCGGATCTGGAGCTGGTCCGGAGCTCCGCTGTGTTCGACCTCGTCGACGACGAAGGTGCCCTTGTCGACCAGCGCCTGCCCGGCCCATCCCAGGTGCAGCTCGATCGTGGCCTTCTTCGGCGGGATTGCCAGCCGACCGTCAGCGTCATCGAGCACCAGGTCAAGCTGGTCCGCCTCGCCACCACGGCACTCGGTCAGGCTGAGGCTGATCAACCGAGGGTTGATCTTCACCGTGATGTCAGTGCCGTCGACGACCAGGCGGTAGTCTGGCGCCGGGTAGCTGCTGCGGGTCACTCGCCACCTCCAATGTCCGCCGGCGCCGCGTCGCTCGGCGAGGCCTCGTCCACGCCCAGCTCAGTTCCCTCATCCTCGTCGACGCGGGTCAGCTGGATCTGGAACTCGATCCGCCGCGCACTGCCGTCGTCCATGAAGACCGTGCGCGTCTCGTTCAGGCTCTCTATCACGAAGGCGCCGATCACCTCGCCGACGCCGGAAACGAGCGGCCAGGCGAGGCCCGCGTCCGCCATCTCACGCAACTGGTCCAGGCTCGCGACGTCGCCGACGAACTCCGGCGCCACGATCCCGGAGAGGTTGATCGTGTCGTCCCCTGGCCCGAGGAACTGGCGAGCTGGGCGCGCGCCCACTCGGCTGTTGCTGGGGTGGCGCCAGGCAGACTGCCGCTGCAGGTCCTGGTAGGCCAGCGTCGGCAGGCTGAACACGAACTGACCGTAGCCCATCATCATGGTGGGATCTCCTTAGCTGATGTCGCTGAGGCTGGACCGGCGCGCCGCCAGCTTCGTGCGCTCGCGCCGATCCAGCTCGGCGCAGACGACCCGCGCCAGGGTGCGCTCGTCCATGCCCGGGGCGGCGTGGATGTGGATCTCGTACTTATCGCCGGCGCTCACGGGCGCGGCAGCGGCCGGCGCCGAGAGCGGGGCCCGCCGGTCCATGTGGACGGTAGAGGGCCTGGTGGAGAAGTCGCCGTCTGGCGATACGTTCATGGCGGCTGCAGGCATGGCCACGGTGGCGCCGACGGCCATTGCCATCACCGCGCGCCGGACGCTGGCCTGCCGGTTGGCGACGCCGGCGGCGGCGCCGTTCGAGATCTCCTCGCCGGCGTCGATAAAGACGCGGCTCGGGCTGCGGATGCCGAGCTTCTCCTTGAACCAGCCAATCGCACCGTCTGCAGCCCCGCTGATCGCGTCACGGACCAGTGCCAGGCGGCTGGTGATGCCCCCGGCCAACCCCTGCAGGATGTTGGCGCCGAACTCGCTGAACTTCTGCGGCAGGTCGAAGCCGAACCAGCGCAGCACACCGGCAAACGCGTGGTAGAGGAGACCCAGCGGTGACCAGTTCACCAGCAGCGCAGACACACCGCCAATGCCGCCGGAGAACGCCTCGCGGACGCTGCTCCACACACCGCCGAAGAAGGCCTTGATGGGCTCCCAGTAGCGGATGAGCAAGAAGGCCGCTACAGCGATCGCGGTGATCGCCAGGCCGATGGGCGTCATCAGGAGAGCGCGACCGAGCCAGAGCACCGCCTGACCGGCGATGCGCAGCGCGCTGCCGATGCGCCCTATCACGGACGCCACGCCGACGCCGTTGATGCTCAGCATCGCCATGCCGTAGCGCAACAGCGCGAACGGACCGATCAACGACGCCAGTGCCACCGTGACCGTTCCGCCCACCACGAGAAGGACGGAGAGGGCGGCGGCGGCTTTCAGAATGAAGCTCACCAGGCCAGGGTGGGCCGCTGCGAAGGCGGCCAGCTTCGAGGCCATGGACCCCAAGGTGGTCATGATGTCGACCAGGGCGGGCTTCAAGGCCTCGCCGAGCGTGGTCGTCAGCTCGAAGGCGCGGTTCTTCGCCATGATCCACTGCGCCGACGTCGTCTGGCTGCGGGCGTCCGCCTCGCGCCGCATGGAGCCCTTTGCCGCGGTGCCGTTCGCTAGCTCGCGCTGGCGCGCCAGCTCCTCGGGCTTGTCGACCAGCTTGGCGAGCGTGTCCGAGTGCTCCAGGCCAACCAGCTCGACCATGACGCCGACGCGCTGGCTCTCCGGCAGCCTGCGGATGCCCGCGATCACCTTGTCGAAGGTGGCCGACGCATCTGTCGCCATCCCTTGCTGGATGTCCTTGCTCTTCAGGCCGATCTCGTCGACGGCGGCCTGGAACTTCTTCGTGCCCTTGGTGGCGGCAGCCAACTTCTGCGTGATGGCGTTGATCGCGGTGGCGGCGGTCTCAGGGCGCTCGCCGAGCGTGAGCAGCGTGGACGACAGCGCAGCGGCGTCCTGCGCGCTCATCTTGACCGTGGAGACGACCCCCGAGATCCGGTTGAGCACGTTGATGATCTCGTCGCCCTTCGAGATCGCGTTGTCGTCGAGGTAGTTGATCGAGTCGGCCAGGCCCTCGATCTGCATGATGGGGATCTTGAAGTTCTTCGCGACCTTGCCCATCTGCTCGGCAATCTCGCCGGGCACCGCGTCGAATGCCGTCGCCATCATCGCCGCCGTGCGGGTGAAGTCCTTGAGCTGATCCGTCGCCACCTCCATGCGCGCGCCGGCGGTGACCATGTCCGCGATCTCATTGGTCGCCAAGGGGATCTCTCGCCCCAGCTCGCGGATCTGCTGCCGGACGGCGGCGTAGACGGGGGTGAGCCGCCCGGCGTCATCTCGCGCGCCCTGTACTTGGCGGGCGATGCCCAGCATGTGGTCCTCGAACGAGGCGAAGTCCCGCACGGCGATCGCGATAGGGGCGCCGATCGCGGCGCCCGTCGCGCCCATGGCGACGCCGGTGCCGGTGAGTTTGCCCTGCAGGGCCTGGGCCTTGGACAGCGCCGCGCCGGCGGCGACGCTGCGGCGCTGGCGCTCGGCCAGCTCGCGCAGCGCTGCCGTCTGCCGTCCGATGCTCTCGGTGGTCGACGCGATGCTCGAGCGCAGATCTCGCTCATGCGTGGCGAGGTCCCGGGTGCTGATGCCCACGGCGCTGAGCCGGTCGCGGACGGCCTGGAGTTGCACGCTCTGGCGCTGATGCTGGTCGGCCAGATCGCGGGCGAACTGGCGAGCCGTGGCGAGCTGGGCCGTCATGGCCTTGGTAGGCGGGCCGGCCTGGCTGAGTTCGCGGGCCAGCCGGGTAGCCTTCTCCCGCGCGTTCTCGAGCTTTGCGCTGGTGGCGCCCAGGCCGGTCCGCATCTCGCGGAACTCGCCGATCGCCTTCTGCTGCGTGCCGAGTTCCTTCAGGCGCTCGCGCGTCTCCCGCAGCGCCTTGGCGGTTGCCGTGCTGCCGGTGTTGATGCGCTGCAGCGGCGCCGTGGCGCGGTCGATTGCCTGAAGGATCACCTGCAGGCGCAGGTCGCTCATTGCCATGGCGGCTCACTCGGACGGTTCATGCCGGGACCGCGCGCGCTCTCGCCAGTCCATCAGCTCGGGGATCGAGAGGCCGTCCATGTCGGACGGCGCCCAGTGGAAGACGATGGCGAGGTCCGCCATCGCGTCCTCTACGCGGTCTGGTAGTCCTGCTCCTTCGCGGCTTTCGGCGACAAAAAAGCGGCGACCTCCGCAGAGAGCTGGAACAAGTCGGCCGGGTCGAGGGCGTCGATCTCGGGGCGCGTCAGCGAAGGGACCGTGATGCGCGGCAGGATCGTTTGCGCGGCAGCGACATCCATTCGCACCAGGTCGAAGAGGGAAACGCCGCGCAGCTCGCCGGCGCTGGGCTTGCGCAGCTCGACCTGGTTGATCTCCTGGGTGCCGCGCTTGATGGGCTGGTCGAGGGTGATGGTGGTGGTGGTCATGGTCGGTCAGGGGATCAGATGGACAGGGCAGCGCGGACTTCGGCCAGGCGGTCGATGCCGCCGATGTTCTCGATCATGTTGACGAAGTCGATCTCGACGAGGAGCTCGCCGTCGAGCGTGAGCTTGTAGTAGCTCAGGGCCGTCTTGATCTTGACCTCGGTGTTGTCGCCGGCCTTGGCCTTGCCGGGGTCGATCTCGGTGTGGCGGCCGCGCACGACGACTTCCAGCGTCTGCGGGCGCTCCATGTCGTCGGCCTGCAGGGCGCCGTTGAAGCGCAGCAGCACGCCGTCGACCTTCAGCGTGCCGAACTGGGTGAAGACTTCGCGCAGATAGCCTGCGGCGGTCCACTCCATCTCCATGCCTTCCATCCCGTTGTCGAGCTTGATGGGGCCGTTCATGCCGCCGCCGCGATAGTCCTCGGTCTTGCGGCTGAGCTTGGGCAGATTCACTTCCGGCACCTCGCCCATGTAGCGGACGCCGTCGTTGAAGAGGATGAAGTTCTTGAGCTTGCGGGGCAATGCCATTGCTTAGATCTGCGGAGGGGGATAGGGGCCGCCGCTGGCGACTGCCGGCGGCGAGGTGGCGTCAAGCGTTGACGCGCGCGGCGAAGTCCGCGAAGTACTTGTCCGTGATGCGCTGGCGGAAGGAGAGGTCTTCCACCGGCGGGATCGGCGTGTAGTCGTAGTCGATGATCAGCTTGCCGGACTTGAGCGAGGACGCGGAGTTGGCCTCCTCGTCGTACCAGGCCTTGCCGTCGAGGATGTAGCCGAAGTTCTTCAGCTCCCGGAACTTGGCGTTGACGCCTTCGAGGATGTCCTTGACCAGCGACGGGTGCAGCGGCTTGTCGACGGCCCAGAAGTGGGCCTCGGCGATCGAGTCGGCCAGGACCTGCGCGGTACGCGTGGCGCTCTCGAAGGCGAACAGCGGGTCATCGCTGCAGGTGCGCGAGCCCCAGAAGCGGTAGCCCTGCGCGTTGATCAGCGCCGTGACCTCGCTCTCGTTGAGCAGGCCGGCGTCGGTCGCGGATTCCTGCAGGTCCCAGTAGATGTCGCGCGAGAGGCCGGTCACGCCGTTGATCGGCAGGTTGGACAGCGTCTTGTGCCAGCCGACCTCCTGGTCGATCTTGGCGCGCAGGCCTAGGGCGTAGGCCACCGGCGAAACGCTGATCGTCGCGTTGGTCGTCGTGTCCCATCGCGTGAACTCGGGGTGCAGCAGCATCAGCTCGCGCGCGCCGAATTTGTCCCGGTAGGTGATCGCCTCGGCGATCGTCTCGGCGCCGGCGGTGCTGGCGTAGGCGAAGGCGCGCAGTTTCTGCGCAATCGCCACCAGCGCGGTTGTCACCTCCTCGGAGTCGTACTCGGGGACGCCAAGGATGCGCGGCTTCACGCCGAGCTGGGTCTGCGCCGCGAGCAGCGCCTTCATGCCCGTGTACTGACCGGAGGGCAGCGTCGTGCCGATGATCTTGCTGACCTGGTCGGCGGCCTTCGCTTCAGCGGTCTCGCCGACTCCGTCAGCGACGCGCACGACGACGATGATGGGCGAGGACTGCTGGCTGATCGCGTCGAGGGCCGCGGCGAGCGTGCCCTTCGTGCCGGCCTTGCCGATGGCGGAGTTGACGTTGGTGACCAGCGCGGGTTTGTTCAGAGGGAACGTCGCCGCGTCGGCGTCGGAGGCCGTGCCCACGAGACCGATGATGGCGGTGGAGATGGATCGGATCGGACGGACGCCGTCGCTGATCTCGATGACGCGCACGCCGTGGTGGTAGGAGTCGAGTGCCATGGGGCTCCCTGGGGGTGAAGGGGGAGCCCGCACCGGGACGAAACCCTGACGTGCTGGCGGCTCCGAGAAGGAGCCGCCAATGTGCGCGGTGCGTCGCGCTAAGTCATGCACTTAAGAGTTTGCTGACGTCGGATCAACCTAGACAGTCGTGCGATCCATTCCTGAGCTGTTCAATCGGCCGTGTTGTGTTCCAGTATGTGGTCGTACTCGAACCTCAGAGCGCCGTCGGGGCGTCGCAGTGGGCGAACAATCCTGCAGACTGTTGTGACATGTTCGCCACCGTTCACCGTATCTATGTACCTCATCCGGCCGAAAAGTTTGAGTTCGCCCTGTCTTGCCAAGGCAATTTCCAATGAGCGTTCATCGAGCTTGATCGGGGGTGCTTCAAAGAACTGACCTGGGAAGACCACAGCTGCTGGGAGCCATTCCAACGAGTCGATGTATGAATCCGGGACAGGATCGCCGTTTTTGAGCAGGATAAGGCCCGCCTGTGTTGCTCCGTTTATCCCGGGCGTGACGCCAACATTCGTCCACTTGAATCCGAAGCTCCAGCGGCCCTGCGAGTCCGAGCCGTGTATTTCATCAGGTCTCATCCAGGCGCGAGCGGCATTCTTGTGGGCGATGGCAGCTTGATGCGTCGCCTCGGCGCTCCGCGCTGCCGTAGTCGCCGCGTGTTCAGCGTCACGGATTGCGTCGCGGGCCATCCTCAACTGCCAGAAGAACATGACGGCCTGCACTATCGCGACGAGGAGCGTTGCACCGGAGATGGCGCCAAGCACGTAGTCACGGTTCTCTTCGAACAAGCGGTGACGTCGATCATCCTGCCGTTGGGCGATCTGATCAGCACCTTCAACCGCATCGATGATGAACGGACTCTCTCGGGTACCTCGAGCTTCGAGGATCTTCGGCTCGGGCGAGGAGGCCGCCACTGGAGAAGGTGGGGGAACAAAACGTGCTTCTTCCGCCGCCGCAAGTGGAAGAGGCACCAGTAGAACTACCCACAAAGAGAGCAAGAACCACACGATGTTCCTCCCTGATCAGGCTAGCTTGCTAGCGTTGCAGCATCGCATTGCGTGGATGTATAGCGCAATCAGAACAATCCTCCTGATGTAGATGCATCCCAGTTTGTGATGACCAACTCTCCACTTGCGAGCCGCTGCTCCACATCGCGACCATTGCCCACGGAGTAGCGGACCTCCCGGGGAATCAGGCGGTCCGCCAAGCGGCGCTTGCCACCAAGCCAGGGAACGATGGGGGAGGGCTGGTACATCGGGATTAGAAAGGGCGCCTTGAAGGCGCCCTGGTACTGCTGACGAGATAGGACTACAGGGGGCCGATGCCGCACGCGAAGGCGATCAGGCCGCCGATCACGGTAGCCGCGGCGTCGAGCAGATCAGGCGTGTGCTTGGCGCGATGGTGGAGGTCATAAGCTTCCTTCGCGCACCCGACGATGACCACGACCGCGCTGGCTGCGATCGCCGCCTCAACCGCCGTCACACCGAAGGCCAGCGCCGCGCTGCGAGTGACGCCGAAGGCTACGACGCCTCCAAGGCAATGCAGGGCTTTGTCGTGCGGGATCCGCTCGAGGAGCTTCACGGCTGGATCTCCAGAAGATCAACGAGGCTCGGTGCCTCGCCGTTCGACCATGCGCGGCAGGCGTCGATGAACGTGCCCATCGTCGAGACGGCTTCGGGTTCTCCGGTGCGCAGGAGGTTGATCTGCGTGTGCAGCGGATAGAACTTGACGATGTGGTCCTCGCACTGGCGGCGCGCGGCCTCCGCTGCGGGGGTGGAAAGACCCGCGCTGGTCATCAGCTGGGCATCGTCGATGTGGGAGGAGTCTTGCATGCTGGCTTGGCTCATGTGATCAGGCGATGGAGGGGAAGTTGCGCTTCACCTCGTTGACGATGTTGACGATGTTGCCGAGCTTGCGGCCCTCGGGCCACGAGCCGAGCACCACGGTCGGCAACGCGAGATAGAGGACGTCCCCCACGCTGCTGTTCTGCACCTTGAAATCGAGCTGCAGGTAGGAGCCCACACCGCGCCCATCGTTCGTGCCGGCCGGCCAGGTCGTCGCGAATTGCTTCCATTGACCGGCAGTGCTGGGCAAGTAGTCCCACGTGGACGATCCCACCGTCTTGGCGTATGCAACGAATGACGCGCCGTTCCCGGACTTCACGTGGCGGGCAGGGATGTAGAACACCAGGCTGGAGATCACCACGGCATCCTTACGGGTGAGCTTCAGGATGTTGAAGCTGCTCGTGAAATGCTGCGTGCCGCGCCCGATGCCCATGGCGTCCAGCAGCGCCTTCGCCTCGTCATGTCGCGTCGCCGGATCCGCGCCCGTGTTGACGGGAATCAGCTCCGCGCTGAAGCGGTTCCAGAACGCGCCATCGGCCGAGACTGCGAGTCCGACCGGCAACTGCTGCGGCGCTGTGCCGGAGACGTCGAGGAAGTCGTGGTTGTAGTTCAAGGCCATCATGGGCAACTGGCTGAGCAGCCCAGCCTTGAACGCATCCAGTTCCGCCACCTTGGCGTTGACCGTCGTGTTGATGGCGTCCATCTTCGACGCGACAGTTTGGGTGAGTTGGTTGGTCGAGTCGACCAACGCGGCAATCTGACTCTCGAGACTCACTTCAGGGCTCCTTTAACGAACTGCTTGACGGAAATATGTTGAAGGTCGACGAGAGCTTTCGCCATCGTGGCGAATTCCTCGGCCATCGACAGATTGAGGTCGCCGGTCGCTTCGATGACGACGGAGCCAGCCGGAATGCCGGACAAGAGGAGGTCGAAGCCCAGCAGGAGATCGACCCCGGGCGCCTTGTAGGCGAGTGGCTTGACCGGATCGCTCCAAACGGCCAGGAAGGTGCCGTCGCTCAGCACGAAACCCACTTCTCGGACCCAGAACTCGGTGGGGCCGTCTGCCTTGGCGGCGACGTGGAACTGTCTGGGTCCCACGACCTTGCCTCCCGCGACGGAGAAGCGAGCGCGCTCATTGCGCAGGCCGGCTTGGGTCTGCGCAGGCGTGTAGGCTGCGTCGCCGAGCGCGACATGCGAGATCTTGGCGGCGAGGCCGTCGCCGGCCTGGAGCAGGATCGCGGCCAGGCCGACCTCCAGGGTGGTGGTCACGAGGGTGGTCATCAGGACTCCATGCTTACGCGAACGATGGTCACGACCTGCGCGCCGGTGGCTGCACGCAGGGACTGGGCGAGTGGGCGAGGCTGAACGGGCAGTGCCTCGGCGGAGTTGCGCGCGATCGTGGTTGCGGAGACCGACGATCCGAAGAACAGGCCGTGATCGAAGCGAGCTCCTACGTTGAGGCCGTAGTGACTGCGTTCGTTCTTCACCGCATCGACCATGCGGCGGATCCGGGCATACAGCTCGAGATTGATCAGGCCGTCGTCACCGGCGGACGGGTTGTTGCCGGCCCAGACGGTGAGCGTGAACGTGTAGGGCGCGCCTCCTGTCTGCTGCCACTCCGCCAGATCGATCGACGCGCCGATGGCGCCGAGCACCCGCCGGATGGCGCCTGCGGTGCCTTTGCGCTGGTGAATCGCCACGGAGTTGCGCACGAGCGCCCGACGAGCCTCCTCGGTCTGGGCTTCTTGCCATCCGTCCGTGGAGGCGCCCCAGGCGAGCCACGGCAGGAACGTCGCCGGGATCCTGCTGGAGTCGCCTAGGGTGCGCAGCGGGGCCGGATCGATGGGCGGCACCGAGACCGCAGCGGCGGCACGCTCGAGGCGGGTCGCAGAGGGCGGCAGCAGTGAGGGGATCGGGCCGAGCGTCATGGCTGGACCTGCGCGATCGTCACGCCAGTGCAGTTCGGGTAGTGGCGCAGGTCGCAGACGACGTCGACGGGCGGCTGATCGAGCAGGACGCGCCGCACGCCGGGCGCCTGTAGGGCAGCGAAGAGCACCGAACGGGGCATGAGCCCGCCGAGCCTACGTCCCGCCGTGATCGCGTCCTGCAGGCGCTGGTTGGCGTTGGCGAGCACCACGGTGTGATCCGGTCCGTCCTCGAACTCCAGCACGGCGCTGACCAGGTAGTCGGTGGGCATGCCGCTGAGTACGCGGGGACGGTCCGTCAGCGGGCGCACCTCGTCGGCAGAGAGCGCGGCTTGCGTCATGGTCACGAGCTCGTCGGCAGGCACCGAGGCGGTCTTGGCCGGCAGCACCGCCACGGTCACGTCACCGGGCAGCGGATCGACCAGGCCGGCGGCATAGCTGCAGGTGACCACGATGGCGCCGGCGGGCAGCAGCGCTCTCAGCTCGGTGCCGACGTCGACCGCCTCGAAGGTAGGCGAGTCGATCGACGCGTCGGAGATCTGGGCGTGGGCGGAGAGGGCGTGGAAGTGGTACGCGCCGCGGCTCCCAGCAACGGTGAGCCCCTCCAGCGCCATCTGGCAGCGATAACGCAGGCGTTCGTCGCTCTCGTAGACGGCATCGACGGGCGGGACGGCATCCGGATCCGCCGGGGACAGCAGCAGCCGCCTCACGCCGTAGTCGGCGGCGCGGTTGTCCAGGTCGGTCTTCTGGGCGTAGGCCAGAAGCGAGGCCTTGGCGGCTTCGTTCACGCGCTGGCGCCAGATCAGCTCGCGGTACACGTTCTCCTCGAGGAGCTTGGTCAGCGGTTCGGACTCTAGGCTGAGAACCTGCGCGAGGTCGGCGCGTTGCTCCTCGGGCATCAGCTCGAGGAAGGCGCGCTTGCGCTCGGCCAGCAGCGTCTCGAAGTCGAGCGCCTCGACGATGGCGGGGGCGGGCAGTTGCGGGAGGTCGATCACAGGGCAGCCCTCAGCTGAAGCGGCAGCACGAGTGCGAGAGCCTGCTGTTGGCCCTGCAGCGGACGGTAGACGCCCTCCAGCTCGACAACGACCTGGCCGGGGCGCTCACCCTGCGCCAGGCGGATGCGGCTGACCTTGAGGCGCGGCTCCCAGCGCATCAGCGCGCCGGCCGTGGCCGCGAAGATCCGTACGCGGGTGGCGCCGTTGTCCGGATGGTCGACCAGCTCGGGCAGCAGGCTCCCGTAGGTGCGCCGCGCGATGCGGCTGCCGATGGGGGTGGTGAGGATGTCGGCAACGCTCTGGCGCAGGTGCTCGACGCCGTCCACGGCGCGACCCGTGCGCTGGTTCAGGCCGCTCATGGGACAGGCTTCCCGGAGGTGAAGTTGCCCCTTTGCACCTGGTCGTGCGCGTGCTGTGTCAGGCTGATGTTCTCGACGACGATGTCGGGAGAGCCCTTGATACCGGACGCGCCGATCGTCAGCGACGCCGCGCCGACCTTGAGTGTGATGCTGGTGCCGGCCTCGATGACGATCGACTGGGCGGCCTGGATGGCCAGGGAGCCTCCGGCGCGGGCGGAGACATTTCCCTGCGCCTCGAGCGCGATGTCGCCCTCGGCCTTGCTGGCGATGTTGCCCTGTGCGATCGCGACGATGTCGCCGACGCACTGGATCAGGTGGCGATGGGCGGCGTGGTCGTACTCGACAAGGGTGCCGTCCGGATGCAGCGTTGCGTCGGTGCTGGCGCGGCTGTCGTTCGCCGGGTGGCTATCGCTGAAGAGGCCCACGAGCGCAAAGCCGTTGGCAAGGTCACCGCCTGGCGAGAACAGCATGCACTGCTCACCGACCGACGGCGGGCACCAGGCGCGCACATCACCGGCGCGACGAGTGAACCAGCGGATCCAGGACGACAGCAGACCGCCGGTGCGCACGCGGACAAGCGCCGCGTTGACGTCGATCTGGTCGATGGTGCCAGGGCGCAAGAGGTTTTCTAGTCGGCGGATCACGTCGCTGATGTCCGGAGAATCCATGCCGCTCATCTTGCCGGCGTGCCTCGCGCGAGGCACGCGTTGCAGGGTCTGCCCGTGACGGGCAAGCCCCGCTGCGATCACATGTGATCGAGTAGCGCAGCACTCGCCCGCTGCAGAGCGGTGGAATGGGGCCGCAACAGCGCGGCTACGCCCGCTGCGGAGACCTGGCCCGGTGCTGCTTCCAGCAGCGCCAATAGCGCGGCGATGCCGTCATCGGCCTGGCTGATCGCCGTGGCAAGGTCGGAGATCCGTTGATTGACGACGGCACTGAGGTGATGGCTGCCGTTCCCTGACGTTCTTCTTTGCATGTCCATACTGCTTTCTTCTCGCTGATAGCAGCGCGAAATCAGTGCGGAATTGATCCGCCATGAAGCCGCGCCGATTGACGCCCGGCGTCCCGGCCCGCTCTTCGTCGGTTCACGATGGGCGCGCCGCGCGGGCGCCATTCTGGGAAGTTCTCGGCAATCTGCTTGACGCAGGCTTAATGGCCTTCAGGGCGCGTAGGAGGCCAGCACGTGCAGGATCCGGTCGCGAATCCATTCGCGATCCTCTGTGGTCAGTCCGAGGAGGCGGCGAGCCGCGTACTGGACCTCGGGCCCGTCCGGCCGTACCCGATCTCGCAGGCCGAGCTGGTGCACAGAAGCGATGCGCGCGACACGTCCCGCGAAGCCGACGCTCGCCTGGTCAGGCGAGGCCTCGACGCGAAGGTGAGTCGCGGTGCGGATCTTCGCGAACATGGCGCCACGGCGAATCTTGCCCTTGCGATCGCGAAGCGTCGCCTTGCGGGCCTCGTAGCGCGTTCCGTCCGGGTTGAGCTGTGCAGCGATGCGCTGCTGCTGCTGGCGGCGGAGATCGCGCGCGAGGTCGCGCGCCAGGCGCCGGCGCGCAGTAGGGGTGATGCCGGCGAGCAGCGGGGCGAGCCAGTCGTCAAGCGCGCGCAGGTCTTCGGTCATGCCGGATACGTCCAGCTCGCGAGCAGATCGCCCGCGAAGTAGACGTCCCAGCGCTCGCCAGCGGGCATTTGACCAACGTGGGCGGGCTCGCCCAGGTGCTTGACGTCGAAGCCGGACGCGCTCTTGCGCGGCTGCACCAAGACTCGCTCCGTGAGGTCCACCTCGATCGACAGGTCCACCGTCTTCGAGTTGAGGAACTCCACCTCGAACCGCAGCGCCTTCTCGCGCAGATCCGGGTTCTCGGCGATCTCGGGCTGGTTGACGCGCAGCCAGGCCAGCAGCGGCACCATGACCGCGTCGGCATGCTCAGCGTAGTCCAGCAGGACCAGGTTGAGCGTGTAGCGGTACTCGAAGGACAGCGTTTCCCCGGCGGCAGCAACGAGCTTGCCCTCCTTCAGGAACACGCTGAGCTTGTCCGGATCGCGTCGCAGTGCCGGGACGGCCTGCGACAGGTGCTCGCGCAGGCTATTGGGCTTGAGCACGGGCCATCTCCTCGCGCAGCGCGTTCAGTCGCTGGCGGACTTCGTTGTAGCGGTCGATGCAGGCGTTGAGCTGGACGATGGCGGCATTGCCGTCTGTGGCAATGGCTGCAAGATCTTCAGCAGCCGCTGGCGCAAGTTCGGCTCGCGTTTCGTTCCGATCTCCGCCGGCAGTGCCGGCACTTCGGGCAGCGTCGGCGATACAAGCCGCACCGCCGGTGGCGACGATGGGGACTGACAGCCGGACAGCGCCAGCGCGCAGCTCAGCCACAAGGCGATCGTGTTGAGTCTTCTCATCGTGTAGCGCCCGCTTCAGGGCGTCAGTGGCGGTGGACGAGCTGGTGCGGAGGTCCGCCTCGACGCGGCGTAGGCGCGTATCCGCTGCCCGCAGAGCCGCGGCGTGTTGGGCGGAGACGTCGCGCTCGCGCTGTTCTGCGGCGAGCTGTTGATCGGCGCCCCCCAGTGCGCGGCCCTGAAGGGAGCCTAGCCAGAAGGCGGCGGCAATCGCGAGCAGGACCAGTGCCCCATCAGCGAACCGGTTCATTGGGCGGCCTTGCACTGCTGGTGTCGCCGCTGCTGACGCGTCCAGACCCCGGCGCAGACCTTGTTCCCTGGCGTGGCGCAGTCGAACTTCCAGCGCGTCGGGCGGCCGGCGCTGTCGCGCCGGGACACCTCCCAGCCGTCATGCTCGATGGGCGAGGTCATGAAACGGAACTCGAGGAGCGCGTCGCAGGCCTGGTCGTAGCGCAGCGCGCGCAGATGCCCCACGATCGGCGACGCGCACAGCGTGGGCATGCCGTACTGGTAGGCGAAGTCCAGGTATAGGTCGAACTCGGCCTGGTGCAGCGGCACGTCGACGCAGCGGCGGAAGCTGACTTCTGCCGTCTGCATGTAGGCCAGGGAACGCTGCAGCGCCGCCACGGGCGTAGTGCGATCGCCCAGCTTCACGGGCGACCCATCGAGCTGCCGGGTGCTGCCGAATCCGTTCGTCGGGACGTCGCCTTTGACCGGTACGGTGGCGACTTCGACGTAGTTCTCGCTCACGGCCAGGTGCACGAAGGCAGCCGCGCTGAAGGTGAGCAGCGCGATCGCGATGCGGGCGCGGCTCAAGACTCGATCTCCGCCTGGCGCGTGTCGGCGACTGGCCGGCCCGCGAGGCGGCGCATGTGCACCCCCCACTCGGTCTCCTCACGCCACCACTTGCGCACCAGGTAGGCGGCCTGGAGCGCGCCCAGGATCAGCGCGATCCACTGGGCAAGGGTCAGCGAGGTGATGAGCGCCCAAGCGCTGGTCGGCGTGGCGACGGCGGCTTGCACGGCGAGGTCCTTGAACTCCTGCTTGATGGTCACGGTCAGGTCCAGAGCTGCACCATGGGGCGGGTGCTAGGTTGCGGGATGGGGAGGTCGACGGCCAGGCCGACCGGAAGCACAGGGCCGTGGTCGGCCAAGCCGGGGTTGAGAAGCAGGGTCTGGGCAACGACGCCTTCCGTGCGGCCCAGGTGGCGCCAGCACAGCGCGTCGACCGTGTCGCCTTGCAGGGTGCGCACGCGCATCAGATCAGCTCCACCGTCGTCTGGCGGCGCCCGTAGAGGGCGGAGATTGCCCAGCGCCGGTCGCGGCGCAGGCCGTCCACGCGCAGTTCCAGCTTCTCGGCGGCCTTGTCGCCGGCGCCCGTGGTGTCGAAGTCCCGATACAGCTCGATCAGGTCGGCCTGGACGCTGGCGTAGACGGCGCGGCGGTAGCGCTGCAGCTGCACGCTCTCGTCGTCGAGCTTGATCGCAGGGACGTCGGCTAGGCGGGCGTGGCCGGCGGAGGTCTGAGCTTCCTTGTAACCCTGCAGCTCGACGTTGACGCTCGCCACGGCCTCGAGCGTGACCTCGCGCAACCGTTGGGAGGTCACCGTACCGTCGAGGCGACAGGCGGCCCGCAGATGCGCCAGGTCGACGTCGGGGAACCAGCCGTCGTTCTTCAACGGCTGCTCGTCGGCGGCGGAGGGAGAGGGAGGGGTTCCGAGGAAGCTCATGGTGTAGGTCGGCGGTGGTCGGGCGTCACGCTTCGAGGCCGAGGCCCTTCGCGATCAGCCCGAGCCGCCGGGGTTCCGGGGTCCGGAAGCGGTCAGACGCTCAACTCGCCGGCGGACTTCAGCCGGCGCTCCAGGCGCTCAATGTCTTTTTTCACGCCGACCTGGTCGAACAGCTCCAGGGCGCGGCGGCAGTGCTGCAGGGCGAGCTTGGCGGCGTCCGCCGGCACGGTGCCGACGTCCACCTCGCTGGCGCCCGTACGGCCCATGTAGGCGTACCCCAAGGCCTTGTGGACCTTGGCGCGAGCCTGGTCCGGTGTGTCGGCGTCCTGGGTGAGCTCAAGGACTCGGTCCAACACCGGCACGGACTCGCCCAACGTCAACTTCCCGGCCAGGGCAGCACCGCCGATCTCGTCGAGCAGCACCGTCGCGAGGTTTCGCTCGTACTGGTCGGGCATCTGCAGGTCGTGCTCGATGGCGTAGGACGCGACGTAGAGCGCGGCCTGGAAGTCGCCGACGTCGATTAACCAGACCAGCACAGTCATGAGCACCCGGTCCTGCGCGCCGCGGCCCGTTTCGACGGCCGCCTCGACCCAGTCCTTGTAGATCGGCAGGAAGTTGCGCTTGGCCTCGATCTTGCGTTCCACGGACTGGATCGTCTTGAGATGGCGCAGATGCTCCACGAGCTGGGCCCGCATCAGCTCGTAGGCGCTGCCGACCAGCTCGCCGCCAGCGGAAGCCGAGGCGCAGGCCTCGGCGGCGAGCACGCGGGCGCGGTGGGCGCGGGCAGGGCTCATGCGCATGATCAGGCGGCCTCGGCGATCTCGATGTGCTCCACCAGCGCGGCGCGCCCGTAGTCCTCCACCACGAAGGCGTCGTTCGAGGATTCGTAGTTCTCGATGCGGTCGCGCTTGGGGTTGTCCTCGACGCGACGGCGGCGCGCGCTCTCCTGCCAGTAGATCGACAGGTTGTCGAAGCGCGTGATCAGGATCGCATTGGGTGGGAAGAAGGGCACCGTGGCCGCCGGCAGGCCGCCCACGCGCTTTTGCGACAGCACGACGTCGGCGGCGAGGATCTCGGTCGGCGCCTTGTCGCTGTTCACGATCGGGAACAGCTTGTCGTGCATCAGGTCGCGGCCCAGGATGGCGACCAGGCCCGGGTCTTCCTGGAACCACGGATCCAGCAGTTGGCGCGCGTCGTAGACGGCGGCGTCGAGGTTCTTGTAGTCGGCATCCTGCGCGTCGCCGATCTTGATCGGGGCATTGGCCTTGCCCATGACACGCGCCGGCGCGTTCTCGCGCATCTGCTGCAGCCATCCGATGTTCACGTCCTGCAGCAGCGGATTGGCGACGACGTCAGTCTCGGCGGCCACGGAGGTGCCGTTGAAGCCGATCATGATGCGGTCCAGGGCCTGGCGCTGCACGATCAGGTCGCGGATCATGTTCTGGAACTCAGCGAACTTCGCCCAGGCGTCCAACTTCGCATAGCCGATGTGCGTGTCGAAGTTCGTCTTCTCGCACTTGTAGGTCGTCGCGTCGATGCCGGTCAGATCGCGCGTCTGGCGATCCTTCTGGGCGGTGTTGGTGCGGCTGGCCGCCGGACCCGAAATGCCCAGGCCCAGCTTCTCGCCCTGCATCTCGGCCACGCCGATGATGTTGATGCGCTTGAGGAAGTCGCTGGTTTCCTGGATTTTCTTTTCGAGCGTCTGCTGGACAGAAGGGGCCACGGCGAAGGTGTGCGCCGCGTTGGCGACCGAGCTAAGCGCGGCGACGCGGGACATGTACGAGTTGAAGACGACGCGGGTTTCGTTGCGCATGAGGGTCCTAGGTGCGATGCGTGAAGGGAGTGGCTGATCAGCAGTCGGTCTGCGCGCCAGCGTTGGGATTGCTGCCCGTGGCCGGCGGGCGCTGCGAGAAGCCCGGGGCAGGCGTGGTGTCGAATTTCGCGACGGTCGCCTTGACCTGGTCGAACTCGGTCTTCAACGAGCTGAAGGCTTTCTCGGCGGCGTCGGCGCGGCGCTGGTGCGCCGCCGAGGCCTCGGCCTGGTCGGAGAGGTGCTCGGTGATTTGTTCGAGCGCCTCGACCAGCTCGCCGAAGCGCGCGTCATCACTCTTGCCCTTGCTGGTGAACGACTTCACCAGCCCGCGCAGCCGCTCGCTGAACTTCCTGCTCTCTTCGCTGTCGGGTTCGTCCTCGAAGGCCAGCTCGGTCTCCACGGCCTCGGTGAACAACGCGTCCGGCGAGGACTTGCGGGCCGCGAACGGGCTCGCCTTGGGGTTCTGCTGCGCGAAGCTCAGCATGTCGGTGCCCAGGCTTGCCGGGTTGTCCGTGACCGCGACGCCGACCACGTAGGCCTCGCCCGTGTCGGCGAACTTCGGATTGATCTCGATGCTGGTGAACAGCTTCTGGCCGGCCTTGGTCAGGGCGACGAGTTCGGGCAGTGGCTTGATCTCGGCGTACAGGCGCAGCTTGCCGTCTTCTTCCTTGGTCTCCAGCGACACGATGTCGCCGTATGCGCGGAACGCGCTGTCGGGATAGACGCTGCGCAGGTGCTCCAGGTTGACGCGCGCGCCGTAGGTCTTGGGGTTGTAGTTCTTGGCCGCCTGCACGAGCCACTCGCGCTGGATGGTGCGACCGTCGGTCGTGGCGCCTTCGGTGGCGACGCGGAACTTGCGGGACTTGATGGACATGACGAACAGGGCAGGTTGCTGGTGTCGTCATCGTCTTCGGTGGGCGCCCTGCTATCAACGCGTTCCGGGTTTCTCGGCGACCGGTAACTCCGCGCGCGGGCCCCTATCCATCGCGTATGCACGCGCGCGCTCATACCCTCGCGCTCATGACTTCGCAAGCCGCCGAAGCCCTGCCGCCTTCACGTGAGAAGCCGGCCGAGGGCGTCAACGCAGACAAGCGCCGCACCGCGCGCCACCTCTACTGGCAGGGGTGGCGCGTGTCCTCGATCGCCGAGTGGATCGAGGAGCCGCGCTCGACCGTGCAGGGCTGGAAGGACGCCGAGGCCTGGGACAAGGCGCAGCCCATCGAGCGCGTCGAAGGTGCGCTGGAGACGCGCCTGGTGCAGCTCATCGCCAAGGACCAGAAGACCGGCGGCGACTTCAAGGAGATCGACCTGTTGGGCCGTCAGGTCGAGCGCCTGGCGCGAGTGCGCAAGTATGAGAAGACCGGCAAGGAATCGGACCTCAACCCCAACATCGAGCGCCGCAACGAGGGGCCGAAGAAGAAGCCCGAGCGCAACCACTTCAGCGAGGAGGCGATCGAGAAGCTGCAGTCGGCCTTCAAGGACTCGCTCTTCGGCTATCAGAAGGTGTGGCTGCGCAATGGACACCAGCGCACGCGCAAGATCCTGAAATCGCGGCAGATCGGCGCGACCTGGTACTTCGCCCGCGAGGCGCTGATGGACGCGATCGAGACGGGGCGCAATCAGCTCTTCCTGTCGGCGAGCAAGGCGCAGGCGCACATCTTCAAGCAGTACATCCTGCAGTTCGCTGCGGAGTCTTGCGGTGTCGAGCTGGCCGGCGATCCGATCGTGCTGTCCAACGGCGCCCACATTTACTTCCTAGGCACCAACGCGCGCACCGCCCAGGGCTACCACGGCAACTTCTACTTCGACGAGTTCTTCTGGACCCACCGCTTCGAGGAGCTGAACAAGGTCGCCTCGGGCATGGCGATGCACAAGCAGTTCCGCAAGACCTACTTCAGCACGCCCAGTTCCATCCAGCACGAGGCCTACCAGTACTGGAGCGGAGACAAGTTCAACAAGCGCCGCGCGAAGAACGAGCGCTTGCCGTTCGACCTCAGCCACGACCGGCTGGGCGGCGGTGGCTTCACGGGCGAGGACAAGGTCTGGCGCAACATCGTCAACATCATCGATGCCGCCAACAGCGGCTGCGACCTGTTCGACATTGATGAGTTGCGCCTCGAGTACACGCCCGAGGAGTTCGAGAACCTGCTGATGTGCGGGTTCATCGACGACACCTATTCGGTGTTCCCGCTGTCGGAGTTGCAGCGCTGCATGGTCGACAGCTGGGAGGCCTGGGACGACGTCAAGCCCTTCTCGCTGCGGCCCTTCGGCCACCGGCCTGTGTGGGTAGGCTACGACCCGTCGCACACCGGCGACACCGCCGGGTGCGTCGTCGTTGCCCCGCCGGCCACACCTGGTGGGAAGTTCCGCGTCCTCGAGCGCCACCAGTTCAAGGGCATGGACTTCGAGGCGCAGGCCGAGTCGATCCGCAAGATCACCGAGCGCTTCAACGTGCAGCACATCGGGATCGATACGACGGGCCTGGGGCAGGGCGTCTATCAAATCGTGCAGAAGTTCTTCCCAGCGGTGAAGGCGATCAACTACTCGCTGGAGACGAAGACGCGCCTGGTGCTCAAGGCCAAGAGCGTGATCGCCAAGGGCCGGTTGGAGTTCGACGCGGGCTGGATCGACCTGGCGCACGCGTTCCTTGCTATCCGCCGGACCCTGACGGCGAGCGGGCGCAGCGTCACCTATGACGCGGGCCGCAGCGAAGAGACAGGGCATGCAGACCTGGCCTGGGCCTGCATGCATGCATTGGACAACGAGCCCCTGGAGGGCTTCACGCTGCAGAGCCGCAGCATCATGGAGATCTCGTGATGGAAACGATTGAAGCGACCGCACCCCAGGGCCGTCGTGAGCCTCGCGTCGAGGCGTTCACCTTTGGCGATCCGGTACCGGTGATGGATCACCGGGATCTGCTCGATTATCTGGAGTGCGGCCTCGTGGGGAAGTGGTACGAGCCGCCGGTGAGCTGGGAAGGGCTCGCGAAGAGCTTCCGGGCCAGCACGCACCACAGCAGCAGCATCTACTTCAAGCGCAACGTCCTGGTGTCGACGTTCAAACCGCACAAGCTGCTCAGCGCCGAGACCTTCGGTGCGCTGGTGCTGGACTTCCTGATCTTTGGCAACGCTTATTTGGAGCGGCCGAGATCGCTCACGGGGCGTGGGCTTGAGCTGCGTCATGCGCTCGCGAAGTACGTGCGCCGCGGTGAGGACCTGGAGACCTACCACTTCGTGCGTCGATGGGGCGACGAGCACGAGTTTCCGAGGGGTTCCGTGTTCCACATGCGCGAGGCCGACATCAACCAAGAGGTGTACGGGCTGCCCGAGTACCTAAGCTCGCTGCAGGCCGCCTGGCTGAACGAGTCGGCGACGCTGTTCCGGCGCCGGTACTACAACAACGGCTCGCACGCCGGCTTCATCATGTACATCAGCGACCCCGCGCAGCAGCAAGAGGACATCGATGCGATCCGCCAGGCGCTGAAGGACAGCAAGGGGCCGGGCAACTTTCGCAACCTGTTCCTCTACTCTCCCAACGGGAAGAAGGACGGCGTGCAGCTCATCCCCGTCAGCGAGGTCGCCGCAAAGGACGAGTTCTTCAACATCAAGAACGTGAGTCGCGACGACGTACTAGCAGCTCATCGCATCCCGCCCCAGTTGCTCGGCATCGTGCCGGGCAACACCGGGGGATTCGGCGCCGTGCTGCCGGCCGCGAAGGTCTTCGCGCGCAACGAGATCGAGCCGCTGCAGGCGCGCTTCCGAGCTCTGAACGATTGGGTGGGCGAACAGATCATCGACTTCGTGCCATACGAGATCGGCGAAGCTCTCGGGGAGTAACGCCGCTGCTTTTAGCCTTCAGTGGAGGGCACGGGCGGATAGTCGAGGTAGTTCTGCAGCAGCTGAGTTGGGCTGTGAAAGTCAAAGAGGATTCGATCTCGCGTGCCTGCGCCAAGAATTACCTCTTGCCCACCGACGTTGCAGATGACGGGGCATCCATCCAAGGTGAAGTCCTGTATTCGTGGGGACTGGGCCTTGGCACCTTCGGACCTTGATCCCAAGCGCATGAAACCTGGCAGGAGCTTGTTGCCGCGCTCTATGAGCCGGTGAATGTCCAGACACAAGATCACCAGAATGTCGCCTCGCAGGGCCTTCAAGCGCAGCTCGTAGGTCATGTTCGCAGCGCCTAGCGGTCGGACAGCGGGCTGGCGGAATGAATCAAGAAAGTTCACAACGGGGGCGGTGCACGCCTGAATCTTCATCCAGCTTTGGAAGCCTGCGAAGGCCATCTTTGGGTCCGTGTAGACGCCGATATAGACGCAGTCTTCGACTACATCGATAGCCCACTGGCGCTCCGCTGTGAGCGAGGCTGCGCATGCTGCGATTCGGTCTCCCCAAGTCTTGGGTGGTGCCACCCGCTGGATCTGCACGCGTCCTCCGGTGAAGGGGTCGTCTCCGCCTTCGTTCTTGATGATCGATATCGCTGCGTTGTTGCGTTCGGCCTGCCGCTTCGCGCGTGCGAAATGCTTCAGATCCTTCGGGCTCAAGGAACCTGTTGCGAACGATTCGAACGCCGCGCATTGAGACTTGACCGCGAAGTCCGCAGCCTTGGCCAGCGCGACGTTCTTGTCGCCCGCCTTGAGCTCAACGAAGGATAGGGTCCCGGTCCTCGCGTCAAACAGCACTAGATCCCCGATGTGGACTAGAGAAAGCATGTCGCAGCAAAGAGCGATAGTCATCGGCTCCTTGTTGAACTCCTCTGCTGCGCGCATCGCTTCCTGAATGTTGGCGACGGTGAGGCTGTGTCGACCGTCAGCCACCAAGAGTCGGCGAAGCGTGGAATGCTCACAGCTCACCATCGTCCATAGCGCGGCATCAAGCATCCGCCTGGCTACGGCGATCTCCGCTTCAATCCGCCTTCGATTTTCCTTGGCGAGCTTTCGCCCGGTTACGTCCTTTGCGGCGTGGAGTCGCTTCTCCTCCGCCTTGGCAGCAGTGAGTTGCGGTAGAGACTCGATCAGGAAGTCTGCAATTTCGCGCTGGGCCAGCTTCCACCCGTCGTGGCACTTCGCGTAGAAGACTTCGAACTCTTCGCGGGTAGTTGGCGGACCTGGCACTGATGCGAAGCCGTGATCACTCACGAGGAAATGCCATCGCTCGGCTTTTTGCATGTACTCCTCACCGAGTGCCTTGGCGAGACGCAAGTAGGGGCGCAATAGGCCAGCCGTCTCGTCGTCGAGGTCTGGTGGGGTGCCGATGGAGGGTCGGGTCATGTCACGAGTCTGCCGTTGGACGCGACGATTTGACGCCTCGGCGTTGCTGTTCACAAGAGCCGGGCCCGTAGCAGTGCTTCGATTGCTTCCGCCCGCGCAACTCGATGCAATCGTCCGGCAACTTCGATGCAACCCCTTGGCAACTGCAACGCAACCGCTTAGCAACTTATGGCAACCACTCGCAATCGGTGGCGCGAGCAGTTTGTAGCGAGGAGGGAGACTCAGCGAGGGACCCGCATGGTGCAGCTGCGCCTGTTCAACGCCGTTGCGTGCGCAGTAGCGCCATGAGGGCGCAGGCGCTCGGAGGCGGCAAGGCCGGCCCGGACCCAGGCGAGGCCGCGTTCGTCGCCTACCGGGCCGATCCGGGCGCCTGGAGTGGGGGCTCCGAGGCGTGGGTTAGTGGCCGAGGGCTGTCGCAGCCGACCCAACCCGCCGGCGCGCGCTCGGGACCCCGCCCCGCCCGCGCGCTAAATGGGGCGCTTTCGACGGCAATGCCGAAAGGGCCTGGCGCCAGGCGCGGTGCTGCCTAGCGCGGTCCAAATGCGGTGTGCCCGCGTGACGGGATCTGCCGGAGTTTGCGTGCGATGTCGACCGCTCCCGCCGTTGGTGGGGGGCCGGGCAATCGGCCCCAGCTCAGCATGCGACGAGGCATTTCCTGGAAGCTGCTCGGGAACTCCCTAATCTTCCTAACCGCCCCTGAAAAGGTGGGCTAAGTCGTTGTCGCTGCAATGTTTTTCTGATTAGGGCGTGAACCTAATCAGACCTAACCAGAAACCTAACATTTCCGTAAACCGTTGATTCGAAAGGACTATTTTTTCGAGGGAAGTTAAGGTCGATCTTCCTAATCTGGTTAGGTCAAGGTTAGAAAAAGATTAGGGTGGATGGGTTTCGCTAAGCCCATGATCTGTAATGGAAATTTGTCGCTCTATGGGAACTGGTTAGGAAGATTAGGGAGTTCCCGAGGCCGTTCCAATTTTAGGGATGCGCCTTCCGGATGGCGCCGGCGGCACCTACAGTCGCCTCATGGACGCAGAGAATTTTTGGGCTGACGTCGACGTCGACGAGACCGAGGAGGGCAAATTCGTGCCGGTGCTGGTAATGGGTGTCGGCGACGACGCTGACCAGGTCACGCGGGTGCCGCTCGCCGGCGAGTACGAGCTGCCCGAGCAGGCCAGGAGTGCTGCGATCGACGCGATCGCGGCCATGGCGCTCGAGGACGACAGCGAAGGCGACTGCGCTGCAGATCCGCCGGCGAAGGCCCGGCCGACGTGCAACCTGTACCGCATGTCACCGAAGACCGACATGAGGTCTACATCCGCGTCACCTTGCGAAGGGCTGGCTGCATCCGAGTTCTTCGCCTCGAGTTCGAGATGGTCGACCGCGCCGGCCGATGGCGTCTGATTTGGCCGTCGTCATACCCGCGCAACTTGCGACCTTTGGCGCCTGACATAGCGTTGTCGTCGGTGAGCCGCGTCGACGTCGTACCCGAACGTCGGATGTTCGAGTCAAGCAATCCCACCTAAGAGGGGCAGAAATCGTGCTGACGCTTGCGCACACTCAAAATTTTTGGAGGAAGAATGAAGCAGGTTCTCGTATTCGCAAGCATTGTCTCGGCACTTTTAAGCAGCCTGCCGACGGCAGCAAGTGCCGCCATTGTTCAGGCAACGGGGCAGATTCAAGGGCCTCGAATTGAGAGTGGCGTTGCCATCTTTTCCGTGGGCGCTTTCGGATCTGGCTGCGGTTCTCGCGCCTGGGTCGATCTCTCAACTAGTGCAGGTCGGGCGTCATACAACACTGCCCTTATTGCTTTTGCTATGGGGCGTGCCGTTGCTGTTCGAGTGAATACCGATGATCCAAAGGTGTTCGGTGAGTGCAAGCTTTACGACATTGCAATCGTCTAAAGGTTATGCGAGTTTGTGCCCTAATCGCCATCTGCTTGTCGCTTGTCTTCGCCGACGCGTCGGCGCAAAGTAAAGATGCCAAGAAAGGAAGTTTATTGACGCCTCAAGTGAAGGCGCTATCCGCCAGCGAAGAAGATCCCGGGGAGGATGATGTAATTCCTACTTTTATTGCCGCATATATCGAAATGAAGAGGAAGGCTGCACTCTCAGCTGGAAATGCCTCCACGCCGCCGGCCGCGCCCGGGCAACTGATAAAGGCTCCGATGGAAAAGGTCATGCCGCCACAGGGGCGGCCACCTTATCCCCCAGATCGCAGCACATTCATTTATCCTGTTTGCCCCAACAATCTATGTCAATGACTAGCGTCTGTCGCTTCGCGTCAAAGGTATGCGTCTTGTTGATGTTAGGTAGTACGGCGGGATCCGCTTTGGCGCTCAGCAAATTCAGTCGCGCATGTCGATTTGCGGATATTCCGCGCCCGCTCCAGTCAACCGCGCTGGACTTTTTTAGTGTGATCAGCACTGCGCCTTCTGGAAAATTTAACTATCTTTGGAATGGCACGGCAGCCCAACGGGAATCTGCGTTCATTATTGAATCGTTAACCACCGATTACGGTGAGGTGCGATATAATTTGTACGCTGAGAATCAAGTTTATGAGGCGAGGTTCGACTCGCGGGATACATTCATTGGGTTTGAATATGTAAGGAGCATGTCAAGCGGCGGCTGGACTGCGGAAAAGGTCCCTGACGATGTGGCAAAGAATTCCCGCTTTGAAATCTTCTTTCAGAATCGTGGACTTTTATATAGTGCGCGAGCTGGAAACTCTGAAATTATTGAACAATTTCCTCTGGCGGATCCGTTGCGATTCTGGAAGTTTAAGGTAATAGGCTATCATGCATACTTCAATTTCAATGGGAACCAAACGGTCACGTTGGGGAAATCGGAGTCTACCAATTGCAACCTCACGGAGTGGGGATTTGAGCAGCGTTAGGCGCGTCATTGCAGCCGTCTTATGCTATCAATGCAGCTTGATGGTTGGTGCTGCGCCCCAGTCGAGCGCACCACCCCCGGCGGTAAAAGAGGTTTTCACTACCCCCGGAATCCTGAATCGGGATGGGGTTAAGATATTCAAGGCAAGCGAACTGAAGAATAGTAATTTTTTTCGTCAAGGCGTGGTTTACTATTCTGACTATTTTGAGGTTTCAGTTCCGAGGAGTTATGCCGGTGTGGCGATGAATTTGGAGCGAAACGCCAAGTCCCGCGACTGGGATGAACAGTTGAGGGTGTGCACAATCGCCGATGCCTCGTTGGCTCCTACCAAATTGCTGTTCGAGTCGGAAAATAGGGTTGCGCATTTCTTTAAGAATAAAGATGGTGTGCGTCTGATGCTGACGAGCTGGAAGTTTCAGAAGGATGAGGCGACAATAAGCATTCCGGAAGAGTCGCTAAATTCTTTCATTCATGGAAGAAGAGCCACTGTGTCTCGCAGCGTAGTCGCGGGGGAACCTACGCTTACAGTATGGAATGCATACTGGCAAATATCCGGAATCTCATATGAGCTGGTGGTCCCTGAAATCGTGCTGGGCACGAACAGTGCTGCCTCCATGGTTGCGTTGGCGGAAAAGGTTAAATGTCGACAGGCGCAAGACTGACCTGCAAACTTGCTTTGGTTTGGAGCGAACGGCTGCAATCAGCCTTTAGCGCTCCTGGGCGAGGGAAAGATCGGCGCTCAAGCCGCGTTGCTCTCATCCTGTGCGCGTTGTGGCTGATTGCTGGTATCGCGCCACGCGCCCAGGCCGACGCGCCGCCTCCGGCGAACTGGGTGTGGGTCGACGTTGACGTCAAAACCTGCTCGCCGATGACCTTCGAAGCTCCCCGAAGCGACCGCTCTTTGACTGGTGGCAGTTTTCGCACTGCCGTCATCGCGGGTACTGTTGTGCGTTCCGGTTTCGATGGTCCAGCCCTGGATTCGGAAGACGAGGCTCGTCGATCAGGGGTACTTCCTGCAAGAAGGTCATCCGTCACCTACGCGCTTCCCGGATGGGACCACAGGATCTGTGGGCAGATTGGCACAGGAGTGAGAAGGTTTCGTTTCACGTACGCCTGCGACGCCGGCGATCCTCAGGGCCAATGCTTGTCGCCGTTTCGACTGGTTCGGCCAGATCTAGCTGCGCTGAGATAGACCTCTTTCAGCCTGAAGCTGCTGGCCGGCCGCCTCGCGGCGACAGCGGCCATGGCCCCAAGGCAGGACTGATCGCCGCAGACCCTTCGTTGCGCTCGTTCAGCATTCGCCCCGGTAGGATGTCTCTATCAACACTTCGAGAAGTGCGATGAAAATGCTGCAGCGCAAGGTCTCAGCCGGCCACCGAAAGCGGACTCCATTGCTGGCACTTTTAGCGACGACGCTACATCTACAGGCGCTGGCCGACGGGCCGCTTCCAGCAAATCAAGTGTGGGTCGAACTTGATGTCAAAACTTGCTCGGCGGTGACCTTCGAAGCGCCGGACGACAAGCGCTTCTACGTCGTCGGGGAGAAGCATCGGACCGCAGTAATCGTCGGCACGGTTGTTCGCTCGGGCTTTGCTGGTCCTGCGGCTGACGCGCACCAGGAGGCGCGGCGAGCGCCCAGACTTCCATTGCCGAACGCCTCTGCCGTCTATGCACTGCCGGCGTGGGAGGAGAAGGTCTGTCAGCGTATCGGCAGTGGTGTAAAGCGATTTCGCTTCGACGATTGGTGCGACACGTTGCCACATCGAGGCAGGTGTGTGTCTCCTGTGCAGATGGTCACGCCGGATCTGCGGACTCAGCCGTAGCGGTGCTCCTGGCCTAGCGCAGCTTGAGGGCCTGGTTGTGTAGCTCGCCATCAGGGTAGGTTCGCAAGCTCGACGTCCTCGCCGGCGATCCATTGGCCCTTCGTGTCAATCCGAAGAAGTCGCGATCGGCCCCCTTTGGCGATGAGCACGACGTCGATGAAATTGCTGGTCTCGGCCGGCCGCATGCCGCTGGCGTAAACCACGATACGTTCGAACGTGTCTGCAACGAGCTGACGGGCTTTGAGACGCGCGTCGTACTCCAGGTCTTGCACCCCTCGCGCCAGGTCTCTCCAGAGCTTGTCTGAGCCCGCCAGATCCTTTCGAGCAATGGTGCTGAGCCGATGCTCTGCAGCCTGCAGCCCAGCCTGGATTTTTTCGCGCTGGGCCTCGAGGTCGCGCGCCTTCCGGGTGAAGACCGCCGGTGGGTCATCGGAGCCCGAATCCAGCATCGCGGACATCAGCCGATCGATCTGGCTATCCACAGTTGCCAGCTCGGCTCGCAACCTCGCGATCTCAGCCCTCACCGGTGCAGATTGGTCGCCGCCATACAGAGCTCGCAGGTTTAGGATGTCCGAGCAATGCGCCATGATTGCCCTCTCCACGGGGGCGACGCTTCGTGATTTCGGGTACGCGCAGCGACCGCCCTTGCCGTACGAGAGGCCAGCGCAAAGCAACCTTCGGTAGCCGTCCTTCAGCTTGTCCCCTCGCTTCTTGATCTTGCCGAAGAGGTGCTGTCCCGACATGGCTCGCCCGCAATATCCGCAGTAGGTGATGCCGAGGCCGGTGATCACGTGAGGAATGTCGCTCTTGGCGCCGCGGCGTCCTCGCTGACTACCCACCGTCGCAAGTTCGGACCACTCTGCGTCCGAGAGCACTCTCGGGTAGTAGTCGACCAGCTCAAAGTCCTCGCCGCCCACTGAGAGCCTTTTTGTGCCGATGAGTGCTGGGTTCTTGAGCAGCTTGTACAGGTGAGTCGCCGCGAGGTAGTTGTCGAGTGGCGTACGGCCAGCTTCTCGAAGCCTGCTGATGATGTCTCGCGGGCCAAGGCCGTCCATGTACATCTGGATCGCCTCTCTGAGGGCCTCAACCCGATCAGGTATCAGCTCCCAGCCCGCGTCGGCTTCGCGCACCCACTGCGGATCCTTCCCATTCCTTATGCGCCCTCGATAGGTTCCGTCCACCCAGCCTCTGCATAGGCGCACGATCGAAGCTGTCACCCGCTTGCTTTTCGTGTCGCTTTCCTCATGGGCTCTGATCATCACCAGTAGGCTGTAAATGAGGTCCATGGGGTTCGACTTGAGGCTGTCCCTGCTGTAGGCCTTCCCGTCTTGTGCCGTGACGACTGTGATGCCCGCATTTACAATCGAGCCCAGCTGTGCTTGAGCCAAGAGTGGCTCAGCTCGGGATAGACGGTCTAGTCCTTCCACGACAAGCACAGAGCCCTCAGGCACTTTCCCTTCGTTGATGGCGGCCAGGAACACACCCAGCGCACCGGCCTTGACGTGGCGCTGGTGATAGGCCGAGAGACCTTCGTCCCGCATCGTCAAAGAATCGTCCAGGCGCAAGCCGTGCTCTTCTGCCCACCTGGCCGCATAGGCCGTCTGCCGCTCCGCGCTGTGTCCGGCGGCCTGGCTGGGATCTGAGAAGCGCAGGTAGCTGAAAACCAGACCGGTCATATCGACATCACCATGACAAACACGATTGAAACGCCCGCCGCAACGAAACGGGCGCCGAGTATAGGATTCGTATCCCTCGGGTGCCCCAAGGCGCTGACCGACTCCGAACTGATCCTCACCCAGCTGCGCGCCGAGGGCTACGAGACCTCCAAGACCTTCGCCGGCGCGGACCTGGTGATCGTCAATACCTGCGGCTTCATCGACGACGCGGTCAAGGAGTCGCTGGACACCATCGGCGAGGCGCTGGCCGAGAACGGCAAGGTCATCGTCACCGGCTGCCTCGGCGCCAAGGCCGGCGCCACCTCGGACAACATGGTCCGCGAGATCCACCCCAGCGTCCTGGCCGTCACCGGCCCCCATGCGACGCAGGAAGTGATGGACGCCGTCCACACCCACGTCCCCAAGCCGCACGACCCGTTCATCGACCTCGTGCCCGAGGCCCGCGGCGTCGCCGGCATCAAGCTCACGCCCAAGCACTACGCCTACCTGAAGATCTCCGAAGGCTGCAACCACCGCTGCAGCTTCTGCATCATCCCGAGCATGCGCGGCGACCTGGTCTCGCGCCCGATCGGCGACGTGCTGTCCGAGGCCAAGGCGCTGTTCGAGTCCGGCGTCAAGGAACTGCTGGTCATCAGCCAGGACACCTCCGCCTACGGCGTCGACATCAAGTACCGCACCGGCTTCTGGGACGGCAAGCCGGTGAAGACGCGCATGTTCGACCTGGTCGCGCAGCTCGGCGAGATCGCCAAGCCCTACGGCGCCTGGGTGCGCCTGCACTACGTCTACCCGTATCCCCACGTCGACGAGATCCTGCCGATGATGGCCGAGGGCCTCATCCTTCCCTACCTGGACGTGCCGTTCCAGCACGCCCATCCCGACGTGCAGAAGCGCATGAAGCGCCCCGCCAACGGCGAGAAGAACCTCGAGCGCATCCTGCGCTGGCGCGAGATCTGCCCGGAACTGGTGATCCGCTCGACCTTCATCGCGGGCTTCCCCGGCGAGACCGAGGCCGAGTTCCAGTACCTGCTCGACTTCATGCGCGAAGCGCAGATCGACCGCGCCGGCTGCTTCGCCTACTCGCCGATCGAAGGCGCGCCGGCCAACGCGCTCGACGGCGCGCTGCCCGACGAGGTCCGCGAGGAGCGCCGCGCGCGCTTCATGGCGGTGGCCGAGGAGGTCTCGATCGCCAAGCTGCAGCGCCGCATCGGCGCGACGATGCAGGTGCTGGTGGATTCGGCGCCGGCGCTCGGCCGCAAGGGCGGCGTCGGCCGTTCGTACGCGGACGCGCCCGAGATCGACGGCACCGTCCGCCTGTTGCCGCCCGAGAAGGCCAGCAAGCAGCTGCGCGTGGGCGAGTTCACCCGCGCCCGCATCGTCGGCGCCGAAGGCCACGACCTGATCGCGTTGCCCATCTGATCGGCAACGCGGCGGGTCAGGCCGTCGTGATCGGCAGTACCGCCGGCCCGTCGCCGGCGGGCGATGCCGGCGGCAGGGGACGGGGCGCGCCCCGGGTGAGACGCTTGATCACCGCGCTCAGCTCGACTTCGGCCTGGTCGCGCGCGGATTCCACCGCCTCGCGATGGCGTCCCGGCATGAGCCCGCTCACCCGGAGGTCGGTCCAGTCGGTCAGGTGCCGTCGGCAGGCGGGGTCCTGCAACAGCGCGCCGAGCGCCGCCTCGTCATTGGCCTCGAGGAACAACTTCGCATTCGCCATGACGTCGATCAGGCCGGAGGGGGCGGGGCCCTTTCCGGCATGACGAGACAGGGCCAGATGATCGGCCCGGATGGCCAGGTGCGCGAAGAGCGCGATCACCACCTGCCGCGCCGGCGGCGTCAGCGCCGGCTCCGGGCGCTCGGCCAGCAGTAGATCGGCGCGCGTTTCGCAGGCGCGTCGCAGCGACGTCTCCCACTGGGGCAGGGCCTCGAGCGCATTGCCCAGGGGATGGGGGTTCTTGGAGTCCTTGAGCAGGTGAAGGTGCTCGGTGACGTCCGTCCAGGAGTCGGATCGGGTCAAGGCAGCGGGGGTTGGCAGCATGTGTGCGGGCTAGCGTGGAGGAGGGTTGTCAGTTGCTCCTGGTGGGCGCTTGAGTTCCTCGATGCGACCGGTGCGGGACAATGCCGCGCACTGTCCGTCCGTCGAACCAGGAGACTTCGTGAGCAAGCGCGGCCCGTCCACCGAACTGATCCATCACCCGTTCCGCGCGCCCGAGGGCTGGGACGCCGTGCCGGTGCCCGTGCACAAGGCGTCGACGATGCTGTTCAAGGACACGGCGCAGCTGAACACGCCTCGGGCCCGCGACGGCATCAGTTATCGCTACGGCCTGCCCGGCACGCCGACGACCTACACGCTGGCCGCGCGCATCGCCACGCTCGAGCACGCCGAGCACTGCGTCCTCACGCCCAGCGGCCTGGCCGCGATCACGCTGACCAGCCTCGCGTTCCTGAAGCCCGGCGACGAGGTCCTGCTCCCCGACAACGCCTACGGCCAGAACCGCCACATCTCCAACGGCCTGCTGCGCCGGCTCGACATCGCGCACCGCTTCTACGACCCGCTGGACCTGCCTGCCTTCCAGGCGCTGCTGTCGGAGCGGACGAAGCTCGTGTGGATCGAGGCCGCGGGATCGGTGACGCTGGAGTTCCCCGATGTCGTCGGCCTGTTGAAGGCCTGTCGCATGCATGGCGGCGTGCGGGTCGCGCTCGACAACACCTGGGGAGCCGGGCTGGCGTTCAACGCGTTCGACCTGCTGCCCGATCGTGAGCCGGGACTCGGCGTGGACCTGTCGATGCAGGCGCTGACCAAGTACCCCTCCGGTGGTGCCGACGTGCTGATGGGTGCCGTCTGCACCCGCGACATCGCGTTGCACCGGGAACTCGTGGCGATGCACGAGAACCTGGGCTACGGACTCGGGCAGAACGACGTGGAGGCCGTGCTGCGCGGCCTGCCGACGATCGCGCTGCGCTATCGCGCGCAGGACGCCGCGACGCGTGACCTGGCCCGCTGGATGGCCGCCCGGCCCGAGGTGGCGCGGGTGTTCCACCCGGCGCTGCCCGATTCGCCGGGCCACGCCCATTGGCGCGAGGTCAGCCCCGACGGCGCCGCCTGCCTGTTCGCGGCGCTCTTCAAGCCCGCCTACAGCCCGGCGCGCATCGACGCGTTCGTCGACGCGCTGCGGTGCTTCGGGATCGGGTATTCGTGGGCCGGGCCGATGAGCCTGGCGGTGCCGCACGAGATGAGCCGCAGCCGCTCGCTGGGGCTGCCGTGGACGGCGGAGGAGGGCGGCACGCTGGTGCGCTTCGCCATCGGGCTGGAGGAGGTCGAGGACCTGCGCGACGACCTGGCGCGCGCGCTGGCCACGCTGGCGGACTGAGCCTCAGTCCTTCGCCGGTCCGGAGACCTTGTGCCGCATCAGGCGGCCCTTCTCGCGTTCCCAGTCGCGCTTCTTCTCGGTCTCGCGCTTGTCGTGCTGGGCCTTGCCCTTGGCCAGCGCGATCTGCGCCTTCACCCGGCCGTTCTTGTAGTGCAGGTCCAGCGGGATCAACGTGAAGCCGCGTTGTTCCACCTTGCCGATCAGCCGGCGGATGTCGGCGCGGCTCATCAGCAGCTTCTTCGTGCGGTCGGCCTGCGGGTGCACGTGGGTGGAGGCGGTGCGCAGCGGGTTGATCCGGCAGCCGATCAGGAACAGCTCGCCCTCGCGGATCAGGACGTATCCGTCCGGCAACTGGACCTGGCCGGCGCGGATCGCCTTGACCTCCCAGCCTTCCAGGACGATGCCGGCCTCGTACTGCTCTTCGATGTGGTACTCGAAGCGGGCCCGGCGGTTTTCTGCGATCGACATGCGCTCTCCTACAATCCCGCCATTCTAAGAACCGCCATGAAGCAAGTCCGGAAGACAGTCCTCCTTTGGTACTCGCCGCGCGAGATGTACGACCTGGTCACCCAGGTCGAGCGCTACCCGGAGTTCCTGCCCTGGTGTTCCGCCGCGGATGTCCTGGAACGCCACGACAACGGCATGACCGCCAAGCTCTCGCTGCACTACGCCGGCCTGCGCCACGCCTTCACCACCCGCAACACGCACGAGCCCTGCGAGCGCGTGCGCATGGAGCTGGTCGACGGCCCGTTCTCGATGCTGGACGGCGTGTGGCACTTCCAGCCGCTGAATCGCCCGGGCACGCCGCCCGGCGGCGAACCGAAAGCCTGCAAGATCGAATTCGAACTGCGCTACGCCTTCTCGAGCTTCGCGCTGGAGGCGGTGGTCAGCCCCGTGTTCGACCGCATCGCCAACACCTTCGTCGACAGCTTCGTCAAGCGCGCCGAACAGGTCCATGGTCCCCGCTGAGCTGTCGATCGAGCTCGTCTGGAGTCCCGCGCCCGGCGAGCTGCGCGAGCGGCAATTGACGCTGCCCGCCGGCGCCACCCTGCGCGACGCGCTCGTCGCGAGCACGTGGTTCGAGCCGGACCGGCTCGAGGCGCTGAAGGCGGGGATCTGGGGGCGGATGCAGCCGCTGGACACGCCGCTGCGCGAGCGCGACCGCGTCGAGGTCTACCGGCCCTTGACCGTGGATCCGAAGGAAGCGCGCCGCCAGCGTTACCAGGCCACGGGCCGGCGCATCGTCACGCGGCATCGGCCGCTGGGCCGCAAGGCCTGAGGCGGGGCGTCGCATCCCGCGACGCCGCCCGCCCTCGACGCTCACTTGCAGTTCGTCGAGATCATCGTCTGCATCTGGCGCATCTTGTCGGCGCGCATCGCGTCCGTCATCGGCTGCGACTCGCCGCCCGGCGCGCCGGTGCGCATGCGCACGCCCGACTCCAGCATGCGCATCTGCGTCTGTGCCTGGCGGCAGTTCTCCGCCATCACGTCGGCGCGCGCCTTGTCTTCCTGCGCCTTGCGTTCGCGCTCCACCTTCTCGCGCGAGGAGACCTCGCTGGCGGGCCGGCCCGGGGCCGACGCGGCGGAGGCGGCGTCGGACGCGGCGATGGCCGCGGGCTGGGCCTGCGTCGCGATGCGCTGCGCGTTGGACGGGCGCTGGAGGATGTCCTTGTCCGCGACGCCCGGCGGCGGCGGACGGTCGCTGTACTGGACGCGGCCGTCGGCGTCCTTCCACTTCCATTGGGCCTGCGCGACCGAGGTCAACGCCAGCAGGGCCAGCGCGCAGATCACGCCGAGCGGGCGTCGCGGGAGGGGGTGAATCTTCATGGGCGTGGAGTGTAGCGTCCGGCTTCTCTATAATGCGCCTTTGCGTCTGGAGCTTCCCTCATGCGCCTACTCGGAAAGGCCCTCACCTTCGACGATGTGTTGCTGGTGCCGGCGTTCTCCCAGGTGTTGCCGCGCGACACCAGTCTGGCCACGCAGTTCACGCGTGGCATCCGCCTGAACCTTCCCCTCGTGTCCGCCGCGATGGACACCGTGACCGAAGCCCGCCTGGCGATCGCCATCGCGCAGGAAGGCGGCATCGGCATCGTCCACAAGAACCTCACGCCTCAGCAGCAGGCCGCCGAGGTCGCGCGGGTCAAGCGCTACGAGTCCGGCGTGCTCCGCGACCCGATCACGATCACCCCCGAGACGACGGTCCGCCAGGTCAAGCAGCTCAGCGACCAGCACGGCATCTCCGGCTTTCCCGTCCTGGTGGGCGCGAAGGTCGTGGGCATCGTCACCGGCCGCGACCTGCGCTTCGAGACCCGCATGGACGCCCCGGTCAGCGAGATCATGACCCCGGCCGAGCGCCTGATCACCGTCCGGGAAGGCGCCTCGCTCGACGAGGGCAAGGCGCTGATGCACCGCCACAAGCTGGAGCGCGTGCTGGTCGTCAACGACGCGTTCGAGCTGCGCGGCCTGATGACCGTCAAGGACATCACCAAGCAGACCAACTTCCCCAACGCCGCCCGTGACGACCACGGCAAGCTGCGCGTCGGCGCCGCGGTCGGCGTGGGCGACGGCACCGAGGAACGGGTCGAGCTGCTGGTGAAGGCCGGCGTCGACGCGATCGTCGTCGACACCGCGCACGGCCACAGCCAGGGCGTGATCGAGCGCGTGCGCTGGGTCAAGAAGCACTACCCGCAGGTCGAGGTCATCGGCGGCAACATCGCCACCGGCGCCGCGGCGCTGGCGCTGGTGGAAGCCGGCGCGGACGCGGTCAAGGTCGGCATCGGCCCGGGCTCGATCTGCACCACCCGCATCGTCGCCGGCGTCGGCGTGCCGCAGATCGCCGCAATCGACTTCGTCGCCACCGCGCTCAAGGGCACCGGCGTGCCGCTGATCGCGGACGGCGGCATCCGCTACTCGGGCGACATCGCCAAGGCGATCGCCGCCGGCGCGAGCACGGTGATGATGGGCGGCATGTTCGCCGGCACCGAGGAAGCTCCTGGCGAGGTCATCCTGTACCAGGGCCGCAGCTACAAGAGCTACCGCGGCATGGGCTCGATCGGCGCGATGAAGGCCGGCTCGGCGGACCGCTACTTCCAGGAAAACGACGAGACGACGAACCCCAACGCGGACAAGCTGGTGCCCGAGGGCATCGAGGGCCGCGTTCCGTACAAGGGCTCGATGGTCGCGATCGTCCACCAGATGGCCGGCGGCGTGCGCGCCTCGATGGGCTACTGCGGCTGCGCGAGCATCGCCGACATGCACGACAAGGCCGAGTTCGTCGAGATCACCTCGGCCGGCATCCGTGAGAGCCACGTCCACGACGTGCAGATCACCAAGGAAGCGCCCAACT
>NZ_JAOCCU010000028.1 GCF_029840635.1 Mitsuaria sp. GD03876 | reverse complement strand
GTGTCGGCGGCGCGGCTGGCGGCGCCTTGGGCACCAGTTCCAGCGCGATCTTGTTGTCGATCAACCCTCTTCTCCCGGGCCTTCCCTGGCCCGGGCGAGAGTCTAGTGAACCCGGCGCCCCGCGCCGATCCCCGGCGGCGGCGAACCGGAAATTTTTCGGGAGGCGCTAGGCCGCTTCGGCCGCGCCCAGGCGTCCGCGCTGGAGTTCCTGCCGCTGCGCCGTCTCCGGCGCGAACAGCGCGACCAGCGCCGCCATCAGCGCGCGGGCCTTGGCCGAGTTGTCGCCGCCGTAGTTGCAGACGTAGACGTCCAGCGTCACCGAGGCCAGCTCGGGCCAGGTGTGCAGCGCCACATGCGACTCCGCCAGCAGCAGCATGCCGGTGAGGCCGCCGGGCTCGCCGGCGGCGCCGTCGGGGAAGCGGTGCCAGTGCTCGCCGACGACCGAGAGGCCGGCGGCCTCGGCCGCCGCGCGCGTGTCGCGGGCCAGGCCCTCGCCGTCGGTCAGCAGCGCCGCGTTGGCGCAGCCGGACAGGTCGGCCGTCAGGTGCAGTCCGTTCATCGCCTCAGTCCGCGGGCTGGCCGGCGTCGGCCAGCAGCGCATGGCAGCGCTCCTCGTGCTGCGCGATCTCGGCCAGCGTCACCTGGATGTCGTCGAGCTGCTGCTGCAGCTGGCGGCGGTGCTGCTCCAGCACGCCCAGGAAGGCCCGCAGCTGCGGCACCGTGTCCGAGTGGCTGTCGTACATGTCGACCAGCTGCTTGATGTCCTGCAGCGACAGGCCCAGCCGCTTGCCGCGCAGCGTCAGCTTCAGCCGCGTGCGGTCGCGCTGGGTGTAGACGCGGTTGCGGCCGGCGCGCGCCGGCGTCAGCAGGCCCATGTCCTCATAGAAGCGGATCGCGCGGGGGGTGATGTCGAATTCGGCCGCCAGTTCGGTGATGGTGAACAGCGGCCCCGCGTCGTCGCCGGCTTCGGGCAGCGCGTCCTCGGACAGCTCGTCGACCGGGGTCGGGCGGGGTTCGGTGCTCATGGCTACACTGGCAAATGACGTTGACGTAAACGTAAGTCTAAAGCCATGGCCAACCCCCGCGAATCCGAACTGACCTACCCCCTGGGCGACGTGCTGCCGGGCCCCGGCGAGGCGCTGGACCTGCTGCCCGGCCTGCGCTGGGTACGGATGGGACTGCCGTTCGCGCTGGACCACATCAACCTGTGGCTGCTGCGGGACGCGATCGACGGGCGCGAGGGCTGGACCATCGTCGACTGCGGCATCCACAGCGACGCGACGAAGGAGAACTGGGAACGGGTCTTCGCCGAGCGGCTGGACGGGCTGCCGGTGCTGCGGGTGATCGTCACCCACTTCCACCCCGACCACATGGGCCTGGCGCACTGGCTGACCGAACGCTGGCAATGCCGGCTGTGGATCAGCGCGACGGACTACCAGCTGGCGAAGCTCGCCTCGTCGTCGACGGTCGGCATGGGCGGCGAGGCGGCGGCCGCCTTCTTCGGCAGCCACGGCCTGAGCGACCCGGCGGCGCTGGACAAGATCCGCGGCCGCGCCAGCTACTACCCGAGCATGGTGCCGGCCATCCCGGCGACCTTCCGGCGGCTGATGGACGGCATGACGGTGCGCATCGGCGACCACGACTGGCGCTGCCTGGTGGGCTACGGCCACGCGCCGGAGCACATCAGCCTGTTCAGCGAGACCCTGGGCGTGATGATCTCCGGCGACATGGTGCTGCCGCGGATCTCGACCAACGTGTCGGTCGTCGACGTGGAACCGGAAGCGGATCCGCTGCAGCTCTACCTGGACTCGCTCGCGCGGCTGACCGTGCTGCCGGCCGACACCCTGGTGCTGCCGGCGCACGGCAAGCCGTTCCGCGGCCTGCACGCGCGCATCGACCAACTGCAGCAGCATCACCAGGAACGGCTGGCGGAAGTGATCGAGGCCTGCGCCGCGAAGCCCTGCCAGGCGGCGGAGCTGCTGCCGATGATGTTCCGGCGCCCGCTGGACCTGCACCAGACGACCTTCGCGATGGGCGAGGCGGTGGCCCACCTGAACCGGCTGTGGCTGGGCGGGCAGTTGCGGCGCTCGCTGGACGCGGACGGGGTGTATCGCTTCTCTGCCTGAATCGGCAAGCGTTGGCCTGAATCGCTCCGAGCCGCTTCCGGCCAGTCGGGGCCGGTCGGTGCCGCCCGCCCGGTGCGCGAAAAAGCGCCCCCCAGAAAGACAGTCGCCGCCGCCCCGGTCACGGGACGGCGGCGCTGCGCCTTGTAATGCATCAGTTTGTCGGCTCTGAGCGCGGGTCGACCTGGCACAGCCACTGGCTGGGGGACCCTGAGCGCCGCCGGGAGCGGAACGCGGGAGGAAGTTCTGACTCAGATGCGGTGATGACAGCGGATCGGAGTGTGCCGCGACGCTCAAATGAGCTACAAGCCCCCCCAAAGAGGGAAATGCGAATGTTTACCGCTCCCAGCCAGAACTATTGACGTCCCGGGTGTTTTCACCGACGCCTGCCGGACACCGTCCGGAAGCCAGCCGCCGCCCTTTCGGGCCCGCTCAGGCGTCGTCCATCAGCGGCAGCACCGCCTGCTTGAGCCGGTCCCGGGCGAGTTCGTAGTCCGGGAACACCGAGCGCACCACGGCCCAGAAGCGCGGGCTGTGGTTCATCTCCTTGAGATGCGCCAGCTCGTGCGCGACGACGTAGTCGATCAGCGCCGGCGAGAAGTGGATCAGCCGCCAGTTGAGCCGGATCATCCCGTCGGCGCTGGCGCTGCCCCAGCGGGTCTGCGCCGAGGACAGCCGCAGCCCGGTCATCGTCACGCCGAGCGGCCCGGCGAAGTGCCGGCAGCGCTGCTCGAAGCGCTGGCGCGCCTGGCGCTGCAGCCAGGCCTGCACCGCGTCGCGGATCTGTTCCGGCGCCGCGCTCTGCGGCAGGCCGAGGTAGAGCAGGCGCCGCGGCACCGTGGCCAGCGTCGGCTGCGGATCGGCCTGGCCCTCGTCGAGCCGGGCGCCGGTCATCGACGGATCGAGCACCACGATCAGCGGCTCGCCCAGGTAGGGCAGGCTGCAGCCGTCGCCCCAGTGGACCCGGGCCGCCTGCGTGCGCCGCGCGCGCTCGCGCTGCTCGACCAGCTTGCGCAGGATCCAGTCGCCCTTCTGCTGCAGCGCGTTGTCGATGTCGGTCAGCGGCACCCACTTCGGCGCGGACACGCGCAGGCCGTCCTCGCTGACGGTGAAGCCGATGCTGCGGCGCCGCGCGCGCTTCAGTTCATAAGGAATGGCCTGACCCTGCAGCAAGACCTGGCGCACCGACGCGCCGGCGTCGCCGCGCAGCCGCGGCGGCGGGACGACAGGATCGGGCGCGGGACGCGGGGGGGCGGGGTCAGGCTCGGCGTCGAACAGCGACAACTGCGTGAAGTTCAGCAGTCCGGCCAGTCCCCGCAGCTTGGAGGGCAGCATGGGCTGCGAGTGTAATCAGGCGGCGGCCGGCGCGGGAGGCGGGGCCGGCGGCGCGGGCGGGGCGCCGGCGACCGTCGCGGCGGCCTCGGCCGGGTAGGCCTCGGGGTCCAGGACCCGCATCTCGGCCTCGATCCAGGCCTGCACTTCCTTCATCAGGTCGGCCGGCGTGCGGCCGGCGCTCGGGATCATCGGGCCGATGGCGATGTCGATCACGCCGGGGCGCAGCAGGAAGCTCTTGCGCGGCCAGCAACGCGCCGAGTTCATCGCGATCGGCACCACCGGCACGCCGGTCTCGACCGCCAGGCGCGAGCCGCCGGTCTTGTAGTCCCCGGTCTTGCCCCGCGCCACGCGCGTGCCTTCCGGGAACATGATGATCCAGTTGCCCAGCGCGGCGATCCGCCGGCCCTGCGCGGCCACCTTGTTCCAGGCCTCGCTGCGCTTGCTGCGGTCGATGTGGATCATGTCCAGCCGCGCCATCGCCCAGCCGAAGAACGGGATGTAGATCAGCTCGCGCTTGAACACGTAGGCCAGCGGCCGCGGCATCAGCATCGGGTAGGCGAAGGTCTCCCAGGTCGACTGGTGCTTGGACAGCAGGATCACCGACTGCTTCTCGTCGGTGGGCAGGTGCTCCATGCCGCGCACGCGCCAGGTCACGCCGCAGATCAGCCGGGCACCCCAGATCGCTACGCGCAGCCAGTTGGCGCACATCCAGTACAGCTGGGTGCTGTTCAGGAACAGCGAGCACAGCACGACCGCGCTGCCCCAGGGCACGACGGTGACGATCAGGTAGAGGACGAAGAGGATCGAACGCAGGGCGATGAGCATCAGCTCAGGTCTCCGGGAGAGGTATCGGGTTCGGCGGACTCGCCGCGCGATTGGGCGCGGGCGCGGCGTTCCTCGTGGATCAGCATCTCGGCGAACGCGGCGAGGTCCTGGTGCACGCGGGTGCCGGGCACCAGCGAGATCTGTTCCTGCAGCTGCGCCTCGTCGACGCCGGCGAGCCGGTCGCCGCGCACCAGGTGCGGCACGCAGCCGGCGTTGCGCGCCGTCTGCAGGTCGCGCACGCTGGCGCCGACCATGTGGACCTGCGACAGGTCCACGCCGAAGCGTTCGCCGATCTGCTCGACCAGGCCGGGCAGCGGCTTGCGGCAGTTGCAGTTCTCCTCCGGCGCGTGCGGGCAGAAGAACGCGGCGTCGAGCCGGCCGCCCTTCTCCGCCAGCAACTGGTTCAGGCGCAGGTGGACCGCGTTGAGCGAGGCCATGTCCAGCAGCCCGCGGCCGATGCCGGGCTGGTTGGTGGCCATCACCGTGTGCCAGCCGGCGTGGTTGAGCCGCGCGACGGCCTCGAGCGCGCCGGGCAGCGGCTCGAGTTCCTCGGGCGATTTCACGTGGTCGTCGCGGTAGCGGTTGATCGTGCCGTCGCGGCCCAGGATCACCAGCTTCATGCCATGCGGATGGTCGGAGCGGTTGGGCATCGAAGGCTCCGTTGGGCGTCGTTGCGGGGCGCGATCAGGCGGCCAGGCGCGAGAGGTCGGCCACGCGGTTCATCGCCTCGTGCAGCTGCCGCAGCAGCGCCTGGCGATTGGCGCGCAGCGCGGGGTCCTCGGCGTTAACCATCACGTCGTCGAAGAACGCGTCGACCGGCGCCTTCAGCGCGGCCAGCGCCTTCAGCGAGCCGGCGTAGTCGTGCTGCTCGAACAGCGTGTCGGCCTGCGGCTTCACGCCGGCCAGCGCGTCGGCCAGCGCCTTCTCGGCGGCCTCGGTCAGCAGCGCCGGGGTCACTTGCGTCGGCAGCTCGCCCTCGACCTTCTTGAGGATGTTGCCCACGCGCTTGTTGGCCGCGGCCAGCGAGGCCGACTCCGGCAGCGACGCGAACGCGCGCACCGCCTCCAGCCGCTTGGGCACGTCGCCCAGGCGGGCCGGGTTCAGCGCCAGCACCGCGTCGACCTCCTGGGCGCTGTAGCCCTGGTCGCGCAGGCTGACCGCGAGCCGGTCGGCGAAGAAGCCCAGCAGCGCCTCGCTCGGATCCTGGATCAGCTCGCCGAAGGCCGGCAGCGCGCCCTGGATCAGCTCGGGCAGCGACAGGTGCATGTGGTTCTCGACCAGGATGCGGATCACGCCCAGCGCATGGCGGCGCAGCGCGAACGGGTCCTTGTCGCCGGTGGGCAGCTGGCCGATGCCGAACAGGCCGATCAGCGTCTCGAGCTTGTCGGCCAGCGCCACGACGGTGCCGGTGTGGTTGCGCGGCAGCGCGTCGCCGGCGAAGCGCGGCTTGTAGTGGTCCTCGATCGCCTTGGCCACGCCGTCGCGCAGGCCTTCATGGCGCGCGTAGTAGCCGCCCATGACGCCCTGCAGCTCGGGGAACTCGCCCACCATGTCGGTCAGCAGGTCGGCCTTGGCCAGCACCGCGGCTTCTTGCGCCTTGCTGTCCAGGACGTCGAACTCGTCCTTGGCCTCGACCGTGTACGGGTGCTGGGCCATGCGCAGCTGGTTGACGATGGCATGCGCGATCGCGCGCACGCGCTCGGTGCGCTCGCCCTGGCTGCCGAGCCTGCCGTGGTACACGACCTTGTCCAGGCCCTCGACGCGCGAGGCCAGCGTCCGCTTGCGGTCCTGGTCGAAGAAGAACTTCGCATCGGCCAGGCGCGGGCGCACCACGCGCTCGTTGCCCTGGACGACCTGGGCCGCGTCGTCCGGATGCACGTTGCTGACCAGCAGGAAACGGTGCGTCAGCTTGCCGTGGCCGTCCAGCAGCGGGAAGTACTTCTGGTTGGCCTTCATCGTCAGGATCAGGCATTCCTGCGGCACGGCCAGGAACTCGGGCTCGAACTGGCAGGACAGCACGTTGGGCAGCTCCACCAGCGCGGTGACCTCGTCCAGCAGCTCGGGCGCGTCGATCGGGGCCAGGCCCAGCGGCTCGGCGTTGGCGCGCAGCTGGCGCACGATCTCGGCGCGGCGCTGGTCGAAGGAGGCGATCACGCCGCCTTCCTCGCGCAGCTGCTGCTCATAGGTGTCGGCGCTCTTGATCTCGATCGCGGCGACCTTCGATTCGAAGCGGTGGCCGCGCGTCACGCGGCCCGAGCTCAGGCCCAGCGCGCCGATCTCGACCAGCTCGTCGCCATGCAGCGCGACCAGGCCGTGGGCGGGGCGGACGAACTTGACGTCGCTCCAGCCGTCGGCCAGCTGGTAGGTCATGACCTTGGGGATCGGCAGCTTGGCCAGCGCCTCGTCCAGCGCCTTCTGCAGGCCGTCCTTCAGCGTGACGCCGGGGACGACGGTGTCCAGGAACAGCGCCTCGGCCTTGCCGTCGGGCGCGCGCTTGAGCGACGGCACGGCCGACGCGTCGGCGCCGACCGAGGCCAGCTTCTTCAGCAGCGCGGGCGTGGCGTTGCCGGCGGCGTCCAGCGCCACCGCGACCGGCATCAGCTTCTGCTGCACCGCGCGGTCGGCGGCCTTGGCGGCCACGCCGGCGAGGTGCACCGCCAGGCGGCGCGGCGTCGCGAACGCGGTCGCCGCGGCGTCGGCGCCGGCCAGGCCCTGCGCCTTCAGCGCGTCCGCCAGCACCGAGGCGAACGCCTCGCCCAGCTTCTTCAGCGCCTTGGGCGGCAGTTCCTCGACAAACAGTTCGACGAGAAGATTCTTGGTGGTCATGCTCGTGCTTCCCTCAACCTCAGGCGGCGGCCTTCTTGTCCGCCTTGTCGGCGGTCTTCCCGGCCTTGGCGGCTGCCTCGGCGCTCTTCTTCTCGATCTGCGCGATCACGTCGTCGGCCCAGGCCTTGGGCGCCATCGGGAAGCCCAGGCGCGCGCGGCTGTCGACATAGCTCTGCGCGACGGCGCGCGCCAGGTTGCGGATGCGGCCGATGTAGGCGGCGCGTTCGGTGACGCTGATCGCGCCGCGCGCGTCCAGCAGGTTGAAGGTGTGGGCGGCCTTGAGCAGCTGCTCGTACGCCGGCAGCGCCAGCTGCACGTCCATCAGCTCCTTGGACTTGCGCTCGTAGGCGCCGAAGGCGCCCAGCAGGAAGTCGACGTCGCTGTGCTCGAAGTTGTAGGTCGACTGCTCGACCTCGTTCTGATGGAACACGTCGCCGTAGGTCAGGCCGTCCGTGTAGACCAGGTCGTAGACCGATTCCTTGCCCTGCAGGTACATCGCCAGGCGTTCGAGGCCGTAGGTGATCTCGCCGGTGATCGGCTTGCAGTCGATGCCGCCGACCTGCTGGAAGTAGGTGAACTGCGTCACCTCCATGCCGTTGAGCCAGACCTCCCAGCCCAGGCCCCAGCAGCCCAGCGTGGGGTTCTCCCAGTCGTCCTCGACGAAGCGGACGTCGTTGCGCTTGAGGTCGAAGCCCAGGGCCTCCAGCGACCCGAGGTACAGCTCCAGGATGTTGGCCGGCGCCGGCTTGAGCACGACCTGGAACTGGTAATAGTGCTGCAGGCGGTTCGGGTTCTCGCCGTAGCGGCCGTCCTTGGGGCGGCGGCTGGGCTGGACGTAGGCGGCCTTCCAGGGCTCGGGACCGAGCGCGCGCAGGAAGGTCGCGGTGTGGCTGGTGCCCGCGCCGACCTCCATGTCGTAGGGCTGCAGCAGCGCGCAGCCTTGCTTGGACCAGTACTCCTGCAGGCGGAGGATCAGTTGCTGGAAAGTCAGCATGGGACGTCGGGCCGTCGCCGGCGTTGGAGCAAAACGACCGATTCTATGTGCGCCTCGTGGCGCTCACAGGCGGCCCGGGCGCGCGACGCGGTCCCGGTTCAGGCGACGCGGGCCGCGCCGCCCGCCCGGCGCCGCAGGACCGGCAGCACGGCGACAACGGCCAGCGCCCACAGCGGCCACAGCCCGAGCGCCGACAGCCAGCGCGCGTACGGCGTGGCGCCGGCGCGGCCCTCGACGCCGACCTCGAGCACGCCGGCGCGTTCCGCCGGCAGCCGCTCGAGCACGCGGCCGCGGTGGTCGACATGCGCGGTCGCGCCGGTGTTGGTCGCCCGCACGACCGGGCGCTGGAACTCCAGCGCGCGCATCTGCGAGAACTGCAGGTGCTGGTCCTGCACCATGCGCGGCCCGAACCAGGCCAGGTTGCTGACGTTCACGAACACCGTCGCGGCCGGGTCGCCCTGGTCGAGCGCGCTGGCGACGACGTCCTCGCCGAACAAGTCCTCGTAGCAGATCAGCGGCCGCAGCCGCTGGCCGGCGAACGGCAGCGCGCGCTGATGCTGGCCGCTGGCCTGGTCGTCCATCGGGATGTTCATCGCGGTGACGAACCAATGGAAACCGGTCGGGATGAACTCGCCGAACGGCAGCAGGTGCCGCTTGCCGTAGTCGTAGGACTGCGCGAAGCCCAGGCCCGCCAGCGAGTTCACGAAGCCGTCGGTGGAGTTGCCCAGGAAGGTGCCCAGCAGCAGCGGCCGGACCGCGGCGTCGCGATGCAGGCGGGCCAGGCGGTCCTCGTCGAGGAAGGCCAGCGGCACCGGCAGCACCGACTCCGGCGTGATGACGACCTGGCCGCGCGCGGACTCGATCAGCGCGACCAGCTGGTCGAGGTTCTGGTCGAAGCGGTCGCGGTCGAACTTCTGGTCCTGCGGGATGTTGGGCTGCACCAGCGACACGCGCAGCGTGCCGGTCGACCGGGTGAAGTCCTGCGGCAGGAACTGCGCGGCGCCGATGCCGGCCACCAGCGCGCCCAGCAACGCCCAGCGCCCAAGCGCCAGCGCCGCCGCGACCAGCGCCGCCAGCGCGGTGATGCCGTAGACGCCGACATACGGCGCGAAGGCCGCCAGCGGCCCCTGCGCATGGGCGTAGCCGCTGGCGATCCACGGGAAGCCGGTGAAGAAGGTGGCGCGGGCGAGTTCCGCGCCGAGCCACAGCCCCGCGAGGGCCAGCACGCGCCGCCACGCCGCCGCGCCCGCCGACCAGCGCGCCGCCAGGCCCAGGCCGATGGCGTAGTAGGTCGACAGGAACAGCGCCAGCGCCAGCACGGCCAGCGCGGAGACGGCCGCGTTCAGATGCCCGAAGTCGTGCATGCTGATGTAGAGCCACCACAGGCCCGACGCCAGCCAGCCGACGCCGAACAGTGCCCCGGTCAGCGCCGCGCGGCGCGGCCGGGCGCCGTCGCAGGCGTGGAACAGCCAGGCCAGCGCCAGCGGCTGCAGCCACCAGGCGGAACTCGGGGAGAAGGACGCGGTGTGCAGCGCGCCGGCGACCAGCGCCAGCGCCGGATGGAACAGCGCCGCCAGGCGCGGGCCGCGGCGCATCAGCCGCTGTGGTCGTCGGCCTCGGCGGCCGGCGCGCGGGTCACCTTGAACCAGCGCACGGCACCGCCGCGGTTGATCATCACCGAGAAGCGCAGCCCGGCGATCTCGACGGTCTCGCCCCGGCGCGGCACGCGGCCGTGCTCGTGCGCGACCAGGCCGCCGATGGTGTCGAAGTCCGCGTCCGACAGCGACAGCCCGAAGGCCTCGTTGACCGCCTCGATCTCGGCGTCGCCGGCGACGCGGTAGCTGCCGTCGGCCAGCGTGTAGATGCCGGCGTCGCCGTCGCCGACGTCGAATTCGTCCTCGATCTCGCCGACGATCTCCTCGAGGACGTCCTCGATCGTGATCAGGCCGGCGGTGTTGCCGAACTCGTCGATGACGATGGCCAGGTGATTCCGGTTGGAACGGAAATCGCGCAGCAATTCGTTCAGGCCCTTGCTCTCGGGCACGAAAACTGCCGGGCGCAGCAAGGCGCGCAGGTTCAGTTCCGGCGCGCGCTGGAGCTTGAGCAGGTCCTTGGCCAGCAGGATGCCGATGATGTTGTCCCGCTGGCCGTCGTAGACCGGGAACCGCGAGTGGCCGGTGTCGATGACGGCGGCGAGCAGTTCGTCGGTGGAGGACTGGATGTCCAGCAGGTCCATCCGCGGCGCGGCGACCATCACGTCGCCGGCGCTGAGTTCGGCCATGCGCAGGACGCCTTCGAGCATCTGGCGCGATTCGGGCGCGATCAGGTCGCGCTCCTCCGCGTCGGCGAAGTTCTCGATCAGCTCGCTGGTCGAGTCGGGGCCGGGGTGCAGGAATTCGAGGACGCGGTCCAACAGGCCGCGATGGTCATTGCCACGCCCGCCGTGTTTGGCGGGCCGACTAGGCTGAGGTTCAGACACTGCCGTGTGTGCCGTCGTTGAGGAGGCGCCAGAATAACCGATTGACATTGACATTCGCTTGAAACACAGTCATCCGCCCCCAGTTGCCGGGGCCAAGCTTTCCTAAGAGATTGGTCGTCCACATGTCCGCCGCCGACACCGCTGCCCAGGCTTCCGCCCAGGGCGCCGCCCCGGGTCCCGCCCAGGGACTCATCCCCGCCACCATCCTCACGGGCTTCCTCGGCTCGGGCAAGACGACGCTGCTCAAGCGCGTGCTGACCGAGGCCCACGGCCAGAAGATCGCCGTCATCGAGAACGAGTTCGGCGAGGAGAACATCGACAACGACATCCTCGTCAGCGAGACCCAGGAGCAGATCATCCAGCTCAGCAACGGCTGCGTCTGCTGCACGATCCGCGAGGACCTGCGCACCACGCTGGCCGACCTGGCCGCCAAGCGCCGCAAGGGCGAGCTGGACTTCGAGCGCGTCGTCATCGAGACCACCGGCCTGGCCGACCCGGGCCCGGTCGCGCAGACCTTCTTCATGGACGACGAGATCGCGGAGACCTTCCTGCTCGACTCGATCCTGACGCTGGTCGACGCCAAGCACGCCCACGACCAGCTCGACACGCGCCAGGAGGCGCGCCGCCAGGTGGGCTTCGCCGACCAGATCTTCCTGAGCAAGACCGACCTGGTCGACGCCGCCGCGGTGGACGCGCTGTCGCACCGCCTCAAGCACATGAACCCGCGCGCGCCGCAGTCCAAGGCGCATTTCGGCGAGGTGCCGATCAAGGACGTGTTCGACCTGCGCGGCTTCAACCTGAACGCCAAGCTCGAGATCGATCCCGACTTCCTGGCCGCCGACGAGCATGACCACGGCCACGACCATGCGCACGGCCACGACCACGGCCATGAGCACCACGACCACGAGCACGGCGAGCACTGCGACCACCCGCACCACCACCATCACGACGACGACGTGAAGTCGTTCGTCTTCCGCTCGGAGCGTCCGTTCAATCCGGCCAAGCTGGAGGACTTCCTGGGCGCGATCGTGCAGGTGTACGGGCCGAAGATGCTGCGCTACAAGGGCGTGCTGAACATGAACGGCACCGACAAGAAGGTGATCTTCCAGGGCGTGCACCAGCTGATGGGTTCGGATCTCGGCCCGAAGTGGATGCCCAATGAAAAGAAGGTGAGCAAGATGGTGTTCATCGGCATCGACCTGCCGAAGGACATCCTGCTGCAGGGGCTGGAAGGCTGCCTGGCTTAGTGCCACACTGACCGATGGTTCAGAGCCATCGTTGGCGCGGCGGCGGAGGTGGCTACAATCCGCCGCGCCCGAACCAGGCCCCTGCGTCACCGGCGGGAAGTCCAGGCTTCTCATGTCGAGCAGGTATAAAGAGCCGCTAGGAGAGTGAACGTGAGCAAGACACCGGCCTCCAAGACCGCCGCGCCCAAGGCTTCCGCGAAGGTTGCCAAGGCCTCGGCGACGGGCAAGTCCGCCGAGGCGGACGCCCCCGACAGCACGGTCTCTCTGCTGGACAGTCCCGTCCGGCCCTCGACCCCGACATCAACTTCGAACAACAGCCGCCCCGCCGTGAAGACCGATCCCAAACTCTCGTCCGCCTGGAAGACCAAGGCCGGTGTCGAACTGACCGACGCCGAGGTGCTGGCGATGCCGGACACCGAGTACATGAACGACAAGCAAGTCGACTTCTTCCGCGCCAAGCTGACGCAGTTGAAGGAAGACATCCTGTCCAACGCCGGCGAGACGACCGAGCACCTGCGCGAGGACACGTCCATCGTCCCCGATCCGGCCGACCGCGCCACGATCGAGGAAGAGCACGCGCTGGAGCTGCGCACGCGCGACCGCGAGCGCAAGCTGCTCAAGAAGATCATGCAGTCGCTGCAGCGCCTGGAAAGCGGCGAGTACGGCTACTGCGACGAGACCGGCGAGCCGATCGGCCTGGGCCGGCTGATCGCCCGTCCGACCGCCACGCTGTCGCTGGAGGCGCAGCAGCGCCGCGAGCTCAAGCAGAAGATGTTCGGCGACTGAGTCGCCGGATGTCCTTGCGCAGCCCGGCGATCCGGTGAAGAGCACGACCCGCTAGAGCATGACCGACCCCAAAGACGGCACCAACAAAGAAGGCGAAAGCTTCTTCCGCAAGGTGGCGCGATTCGTCGCCAATCCGACGACCGACTGGGCGGAGATCAATTCGCGCCAGGACGATCCCGAGGCCGACGCGGCCAAGGCCGAGTTGCGGGCGATGGTGGAGCGCAAGCGGCGCAACGACTTCGTGCGCAAGCGCGAGCTCGACATGCTGCGCAAGATCCGCCGCGAGGGCCTGACGCCCGAGCAGCTGGCGGCGCTGGGCGGGCATGCGACCTCGGGCATCGACGAGCTGGGCCGGATCAGCGAGATCCAGGGCGCCCGCCGCGACGAGGCCAGCGTCAAGGCCAAGATCGACCAGATCGAGCAGCAGATGGTGGGCGAAGGCTTCGCCCCGACGCAGGTCCAGGGCGGACAGCATCCGCCGGGCTTCTTCGAGACCAGCACCCGTCCGGTGAATTTCGCGGCGACGCAGCCGGCGGACCAGATCGTCGCGCGGGTGTCCGACTTCGCGCCGGCGGCCGACATCGAGCGCCTGGACCTGTCCCCGGCGCCCGCTGCGGCCTCGATGGGCGGCGGCATGGCCCCGCTCTCCCCGGCGGCCGCCCCGGCGCCGATTCCCGAACTCAAGAAGGAGATCCCGACGCTGAGCTTCCGCGTCGCGGATCCGCAGGTCGAGGTCAGCGAGGTCGTCCATGACGCCGAGCTGGACGAGGCCGTCATCGCCTTCGCCAATGCCGACTACGAGCATTGCGAGCGCAGCCTGATCGACCTGACCCGCGCGGGCGGCCAGCGGCACGAGCATGCCGAGACCTGGCTGGTGCTGTTCGACCTGTACCGGGCGACCGGCCAGCAGGGCAAGTTCGAGCACCTGGCCAACGACTACGCGCAGCAGTTCGGCCTGTCCTCGCCGCAATGGTTCTCGCTGCCCAAGCTGGTGGCCGAGGCGGTGCAGCAGGAACGCGCGCCGCGCGGCCGCGCCAGCAGCGTCTCCTGGACCAGCCCGGACTACCTGGACACCGAGGCGGTGACGCAGATGCGCACGCGCTGCGAGAACCTGCCGATGCCGTGGGTGATCGACTGGTCGCCGCTCAAGCAGATCGACATCGAGGCCTGCGCCAAGCTGCGCGACCTGTTCCGGTCCTGGGCGCAGCAGTCGCTGGACCTGCGCTGGCTGGCCGGGGACCACTTCTTCCAGGTGCTCCGGGAGCAGGCGCCGGTGGGCAGCCGCGACGCCGACCCGATCCTGTGGATGCTGCGCCTGGAGGCGCTGCGCCTGGCCAACCGGCCGGACCAGTTCGACGAGGTCGCGATCGACTATTGCGTGACCTACGAGGTCTCCCCGCCGAGCTGGGAACGCGCGCTGTGCCATGTGCGCATCAGCGGCAACGCGCTGTCGACCAGCTCGCCGTCCTCGATCCAGTCGGCGCCGCCGGACACCGGCATCGCCTTCCTCGAATCGACGATGACCGACGCGGTCAACACCGCGGCGCTGATGGAGCTGTCGGGCCAGTTGAGCGGCGACATCAGCGAGACGCTGGCGCTGATGACCGAGCAGCTGGGCGGCGCGTCGCTGGTGACGATCGCCTGCCCGAAGCTGATCCGGCTGGACTTCATGGCCGCCGGCGACCTGCTGAACTGGGTGCTGGCGCGGCGCAGCGAGAACCGCGCGGTGCAGTTCACCGATGCGCACCGCCTGGTGGCGCTGTTCTTCGGCGCGATGGGCATCAACGAACACGCCCGGGTCAAGGTCCGGCACGTCTGAGGCCGGCCGGCATCGACCTTCGCGACGACGGGGCCTCTGGCCCCGTCGTGCTTTCGGATGGCCGATCATCGTGGTCGCCGGACGGCTTTTCCTCACCTTGTCCTCACCTTGTGATTCGCGCGGCGGCACCCACGTGAGTCCTTCATGACCGGAATCTCCATGTCTCAAGACCATTCCTCGGGCCTGCCGCCGTACCACGGCACCACGATCGTCAGCGTGCGGCGCGGCGACCAGGTCGCCATCGGCGGCGACGGGCAGGTGACGCTGGGCTCGATCGTCGTGAAGTCGACGGCGCGCAAGGTGCGCAAGCTCTACAAGAACCAGGTGCTGGCGGGCTTCGCCGGCGCGACGGCGGACGCGTTCACGCTGTTCGAGCGCTTCGAGTCCAAGCTCGAGAAACACCAGGGCCACCTGGTGCGCGCGGCGGTGGACCTGACGCGCGACTGGCGCACCGACCGCGTGCTGCGCCGGCTGGAGGCGATGCTGGCGGTGGCCGACCGCAGCGCCTCGCTGATCATCACCGGCAACGGCGACGTGCTGGAACCCGAGCAGGGCATCGTGGCGATCGGCAGCGGCGGCGCCTACGCGCAGGCGGCGGCCAAGGCGCTGCTCAACCACAGCGAGCTGAGCGCGGTGGACATCGTCAAGCAGTCGCTGGTGATCGCCGGCGAGATCTGCATCTACACCAACGGCAATCACACGATCGAGACGCTGGACTGAGCCGGAGCACACGAATGAGCAGCAGCATGACCCCGCAGGAGATCGTCTCCGAACTCGACCGGCACATCGTCGGCCAGGCCGATGCCAAGCGCGCCGTGGCGATCGCGTTGCGCAACCGCTGGCGTCGCCAGCAGGTGGACGAGAAGCTGCGCGGCGAGATCACGCCCAAGAACATCCTGATGATCGGCCCGACGGGCGTGGGCAAGACCGAGATCGCGCGCCGGCTCGCCAAGCTGGCGGACGCGCCCTTCATCAAGGTCGAGGCGACGAAGTTCACCGAGGTGGGCTACGTCGGCAAGGACGTGGACAGCATCGTGCGCGACCTGGTGGACATCGCGGTCAAGCAGGAGCGCGAGCGCCAGATGCGCTTCCAGCGCGCGCGGGCCGAGGACGCGGCCGAGGAGCGCATCCTGGACGCGCTGGTGCCCCCGCCGCGCTCGACGACCGGCTTCGCGCCGGCGGCGGAAGGTGGCGCGGACAACACCGCGCGCCAGGTGATGCGCAAGCGGCTGCGCGAGGGCGCGATGGACGACAAGGAGATCGAGATCGAGCTGGCCGAGGCCAAGCCGTCGATGGAGATCCTCGGGCCGCAGGGCATGGAGGAGATGGCCGAGCAGCTCAAGGGCCTGTTCTCCCAGATGGGGCAGGGCCGCAAGAAGGCGCGCAAGGTCAAGATCGGCGAGGCGATGAAGCTGCTGGTCGAGGAAGAGGCGGCCAAGCTCGTCAACGAGGACGACATCAAGACGACCGCGCTGGCGCATGCGCAGGACAACGGCATCGTCTTCATCGACGAGATCGACAAGGTGGCCACGCGCAGCGAGCACTCGGGCGGGGCGGACGTGTCGCGCCAGGGCGTGCAGCGCGACCTGCTGCCGCTGGTCGAGGGCACGACGGTGAACACGAAATACGGGATGGTGAAAACCGATCACATCCTGTTCATCGCCTCGGGCGCGTTCCACCTGAGCAAGCCCAGCGACCTGATTCCGGAGCTGCAGGGGCGCTTCCCGATCCGGGTCGAGCTGAAGTCGCTGTCGGTGGAGGACTTCGAGGCCATCCTGTCGAGCACGCATGCGAGCCTGGTGAAGCAGTACCAGGCGCTGCTGGCGACGGAGGGGCTGACGCTGGAGCTGAGCGAGGACGGCATCCGCCGGGTGGCGAAGATCGCGTTCGAGGTCAACGAGCGCACCGAGAACATCGGTGCGCGGCGGTTGTCGACGGTGCTGGAGCGGCTGCTGGACGACATCAGCTTCGACGCGCACAAACATGCCGGCAAGACCGTCACGATCGACGGCGCGCAGGTCGACGAGAAGCTCGGCGCGCTGGCGCAGAACGAGGACCTGAGCCGGTTCATCCTCTGAGGGCGGCGCCCGACTTCGCGATGGCCTGTCGCGAAGTCCCCGGGCCCGGCGAGGCCGAGGCGCTCCTCGTAGACTCCGTCGTCCGCGCCGCGGGGCGCGTCGCCCTCAAGGAGTGCCATGTTCGACCTCACCACCCTGGCGACCTTCGTCGTCATCGTCCTCGGTCTCTTCCTGATCCCGGGTCCAGCGGTCCTGCTGGTGCTGAGCCGCACGGTGCAGGGCGGCCGGAAGGTCGGCGTGATGACCGGACTGGGCGTCGCCACCGGCGACTTCGTGCACACGCTGTTCGCGGCGGTCGGCCTGTCGGCGCTGCTGATGACGTCGGCGCTGGCCTTCAACGTGGTGAAGTACGTCGGCGCGGCCTACCTGGTGTACCTCGGCGTCAAGGCCTTCCTGGCCAAGCCGGCCGACCCGTCGCTGCCGGCCGTCGCGCCGATCGGGCCGCTGCGCGCCTACCTCGAGGCGATTCCGGCCGAGGTGCTCAACCCCAAGACCGCGCTGTTCTTCCTGGCGTTCATGCCGCAGTTCGTGCACCCCGAGAAGGGATCGACCTTCGTTCAGTTCGCCGTCCTCGGCGCGATCTTCGTCGTCATGAGCAGCCTGTACACGACGGCGGTCGCGCTGTCGATCAAGCCGCTCGGACGCGTGCTCAAGCGCGTGTCGTGGCTCAGCCGCTGGCAGGGCAAGATCATCGGCACGATCTTCGTCTCGCTGGGCATCAAGGTGGCCGTGCAGCAGCGCTGAGCCCCCGGCGTCCTCAACTTGATGGAGGAGCGCCTCGGCCGTTCGCGGGGAATCGGGGAGACTGCTCCTCCGCATTCATTCGAGCGATCCGACATGGCCACCCCCGACACGACGACCGGCGTGCCTATCCGCTCCAGCGCCGACCTGTGGGGCATCCTCCAGACCCAGGGCGGCCTGCAGGCCGACACCTATGACCGAGAGCTGGTCGAGACGCTGATCCAGGGCTTGAGCCTGGACATCGACCGTCCGATCGCAGATCAACTGGGCTCGGTCTCGACGACCCGGTTCATGGTGGCGCTGTTCGCCGCGCTCCAACCGTGGGACCGGATGATGGGCGACGTGCTGGACCTCTTCGGCCGTCATGGCGTGAAGACCAGCAATGGCGAGGTCCTGATCGAGTTCGAGTTCGGCCCGAACGAATCGCTGACATTCGACGCAGACCAGTTCAAGCAGGCTCGTGCGGCGGCTCAGAAGCTGGGAGCTGCCATCCAGGATGTCGAGACGGGCGACTTGGCGCTCTTCGAACTGGCTCGGGCGATGGCGGCCCAACTCGCCGCGTCGCATGGCCTCGCCTACGACACGAAGGGTTTCTTCCGCCAGACGGTCGCTCGCATCGGCGGTGTCGAGCAACACGACAACCGTCCCCCGGACTCGCAGGATGCGCGTTTCTGGCTCGGGTTCCTGCCGCAAGGCGAGGATCGCGTCCACGAACGCTGGCCCTTCGACGAGCCGCCGCCGTTCCCCGCATGGGCCGCCAACGACCCACTTGGACCGGTCGTCCAACCGGTCGAAACGGCGATCTCGATCCTCTCGGCTCGCGTAGCCGGCTATGCCAGCTGGCAGGAGATCGGGGAAACGCGCCGGCGCGAGACGCCCGATCCCGCGGTCAACACCGACCAGCGGGCAGCGCTCACCGCCTGGACCCTGAATCGGGTACTGGCTGCCCAGCACGACCGCCTCGCGCTCTCGCTGCTGCATCGCCTGTGGTTGTTGCACGACCTGGCGCCCAGCAATGCCGTGGCGCGCGCGGCGTTGGCCGCTGCCGTCGCCAAGGACGTGGCCCTGGCGCTTCGACCGATCGTCGGATCGTCCCCGCAACAGGCGCTCGAAGAGCTGTTGGCGCTGCCGTTGTGGCAATACCGCCATCAGCTGTATTCGGTCTGGTTGGTCACCGCGGTCGAGGGCGCCCTGCCCGACCGTGCCCGCATGACCCTGCAGCCCGTCGACGGGCGCCTCCGGTTCGCGTTCAGCGCCACGCTCGTGGCCACGATCGCGACGGACGGTCCGACCTTCAGCCTCGTGGCCGAGCACAAGACCGAGGCGCCGGAGGAGGTGACCCTGCTCGGCAAGAGCCGGGTGAGCGCTATCCAGCCGGACTACGTCATCAGGAACGACGACGCCGGCACGGTGGCCTACGTGCTCGAAGCCAAGCAGTACCGCAAAGGGAAGAAAGGCGAGTTCGCCAGGGCCGTGCACGACTACGCGGCCGTCCACGCGCATGCCCTGGTCGCGCTGGCCAACTACGGCACGATGCCGGCCGGGATGACGGAAGCGATCGACACCGCGACGCGCGCGGCCGGGACGCGTGGCGACGGCAAGCTCTCCGATCGATGCCTGGCGATCGGCGACGTGAAGCCGGAGGGCGCGGGGCTGCCGCTCCTGCGAGCCCACCTGTCGGCGATCTTCGCGCCGAGCGTCGCGGTGGTCATGGACGGCACGGCTTCCATGCTCCACGTGGTTCCGGTCGACGAACTGCCTCCGCTCTGGGCTCTGCTGAACGGCTGGCACGGGCCGTTGGCACTCGCCTTCTCCAGCCATGAGGCGCTCCTCCTCGTCCCCCCCGCGCGTGACCGGGACCTGCGGACAGTCCTGCGCGAGCACGCCCATGAGGCGCCCTTGAGCGTCGAGCAAGCCGCCAGCCAGTTCGAAAAGCCGCGCATCCTGGTCACCGACCAGGGCGGCTGGCAGGAGTCGCGCGCCATGCATGGCCTCTTCAGCGCCGTGATCGTGCTGCGCGATGCGGAGGGCCGCTTCGACCTGATCATCTCCGCGGACTCGCCCAAAGAGATCGAACCCTTCTTCCGCGCGCAGTGCGAGACCGCAGCCCGCGGCTGATGACCGAGACCGGGTGACTTCACCGTGAGTTCACACCCGGCTCATCCTGAGCCCCGCGGGCCTCGCGAGACTGGCCTCTTCCCAACCCGGAGGAGCCCATCTCGCCATGAACCGCTTTCTCATGTCCGTGCTCGTCGGCCTCGCGGCCTGGAACCTCTCGACCGCGTGGCTGATCGACCTCTACGTCCCCTCGCCCTGCAATGCGCTGGGCCGCTGCGACGGCGACATGGCCTTCACGCTCAAGGTCGTCGGCATCTGGTTCGGCATGTTCTGGCTGACCTCGGTCACGGTGCTGCTCTACAACATCGCGCGCTGGAAACGCGACTGGCAGCGTCACCAGCGCCAATGGCGGTGACCCCGGGAGCCCGCCATGCCGCATCTGCAACTCTCGCTGCGGCTGGGCCGCGATAAGCTCGACGGCCGTTCCACCGCCATCGAGCCGCCCATGCCGAGCACCCTGATCGAAGTCCGCCAGGCCTATTCGCCGGAAGAGGAAGTCCAGCTGATCGAAGCCGTGCAGGCGGCGTTGGTCGAGGGCTTCAAGATCCCGCCCGAAGACCGCTGCGTGCGCCTGATCGCCTACGAGCCGCACCGCTTCATCTACCCGCCGCGGCTGTCGCGCCCCGAGCGCTACACGCTGGTCACGGTCACCGCCTTCGCCGGCCGCACGATCGAGGCCAAGCGCCGGCTCTACCGCGCCATCGTCGAGCGGCTGGGCGCGCTCGACATCCCCGCCGACCACGTCACCATCACCCTCAACGAGGTCGAGCGCGAGAACTGGGGCCTGCGCGGCGGGCAGCCGGCGTCCGAGATCGACCTCGGATTCAAGGTCGACGTCTGAGCGTCAGGACGCGCGCGGACGGTAACCGCGCGCCTTCATGCAATCGTTGGTCAGCTCGATGCGCTTCTCCGCGATGACGACGCCATCGCCGATCGCCTTGCCCATCGCCTGGCTGTTGCTTTCCTTGGCGGAACTGGCGGTCGAATAGCTCGCGGTCGCCGCCTTGGCCTCGTACTCGCATTCGGCCTTGTCCTTCTCGACCTGCGACATCGGCGCGTCGCTCTTCTCCCACTGGTGGTGCGACGTCGCGCAGCCGCCCAGCCCGATCGACACCGCCGTCCCGACGAGCGCCGCGAACAGCGGCAGCGTGGTCCTCATCTCGCTCATTCGATGCTCCCTGGAGTGAACGGACGCGGGCAGTGTCACATGCAGGGCGTCGGGCCCGCCGTCCCGTGGCGAAGGGACAGGCGCGACGCCTGCCGGGTGCCGCGGCTGTCGATTCCCGCCCCCGGCATTCGTCGTGGCTGATGGAACGATCACCCTCCAGGAGCGCCCCGATGACCGATACCCCCATCCACGCCTTCCTCCGCGACTACGCGGCCGCCGTCTTCGATCGCGACCATGCGCGCTTCATGGCGCTGTACGCCGAGGACATGCACGTCTTCGACAGCTGGGACCGCTGGCAATGCGACAGCCGGGAGGACTGGTCCGGCATGATCGCCGGCTGGTTCGAGGGCATCCGCGACGTGCGGGTGCGGGTCACCGCGAAGGACGTCCAGGCCTGGGGCGACGCATCGTTCGCGGGTGGCGTGGCGACGCTGGAGTTCGCCGCGCTCGACGCCGACGGCCAGCCGATGCGCTCGACCGAGAACCGGCTGACGCTGCTGCTGCGCCGCGACGGCGACCGCTGGCGCGCGGTCCATCAGCACACGTCGGTGCCGGTGGACTTCCAGAGCAAGCAGGTGGTGCAGCGCTGAGCGGGCCGGGCGCCATCAGGCCCGGCCGGCGCTCAGAGCGCCAGCCGATGCGCCTGCAGCGCCAGCAGGCCGTCGAAGATCAGCGAGTCGATCAGCTCGTGGGGAATGTCCAGCGCCGGCGAGACCTTCCAGCCCGCGCCGCCGGTCATCAGCGTGACCGGCGCCTGCCCGCAGCGCTTGACGATGTGCCGCTGCATGCGCTCGATCGCGCCGGCGATCGCATAGTTGCCGCCGCTGGTGAGCGCGTCCGAGGTGTTGGTCGGGAACTCCCGCACCTCGCCGGTGGGCACGCGCAGGCCCGCGGTGCCGCCTTCCAGCGCGCGCAGCATGATCCCGTGGCCGGGCAGGATCAGCCCGCCCAGGAATCGCCCGTCGGCATCGAGCGCGTCGACCGTCACCGCCGTGCCGACCATCACCACCAGCGCCGGGCGCGCCGCCTGCCCGCGCATGCGCGACAGCACGTGATGCCGCGCGCCGATCAGCGCCACGAAGCGGTCCGCGCCCAGGCGGCCCGGATGGTCGTAGCCGTTGGTCACGCCGCCGCCCTGCGCGGACGACGCCACCCAGCGCGGCTCGATGTCCCACAGCTCCTCCATCTGCTCCTCGACGCGATGCCGCATCGCGTCGCCGGCCACGTTGCTGCCGAGCATGCTGCCCGGCGCCACCGGCAGCCGCGCCCAGTCGTGCTCGACGAGCTGTTCGATGTTCTCCAGGAACTGCGCGCCGTGCGCCAGCATCGCGCTGCCGGGCTGGGGGCTCGCGTAGAGCGCCCACTTGAGGCGGGTATTGCCGATGTCGATGGCCAGGAAACTCATGGGCGGGGGGCGGTCGATCCGAGGAGTTCTTCGGGAAATTGGCGGCGCCGGACGCGGTCTGGGCGGCAGGTTAGCAGTGTTTGTCCTCAAGTCGGTGCCCCCATCGGCCGAATTAGGATGGGATCGACGCCCGCCGCCCCATCCCGGGGCGCCGCCGTCGACCCCAACCCGCGAGACCCCGGACCGATGAAGTTCTCCATCGCCACGCGCCTCTGGATCCCCGTCGCCGTCATGGCCGTCATGACGGTCGCGATGTCGCTGGGGGCCGCCTCCCGTACCCGCGCGCTGCTGGCCGTCGCGCAGGTGACACAGGAGAAGCAGCAGCAGCGCTTCGAGCTCGCGCTGCGCTGGCGCGGCCTGACCGAGGCCAACGCGAGCCGCGTGCAGGCCGGCCTGGCCGCCAACGACAACGCCGTCGCCGACGCGATGAAGGGCGACATCGCCCGCACCACCGAGTCGATCAACGAGATCCAGAAGCAGCTCGAGGCGCTGGCCGACGGCGACGAGGACAAGGCCGCGATGGGCAAGATCGCCGATCGGCGCAAGGCCTACATCGCCGCGCGCAACGAGGCCGCCAAGCTCAAGGCGGGCGGCGACATCGAGGGCTCGCACAAGGCGCTGCAGGCGCAGGTCGTGCCGGCGATCGAGCAGTACCTGGTGGCGCAGCAGGAATTCGTGGCGTTGCAGCAGCAGCGTTCGGCCGGGCTGCGCGAGGCCGCCGGCGCCGAGCGCATGCGCACCGTCTGGGGCGTGGCGGCGCTGATGTCGGTGATCGTCGGCCTGCTGGCGCTGGCCACGGCGTATTTCGTGCGCACGATCTCGACGCCGCTGAAGTCGCTGATGGCCGAGGCCGAGCGCATCGGCGAGGGCGACCTGTTCCACGTCGAGCGCGACTACAACAACGACGAGATCGGCGACGTGCAGCGGGCGCTGGCGGCGATGAAGAGCTCGCTGCGCAAGGTGATCCGCGAGGTGCGGGCCAGCGCCGACGGCATGCAGACCGCCAGCCAGGAGATCGCCAGCGGCAACCAGGACCTGAGCCAGCGCACCGAGCAGACGGCGTCCAACCTGCAGCAGGCGGCGTCCTCGCTGGCGCAGCTCACCGGCACGGTGCAGCAGAGCGCCGACAGCGCGCGCACCGCCAACCAGCTGGCCGGCAGCGCGGCCGAGGTGGCCGAGCGCGGCGGCACGGTGGTGGGCGAGGTGGTGGGCACGATGGCGCAGATCGACGCGTCGGCCAAGAAGATCAACGACATCATCGGCACGATCGACGGGATCGCGTTCCAGACCAACATCCTGGCGCTGAACGCGGCGGTCGAGGCCGCGCGCGCCGGCGAGCACGGCAAGGGCTTCGCGGTGGTGGCCTCCGAGGTGCGGGCGCTGGCGCAGCGCAGCGCGCAGGCGGCGCGGGAGATCAAGGCGCTGATCGGCGACAGCGTGAACAAGGCCGAGGCCGGCTCGCAGCTGGTGCGCGACGCGGGGGCGACGATGACGGAGATCGTCGCGAGCGTGCAGCGGGTGTCGGACATCATCGGCGAGATCAGCGCCAGCACGGTGGAACAGAGCCAGGGCATCGGCAACGTCAACGGATCGGTGGCGCAGCTGGACCAGATGACGCAGCAGAACGCCGCGCTGGTCGAGGAGTCCGCGGCCGCGGCCGAGTCGCTCAGCGAGCAGGCGCGCAAGCTCACCGCGCTGGTGGGGCACTTCAAGGTCAGCGATCCCAAGCCGAAGGACGGCGAGGTGGCGGCCGTGAGCACGGCATCGACTGCGGCCCGGGCCGGGACCACGAAGCCCCCGGCGGCCCGGACGCCCGCGGCGAAGGCGCCGGCCAAGCCGCTCGCCAGGGCAACGCCTGCCCCCGCGCCTGCCACGAAGGCGGCGCCTTCCGCGCCATCCGGCCCCAGCGCGACGTCGGCGCCCGGGGACGATTGGGAGACCTTTTGACCGTCATCAACGGCCTCGTGAATCGAGGCCGTTTTGCCGTCTGACAGGGTCGGTTGTCGATTGACCCGGGCTTAGGCTGATCGCCCTCTTCACTTCGAGGGCACGTCATGACCCCGTTCTCCCACCACAGCCATCACGGCCATACTGCGCCACCTCCTTTGCCCGACGACTTCATGCCGACCAGGACGTTCACGCTCACCGAGGCGCAGATCGCCTTCCTCGACAGGCAGGTCGAGCGCGGAGGCTTCGAGTCCGTCGATGACTACGTCTCCGAACTCCTCGGCATGGAGATGGACCGCCAGAAGATGCAGGACATGCTTCTCGACGGCATTCGGTCCGGACCGCCCATCGAGATCGAAAGCGGGTATCTCGATCTCGGCAGGATCCTCGATGAGGAAGCACGGAAATGGGCATCCGGGGAGGCGACGCAATGACGGGCAAACGCCTCTTTCTTCATCCGCAGGCCGCCAGGGACCTGCACGAGATCCGGGCTTATTACCAGGAGGAAGGTGGAGCCCTTCCCGCGGAGGCGCTCCAAGCGGAAGTGACGCGCGCCCTGCGCCACATCGCTCGAGCGCCCGGCACTGGATCTCCGCGCTATCGGCGACTGCTTGAGGTCACCGACGTGCGCACCTGGCGCCTGACGAAGTTCCCTCATCTCGTGTTCTATCTGGATCGACACGGCTCGGCGCACATCGTGCGGGTCATCCACGAACGGCGCGACATTCCAAGTCGCTTTCACGAGCATTGACGGAGCAAAGCCATGAGCGCCCTCGATCGACCTCCGGCGCGAATCGGCGCTCTGGCCGCGTAACGCCGTCATGCGTGATGCCCCCCTCCTCCGCACCTGGCAGGTGTCGACCGGCGGCATCGCCGGCCTGATCCTCAGCATCGGCCTGGCGCGCTTCGCGTACACGCCGGTGCTGCCGTTGATGCAGCAGCAGGCCGGCCTCGGCGACGCGATGGGCGGCACGCTCGCGGCGATCAACTACGCCGGCTACATGAGCGGCGCGGTGCTCGCCGCGCTCATCGACGACCCGCGCTGGCGATCGCGCCTGTACTTCTGGGGCATGTTGCTCGGCCTCGTCGCGACCGCGCTGATGCCGCTGGCGCCCAACCTCGCGCTGTGGGCGCTGTCGCGCTACCTCGGCGGCCTGAGCGGTGCCGCCGGCATGCTGCTGGGCTCCGGCCTGGTGCTCGGCTTCCTGATGCGCGCCGGCAAGCGCCCCGAACTCGGCGTTCACTTCATGGGCCTGGGGCTGGGCATCGTCGTGTCGGCGCTCGGCGCGATGGCGATGGACCGGCTCGCGCTCGACTGGGCCGGCCACTGGTGGGGCTTCGTCGTCATCGGCGTGCCGTTGCTGGTGCTGACCTGGTGGTGGCGTCCGCCCGTCCCGCCGCCGGTGACCGTCGCGCTCGCAGCCGGTGCTCCCAGCACCCGATGGATGCGCTGGATGATCGCCGGCTACTTCTGCGCCGGCTGGGGCTTCGTCATCAGCGCCACCTTCACCGTCGCCATCGTCGAACGCCAGCCGCTGCTCCACGGCAAGGGCCCATGGGCCTGGCTGCTGGTGGGCCTCGCCGCGACGCCCGCCGTGTTCCTGTGGGACCGCGTCGCGCGCCGCCTCGGCGACCTGAACGCGCTGCTCGCAGCCTTCGCGCTGCAGATCGTCGGCGTGGTGCTGCCGGCGCTCTCGGGCAGCCTGCCCGCGGCGCTGGCTGGCGCGGTGCTTTACGGCGCCACCTTCATCGGCCTGGTGAGCCTGACGCTCGCGCTCGTGGGCCGGCGCTCGCCCGGCAACCCCGGCAAGGCGATGGCGCGCCTGACGCTCAGCTACGGCGTCGCGCAGGTCACCGCGCCGGCGCTCGCCGGCGCGATGGCGCAAGCCAGCGGGAGCTACCTCGCCTCGCCCTGGCTGACCGCGGCGGTGCTCGCCGTCGGCATGCTGATCATGCTCAGGCTACGCAGCCTGGAACGCGGCGGCGACGCGTGATCCCCCAGTGGGGCGCCCGAGCAACACGACCTCCTCCGGATTGAGGGACCTGTTGATCCGGCGCAACCGTGGAGCGATTTGGCATCCACTTCGAGCCGAACCCTGATCGCGCGCCCGTAGGCTGATTGCCTCTCAATCCCTGCGGAGGCAAGCGATGCCGCGTCATCAAGAGACCATCTCTTGCGTGACTAGTATCGCGAACCGATACTAAAATGATCGACAGCTTTGCCGACAAGCGCACGGCGGCGATCTTCGACGGTCGGGAAGTTCGAGGCATGGCGCGCGACCTTCAGCAGCTCTGCCGTCAGAAGATGCGCGCCATCGATGCGGCGCCTTCAATCGACACCTTGCGTTTTCCTCCAGGCAATCGACTGGAGTTGCTCAAAGGCGACCGCCGGGGTCAATGGAGCCTCCGCGTCAACCGCCAGTGGCGCATCTGTTTCCGATGGAAGGACGGTATCGCCACGGACGTCGAGGTGGCCGACTATCACTGACGCCAGCGACACCAAGCACGGAACGAAGACATGAGCATTCCACGCAACAGGCTGAACCAGATCGACTTCAGCGACATCACGACGGGACGTCGCCTCGATCCGGTCCATCCAGGCAGCATCCTGATGTCCGAGTTCATCGAGCCGCTCGGACTGACGCGTTATCGCGTGGCCAAGGCGATCGGCGTGCAGCAGCGCCGCATCGACGAGATCTGCGCCGGCCTGCGCTCGATCTCCGCGGACACCGCCGTCCGACTCGGACTCGCGTTCGGCGTCGATCCCAGGTTCTGGCTCAACCTCCAGGCGCAGTACGACATCGAGGTCATCCTGCAAATGCATGGCGATCAGTTGGTCGAGGAAGTCGACGCGCTGGCGGCGTGAACTCGCTCCGCTCCATCGCCACCTCCAACCCCGCCTCCTCCCGCCACCGCGGCGACAACGCCACCACCTCGCCGATCACCAGCAGCGCCGGGCTCGGCAGCCCCTCGCGCGCGATCGCGGCCGGCAGGTCGGCCAGCGTCGTGAAGCATTCGCGCTGGCGAGGCGTGTGCGCCGCGCTGACGATCACCGCTGGCGTCGCCGCGTCGAGCCCGCCCGCCGTCAGCGCCGCCGCGATCTCCGCCGCGCGCGCCAGGCCCATGTAGACCACCAGCGTCAGCCGGCTGCGCGCCAGCGCCGCCCAGTCCGGCGCGATGCCGTGCTCGCCGTTGTGGCCCGTCACGAAGGCCACCCCCGGCGTGCAGCGCCGGTCCGTCACCGGCACGCCCACCGACGCTGGCGCCGCCAGGCCGGCCGACAACCCATTGATCACCTCGACGTCGATCCCCGCCTCCCGCAGCGCGTCGACCTCCTCGCCGCCACGCCCGAACACGAACGGATCCCCGCCCTTCAGCCGCACGACGCGCGCGCCGGCACGCGCCTCTCGGATCATCAGCTCATGGATGAAGCGCTGTTCCGTCGACACGCACCCGCCGCGCTTGCCGACCCGCAGCACCCGTGCCGACGCCGGCAGGCACGCCAGCACGCGCGCGTCGACGAGGTCGTCCGTCAGCACGACCTCCGCCTCCTGCAAGCGCTTGAACGCCTTCACCGTCAGCAACTCGGGATCGCCCGGCCCGGCGCCGACCAGCGCGACGCACGGGACCCGCGCGCCCGCGCGAAGCACCGCGTCACTCGGCGCACGCGCCGCGCCGTGGGTGTCGCGGGGTCGGTCGGCGCCGAGGCGTCGACCAGCCATCGGCGCCATCTCGGAACGATCATCGTGGGAGGTCATGTCGCTTCCTTCACTGCCTTCGAAGCCGGCGCCGCCACGGCGGCCGGCGGAACGTTCTGGACCATCCGGCGCAGCGCCGGCAGGCACGAGCCGCATTGCGTGCCGCACCGCAACTCGCCTTGCAGCGCCGCGAGCCGCGCGTCCGGCGCGCCGTCGGGCAGCCGCGTCAGGCAGGCCGCGATCGCGTCCTCGCGGACGTTGAAGCAATTGCAGACCTGCGGACTGGCCGCCACCGCGGGCTGTTCCGCGTCCGGCGCCAGCAGCCGTCGCCCGAAGGGCGCGACCGGCGCGCGCTCCCGCCACAGCGCATCGAGCCACGCGCCTTCCGCGCCCTCGCCGACCCGCAACACCGCCTGCAGCCGCGCCTGCGCGCCTTCGCCATCCAGCCGCAGGAAACGGCTGCGGCCGCGCCGCCCATCCGCGTAGCGCAGCACGCCGACGCCATTGAGTTGCAGCACCGTCGACAAGGCCTGCACCACCGGCGCAGGCGGCGGCTCGGCGAACGCCAGCTCCAGGCTCCAGCCCTCGAGCGCATCCTGCGCCGGGCCCGGCAGGCAGCAGGCGTAGTCGGCCTGGTCCATCAGCACCCGCAGCTGCGCGCGCAGCGCGGCGCCTTCGCCCGGCCGTACCCAGGCCGCGCCGACCACCCGCCAGGGCAAGCTCACCGCCTCGACCGCGACCGCGGCGAATTTCAGCTCCGGCTGCCGCGCGTCCGGGCAATACGCCGGCTGCGTCAGCGCGTTGATGCCCAGCTGGCCGCGCCCGCCGAGGAACTCGCTGCCCCAGTGCATCGGCAGCCAGGCGCGCTGCGGGCCGACGCTCTCGTCCGCGCGCAACGGCACGATCAGCGGCCCGCGCCGCGACCGCACCCGCACCAGCGCGCCGGCCTCCAGCCCGCGCCGCGCGATGTCCTGCGGATGCATCGACAGGGCCGGCGCCGGCTCGCCGGCGAAGAGCCGCGCGACCGTGCCGCTGCGGCTCATGCCGTGCCACTGGTCGCGCAGCCTTCCCGTGTTCAAGGCCAGCGGGAACGCCGCGTCCTGCGTCTCCGCCGGCGGCTGGAACGCCTTGGCGATGAAGCGCGCCCGGCCGTCGGCATGGGCGAACACGCGGTCCTCGTACAGCCGCTCCCGCCCGCCGGAAGCACCCTCGGGCCACGGCCATTGCCGCGGCGCGTCCTCGAGCATCCCGTAGCTCAGCCCGCCGATGTCGAGGTCCCGCCCGCGCGTCGCCTCGCGATGCTCCAGCCACGGCTGCTCCGGCCGCTCCCAGGCGAACAGGCTCTCCCGCCCCGGGCGCAGCACCGCCTCGAGGCGCCGCGCCACGTCCCGCACGATGCGCCAGTCCGCGCGCGCCTCGCCGGCCGGCGGCAGCACCGCGCGGACCCGGCTGATGCGCCGCTCGCTGTTGGTGACGGTGCCGTCCTTCTCCGCCCACGTCGTCGCCGGCAGCACGACATCGGCAAACTCCGCCGTCGCCGTGCCCGCGAAGGCCTCCTGCAGGATCACCAGCTCGCAACGCGCCAGCGCCTCGCGCACCAGCGCCTGGTCGGGCATCGACTGCGCCGGATTCGTGCAGGCGATCCACAGCGCCTTGAGCTCGCCGCGCGCCGCCGCCTGGAACAGCTCGACCGCCGTCTTCCCGGGCCGCTCCGGCATCGCGTCGACGCCCCACAGCGCGGCCACTTCCTCGCGGTGCGCGGCGTTGCCTGGATCGCGGTGACCGGGCAGCAGCGTGGCCATGCCGCCGCTCTCGCGCCCGCCCATCGCGTTGGGCTGGCCGGTCAGCGAGAACGGCCCCGCCCCCGCCCGCCCGATCTGGCCCGTGGCCAGATGGAGGTTGATCAGCGCGGTGTTCTTCGCCGCGCCGCTGCTGCTCTGGTTCAGGCCCATGCAGTACAGCGACAGCGTCGACGGCGACTGCGCGAACCACTGCGCCGCCTGCAGGATCTGGTCCTCGCGCAGCCCGGTGAGCCGCGCCGATTCGCTCGGCGTCATCGTGCGGACCAGCGCCTTCAGCGCGGCGAAACCCGCGGTGTGCGCCTCGATGAAGGCCGCGTCGATCCAGCCCTCCCAGATCGCCGCGTGCAGCATCCCGTGGAACAGCGCGACGTCGCTGCCCGGCTTCAGCGCCAGGTGCAGGTCGGCGAACTCCGCCGTCTCGGTGCGGCGCGGATCGACGACGACGATCTTCATCTCCGGCCGCGCCTGATGGGCGGCCTCGATGCGGCGGAACAGGATCGGATGCGCCCAGGCCGTGTTGGAGCCGGCGATGAACAGGCAGTCCGTGCGCTCCAGGTCTTCGTAGCAGGCGGGCGGCGCGTCGGCGCCGAGCGACTGCTTGTAGCCGACCACCGCCGAGCTCATGCACAGCCGCGAGTTGCTGTCGATGTTGTTGGTGCCGACCAGCCCGCGCGCCAGCTTGTTGAACGCGTGGTAGTCCTCGGTCAGCAGCTGCCCGGAGATGTAGAAGCCGATCGCGTCCGGCCCGTGCTGCGCGCGGATCGCCAGCAGCTGGTCGGCGATGCGCTGCGTGGTCGTGTCCCAGTCCTGCGGCTGGAGCGGCTCGTCGCGGGTGGGCCGCCAGGCCGGCCGCAGCAGCCGCTGCTGCTCCCGCACCAGCGGCGTCGCCGTCAGGTGCAGCGTGGAACCCTTGGTGCACAGCCGGCCGAAGTTGGCCGGATGCGCCGGATCGCCGCGCACGCCGACGACGCGCGCCTGCGCGCCCTCGCCCGCCGTCTCGATCAGCACGCCGCAGCCGACGCCGCAGTACGGGCAGGTCGAACGCGTCTCGGCCATCGATCGCCTCCGCTCAGCAGGCGACGCGGGTGCAGGGGCCGGCCATCACCGGCGGCAGGTCGATGCCGACGGTGTCGAGCTCCTGCCGGTCCAGCAGCACGACGCCGTCCTCGACCTTGACCTGGAACACCGGCGTGCGGCCCTCGTCGGGCTCGCGCGCGCAGCCGTTCTCCAGCGCGATCGTCCAGTTGTGCAGCGGGCACGCGACCGCGTTGCCGAACACGATGCCCTGGCTCAGCGGCCCGGCCTTGTGGGGGCAGCGGTCCAGCAGCGCATGCACGCGGTCGTCCGCGGTGCGGAACAGCGCGACCTGCGGTCCCTGCGCGCGCGCCACGCGGCGTGAGCCGAGCACGGGGATGTCGGTGACGGAACAGACGGCAATCCAATGGGACATGGGGGCCTCGGCAACGAAGGAGATCAGATCGGATCGCGGCGCGGCGCCGCGAGCACGGTCGACGGACCGGCGCCGGCCGGCGCGGTGGAGGTCGCGGCGGACGTCGCGGCGGACGTCGCGGGGGCGAGCGTCGCGACCGGCTCGAACTGGCGCACGTCGACCTGTGCCTTCGCGAACTCGAACCACGGGTCCGGCTCGCCGTCCAGCGCGAACTGCAGCTCCGCCCACAGCGCCTTGCGGCCCTCGTGGTCCTCCAGGATCCGCTGCTTGACGTGGTCCAGCCCGACGCGGGCGATGTAGTGCACGGTGCGCTCCAGGTACCAGCCCTCCTTGCGGTAGAGCTGCATGAACGCGCCGGTGTATTCCATGACCTCCTCGGCGGTCTTGAGCTTGACCAGGAAGTGCGCGACCTCGGTCTTGATGCCGCCGTTGCCGCCGACATACATCTCCCAGCCGGAATCGACGCCGATGATCCCGACGTCCTTGATGCCGGCCTCGGCGCAGTTGCGCGGGCAGCCGCTGACGGCGAACTTGACCTTGTGCGGCGCGTACATGCGCCACATCGCGCGCTCCAGGTCCTTGCCCATCTGCGTGCTGTCCTGCGTGCCCATGCGGCACCACTCGGAGCCGACGCAGGTCTTCACCGTGCGCAGCGCCTTGGCGTAGGCATGCCCGCTGGGCATGCCGATGTCGCGCCAGACGTCGACCAGATCCTCTTTTCGCACGCCCAGCAGGTCGATCCGCTGGCCGCCCGTCACCTTGACGGTCGGGATCTTGTACTTGTCGACGGCGTCGGCGATCCGACGCAGCTCATCGGCGGTTGTCTCCCCGCCCCACATCCGCGGGATCACCGAGTAGGTCCCGTCTTTCTGGATATTCGCGTGACTGCGCTCGTTGATGAAGCGCGATTGCGGATCGTCCACGGCCTCCTTCGGCCAGGACGAGATCAGGTAGTAGTTCAGCGCCGGCCGGCAGGTGGCGCAGCCGTTGGGCGACTTCCAGTTCAGCCGCTCGTAGACGCCGGCCAGCGTCGTCAGGTGTTCCTTGAAGATCGCGTCGCGCACCTCCTGGTGGCTCAGCTCGGTGCAGCCGCACACCGCCTTCTTCTTCGGCGTGGCCGAGTAGTCGCCGCCGGCGGTGAACATCAGCAGCTGTTCCACCAGCCCGGTGCAGGAGCCGCAGCTCGCGCTGGCCTTGGTGTGCTTGCGCACCTCCTCCAGCGTGAACAGGCCTTTGTCCTTGATCGCCTTGCACACGGCGCCCTTGGTCACGCCGTTGCAGCCGCAGACCTCGTCGCTGTCGGCCATCGCGGCGGCCTTGTTGTGGCCCTGGTGGCCGACGTCGCCGATGTTGCTCTCGCCGAACATCAGCTTGTCGCGCAGGTCGCCGATCTTGCGGCCCTCGCGCAGCAGCTTGAAGTACCAGCTGCCGTCGACGGTGTCGCCGTACAGGCAGGCACCGACCAGCTGGTCGTTGCGGATGACGAGCTTCTTGTAGACGCCGGCGAAGGGATCGCTCATCACGATCTCCTCGGTGCCCTCGCCGCCCATGAAGTCGCCGGCGGAGAACAGGTCGATGCCGGTGACCTTCAACTTGGTGCTGGTCTGGCTGCCGAGGTAGCGGCCGATGCCGAACTGCGCCAAGTGGTTGGCGCAGACCTTGCCCTGCTCGAACAGCGGCGCCACCAGCCCGTAGGCGATGCCGCGGTGCGCGGCGCATTCGCCGACGGCGTAGATGCGGGGATCGGTCACCGTCTGCAGCGTGTCGGTCACGACCACGCCGCGGTGGCAATGCAGGCCGGCGCTTTCCGCCAGCGCGGTGTTGGGGCGGATGCCGGCGGCCATCACGACGAGGTCGGCGGGGATCTCCTCGCCGTCCTTGAAGCGGACCGCCATCACCCGCCCGTCCTTGTCGCCGATCAGCGCCTCGGTCTGCGCGCCCATGCGGAAGCGCAGACCGCGCTCCTGCAGCGACTTGCGCAGCAGGTCGCCGGCCTGGTCGTCGAGCTGGCGTTCCATCAGCCAGCCGGCGATGTGCACCACCGTCACCTGCATGCCGCGCAGCATCAGGCCGTTGGCCGCCTCGAGGCCCAGCAGCCCGCCGCCGATGACGACCGCGTGCCGGTACTTCGTGGCCGCCTCGATCATCGTGTTGGTGTCGGTGATGTCGCGGTAGCCGATCACCCCGTCCAGCTCCTTGCCGGGCACCGGCAGGATGAACGGGTTGGAGCCGGTGGCGATCAGCAGCCGGTCGTAGTCGGCCACGGTGCCGTCGTCGGCGACGACCTGGCGCTTCACGCGGTCGATGCGCGTGACCGTCTTGCCCAGGTGCAGCGTGATGCCGTGCTCCTCGTACCAGCTCAGCGGGTTGAGGATGATCTCGTCCAGCGTCTGCTCGCCGGCCAGCACCGGGCTGAGCAGGATGCGGTTGTAGTTGGGATGCCGCTCGGACCCGAAGACGGTGATGTCGTACAGGTCGGGGGAGATCTTCAGCAGCTCTTCCAGGGTGCGGACGCCGGCCATGCCGTTGCCCACCATCACCAGCTTCATCTTCTTCATGCGGAGCGCTCCAGGCGGAATGCGGGGATCGAGGTGGCCGGACGGCCCTCACCCCGGCCTTCTCCCGCCAGCGGGAGAGGGAGGGAAGGCAGCGGATCGGCGATGGGCGAGGCCGGGGCCGCCTCGGCCGCGACCGGATGCGCGCGGCCGCCGGCGCCGACCCAGGTGCGGGTCCAGCGGGCCTGCATCACGCGCAGCAGGCCCAGCATCGCCAGCGAGAACACGGCGAAGGCGGCGAATCCCCAGGCGTAGGTCCCGGCCCATTGCTTGGACCAGCCCATCAGGTTGGGCACCGCGCCGCCGCCCAGCGCGCCGATCTCGCCGATCATGGAACCCGCCACCGCGGTGGCCGCCGGCCAGCGCAGCGGCACCAGCTGGAACAGCGCGCCGTTGCCGGCGCCCAGCGCCGCGAAGCACGCGACCAGCAGCACCGTCGTCAGCACCAGCGAGCCGTTGGCGGGGCCGATCAGCAGCAGCGTGACCGTCACCACCGCCAGCACCACGGTCAGCGCGTGCACACCGCCCCAGCGGTCCGACAGCGCGCCGCCGGCCACCCGCACCGCCGCGCCCATGAAGGCCGCGAGCATCGTCAGTTGCCCGGCCGCGACCTTGGAGACGCCGAACTGGTCGTGGTAGTAGGTCGGCAGGAAGGTCGTCAGCCCGATGAAGCCGCCGAAGGTCACCGCGTAGATCAGGCTGAAGGCCCAGCCGTCCTTCTCGAACAGGCAGGCGACATGGGCGCGCAGGCCGGCGTGGGTGTCGACGTCGGGCGGCTCCTTGGCGAAGACGACCATCACCGCCATCGGCAGCGCGATCGCGCCGGCGGCGATCGCGTAGACCGACTGCCAGCCCAGCCACTGCGCCAGCGGTGGCGCCACCAGCACCGACACCGCGGTGCCGACGTTGCCCGCGCCGACCAGGCCCATCGCCAGGCCCTTGTACTTCGGCGGATACCAGCCCGAGCCCAGCGACATCGCCACGCCGAAGCTCGCGCCCGCGATGCCCAGCAGCACCCCCATCGCGAGCAGGTCGCCGTAGCTGTCCACCATCACGTAGCCGTAGCCCATCGCCACGGCGATCAGCGCCATCTCGACCAGCGTCGCGTTCTTGCGGCCGATGTACTGCGACAGCACGCCCAGCGGGAAGCGCATCAGCGCGCCCGCCATGATCGGGATCGACAGCATCAGGCCCTTCTGCGCGGCGGTGAGCTGGTAGGCCTCGCTGATGAAGGGCGCGAGCGCGCCGTTCAGCACCCAGATGCAGCACGAGAAGGCGAAGTAGAGGAACGCCGCGCCGAGGGTCGGGGCGTGGCCGGAACGCAGGAAGACGCGGAAGGAGGCCATGGCGAGTTGCTGGTGGGGGCTCGAAACGCAAAAAGGCCGCGTCGAGCACCGGGCTCGGCGAGGCCTTTCATCGGATGAGGCGCCGGAATCGCGAGCGACCCGGCACGAAGACCGCGAGGCCGGAGCCCCGCGAGGGCGCGGCGCGCCATTGCGCCGCACCGGAGCCTTCGCAAGTCGCGTGCCAGAACGGCGAGGGCCATCGAAATGACGTCGGCGCGGATCGGTGGCCTTATGCTGCGGCGCGTCGCGGACCGGCCCGGTTCGTGCAACGCCAACGCCGCCATTTCCCTCTGTCGCGCCCATGTCCGAGCCCGCCGCCAGGTCTGCCGTTCCGCCCTCCGATGACGACGACGCGCTGCCCCGTCGCGTGCTGTGGCTGGGCGCCGATCCGATGGGCACCGGTCCGGTGCCGCACTGGATCGCGGCATCGGTGCACCAGCCCGGACGCGACAGCTTGGTGCGCGCCGCACAAGAACAGGCCGCCGACGCGGTCGTGCTCCACGCCGGCGCGGACCGGCTGGAGGCCTGGCTGAACGCGCTCGAGGCCGCCGGCCTGGCGCTGCCCGGCGTCGGCCTCGTGCCCGACGCGGCGGACGTGCCGGCGGCGCTGCAACAGCGCGCAATGGCGCTGGGCCTGCAGGTGCTGCTGGAAACGGAGCCGGCGCCCGACGCGTTGCGCCGCCAGCTGCGCTGGGCCGCCTGGCAGGCGGGGCGCTTCGCGGCGCTGCGGGCGCAGTTGGACGACCGCAAGTGGACCGAACGCGCGAAGGGCCTGCTGATGGCCGCGCGCGACCTGGACGAGGACAGCGCGTTCCGGCTGCTGCGCGACGCCGCGATGCACGCGCACCTGCGGCTGGGCGAGGTGGCGCGCTCGGTGGTGCAGTCGGCGCAGCTGGCGGAGGCGGTCAACGTCGCCGGCCAGCAGCGCATGCTGAGCCAGCGGCTGGTCAAGCTGATGGCGCAACGCGCCGCCGGCATCGAGGCCAAGCGCGCGAAGACCCTGCAGGACGAATCCTGCGCGCGCGTGGCCGCCAACCTGTCGCGGCTGCCGGGACTGCTGCCGCCGCTGCCGGCCGACGCGGCGGGACTCGCCTCGGTCCTGGGCGCGTGGCGGCGCCTGGAGCCACTGCTGGGCGGCAAACCGAGCGCCGAGTCGCTCGCCGCCGCCGACGCGGCCGCGGAGGACCTGCTGACGCATTCCGACGCGCTGGCCGCGGCGATCGCCGGCAGCGGCGGCGGCAAGCCGCTGCACGTCGTCAACCTGTGCGGCCGCCAACGCATGCTGAGCCAGCGGCTGGCCAAGGACGCGCTGCTGGCCGACCTGCTGCCGGGACGCGACCCGGCGGTGCTGCTCGACAGCCTGGACCGCTTCGCGGCCGGGCTGGCGGAGCTGGAGGCGTCGCCGCTGTCCAGCGACGCGATCCGGTCATTGCTGGCCGAGGTGGGCGCCGAGTGGCTTCGGCTGATGCGCAGCCTGCGCGATGCCCATGGCCGCGAGGCCGCCGGCGGCCTGGCCCGCAGCAGCGAGGTGCTGCTGGACCGGCTCGACCTGCTGACCGGGCACTACCAGCAGAGTCTTCAGATCATCCTCGGCTAGGAGACCCTCACCCCCGCCCTCTCCCGCGGTGCGGGAGAGGGAGCCACCTCGCGCCGAGGCGATACGCCCTCACGCTCTCCCTCTCCCGCATTGCGGGAGAGGGTCGGGGTGAGGGTCGCGCGATCCGCCCGGTCCACCGGGACCTTCGCCTCGGCATGCCGGTGCCGTGTGTAGAGGAAATCGATGACCGCCTTGCGCGCATGCGCGTAGTCCGCGTCCTCCGCCAGCGCGACGCGGTCCCGCGGCCGCGCCAGCCTCACTGGCAGGATGTCGCCGATCGTCGCCGCCGGCCCGTTGGTCATCATCACGATCCGGTCCGACAGCAACACCGCCTCGTCCACGTCATGCGTGACCATGACCACGGTGCTCTGCGTCGCCGCGACGATCTTCATCAGCTCGTCCTGCAGGTGCGCCCGGGTCAGCGCGTCCAACGCGCCGAAGGGCTCGTCCATCAGCAGCACCTTCGGCGCCATCGCCAGCGCCCGCGCGATGCCCACCCGCTGCTTCATGCCGCCCGAGATCTCATGCGGCCGCTTGAACATCGCATGGCTCATCCCGACCAGGTGCAGCGCGTCCTCCACGCGGGCCATCAACCGCGGCCGCAGCTCGCGCCCGCCGAAGACCGACTCCACCGCCAGCAGCACGTTGTCGAAGCAGGTCAGCCACGGCAGCAACGAATGGTTCTGGAACACCACCGCCCGCTCCGGCCCCGGCCCGGCGATCTCGCGGCCGTCGCACAGCAGCGCGCCGCCGGTGGGCCGCAGCAGCCCGGCGACCAGATTCAGCAGCGTCGACTTGCCGCAGCCCGAATGGCCGATCAGCGTCACGAACTCGCCCTTGGCGATGTCCAGGTCGATCTCGCGCAACGCGTGGAACTGGCCCTTGCGCGTCGAGAACACCATCTCGGCCTGCTGCACGCGGATGAAGGGAGTGCTCATCGGAATCTCCGGTCAGGGGTCGTTCAGTCGTCGAAGGAGAAGCGCCGGGCCAGCGCCATCAGGGCCGCCTCGAGCAGCAGGCCCACGATGCCGATCACGAAGATCGCGACCAGGATGTGGCGGACGTTGAGGTTGTTCCACTCGTCCCAGACCCAGAAGCCGATGCCGACGCCGCCGGTCAGCATCTCCGCCGCGACGATCACCAGCCACGCGGTGCCCACGGACAGCCGCACGCCGGTCAGCATGTAGGGCAGCACGGCGGGGAACAGGATGCGCGTCACCAGCTTCCACTCCGACAGCCGCAGCACCCGCGCGACGTTCAGGTAGTCCTGCGGCACGCGCTGCACGCCGACGGCCGTGTTCACCACCATCGGCCAGATCGAGCAGATGAAGATGGTCCAGATCGCCGCCGGGTTGGCGCTCTTGAACACCAGCAGCCCGATCGGCAGCCAGGCCAGCGGCGAGACCGGCTTGAGCAGGCTGATCAGCGGCGACAGCATGCGGCTCGCGAATTCGAAGCGGCCGATCAGGAAGCCCAGCGGGATGCCCACCGCGGCCGCCAGCCCGAAGCCCAGCCCCACGCGCTGCAGCGAGTTCAGCACGTTCCAGCCGATGCCCTGGTCGTTGGGCCCGTTGCGATAGAAGGGATCGGCGAACAGCTTGACCGCCGCCTCCCAGGTCTGGCCCGGCGTCGGGAACGCGCCACCCTTGAGCGTGGCGACGAACCAGACCAGCCACAGCAGGCCCAGCCCGGCCAGCGGCGGCAGCACCCGCATCCAGGCGGCGCGCGCGTCGAAGGCGGCGGCGTTCATGCGCGGACCTTGAAGCCGTCGGCGTACTTCGCCGGGTCCTTGCCGTCCCAGACGACGCCGTCGAACAGCTTGGTCGATCGCATCGTCTCCTTGGGCGCCGACACGCCGAGCGCCGCGGCCGCCTGCCGGTACAGCTCGACCTGGTTGACCTGGCGCGCGACGCCGAGGTAGTCCGGATGTTCCTTGAGCAGGCCCCAGCGCTTGTGCTGGGTCAGGAACCACATGCCGTCGGACAGCCAGGGGAAGTTGACCTGGCCGTCGTTGAAGAACTTCATGTGGTTGGGATCGTCCCAGGTCCTGCCCAGGCCGTTCTGGTACCGGCCCAGGATGCGCTGGTTGATCGCGTCGACGCTGGTGTTGACGTAGGCCTTGTCGGCGATCGTCTCGGCCATCTTCTGCTTGTTGGACAGGCTGGCGTCGATCCAGCGGCCCGCCTCCAGCACCGCCATCACGACGGCGCGCGCCGTGTTCGGATACTTCTTCACGAAGTCGCCGGTGGTGCCGAGCACCTTCTCCGGATGGTCCTTCCAGATGTCCTGCGTGGTCGCGGCGGTGATGCCGATGCCGTCGATGATGGCGCGGTGGTTCCAGGGCTCGCCGACGCAGAAGCCGTCCATGTTGCCCACCCGCATGTTGGCCACCATCTGCGGCGGCGGCACGGTGATCACCTTGGCGTCCTTCATCGGGTTCACGCCCGCCGCGGCCAGCCAGTAGTAGAGCCACATCGCATGCGTGCCGGTCGGGAAGGTCTGCGCGAAGGTGTACTCGCGCTTGTCCTTCTTCATTACCGCCGCCAGCGACGCGACATCCACCGCGCCGGCCTCGGCCAGCTTCTTCGACAGCGTGATCGCCTGCCCGTTGTTGTTCAGCGTCATCAGCACCGCCATGTCCTTCTTCGGACCGGCCACGCCGAGGTGCACGCCGTAGACCAGGCCGTAGAGCACATGCGCCATGTCGAGCTCGCCGTTGACGAGCTTGTCGCGCACGCCGGCCCAGGAGGCCTCCTTGGTCGGCACGATCCTGATGCCGTACTTCTTGTCGAAGCCCAGCGCCGCGGCCATCACCACCGACGCGCAGTCGGTCAGCGGGATGAAGCCGATGCGGACCTCCTCCTTCTCCGGCTTGTCGGAGCCCGCGGCGAACGCGCCCCCGCCTGGCAGCGCGGACAGGCCGCCCAGCGCCGCGCCGGTGGCGAGCAGCTTGCGACGCTCAGCGCTCATCAGACCCTCCTTGGAACCGTGTTGCATTCAAGACCTCCAGCGGAAAACCCCAGCGGAAAAACAAAAAGGCGCCACGACCGTCCCGCGCGCTGCGCGAAACCGGTCGGACGCCTTTGTCCCAACATCTTCATCGGCCCCCACGCCGTTGCGGGAGCACGCGGAGGACTTCGCAGGAAGCGTGCCAGCGGGAAATCCACCGGCGCGCGCTCGTCGCGCACTGTCTGGCGGCATCGATGCGCCGTCGCGGTGCACGGCCCGGCGCGGCGCCCCGTTTCAGCCGCGCAGCAGCTCGTGCGCGTCGATGACGCGCCGCGCGACCTGCGCGAGCGCCTCGCCCCGGTCCATCGCGAGCTTGCGCAGGCGCTGGTAGGCCGCGTCCTCGTCCAGGCCCTGCTCGCGCATCAGGATGCCCTTGGCCTTGTCGACGAGCTTGCGCGAGGCAAGTTGCGCCTGCGCCTTGCTGAGCTCCTCGCGCAGCGCGAGGTCTTGCTCGAAACGCGCGATCGCCACATGCAGCACCGGCGCCAGCCGCTGCGCCTGCAGGCCCGCCACGACATAGGCGCTGACGCCCGCCTGCAGCGCGCGGCGCATCGGGGCGCGGTCCTCGTCCTCGGCGAAGACGACGATCGGCCGCGGCATCCGCGCCGACAGCGTGGCCAGGTTCTCCAGCGTGTCGCGGGTCGGGGATTCGGCGTCGACGATGACGACGTCGGGCCGCAGACGCAGCACGCAGTCGTGGATCAGCGTCGCCTGCTCGATCACGCCGACGACCTCGCAGCCCTGGCGCACCAGTTCGTCGCGCAGCAGGTCGACGCGGTGCGCGCCGTCGTCGATCAGCAGCACGCGCAGCCCGGCATGGGCGGGCGGCGGGCTGGCGTCGGGGGCGGGCGGCGGCTTCACGCCAGGGCTCGCGCAAGTTCCATGCCTTGCCCTCGCCGCATCGCCGCATCGCCGCATCGCCGCGCGCGAAGGGCAAGAGCAAGCGCCGTTCCCGCGCCGGCGCAAGCGGCGTGCCCACGGTCCTCCCAAGAGGGGGCCGCGGGAAATGGCGCTTGGCCGTACCGTCGCGGGCAAAGCGGCGCCCACGCCGCGCAGGGAGACTGCCATGCGTCCGTTCCTCCGCCTGTCCGCGCTGGCGATGCTGAGCGCGCTGCTGACCGGTCCCGCGATGGGGCCCGCCCTCGCCGCCACCACCTTCACCGCCGGCTACCAGTACCAGATGGCCGTGCCAGGCGTGAGCGACGCCAACAGTTGGAGCGGCGCGGTGCGGCCGGACAGCCCGCTGTTCTACCTCCAGGGCCTCGCCGTGCCCGACGGCTTGCCCGCCACCGGCTGGGCGGAACTCGGCGGCGGCGGATTGACCACCTACGGCCAGGTGGTTTCGGCGAGCTTCGGCTTCACCGGCATGGCGACCCGGTACCCGAACCAGAGCACCTACCTGCACGCCGAATCGACGAACGCGATGAGCGACAGCTTCGTCATCAACTGCGCCGCCTGCACCGCCGGCTCGATCGGCAACCTGTCGTTCCGCGTCTACTGGGGCGGCATCGGCGTGCGCGAACTTTCGACCGTGTCGCCCGGCACCGCGCTGAGCGGCTACGTCGCCGACATCAACTGGTCGACCAACTTCCAGATGCACGCCGACGGCGTGCCGGACCCCTTCCCGCCCGACCAGCCCGCGCCGCCCAACCCCGGCCGGCTGGGCATGGACTACTACTTCCTCGAGACCGAGCGCAACGGGGTGCGCCACGTCGAGGAAAGCCCGCGCGTCTCGGCCGGGCTGCAGGAGCTGTCGATCCAGTTCGTCTTCGGCCAGCCGATCCACGTCGACATGAGCCTGCGCGCGGCGGTGCTCGGCGGCGTGTTCTCCGGCGAGGACCAGACCAGCACCTTCCAGTCCAACGTCGACCTGGTCAGCGCCTACGGGAAGATGTACTGGGACGGCATCACCGGCGTGTCGACCGCCGACGGGCAGCAGGTCGACGCGTTCACCGCGTTCAACAACGTCGGCGTGGACTACGCGCGCTCGCTGGAAGTGCCCATCCTGCAGGTCGTGCCCGAGCCCGGCGCCTGGGCGCTGATGCTGGGCGGCCTGGCGGCGCTGGGCGCCCTCGCGCGTCGACGGAAGTCGGCGCTGCTGCTGGCCGCGGGGTTGTCGCTGGCCGGTGCCAACGTCTCGGCCGCGGACTTCACCGCCGGCGCCGGCGTGTCGGGCAACACCGCCACGAAGAGCGACCAGCGGTCCTCCGGCGACCTCTCCGGCACCTCGCCGATCGCCGGGTCCGCGAGCATCTCGCTGACGGACGCGGTGTCCGGCGTCTCGCAGGACGTCACCGCCAGCGCGCTGGCCCGCGCGAGCTACGGCCACCTGTCCCTCGCGGCGCGCGCGCAGACGCTGCAGCAGTCCACCGGCGCGCAGCCGGGCGCGCATGCCGAGGCTTCCGCGAGCGCCTCGCTGACCGACAGCTTCATCATCCGTTGCGACACCTGCGTCGACGGCACGCGCGGCACGATGAGCCTGCGCGCGCTGGTGCTCGGCGACGTCGGCCTGAGCAACGCCTCGACCGACGCGGGCGGGCAGCCCAATCCCGACGGCGGCGTGCGCACCACGCAGTACTACTGGTCCACCAGCCTGTCGATGCGGGCCGAGGGCGTCGCGATGGACTTTCCCGGCCCCGGCACGCTGGCGCTGAACGCGTACGACTTCCTGGCCAAGGTGAACGACACCGTCGTCGCCGGCGGCAACCGCGAGGGCACCGGCGTGTACGACTTCCAGCTGGAGTTCGAGTTCGGCCGGCCGATCCACCTCGAGTGGCTCGCCAGCGTCTCCGCCTCCGCCGACCTGCGGCCCGAGGCGGCCACCGGCGGATCGCTGGCCGCCGCCTCGTTCGCGGACTTCTCGCACAGCTTCGCGTGGGACGGGATCGGCAGCGTGGTCGACGCCGCCGGCAACGTGGTCACCGGCTTCACCGCGCTCAACAGCGACGGCATCGACTACGCGCGCTCGCTGGCCGTCGTGCCCGAGCCGTCGACCTGGGGCCTGATGGCCGCCGGCCTGGCGCTGCTGGGCGCGTTCGCGCGCGGCCGCGCGCGCCGCTCGCGCGGGTCACGCCGCGCGGGCACCGTGGCCGCGCTGACGCTGGCGCTCGGGGCGGGCGCCGCGGGCGCGGCGGAGTTCTCCGCCGGCGCCGATGCCTTCGGCCGGACGGCGACGAAGAACAACCAGGGCACGCCCAGCCTGGTGGGCGCGTACCAGCCGATCGGCAACTCGGCGACGTCTAGCCTGACCGATGCGGTCCCCGGCGCCAACCAGACCGCGGACAGCGGCGCCCGGTCCTACGCCGGATACGGGCTGCTGAGCTTCGGCTCGGAGGCCACCGCCCACAACCAGGGCGGCGGAGCGCCGCCGAGCATCCTCAGCTTCAGCACCTCGACCGCGACGCTGGTCGACAGCTTCATCATCCAGTGCGGCGGCTGCGCGGCCGGCACGCGCGGCGAGATGACCTTCCGCCTGCGGATCGACGGCGGCTTCGGCCAGAACCAGTTCGCGGTGGACGAGTCGGGCCACTTCAACGACGCCGTGGGCACGCGCACGATGGCCGGCAACTGGCAGACCACGTTCCAGATGCGCGCCGAGGGCGTCGAGGAGTACCCGGGCGCCGGCTACGCCAGCTTCCTCGCCTGGCAGAGCCGCACGATGGTCAACGACACCGTCGTCCAGGACCTGAGCATGAACGGCACGGGCGCGTATGAGCTGCGGCTGGAATTCGAGTTCGGCCGCCCCATCGACATGTCCTGGTCGGCCCACGCGTACACGACCGTGGACCTGCAGGCCGCGCCCGGCGGCGTCGCCGGCACGATGTACGGCGCGTCCTTCGTCGACTTCACCCACACCTTCGCGTGGGACGGGATCACCTCGGTCACCAATGCGGCCGGCCAGCGGATCGACGCGTTCACCGCGTTCAACAGCGATGGCATCGACTACGCGCGCTCGATGGCGGCGATCCCCGAGCCTTCCACTTGGGCGCTGATGGCCGGCGGACTCGCGCTGATCGGCGCGCTGGCGCGGCGCCGCGCCCGCTCGCAAGCCCTGGCGATGGCGGCGCTGCTCGCCGCGGGCGGGCCGGCGCTGGCGGACACGCCGCCGTTGCTGCCGCTGCAGTACAGCGCCGGCGTCACCGTGCGCGCCTACGACCCGTCGCTGACGGGCCGCGACTTCTGGTCCGACGAAGTTCCGCTCGGGACCGAGGCGTCCTATCGCATCCACACCGGATCGAGCTCCGCGACGACGACCACGCGGCTCGACGCCGACGGCACGGCGCTCGTCAACTACGGCCGCGTCCAGGCCGCGGCCACCACGTCGGTGTCCGTCGACTCGACCACGGCGGACGGCTTCAGCAGCGCCTGGGTCTCGCCGGGCGGGTTCATCAGCGACCAGTTCGTCATCCGCTGCCCCGGCTGCCAGGACGGCGCCACCGGCACGCTGACGGCGCGCGTGCACATCGACGGCACGATCGGCATCGACGGCGCGTTGACCGGGCCGAGCGCCACCGCCGACCTCGGCATCCGCGCTGGCTGGGACTACCACGCCGGCTTGGTCGCGCAGGGTGTCGCGCCCGCCGCGGGCGAGACGCACCTGACCGGCCGCGCTACCCGCTACCTCGACGCCGGCGGCATCGTCGACGAGACCTCCGGCGCCGGCCTGGGCTGGCACACGCTGAGCGTGTCCTTCGTCTTCGGCCAGCCGATCGAGCTCCAGCTCGGCATGGCGATCAACGCCTACGTTTTCATCGCCGGCCGCGACGACAGCGGCGTGACCGGCTCGGCGCAGGCGTGGTCGACGTTCTCCCACTCGCTGACCTGGGAAGGCATCAGCGCCATCACCGACGCCAACGGCCAGGCCGTCACCGCCTTCACCGCGCTGAGCGCCACCGGCGTGAACTACGCGAGCGCCTTCGCCGCGCCGGTGCCCGAGCCTGGGACCTGGGCGCTGATGGCGGCCGGGCTCGGGCTGCTCGGCGCCGTCTCGCGCCGCCGCCGGGACTGAGCCCGGCCGAGGCCGTCCGGCGCGCCTCGCCGGCTTGGCGAGGCCCTCCCCCTAGGGATTACCCGCCCTTCGCGGGACGACAACCCGCGGGATCTCACGTTTACGTAAACGTCAACCGGCACCTAGAATCGACGCGCACACTCGGCCCCCAGAAGGGGCCGATCACGACAGGCGCCGCGGCGGGCCCACCCTTGCCGGCCGCGGGCGCCCGCGCCTCAAAAGCCGGAGACAACCGTCATGACCGAGATGTCCGCCGCGTACAAGGCCCTGGCCGAGTACCGCCCCACCCAGAAGGTCCGCTTCGTGACCGCCGCGAGCCTGTTCGACGGGCACGACGCGGCGATCAACATCATGCGGCGCATCCTGCAGAGCATGGGCGCGGAGGTCATCCACCTGGGCCACAACCGCTCGGTGGACGAGGTCGTCACCGCTGCGCTGCAAGAGGACGCGCAGGGCATCGCCGTCAGTTCCTACCAGGGCGGCCACGTCGAATACTTCAAGTACATGGTCGAGCTGCTGCGCCAGCGCGGCGGCGACGGCATCCAGGTCTTCGGCGGCGGCGGCGGCGTGATCGTGCCGGCCGAGATCCGCGACCTGGCCGACCACGGCGTGCGCATCTTCAGCCCCGAGGACGGCCAGCGCATGGGCCTGCAGGGCATGATCGGCGAGATGGTCATGCGCTGCGACCAGGAAGCCGGCACCACCGCGCCCACCGACATCGCCGCGCTGCGGGGCCATGACGGCCCGGCCTGGCGCGCGCTCGCGCAAGCCATCACCGCGCTGGAGAACGGCCGCGCCGACGCCGCGTTCACGCAGGCGCTGCGCGGCGCCGCCAAGGACCTGCGCACGCCGGTGCTGGGCATCACCGGCACCGGCGGCGCCGGCAAGTCCTCGCTGACCGACGAGCTGATCCGCCGCCTGCGCCTGGACCAGGACGACGCGCTGCGCATCGCCGTGATCTCGATCGACCCGTCGCGCCGCAAGAGCGGCGGCGCGCTGCTGGGCGACCGCATCCGCATGAACGCGATCGGCCCCTGGGCCGAAGGCCAGCGCGTGTACATGCGCTCGCTGGCCACGCGCGACTTCGGCTCGGAGATCTCGCAGGCGCTGCCCGACGTGATCGCCGCGGCCAAGGTCGCCGGCTTCGACCTGGTGATCGTCGAGACCTCCGGCATCGGCCAGGGCGACGCGGCGATCGTGCCGCACGTGGACGTGCCGATGTACGTGATGACGCCCGAGTTCGGCGCCGCCAGCCAGCTCGAGAAGATCGACATGCTGGACTTCGCCGAGTTCGTCGCGATCAACAAGTTCGACCGCAAGGGCGCGGCCGATGCCTGGCGCGACGTCGCCAAGCAGGTCCAGCGCAACAAGGAAGCGTGGGGCAAGCGCGCCGAGGAGATGCCGGTCTTCGGCACGATGGCCAGCCGCTTCAACGACGACGGCGTCACCGCGCTGTACCAGGCGCTCAAGCCGCGCCTGGCCGAGCTCGGCCTGCCGCTGCGCGACGGCCGCCTGCCCATCGCCGACACCCGCTTCAGCACGCACCAGACGCCGATCGTGCCGCCGGCGCGCGCGCGTTACCTGGCCGAGATCGGCGACACCGTGCGCGCCTACAAGAAGCGCGCCCGCGCGCAGGCCCGGCTGGCCCGCGAGATCCAGCAGCTGGGCGCCAGCGCCGCGATGCTCGGCCAGGCCGACGCCGCCGCGAACGCCGCCGCGCTGTCCTCGCTGGAGGCGCTGGCCACCGCGCGCCAGGCGAAGCTGGACGCCGACGCGCGCCAGCTGCTGGCGCAGTGGCCGGACATGCAGAAGGCCTACGCCGGCGACGAGTACGTGGTGAAGATCCGCGACAAGGAGATCCGCACCTCGCTGGTGTCGACGTCGCTGTCGGGCACCAAGGTCCGCAAGGTGGTGCTGCCGCCGTACGAGGACCAGGGCGAGCTGCTGAAGTGGCTGATGCTGGAGAACGTGCCGGGCAGCTTCCCGTACACGGCCGGCGTGTTCGCGTTCAAGCGCGAGGGCGAGGACCCGACCCGCATGTTCGCCGGCGAGGGCGACGCCTTCCGCACCAACCGGCGCTTCAAGCTGGTGTCCGAGGGCATGCCGGCCAAGCGGCTGTCGACGGCCTTCGACTCGGTGACGCTCTACGGCGCCGATCCCGCGCCGCGGCCCGACATCTACGGCAAGGTCGGCAACTCCGGCGTCAGCATCGCGACGCTGGACGACATGAAGGTCCTGTACGACGGCTTCGACCTGTGCAGCCCGACCACCTCGGTGTCGATGACGATCAACGGCCCGGCGCCGTCGATCCTGGCGATGTTCATGAACACCGCGATCGACCAGCAGCTGGCGAAGTTCCAGTCCGACAACGGCCGCGCGCCCACCGCCGACGAGGCCGCCAAGGTGCGCGCCTGGGTGCTGGCGAACGTGCGCGGCACGGTGCAGGCCGACATCCTCAAGGAGGACCAGGGGCAGAACACCTGCATCTTCTCGACCGAGTTCTCGCTGAAGGTGATGGGCGACATCGCGCAGTACTTCGTCAACCACGACGTGCGCAACTTCTATTCGGTCTCGATCAGCGGGTATCACATCGCCGAGGCCGGCGCGAACCCGATCTCGCAGCTGGCGTTCACGCTGTCCAACGGCTTCACCTTCGTGGAGGCGTATCTGGCGCGCGGCATGCACATCGACGACTTCGCGCCCAACCTGAGCTTCTTCTTCAGCAACGGCATGGACCCGGAGTACACGGTGCTGGGCCGCGTGGCGCGGCGCATCTGGGCGGTGGCGATGCGCGACAAGTACGGCGCCAACGAGCGCAGCCAGAAGCTGAAGTACCACATCCAGACCTCGGGCCGCTCGCTGCACGCGCAGGAGATCGCCTTCAACGACATCCGCACCACGCTGCAGGCGCTGATCGCGATCTACGACAACTGCAACTCGCTGCACACCAACGCCTACGACGAGGCGATCACCACGCCGACCGAGGAATCGGTGCGCCGCGCGATGGCGATCCAGCTGATCATCAACCGCGAGTGGGGCCTGGCGAAGAACGAGAACCCGAGCCAGGGCGCGTTCATCGTCGAGGAGATGACCGAGCTGGTCGAGGAGGCGGTGCTGGCGGAGTTCGAGCGCATCGCCGAGCGCGGCGGCGTCCTGGGCGCGATGGAGACCGGCTACCAGCGCGGCAAGATCCAGGAGGAGTCGATGCACTACGAGATGCTCAAGCACACCGGCGAGTACCCGATCATCGGCGTCAACACCTTCCGCAACCCGCACGGCGAGCCGGTGCCGGACCACATCGAGCTGGCGCGCTCCACCGAGGAGGAGAAGCAGGGCCAGCTGACGCGCCTGGGCGACTTCCACGCGCGCCATGCCGGCGAGGCGCCGGCGATGCTCAAGCGGCTGCAGCAGGCGGTGATCGACAACGGCAACGTCTTCGACGTGCTGATGGACGCGGTGCGGGTGTGCTCGCTGGGGCAGATCACGGCGGCGCTGTTCGAGGTCGGCGGCCAGTACCGGCGCAGCATGTGAGGCCCTGGCGGCCGGCGCGAAGGGCCCTTCACGGGCCCTTTTTTCATGGCGGCGCCGGCGCCGCCCCCGGTCCATGGGGCTTCCCTTGCGCCGGCGGCTGTCGTGCAATCGGGACCGGGGACGTCGATCGCTAGACCCGCTGGAGACCGCCATGACCTTCCTGCGCCGTTTCGCCACCGGAGCACGCCTGTCGCTCGCCTTCGGCCTGATGCTGCTGCTGATCCTCGCGGTCTCGGCGCTCGGCGTGCTGGGCAGCGGCCGGGTCTTCGCCGACCTGAAGACGATCTACGAGGACCGCACGATCCCGCTCAAGCAGATCGGCGACATCGACAGCCTGATGCTGCGCAACCGGATCCTGGTCACCGAGATGATCCGCGACCCGGCGCAGCTGCCCGCGCTGGACACGCAGCTGCAGGCCAACGTCGCCACGATCACCGGGCTGTGGAAGGACTACATGTCCACCTACCTGACCGAGGAGGAGAAGCAGCTCGCCGCCGCCTTCGCCGAGGTGCGGGGCCAGTACGTCCAGCAGGGGCTGCTGCCGGCGCGCGACGCGGCGCGGGCCGGCGACGTGGCGCGCGCGCAGGCGATCTACGGCGAGCGCATCGTGACGCTGGGCGCGCGGGCCAAGACCGCGATCGACGCGCTGCTGGCGCTGCAGGTGCGGGTCGGCGCGGAGTCCTACCGCGCGGCGGAAGCGACCGCCGCGACGGTGCGCGGCTGGAGCCTGGCCGCGGCGGTCGCCGCCGTGGCGATCGCGCTGGTCGCCGGGCTGATGACAACACGCTCGATCACCGCGCCGATGCAGGAGGCGGTGCATTTCGCCGAGGCCGTCGCGCAGGGCGACCTGCGCAGCCGCGACGCGCAGCCCGGCCAGGACGAGGCCGCGCGGCTGATCGCGGCGCTGGGCGCGATGGCGGGCTCGCTGCGCGACATCGTCAGCCGCGTGCGCAACAGCAGCGAGAGCATCGCCACCGGCTCCAGCGAGATCGCCACCGGCAGCCTGGACCTGAGCCAGCGCACCGAGCAGCAGGCCAGCAGCCTGCAGCAGACGGCGGCGTCGATGGAGGAGCTGTCGAGCACGGTGCAGAACAACGCCTCCACCGCCGGCCAGGCCGATGCGCTGGCCACGCGCGCCGCCGAGGCCGCCGGCCAGGGCGGCGGCGTGGTGCAGCAGGTGGTGCGCACGATGCAGGACATCAGCACCTCGTCGCGGCAGATCGCCGACATCATCGGCGTCATCGACGGGATCGCGTTCCAGACCAACATCCTGGCGCTGAACGCGGCGGTGGAGGCGGCGCGCGCCGGCGAGCAGGGCAAGGGCTTCGCGGTGGTCGCCTCCGAAGTGCGCGGGCTGGCGCAGCGCTCGGCGCAGGCGGCGCGCGAGATCAAGGCGCTGATCGGCCGCAGCGTCGAGCAGGTGCAGTCGGGATCGGGCCTGGCGGACGAGGCCGGCGCGGCGATGCAGGGCATCGTCGAGCAGGTGCGGCAGGTCAGCGTGCTGATCGGGGAGATCTCGTCGGCGAGCCAGGAGCAGACGCGCGGCATCGTGCAGATCGGCCAGGCGGTGACGCAGCTGGACCAGGTGACGCAGCAGAACGCCGCGCTGGTCGAGGAAAGCAGCGCCGCCGCGGACAGCCTGCAGCAGCAGGCGCAGGAGCTGGCGGAGCTGGTGCGGGTGTTCCGGCTGGCCTGAGGGTCTGGTTATCCTTGCGCCCGCCGCCGGGACAGCGTCGCGATCGCGGCGCGCCGGACGGCGCGTCCAGAGGGAGGACACCATGATCGGATTCATTCGCGCCTGCGGCGCCGCCGCATTGACGCTGGGCTTCCTGCCCGCCGGCCAGGCCCAGGGCGACCCAGGCTACGACTGGTCGGTGATCGGCACCAACGTGATCGCGATGGAGGTCACCTACATGCCGGACCGCATCCTCTTCGCCGTCGAGGGCAACGCCGGCAGCTGCGGCAGCGGCACCTGGCTCACCTACGAAGGCAGCCAGAGCGACAACGCGGCGCGCCAGGCCAATGTCAAGGCGGTCTACGCGGCGCTGGTCGCCGCCAAGACCACCGGCACGCCGATCCGCATTTACGGCCGCAACAGCGGCTGCAAGGCGATCTTCTTCTACCTCGGCTGACGACGGCCCGCCACGGGCACGACCCGGCCCCGCCCACCTGCAAGCGCGGGGGGCGGCCGCGCGCCGCCTTGCCCCGCCCGGGGGGCACTCCCATAATCGACCGCACCCTTGGCTCGTCGGGAGTCCGTCATGCTGCACGCGCTGAACCGGATGAAGATCACGACACTGCTCCAGGTCGGCTTCGCGACGGTGCTCGCGATGGCGGCCCTGATGACCGGCGTCGGGGTGGTGAAGCTGCGCGAGATGGTGCGGCTGGGCGAGCAGCTCCACGCGCTCGAGCAGCGCCGGCTGATGGCCACGAACTGGCGCGCGGCGACCGAGCTCAACCTCAACCGCGTGATGGCGATGGCCAAGTCCGGCGGCCACGAGGGGCTGTCGGGTTTCCTGTCCGGCGAGATGACGCGGACCACCGAGCGCATCAACAAGCTGCAGGCCGACCTGGAACAGGCGATCGACGATCCGGAGCAGCGGACCCAGCTGCCGGTGATCGCCGCGGAGCGGCAGCGCTACGTCGACATCCGCAAGGGCGTGATGGCCGCGATCAAGGCCGATCCGGCAGCCGGCGCGCGGCAGGTGGACCAGACGCTGATCCCGGCGGCCTCGAGCTACCTGGCCTCGGTCGAGAAGCTGGTGACGCTGATCAGCGAGGACACCGATGCCTTCGCGGCGCGCCAGCGCACCCAGGCCAACGAGGCCGCGGCGCTGATGCTGGCGCTGACCGGCCTGGCGGTCGCGATGGGCGTGTTCATCGCGTGGCGGGTGACGCAGTCGGTGCGCGCGCCGATGGTGCGGGCCGGCGCGGTGGCGCAGACGATCGCCAGCGGCGACCTGAGCCAGGACATCCACGTCGACCGCAGCGACGAGATCGGCGTGCTGCTGCGCGAGCTCAGCGCGATGCAGGACTCGCTGCGGCGCATGGTCCGGCAGGTGCGCGAGGGTACGGAGACGATCAACGTCGCCACGCGCGAGATCGCCACCGGCAACCAGGACCTGTCGGCGCGCACCGAGGCGACGGCGTCGAACCTGCAGGAGACGGCCTCGTCGATGGAGCAGCTGACGGGGACGGTGGCGCACACGGCGAGCTCGGCGCAGCAGGCCAACGCGCTGGTCGGCGCGACGCGGGCGTCGGCGTCCAAGGGCGGCGAGGTGGTGGGCGAGGTGGTGGAGGTGATGCAGCAGATCGAGTCGAGCTCGCGGCGCATCAACGACATCATCGGCGTGATCGACGGGATCGCGTTCCAGACCAACATCCTGGCATTGAACGCGGCGGTCGAGGCGGCGCGGGCGGGCGAGCAGGGACGCGGTTTCGCCGTGGTGGCGGGCGAGGTGCGGGGGCTGGCGCAGCGCTCGGCGGCGGCGGCCAAGGAGATCAAGACGCTGATCGGCGAGAGCGTGTCGCGCGTGGACACGGGCACGCGGCTGGTGCGGGACGCGGGCGAGGCGATGGGCGAGATCGTGCAGGGCGTGCGCCGGGTGGCCGACATCGTCGGCGAGATCGCGACCGCGGCGGCCGAGCAGAAGGACGGCATCGGCCAGGTCAACGTGGCGGTGCAGCGGCTGGACGAGATGACGCAGCAGAACGCCGCGCTGGTCGAGGAATCGGCCGCGGCGGCCGGCAGCCTGCGCTCGCAGGCGGAGCAGCTGAACGCGCTGGTGAGCGCATTCAGGCTGGCGGCGTGAGAGGCTGGGAGAGGGGCGTCAGGCCCAGATGGCCGAGAGTGCCCGCAGCTCGTCCAGCAACCGAGGACGAGACTCGTCGAGCACTCGGATCTGAATCAGGAACACCACGGATTTCAGAAGCTCCGTGGTGTTCAGTTCAGTCGAGGCCTCCAGCCTTCTGAAATCTTCCGTCACTCGAGGCGGCACCTTCATCGACAGACGCCTGCGGACGATTCCTCGCTCCTCCGGAAAGCGCGCCACCGCCTTGCGGTGCGTCAGCAGCAGCAACGCTCCTCCACGGGCATCCACTGCGATCTTGTGGACGAAGTAGGTCACCAGAGCCCGCCGAAAATCCGTGGATGCCTGACTGTCGATCCGGTGCACAGCGCAATCCAGAACATCGATGTATGCAGCCGGAAGGTTGGCCTCGATGGCCTGTGCCGCGGCCTTCCTCGCCCTGGACAACGCGGGAGCCGATTGGTGTGGCACGCTAACCGTCCGATCGCATTCATCGCAAACACCGACCAGAACATCCCTGGCGGTGCCCTTCCCATCATTGAAAGCGACATCCCTTCGGGAGAACGTCGTCCGAACCACCTTGCCACAGTCATGGCAGAACGCCTTGCTGTGCTCGCCCACTTCAAAGATCCTCATGGCACTCTCGTCCGGTGAACACTGATGAACACGGCGTGAGGTTCCAGAAAGTAGAACTTCACATACCAGCCGCGCGTCTTGAGTAAATGACAGTCGCAGCTGGCGTCTGCATGCAGCGGAGAACACGAGTAGTCTGTTCCGCGGCTTGCCTTGACGATGCTGATGACTTCATCCACGCTGACTTCTCCGCAGCCAAGCAGGTTCTTCTCGTCGAAGTTCTCCCGCACCTCATGCTGGACCTCTCCCGACTGAAGCGCACGTAGGACCGCCTGCTTCACCGCCCTGTATCCCTTTGGTCCAGCCACGCCGCGCCCGTAGTGTACGAAAAACGTCGTATTGTTTTGAACGGCATCGACAACGCAAGTTGTCGGTCGACTCCGGACCACGCATTCGTCAAGTTCGAGGATCAGCGAGGACATGCTGTTTCCCATTCCAGACACCGCTCCGCCGTCTTTCTCTCCCAGCGCTAGTCGGTTCTCTTCCATCGCCATATCCGGATATATATTTCGCCGTCGACGCGCTCGGCGCGTCTCAACGAGGGAGCCTCGATGGCGTTCCAACTTGCGCAGCCGACCGAAGGACCTCCCGTGGCTCAGCCGGATCGAGATCAAGCCGCTCTGAGGCGGCTCCAGGCCGATGCGCCCCGTCACTGGGACGAGGCCGACCGCGACCTGTTCGCCGTCGTCGGCCACCATGTCCAGTCGCGGACCGATGCCGGCGACTTCCCGCCCAACGCGGCCGACCCGGGCGCACTGGCCGGCCCGCTCTACCGCTTCCTGCTCCAGCACCGGGCGCGCAAGGACTCGTCGCACGCGCGCCTGTGCGGCTGGCTCGCCAGCGCCTGCATGGGCAGCCACCACCTGTGGCAGGACCTCGGCCTGGCGGAACGCCCGCAGGTCTCGCGCCTGCTGCGGCTGGCCTTCCCCACGCTGCACGACAGCAACACGCGGCAACTGCGCTGGAAGCGCCACCTGTTCCTGAGCCTGGGCGAGTCGCTCGGCCGGCCCGGCCTGCGCCCACCCAAGTGCGACGGCTGCCCCGAGGTCTCCGTCTGCATGGACGATCCGCAGTCGACGGTGCGCCTCGTGGGCATCGATGCCGCCGGCGCCGCCTGACGCGTCGCCCCAGGAAGCACGAAGGCCGCCCGAGGGCGGCCTTCTTCATTCCGGCTTGACCGGCGCGATGGCCGGCGCGATCGCGATCAGGGGATGACCGCCAGGAACAGGAACACGATGAACACCACCATGTGCACCGCCCCCTGCAGCACCGTCGCCCGGCCGCCGCCCAGCGTCAGCGCGCCGACGATGAAGGTCAGGAACAGCAGCACCATGCTCAGCGGCGTCAGCCCCAGCACCAGCGAGTGCGGGAACAGCGGCGACAGCACCGCCACCGTCGGGATCGTCAGGCCGATGCTCGCCAGCCCCGATCCCAGCGCGAGGTTCAGGCTGGTCTGCAGCCGGTTGTGCAGCGCCGCGCGCACCGCCGCCACCGTCTCGGGCAGCAGCACCAGCATCGCCACGATCACGCCCACCAGCGACGGCGGCGCGCCGATCGCATGCACGCCGCGTTCGATCGTCGGCGCCAGCAGCTTGGCCAGGCCCACCACGCCGACCAGGCACACCAGCAGCAGCGCCAGGCTCACGCCCGCGACGCGCCAGCTCGGCGGCTCGGCATGGGTGTCCTGGTCGTCGACGCCAGCCACCGGCAGGAAGTAGTCGCGGTGCCGCACCGCCTGCACGAACACGAAGGCCCCGTAGAGCACCAGCGACACGCCGCCGGCGAACAGCAGCTGCGTGGTCGTGAAGGTCGGGCCCGCCGAGCTCGTCGTGAAGGCCGGCAGCACCAGCGTCAGCACCGACAGCGCGGCCAGCACCGCCAGCGTCGGGCTCGTGCCCTCGACGCGGAAGGCCAGTTCCTGGTGCTTCCAGCCGCCGACCAGGATGCACAGGCCCAGCACGCCGTTGCAGACGATCATGATCGCGGAGAACACCGTGTCCCGCGCCAGCGTGTTGGTGGCCTCGCCGCCGGCGAGCATCAGCGACACGATCAGCGCCACCTCGATGATGGTCACCGCCACCGCCAGCACCAGCGAGCCGTACGGCTCGCCGACCCGATGCGCGACGACCTCCGCGTGATGCACCGCCGCCAGCACCGCGGCGATCAGCAGCACGCTGACCACGGCCAGCACCAACGTCGACTCGCCGCCGGCCGTCAGTCCCAGCAGCGCGACGATCGCGGCCAGCGGCGCCGCCAGCGTCCAGATCGGAAGGGCCGCCGGCAGGCGGGCGAGAAGCGAGGTCGAGGTCTTGGCGCGCATGGGGGCCGAGCATAGACCACGATGGTCGAACGACCCCGGATTCGCTAGGCTGCGGCCTCATGCCCACCCTCGATCCCCGCGTCGACGCCTACATCGACCGCGCCGCCCCGTTCGCGCAGGACCTCCTGCGCCACTGGCGCGCGACCGTGCACGCGCACTGCCCCGACGTCGTCGAGACGATCAAGTGGGGCTTCCCCAACTTCACCTACCGCGACAAGATCCTGACCGGCATGGCCGCCTTCAAGGCGCACTGCTCGATCGGCTTCTGGCACGGCCAGGCGGCCGTCGGCGCCGACCACGCCAAGGACGGCGCGATGGGCGACTTCGGCCGGCTCACCTCGCTCAAGGACCTGCCGTCCAAGGCCGAGCAGAAGGCCATCCTCAAGCGCGCGATGACGCTCATCGAGGACGGCGTGAAGGCGCGGCCCGCGCGCCCCGCCACGCCGAAGCCGCCGCCCGAGGTGCCCGAGGACCTGGCCGCCGCGCTCCGGGCCAACGCCGCGGCGCGCAAGACCTTCGAGGGTTTCCCGCCCAGCCACCGCCGCGAGTACATCGAGTGGATCGTCGAGGCGAAGAAGGCCGAGACCCGCGAGCGCCGCCTCGCGCAGACCGTCGAGTGGCTGGCCGAAGGCAAGCCGCGGAACTGGAAGTACCAGAACTGCTGAGCGCTTCAGGCCGCGGGCACGCCGGGCGCCAGCGGCCAGTCGCTGTCGTGCACCTGGACGTTGTTGCGGCCGCCGTCCTTGGCGCGATACAGCGCCCGGTCCGCCCGCATGAACAGGTGGTCGGCGGTGATCCTGCCGCCGGGCTCGGCCACCGAGATCCCCGCCGAGACCGTCAGACTGAAGTCCCGCCCGTCGTCGTCGCACAGCCGCAGCGTCGCCACCGCCTCGCGGATCTGGTCGACCAGCCGCATCGCGCCGACGCCGTCGGTCGCCGGCAGGATCAGCCCGAACTCCTCGCCGCCCCAGCGGCCGACCACGTCCGAGGCCCGCAGCCGCGCGCGCACCTCGGCGGCGAAGGCCCGCAGCGCGTCGTCGCCGGCATGGTGGCCGTGGCAGTCGTTGACGTCCTTGAAGTGATCCAGGTCCAGCAGCACGAAGGCCAGCGGCGTGCCCTCGCGCCGCCCGCGCTCCAGCTCGTGCCGCAGCAGCGCGTCCGCGGTCATCCGGTTCAGGCAGCCGGTGAGACCGTCCGTGGAGGCCATCTCCTCCATGCGGCGCGCGATGCGCTCGAAGTTGGCGAGCACGAAACCGAAGCCCGCGCCGATCAGGCAGATGAAGCTGAACAGGAAGGTCAGCCCCTGGCCCAGGCTGCCCTGCATCAGGTCGAGGTACTCCTCGGGATTGGTCAGCGCATGGATGCTGCGCAGCAGCAGGCTCGCGGCCGCGGCCACCAGCGTCACGCCGACCGCCCGCAACGAGGACTCGCCCCGCCACCCCGGCCCGAGCAGCACGAGGATCGCCGGCAGCAGCAACGCGGCGAAGACCAGCGAGATCGCGCTGGTGCGGACCGCCAGCGGCCAGCTCAGCATCCACGCCGTCAGCGTCCAGGCCACCGCCGGCCCGCCCCACCACATCCAGCGCGGCAGCGAGCGCCCCAGCACGTGGCGGTGGATGGCCTCGTTGTAGAACACGATGCCCAGCGCGATCAGCCCGTTGCCCAGCAACGCCGACAGCCACACCGGGATCACGATCCGCGCCGACAGCAGCGCGAAGCCCGCCAGCAGCGTCCACGAACCCCAGGTCCACACCCCCAGGTCCAGGTAGCGCAGCCGGCTGCGCTGCGCCGTCCACAGCTGCACGCCGAGCATCGCGAAGCCGCTCAGCAGCGCCAGCATCAGCGTGGGAATGTGGATCGACCCCATGGCCAGACAGTGTAGTGACCGACCCCCTCGCGGCTATCCCCCTACATCGCGGGCCCGTGGCGTGAGGGAAGCGTCAAGCCCGGCTGGCGGCGACCTCAACTCAGGCGCTCGATCAGGGCCATCGCCGCGGCGGGCGCGCGCTCCTTGGCGCCGCTGATGAAGAAGACGAACACGTCGCGCGGCTGCCGGGGCGGCGCGCGGTCCGCCTCGACCAGCGGCAACCGGTCCGGCTGGCCGCCCGACTGCCAGCGCGAGGCGCTCGCCGCCAGGCCGTCGAGTTCCTCCTCGGTGACGCCGGTGACGAGCTCCGAGCGCGTGCGCATCACCCGCGTGTAGACGAAGTCTGTCGTCAGGTCGGGGATCGGCGGATAGTCGTCGGACTCGGTGAAGACGACACCCGCGCCGTGGTCGCGCGCCATCGCCAGGAACTCCGGCGCGCGGAAGCTCTCGTGCCGCACGTCCAGCGCGTGGCGCAGCGTCACGCCGGCGGACTGCGCCGGCAGCAGCTTCAGGAAGGCGCCGAAGTCGGCGGCGTCGAAGCGCTTGGTCGGCGCGAACTGCCAGACGATCGGCCCGAGCTTGGGGCCGAGCTCGGCGACGCCGCTGTCGATGAAGCGGCTGACCGATTCGCCGGCCTCGGCCAGCACGCGGCGGTTGGTGGCGAAGCGGTTGGCCTTGAGCGAGAACACGAAGTCCTCGGGCGCGGTGTCGCGCCACTTGGCGAAGGTGGCCGGCTTGAAGGTCGAATAGTAGGTGCCGTTGACCTCGATGGCGGTCAGTTGGCGGCTGGCGTACTCCAGCTCGCGCGAGGCGGGCAGGTCCTTCGGATAGAAGGTCTCGCGCCAGGGTTCGAAGTTCCAGCCGCCGATGCCCACGTGGATCGAGGTGCTCATGTCGTCGTGTCCTCCAGCAGTCGTTCGAGTCGGGAAAGGCCGCGGCGCGTGACGCGCAGCGCGCGGCTGTCGGGATCGGGGTCGAGCCAGCCCTGCGCCAGCATCGCCTGCAGCCAGGCCGCGCCGAGCGCCCCGCCCAGGTGCGGTCGGCGCTCGCTCCAGTCCATGCAGGCGCAGGCCAGGCGGCGGCGGCGCGCGCCGGTGGCGGCCTCGACGTCGACGCCCCATTCGCGCAGCGCGTCCAGGCCCTCGGCGGTGAAGCGGTAGCCGCGGACCTCCTCGGGATCGGGCGCCATCCAGTGCCGGCGCAGCGCGTGGTCGTGCAGCCGCACGCCCCAGTGGCCGGCGAGGTGGTCGTAACAACGCCGCGCCTGGCGCAACGCGGGCGGGGTGCTCGGCTCGAAGCGCGGGCGCGGCAGGCCGGCCAGCACCAGCATCGCCTCGAGCGCCTGGCCCACCTCCGGGCCGGCGAGCCGGTAGTAGCGGTGCTTGCCCTGCGCCATGCAGCCGACCAGCCCCTGCCCCAGCAGCTTGGCCAGGTGCGCGCTGGCCGTCGAGGCGGCGACCTCGCCGACGGCGGCCAGCTCGGTCGCCGTGCGCGCGTGGCCGTCCATCAGGCAGCACAGCATGCGCGCGCGGACCGGCTCGGCCATGCTGGCCGCGATGTGGGCCAGCGCCTCGTCGGCGGTGGGGGCGTCAATCATGTTTCGATGCTAAGCGAAGCGTTCCGGGCGATCCATCGCGAAGATCCCCTCATTCCCCTTTGCCGAGTTCCTCCATGACCGCTTGTCCCTTTCATGCGCGGCACGCCGCGGCCCGCGACGGCCAGGCCGGCGCCATCGACACCGGCGCCAACGCCAACGCCAACGCCGACACCGACACCGACGAGGTCGACCGCCCGTCCGCGGCGCCGGCTCCGCCGCTCGTGCCCCCGTTGCTCGTGCCCCCGTTGCTCGACCCGGACCTCCGCATGCGCCCGCCCGGCGAGCCGCTGCCGCCTCCGCTGCAGGCGCACGGCGGCCCGTTGGCCGAGGTCTTCGCGCGCTGGCTGCGGCAACGCGACGACGCGGCCCACGCGCCGGAGAAGGCCGCGCTGACGCGCGCGCTGCTGGCGCTGTCCGAGGACGACATCCGGACGCACGCGCGTCGGCAGGCGGAGATCGCGCTGCGCGGCGGCTGGTCGCACTGGCACTGGGCGGTGCCGGCGTCGACAGTGGCGAGCCTGCTGGGCCTGGCGATCGACGATGTCGAGGCGCAACGCCGCCTGCATCGGTCGTTACGGGCGATGGCGGCCGGGCTCGGCGCGCAGGCGGATGCCGCGGCGGTGCGGGCTGGTGGCGAGGCGGTTGTCGCGCTGCTGGGCGCCCTCGACGACGCCGAGAGCCGTGCACCCGACGCCCCGCTGCAATGGACGCTGCTGCGCCACGCCGCGCCGTCGCGCTGGACCGACCGCGCAGCGTTCACCGCCAACCGGCTGGCGCTGATCTGGCAGAGCCACGAAGCCGGCGCGGCGCTGCTGGGCCACGCGCTGATCGCGCTGGGCGCGACCGGCCGCGCGCCGACGCGCGACGACCTGTTGCGCATCGCCCGCGACGGCGGCGCCGTCCGGGTCACGAAGCGCTTCGATGGCCGGCAGGTCCCGGCCGCACCGGTGACGGTGCCGCTGGCCGGCACGGACCATCCGTTCGGCGACGGCGCGCATCGCTGCCCCGGGCAAGGCCTGGCGCTGGGCAGCGCGCACGCCGCGCTGGCCTGGCTCGCCGGACAGCCCGGCCTGCGCTGGCCGGAGCCGATCGCGCCGCTGTCGCTGCCCAACATGGACATCCCGCAATTCCAGGACCAGGAGGCTCACCCATGATCGCCGTCATCTTCGAAGTCACGCCCAGCGCCGACGGGCGCGACCGCTATCTGGAGCTCGCCGCGGCGCTCAAGCCGCTACTGCAGGAGATCGATGGATTCCTCAGCATCGAGCGATTCCAGAGCCTGACCGATCCGGGCAAGCTGCTGTCGCTCTCGTTCTGGCGCGATGAGGAGGCCGTGCGCGAGTGGCGTCGGCTGGAGTCGCACCGCGCCGCGCAATCGGAAGGCCGGGCGGGCGTGTTCGCCGACTACCGCCTGCGCGTCGCGGCCGTGCTGCGCGACTACGGCATGACCGAGCGGGAAGAAGCACCGGCCGACAGCCGCGAGCGCCACCGCGCCTGAGCGCCGTAACGCCCGTAACGCGCCGCGAATGAGGACCTCGTCGCGCGTCGACCGGTTTCGTCGGACGATGCCTGCCGCGCATCGCCGCGCGCAGAGAATCGCGGCCGCTCCAACGACACGGCCCCGAGGCCGGACGCCTGCTCATGTCCTCCCCCGCCCTGCCCGCTTCGGGCTCGCCGCGCCTGCACGGCCTGGACGCGCTGCGCGCCGCGGCCATCCTGCTGGTCTTCGCCTATCACTACCAGGTCTTCGTCAGCGGCCGCCCGACCTTCGGCTGGCTGAGCGAGATCGGCTGGGCCGGGGTGGACCTGTTCTTCGTGCTCAGCGGCTACCTGATCGCCAACCAGCTGATGGGCGGGATGCGGCGCGGCGACCAACTCTCGCTGCCGCGCTTCTACGGCCGGCGGCTGCTGCGCACGCTGCCCAACTTCTACGTCGTGCTGGCGCTGTACGTCCTGTTCCCGACGCTGCTGGGCGGCCGCGAGCCGCCGCCGCTGTGGCGCTTCCTGACCTTCACCCAGAACATCGGCCTGACGCCGGGCACCGCGTTCTCGCACGCGTGGTCCCTGTGCATCGAGGAGCAGTTCTACCTGGCGCTGCCCGCCGCGCTGATGCTCGGCGCGACGCTGAAGCAGCATCGCCGCGCGCTGGCGTGGTCGTTGATCGGCGTGCTGACGCTCGCGGCGATCGCCTGGCGCGATCACCTCTGGCGGCTTTACGGCACGCAGGACCCATCGATCGGCTACTACCCGCAGCTCTACTACGGCAGCCTCGCGCGGCTGGACGAGTTCCTGCCCGGCGTCGCCGTGGCGCTGCTCAAGCACGGTCACCCGGCGCTCTGGGCCGCGCTGATGCAACGGTCCCGCGCGCTGCTGGCGATCGGCGCCGCGGCCAGCCTCGGCATGCTGACGCTGATGCTGCACGGCTACTACATCGATGGTTACGGCTACGGCCACGCGATGAGCAGCTGGGGCTACAGCGCGCTGGCGTGGAGTTTCGGGCTGATGGTGCTGGCGGCACTCGCGCCGGCGAGCCCGATGGCGCGGGTCCGCATCCCCGGCGCGAACGCGCTGGCGCGCTGGTCCTATGCGCTGTACCTGACGCACAAGCCGATCGCCTACGCGCTGACGAAGCCGCTGCTGGCACTCGGCCTGACGCGGGCGTCGGGCGTGACGGCACTGCTCATCGCAGCCGCCTGCCTGCTGGGCGGCTGGCTGCTGTACCGGCTGGTGGAGCTGCCCTTCCTGCGCCTGCGGGACCGCTGGATCCCGTCGCAATTCGAGGCCACGGCGCGTGCTACAACGACGGCCCAAAGGAGCCCTCAGCATGCCTAGCGACCGTCCCTCCCGCTTCTCCCTTCGTCTCCGCCGGACGGCGGCCCTGTCCACCGGCGCCCTCGCGCTGGCGCTCGCCGCGTCCGCCTGCATGGGCGCGAGCGCCGACGAGATTGGCGACGTCAGCACGGTGTTCAAGTTCATCGGGCCGAACCACAAGATCGTCGTCGACGCCTACGACGACCCGGGCGTGCAGGGCGTGACCTGCTACGTCTCCCGCGCGAAGACCGGCGGCATCAAGGGCGGACTGGGCCTGGCCGAGGACAAGTCCGAAGCCTCGATCGCCTGCCGCGCGGTCGGCCCGATCAGCTTCCCGAAGGCGCTGCCGAAGCAGGAGGAGGTGTTCTCGGAACGCTCCTCGCTGGTGTTCAAGCGGCTGCGCGTGGTCCGCATGGTCGATGCCAAGCGCAACACGCTGGTCTACCTGACCTACTCCGACCGCGTGATCGAGGGCTCGCCGCAGAACAGCGTGACGGCGGTGCCGGTGGACCGGGGGACGGTGATTCCGGTGAAGTGACGCGAGGAGAGGCGCGGTAGCCGCGGCCGGTTGCGGCCGTCGCGGCGCGCCTCATTCCAGCGGCGCGTCCGTGCTGCCGCTGACGGCGCGCCAGGCCTCGATCGACGCGCCCATCGCGCCGAGCTTCTGCTCGACCAGCCCGACCGCGTCGCTGCCCAGCAGCAAGTGCGCCGGCGGCATCGCGTCGCCGACGGCCAGGTCCACGATCACGCGGGCCGCGCGCGCGGGGTCGCCCAGCTGCCGACCGCTCACCGCCTGGCGACGCGCGCGGATCGGATCGAAGAGCGCGTCGTAGTCGGCGATGCCGCGGTCGGACCGCACCATCGACCGCCCGGCCCAATCGGTCCGGAACGATCCCGGCGCGATCGCCGTGACGCCGATGCCGAACGCGGCGACCTCCTTGCCCAGCGTCTCGGAAATGCCCTCCAACGCGAACTTGCTGCCGCAGTAGTACGCGATGCCCGGCATCGTGATGAAGCCGCCCATCGAGGTCGTGTTGAAGATCCGGCCCGCGCGGCGCGGCCGCATGAACGGCAGGACGGCTTTCATCATCGCGACCGCGCCGAAGACGTTCACCTGGAATTGCCGCAGCAGTTCCTCGATGGGGCTCTCCTCGAGTACGCCCTCGTGCCCGTAGCCCGCGTTGTTGATCAGCACGTCGACGGGACCGATCTCCGACTCGAGCGCCGCGACGAGCGGCGCGGCGGCCGCGAGGTCCGTCACGTCGTGCTGGCGGGCGTGCGCGCGGCCGGGGCACAGGCGCTCGAAGGCCTCGGCGGCTTCGGCGCCGCGCACGGTCCCGACAACGACATGCCCACGCGCGAGCGCCCCCTCGGCGATCGCGCGGCCGAAGCCGCTGCTGACGCCGGTGATGACGAAGGTCCTGGCGCGCGTCGACGGCATCGACGTCAATGGCGATGGCGATGGCGATGAGGACGGCGATGGAGGGAAGGACCGCGAGGCGGCATCGGACGAAGCAGCGGGATCAGCGGCAGGGGTAGCGGCAGCGGTGGGGCTGGAGGTGGGTGTGGGATTCATGGATGGCAATGCTAGGAATCGACCGCCGTTCCGGGGAGGCCGGCCAGCCTGCCGGTCTTGCCTATTCCTCCATCGCATCATTTGCCCGAGCGCGGGACCGCCACAATCCGACGCCGATGCCCGCTTCTCCTGCCACCCAACGCCAACGCCGCCTGCGCGAGCTGCTGCTCTCGCTCGCGCCCTCGGAGGGCTACACGCCCAGCCCGATCGACGCGGTGCGATGGCTGCGCAGCGACCGGCCGCTCGAACGAACGCCGGTGCTCTACGAGCCCGGGCTGGTGTTCGTGTGCCAGGGCCGCAAGCGAGGCTTCCTCGGCGACCGCACGATCGTCTACGACGCCCTGCACTACCTGGCGGTCGCCGTGCCGGTGCCGTTCACGATGGAGACCGACGCCAGTGCCGAGGAACCGCTGCTCGCGGTCTACGTCCGCCTGGATCGGATGCTGGCCGCCGAGGTCGCGCTCGCGATCGACGAGGCGGGCGATCCGCGCGAGGCGGCGGGAAACGGACGGCCGCCCCTGGGGCTCGAGGCCACGCCGATGGACGAGCGGATCGAGGGCAGCCTGCTCCGCTTCCTGGAGGCGATGAGCGACCCGCTCGAGTCCGCGGTGCTCGGCCCGGCGCTGTTGAGGGAGCTGTACTTCCGCGTGCTCGCCGGCGAGCAGGGCGCCACGCTGCGCGCGGCCATCGGCGAGCGCGGTCACCTGGGCCGGATCGCGCGCTCGCTCAAGCGCATCCATGCCGACCACGCGACGAAGCTGGACGTCGGAAGCCTGGCGCGCGAGGCGGGGCTCGGACTCGCGGCTTTCCATCAGCATTTCAAGGCGGTCACGCAGACGACGCCGATGCAGTACCTGAAGTCGACGCGGCTGCATCGAGCACGGCTGCTGATGCTGCGCCAGGGCCTCACCGCGGCTGCAGCGTCAGACCAGGTCGGCTACGGGAGCGCCTCCCAGTTCAGCCGCGAGTTCCGCCGGCTGTTCGGCCGGACGCCGCAAGCGGAAGTCGCGCGGATGCGCGCGTCGTTCGCGATTCCCGAGCAGCGGGATGAGACCTTCGTGTCGTCTCATTGAGCGCCACGTCACCGCCAGAGATCGCAGTTCATCCATCCCGGTTTGAAGCCGGCGGATTCAATCGAGATCAACGGGGTTTGAGGGAAAGTCGAGATCAGCGCCTTGACCCGCTCCGGCCAGTTGGACGCCGGATGGATGGTTCGGAGCAACAACCGAAGGCAGCTGAACGCACCGAAGATGCGCCGTCGCGAAAACTCACTCTCGTGAAGCGGTTGAAGCAACCGACATTTCTCCAGGGGCGGCAGCTTGGCCAGATCAGGCAGATTACGATTCCAGAGACGCGAATGATGCGCCGCCACGTTCCTCACGAAGTTGAGCATCTTCAACCAATTGACGAGCGTCGGCCCCTCGAGCTTCGGCACGAACTTCGCGGCGATGGCATCCCGGTCCCGTTGCTGCATACCTTCATAGAAGCGCGATAGCAAGCCGAAGTCCCACAACTCGATCGCAGCCCAGATCGGCATCTGACCGCCATATCGCTCGACGTGGTGAAGCCAGAAGTCTTCCTTCGACTTCGAACACAAATCGGCGAATCGCCCTCGCCATGCATCGTGAAGAGAGTCCGCATGGCCGTCGCGCGTTCGCGTGAACTTCCTGTCCAGGAGATCCGGATTCAAGTGAGCCAGGGCCGATACCTTGCCCATTCGATGTGCGATCGCGACGCGCACCGCGACCTCGATCGCCTCGATGCCGTCCAAGGCCAGCAGTCGCAGGCGCTTGTCGAAGTCAGCCAGCGCCACGACGAGGTCGAACGACGCGCCCTCGACGAACTCGTCGCGCCGCCCAGGCTCGCCTTCCGGATTGCTCTTCCGAAGCGGGTAGTAGTACCCCGAGAGTCGGTAGTAGCCGAAGCGAGAGAGCTCTTGAATCGCGTCTTCGTCGTTGTCGACGGACATCCCACGAGACCGCAGCCGTCCCAGCTGTCCGGTTTCGGACAGATGTGGCTTGAGAGTCACCAGCCCACACATCGAGGTCTGCCTGAGCACAGGTTCGTGCGTCCAATGCGTCGCGGAAATAAGAAACCCCCCACGTGAGGTCCCGCGCTTTCGCCGGGTTCAGAGGTGAGGGGCATGTTGCGAGGCAGTGTGCCACGCACCTGCCGGGCTTCCAACGAAGGCCCGCGATGCTCGTTGTGTTCGCACGACTCGCGGTGTCCATCGACAACGCGCGCGATCGCGTCATCCCACGACGGCTGCGCCCTCCTCCACCTCGAACCCCTCGTCGACCCATCCCGTCAGTCCGCCGATCATCAGCTTCACCGGTCGTCCCAGCCCGGCCAGCCGCACCGCGCCGCGGTGCGCGCCGTTGCAGTGCGGCCCCGCGCAATAGACGACGAACAGCGTGTCCATCGGGTACGCCGCCATCTTCCCCGGCGTGATCTTCCCGTGCGGCAGGCTGATCGCGCCCGGCACGTGGCCGCGCTCGTAAAGCGCGTGGCTGCGCACGTCGAGCAGCACGAAGTCCTGCACGCCGCGCGCGAACGCGTCGTGCACGTCCCAGCAGTCGGTCTCGAAGGCGAAGGCCCGTTCGAAGTGCGCGAGCGCCTGGTCGCTCGGCGCGGCGGAGATGGCGGAAACCTGCGAGCTCATCGGGAAGTCCTTTCGGTGTCGTGGATCGATGGACGCCAGTGTCGCGACGACAAGCCATCCGCACGAGTGGCCGGAACGCCGATGATCGGTAACATCGCGCCATGCCTCGCCAAGCCGACAACGTCAGCGCCAAGCGCTCTTCATCCCGCATCAAGCGGGCGACGCCCGCGTCTCCTCATCTCGTCGCGATCCTCGCGTACGACCGTCTCTGCATGTTCGAGTTCGGTTGCGCCGTCGAGCTCTTCGCGCTCGAACGCCCCGAGCTCGGCGTCGACTGGTATCGCCATGCGATCTGCGCCGTCGAGCCCGGACCGCTGCGCGGCACCGGCGGCGTCCGGGTCGAGGCGCCGCACACGCTGGCGATGCTCCGCCGCGCCGACACCATCTTCATCCCCGGCTGGCGCGATGCCTCCGAGCGTCCGCCGGAGCCGCTGCTCAAGGCCCTGCGCGCCGCCCATGCGCGCGGCGCGCGGATCTGCACGATCTGCTCCGGGGTGTTCGTGCTCGCGCATGCGGGCCTGCTCGACGGCCGGCGCGCCACGACGCACTGGCGCTATGCCGAGCGCCTTGCCCGCGAGTTCCCCACGATCGCCGTCGACCCGTCCGCGCTCTACGTCGACGAGGGCACGGTGATCACCTCGGCCGGATCGGCCGCCGGACTCGACATGCTGATGCACCTGGTGCGCCGCGACCACGGCCCGCGCGTCGCCAACGCGGTGGCGCAACGGCTGGTGATGTCGCCGCATCGCGAGGGCGGCCAGGCGCAGTTCGTGCCCAGGCCCATGCCCGCCGACGAGGCCAGCCCCATCGCCGTGCTGCAGGACTGGCTGCGCGCCCATCCGCGCGAGTCGCACACCGTCGCGTCGATGGCCGGCCGCGCCGCAATGAGCGCGCGCACGCTGCAGCGCCGCTTCAAGGAGGCCACCGGCCTCGCGCCGCTCGAATGGCTGACGCGCGAGCGCGTCGCCATCGCCAAGAAGCTGCTGGAGACGCGCGACGCCCTCGACATCGAGTCCATCGCCGATCTCGCCGGGCTTGGCTCGCCGGAGTCGATGCGGCGGCACTTCCGCCTGCTGGGCCTGCCCGCGCCGTCGCGCTATCGACGGCAGTTCGGCTGAAGCGGCAAACGCGCGATCGAGGAGGGGGCGGCTGAAGCGGCGCTCGCGCGCCCGGGCGAGCGCTCAGCGGAAGACGACGCACGCCGCGCCTGGCATCGCGATGAACTGGCCGTCGAAGCGCGGGAGGCCGCCATCCGCGCCGCCACTGCCGGCGCTGCCGCCGACGCCGCCTCTCTCCAGCTCGAACACGCAGATCTGGTGACTGCGCTGCAGGCAAACCCACAGCTGGCGGCCATCGGGGCTCAAGGTCGCGCTGCGCGGATAGCTGCCCTGTGCCCACACCTCGCCACGCCAGGACGGACGCCCCTGCGCGTCGAGGTCGAAGACGGCGATCGCGTCGTGCAGCCGGTTCAGCGCGAACAGCCGCGACCCGTCCGGCGCGATCCGCAGGTCGGAGGCGTAGTTCAACCCCTCGAACCCCGCCGGCAGGCTGCTGAGCCGCAACCGGTGGACGAGCCGTCCCGACGCGTCCAGGCCCAGCCAGTCGAGCGCGTTGGCCTGCTCACCGAGCAGGTAGAGCTGTCCCGCGTCGCGTGGATGAAAGACGAAATGCCGCGGCCCGCTCCCTGCCGGCAACGACAGTCCTTCGAGCTCGACCGGCGCCGCGCCCGCGCCATCGACGCGCCACACGCGCAGCAGGTCCTGGCCGAGGTCGCTCGCGAGCATCAACGGCCACGACGGATGAAGGCGCGCCATGTGCGCATGCGGCGCCGGTCCGGGCCTCGGCGCGATCGTCAGGTCCGGCGCGCGCAACGCGCCGTCGTCATCGACCGCCGCGCGACGCAGGCTGCCGTCGCCGTAATGGGCGATCCAGGCCTGCCGCGCCACCTCGTCGAAGGCCAGGTGCACCGGCAACGTCCCGCCGGTCGCCTGCCGAGACAGCGGCGTCAACGCACCGTCCACCGGATCGACCGCGAAGCTCGCGAGCGCGTGCCCGTCTTCCACCAGCGCATGCAGGCGCCGGCCGCCGTCGGCCAGGTGCAGCCAGGTCGGGCTGCCGTCCAGCGGCGCCGCGAGCCGCGCCCGCACGCGGCCGTCGACCTCGCGCGTCAGCGCATGGATGCCGCCGCAATGCGGCGCGTACCCGCCCGCGTAGGCGAACGGCGCGGCGGCCCCGGTCGCGGCCGGGGTCAGGTCGAAGGACGTCGAACTCATGGGCCCGCGACTGTACGTGCCCGCCGCCCGCCGCGGGACCGCGCAAGCCCCCACCCCGACCGGGCCGGACACGGCCACAATGCCCGGTCATGACCAGCTCACGCCCGCCTCGCCGGCGGGTGCCGCGCGTATGCGTTTCGACGTCCCCACGCTGTTCAGCCTGATGCTGATCCAGTCCCTGGCGCTGGCGTTGCTGCTGCCGCTGCTGCTGGGCTGGTGCGACAGCATCGCCGCCCGCCGCGCCCAGCTCAGCGCCGCCGCGCAGGCCGCCGGCTGGGCCCTGCTGCTGCTCCCGCCCGAAGGCCTGCGCCTGACCTCGACGGTCGCGCTGGGCCTGCTCAGCGTCAGCGTGACGCTGCTGTGGATGGCCGCCGACCGCTGGCTGCCCGGGCGGCTCGGACGCCTCTTCCAATACGGCATGCCGGTGCTGGTGATGGTCGGCTACGGCGCCGGCTGGGACAACTACGCGCTGCGCCTGGCCTGGTCCAACGGCTGCATCGGGCTGCAGATGCTGGCGCTCGGCGCCTGCCTGCTGCAGCCGGTCAAGCGCGGCCCCGTCGGCAACCTGCGCTGGCGGCTGCTGTTCACCGTCAGCCTGGGGCTGCTCGCGCTGCTCAACCTGGCGCGCGCCTACCTCGCCGGCTTCGACACCGCCCACCTGCCCAGCTTCGACGCCCAGCACCCGCTGAACATGGCCTTCGCCGTGATGGCCAACGTCTGCGTGCTGGCCGCCGCGATCGCGATCCTGGTCGCCTGGCGCGGCGAGAGCGAGGCCGAACTGCGCCGCCTCACCCAGGTCGACGCCTCCACCGGCCTGGCCAATCGCCGCGCGTTCCAGCAGCGCTCGGTGGACATGATCTCGATGGCGCGCCGCTACAGCGAGCCGCTGATGCTGCTGGTCATGGACGTGGACGGCTGCAAGGCGATCAACACCACCCACGGCGAAGCCAAGGGCGACCAGGCGATCGCGCTGTTCGGGCGCTGCCTGGACGAGCAGAAGCGCCTGGGCGACGTGGTGGCGCGCATCGACGGCCAGCGCTTCGCGGTGATGATGGCGCGCTCCGACCTCGTCGGCCCGCCGGCGCTGGACCGCCGCATGCGCGACGCGCTGCTCGAGCTCGCCCCGCGCGAGCTCGGCTTCACGCTGAGCTACTCCGCCGGCTGGGCCAAGCTGCGCAACGGCGACCGCAACATCGAGGACCTGCTGCACCGCGCCGAGGCGGCGCTGTACGCCGCCAAGCGCCAGGGCAAGGGCCGGCTGTGCGCCGAGCCGGGACTCGAGGCCGAACTCAGCGTCGCCGTGCCGGCCTGAGCGCCGCGCGCGCCAATCGCCCGCACGGGCATCACCGCCCCCTGGGCTGGCATGACGTTTGCGTCAGGGTTTTCCAGGTCCCGTCCGCCACGATCCACGAGGTCGGCCGAGCGGGACGCCGTCTGACCAAGACCTGGAGTCCATCGCCCATGCACGTCGCCCTCAGCCCCACGGCCATCCACGCCCGCGCCCCTCGCGCCCTCCATCCGCAGGCCAGCGACAGCGCCGCGGCGCCCCACCTCCAGCGCGCCGCGATCGAGATCGTCAAGCTGAGCTCCCGCGACCTCCAATGGCTGCCCGCCCTGACGACGCTGCTGATCGACAACGTCCATCAAGGCGCGACGCTCGGCTTCCTGGCGCCGCTGTCGCGCTACCAGGCGCTGGACTACTGGCATGGCGTCTTCGCCCGGCTCGGCCAGCACCACCAGCTCTGGATCGCCTGCGAGTCCGACGGCCCCGGCCGCCTGCTCGGCGCGGTGCAGCTGTCGCTGTGCCCGCTGGCCAACGCGCACCACCGTGGGGAGGTGCAACGGCTGATGGTGCACAGCCAGGAACGCAGCCGGGGCGTGGCCGCCCAACTGATGTCGCGCCTGGAATGCGCGGCGGCGACGCAAGGCCGCTACCTGCTCCAGCTCGAGACCTGCGCCGACTCGCAGGCCGAAGCCGTGTTCGCCCACCTCGGCTGGCAGCGCGCCGGCCACATCCCCGACCACTGCCATGGCGCCGAAGGCCAGCTCCAGGCCGCGGCGCTCTACTGGAAACGCCTGCCGCATCTGGTGTAAACCCCGCGCCATGGAACTGATCGAACTCCGCGGCACCGACCGCGATTGGATGCCCGCCCTCGGCGAACTCTTCTTCGACGTCATCGACGGCGGCGGCTCGCTCGGCTTCCTCGAGGACACCGACGAGGCGCAGATGCGCGAATACTGGGAAAGCGTCTTCGACGCGCTGGGGCCGCGCCAGCGGCTGTGGATCGCGCGGGAGGACGATCACATCCTCGGGACGGTGCAGCTGTCGATCTGCGGCAAACCCAATGGGCGACATCGCGCGGAAGTGCAGAAGCTGATGGTCCACCGGGATGCACGGCGCCGCGGGGTGGCGGCGCGGTTGATGCGCACGCTCGAACTGGCGGCGCGCGAAGCCTCGCTCACGCTGCTCGTGCTCGATACCTCCGCCCAATCAGCCGCTGAAACCTTCTATCAGTCCCAAGGGTTCCTGCGGGTCGGGGAAATTCCGTTCTTCGCGGCCAACCCGCAAGGCGCGTTGGAAGCGACGGCGCTCTACTGGAAAAGAATCGGCTGAGGACCGCGCCCGAAGCCGGAACACCGGTATCCCCCTCCGCTCAGGCGCCTCCGCACGCTCGGCATTCGCTTCGGGGGATACCGGTGCCCCGGCTTCTCCCGACCCAGGCGTTCCACGGGGCGCGTGTGCGGGAGGGGGGCGGCGGTCAGCGGGAGATGCGCATCAACTTGCCGCCGTCCGTCACCGTCAGCAGGGAGCCGTCGCGGGACTGGATCACGTCGCGGAAACGCTCGCCCAGGTCGCCGAACATCTTCTCCTTGCCCGTCACGGTGTCGCCGTTCAGCACGATGCGCCACAGCGCCGTGCCCGCCAGCGAGCCCGAGATCAACTGGCCTCGCCACTCCGGGAACATGGCGCCCGTGTAGAACACCAGACCGGCCGGCGCGATCGAGATCGGCGTCCACGTCGTCAACGGCTCCACATACGCCGGCGCATGCGTGCCCCCACCGATGCGGCACGCATCGCCCACCGGCGAACCGTACTCGCAGCCATAACTCCGGATCGGCCAGCCGTAGTTCTGGCCGGCGCGCGCGATGTTGACCTCGTCCCCACCCTGCGGGCCATGCTCGGTCAGCCAGAGCTCGCCCGTCGTCGGATGCAGCGCCGCGCCCTGGATGTTGCGGTGCCCGTAGCTCCAGATCCCCGGCTTGGCCCCGGTGGCGAAGGTCGGGTTGTCCGCCGGGATCCCGCCATCGCGATTCACCCGGATCACCTTGCCCAGCGTCTGCTGAAGGTCCTGCGACGGGCTGCCCTTCATCCGCTCGCCCGTCGTGATGTAGAGCGTCTTGTCCCGCGCGAACACCAGCCGCGAGCCGTAGTGCCCCGTGCCGTCCACCTTCGGCGACTGCCGGAAGATCACCTGCACGTCGGTCAACGCGTCACCCTGCAGCTTCCCGCGCGCCACCGTCGTGCCGGCCTTCCCCGCTTCGGTGCCGGTCCCCGCCTCCGCGTACGAGAAATACACCCAGTTGCCGCCCGCGGCCGCGAAGTCCGGATCGATCGCGATGCCCAGCAAGCCGCCCTGCCCGCTGTCCAGCACCTTGGGCACGCCGGCGATCGTCGCCTCGGTCTTGCCCGCCGCGGAGAGCCGCACGATCGAGCCGCCCTTCTGCGTCACCAGCAGCCGGCCGTCCGGCAGCTGCGCGACGCCCCAGGGCCGGTCCAGCCCGCTGTTGAGCGTCTGGATCGTCGGCGCCGACGCGCCCCCGCCCGGCTGGCTCGGCGCGGCCGTGTCGTCGCCCCCGCCGCCACCACCACCACCACAGGCGCTGGCCGCCACCACGACCGCCAGCGTCGACATCCATCCCGTCAGGCTCATCTTCGTTCTCCTTGTGCGCGTCGAGGCCCCGGCGGGCCCGCCGGTCTCAAGATCGCGTGAAGGCATCGAGTCTAGGCCGCGCTCCGGACGGAGATGCAAGCGGATGAAATCGTCCCCGCCTCGCCCGATGTCCATGGCTTGTGCATGCCCGGCGCTTCCTCTACGCTGGCCGCAGTCCGGCTCCAGACCCATGTCCAACTCTTGCCTGAGAGGAGCGAGCCATGTCCCCCAGTCCCTCCCCCGACTCGGAAGGCGCGTCCGCCGGCAGCCCAGCGGGCGCCGCGGTGCCCCAGCATGCCGGCATCGCGGCGATCCGCACCCTGGCGCTGGCCGGTCCGGCCGGCGCCGGCAAGACCTCGCTGGCCGAGGCCCTGCTGCTGAAATCCGGCGCGATCAAGAACGCCGGCGCCGTCGAGAAAGGCAGCACCACCAGCGACCACGACCCGCTCGAGAAACGGATGCAGCATTCGCTGCAGACCTCGCTGATGCACATGCAGCATGACGGGCTGCGGATCCACCTGCTCGACACGCCCGGCGCGCCCGATTTCATCGGCCAGGCGCTGCCGGCGCTGGAGGCGGTGGAGTCGGTCGCGGTAGTCGTCAACGCGCAGACCGGCCTGGAACTGATGGTCAAGCGGATGATGGACGCGGCCGCCGGCCGCGGGCTGACGCGGCTGATCGTCGTGAACAAGATCGACGCGCCCGGCGTCGACGCGCAGGCGCTGCTGGGCCAGCTGCAGGAGGCCTTCGGCCGCGAATGCCTGCCGCTGAACCTGCCCGCCGCCGGCGGCGCGCGCGTGCAGGACTGCTTCTTCGGCTGCAGCGGCGAGACGGACTTCGGCTCGGTCGAGGCGGCGCATCGCGCGCTGGTCGAGCAGGTGGTGGAGGTCGATCCCGACTTCGTCGACCGCTACCTCAACGACGGCGACGTGCCCGCCACCGAGCTGCACGCGCCGCTGGAGCAGGCCTTCCGCGAAGGCCACCTGATCCCCGTCTGTTTCGTCTCCGCCCGCACCGGCGCCGGCGTGGCCGAGCTGCTCGACGTCATCGAGAAGCTGCTGCCCAACCCCTACGAGGCCAACCCGCCGCAGTTCCTGCGCCGCGAGGGCGATGCCGCCGAGCCGCTGCTGGTCGCGATGGATCCGGCGCAGCACGTGGTCGCGCATGTCTTCAAGATCCAGTCCGATCCCTACCTCGGCAAGCTGGCGATGCTGCGGGTGCACCAGGGCACGCTGAAGAAGAACGCGCAGCTGTTCGTCGGCCACGCCCGCAAGGCGGTGCGGGTCGCGCATCTGTTCATGCTGCAGGGCAAGGAGCACGTCGAGATCGAGCAGGCGCTGCCCGGTGACCTGTGCGCGCTGGCCAAGCTCGAGGAGCTGCACTTCGACGCGGTGCTGCATGACGCGCAGGAGGACGAGCACCTGCACCTGGCGCCGATCGCGCTGCCGACGCCGGTGCACGGCATCGCGGTGCGCCCGTCGCGCCATGGCGACGAGCAGCGGCTGTGGGAGGTGCTGTCGCGCCTGGTCGAGGAAGACCCCTGCCTGCGCCTGGAACGCGGCGGGGAGCAGGAAGGGCTCGGCCCGCAGGGCGGCGAGACGCTGATCTACGGGCTCGGCGAGCTGCACCTGCGCGTGCTGCTGGAGCGGCTCAAGGAGACCTACAAGTTCGACGTCCAGACCCAGCCGCCCCGGATCGCGTACCGCGAGACGATCTCGGCGAAGGCCGAGGGCCATTGCCGCCACAAGAAGCAGACCGGCGGCGCCGGCCAGTTCGGCGAGGTGTGGCTGCGCATCGAGCCGCTGGAGCGCGGCGCGGGTTTCGAGTTCCGGGACGAGGTCAAGGGCGGCGCAATCCCCGGCCAGTTCATGCCGGCGGTCGAGAAGGGCGTGCGCCAGGCGCTGGCCTTGGGCGTCGTCGCCGGGTATCCGGTGGTGGACCTGCGGGTGACGGTCTTCGACGGCAAGCACCATTCGGTGGACTCGAAGGAAGTCGCCTTCATCACCGCGGGCAAGAAGGCGCTGATCGCCGCGGTGCGGGAGGCCCGGCCGGTGGTACTGGAGCCGATCGTGCAGGTCGAGATCAATGCGCCGCAAAGCGCGACCGGCGACATCACCGGCGACCTGGCGTCGCGCCGGGGCCAGGTGCTCGGCACCCGCAGCAGCGTGCCGGGGCAGATCAACGTGGAGGGACTGGCGCCGCTGGCGGAGCTGAGCGCCTACCAGAACCGCCTCAACGCGATGACCAGCGGCCAGGGGCGCTACACGATGGTGCTGTCCCATTACGAGCCGGTGCCCCCCAACACCCAGGCCCAGCTCGCCGCCGGTTACCACCTGAAGGAGGAGGAGTGACCTCCGGCAGGGGGAGCGCGGACCGATTTCGGGGGACGGCGGCGGCACCGTAGCGCTACCACCACGATGGACAGGGGCCGGCCCCGGGGTGGGTGGGCCGGGCGTTTGTGAACGAAGCTTTATCATGGAGGGATGTGTTCCGCCCCCCGCGACGTCGCGCAGATCCGCCTGGACAACGCGATGCGCCTGTTCGACGAGTTTGTCGCCGCGACGATCAAACATCCCGATGCCGCCGCGTTGCGCGGCCTGGAGCGCCGTTTCGCCGAGCGCCTCCAGATCCAGCCCAGCTATTGGAGCCAGATCAAGAGCCGGTCGCGCCAGATCGGCGAACGGCTGGCCCGCCAGTTCGAACAGCTCAGCCACAAGCCCAACGGCTGGATGGACCAGGACCACGGCGCGCCCGGCGCGTCGCCCGTCGGCGCCGGCCAGGGCAACGCGGCTTTATCAAGCGCGAGCCGCCCGGCCGCCGAGTCCTCGCCCAGCCTGCCCCAGGATGACGACGAGCGCTTCATCATCGGCCTGGTGCTGACCTACTACCGCCGCCATCCGCAACGCGCGCGCACGCGCCTGCTGGACCTGCTCGGCGAGGTGCTGACCCCGCCCGCGGCGGACGCCCCGCCGGCGCCCGCGCCGAAGGCCGCCGCGCCGGCGACCTCCGAGGTCGACGAGTGGCGCAAGCTGCAGCAGAGCATCGCGCCGCTCAAAGGCAAGAAGCGCTGACATCGCGCTGACCGACGCCAGCCCGCGGCTGACGAGCCAGTGCCGAGGCGCTGGCTGCGAACTCCCCCTTCCCCTGAACCCGTCGCCGCGCCTTGAGCGCGGCGCGGCGCATTTACGCGCGTTCGGGAAGGGGCATGCCCGCGGCCGTCCCGTCGCCGAGGGACAACGCCAGATAAAAACCGCTTGCGCTTGATAATCAGATGTTTATCATCTGCGCAACTTTGGAGCCCCCGCCGCCGCACGCGCCTCGCGCCTGCCCCGGGTCCGCGGCGCTCCCGCCCACCAACCCGTTCCCGTCCGTCATCACAGGAGGCTGCCATGGCCCAGTTCATCACTCCCCGTCCGCGTCTGGCCTTGACACCACGCAAGCCGCGCAATCCCTTCGTGGCCCTGAGCCACGGTCGTTCCGCGGGCCGCCACGGCCCCTCCGCCGGCGCCCGCCGCCAGCAGGAACGACAAGCGCTGAAGCGTGCGCTTCAGCGGCACGACGACTTCAGCCCTTGAACGGGCCGCCTCCGACGGACCGGGATGTCTTCCCGGTCCGGCGCAGGCCGCCCAGGGAGACTAGAAATGCAAGAGATCACCTTGATGCCGGGCCGCATGCATGGCCTGGCCGCCCAGCACAGCGTTCGCAGCTGGCTGGCGATCCTGCTGCTCGGCGCCGGCGGGCGCCTGATCAGCTGGGCGTGGCGCGTCGCTCCGGCGGCGCGTCGCGATGAACCGGCCGCCGGGCTGGAGTTCCACGCCGATGCCGATGGCAGCGGCCGGATCTACATCGACGGCCAACTGCGAGGCACCCTTGCGGGTGTGCAACGGCTGTGATGCCGGTCTGGCTGGCGGTCCTGGTGGCCGCGGTGGGGATCAAGCTCGCGGGCGCCGAGCCGATATACGATGAACGATCACCGTGTATCGCCGCCCGCGCGGCGACCTCGCTTCATGACCCAGAGCGTTCCGCCCGCTGCCTCTGCCCCGTCCGGGAACGAGGGGAATCCGCCGGTTCCCCCGCCGTTCCAGCCGCTGACGCGGCCGTTGCGGGACCTGGCGGCGTGGACCGCGCACTTCCGCGCGATGGAGATCCCGGTGCTGGCCAGCACGGCCGAGCAGCTGGAACTCTGGCGCGCGAATGAGGACGCGGTCGACGCGCACCTCCTCGGCGAGATCCTGAGCAAGGATCCGCTGATGACGCTCAAGCTGTTGGCGCATGCCGCGTCGCAGCGCTCCAGCCGGCTGCTGACCGACACCGAGACGGTCACCGCCGCGCTGGTGCTGATGGGCATCACCCCCTTCTTCAAGGCCTTCGGCGAGCAGCCGACGGTCGAGCAGCGCCTGGCCTCGCGGCCCGAGGCGCTCGCCGGCGTGCAGCGGGTGCTGCACCGCGCCGAGCGCGCCGCGCGCTTCGCGCTCGGCTTCGCCGCGCACCGGGTCGATCCGGATGCCGCCGTCATCCACAGCGCCGCGCTGCTGCACGATTTCTCCGAGATGCTGCTGTGGTGCGAGGCGCCCGACCTGGCGCTCGAGATCGAGCGCCGCCAGCAGGCCGATCCGACGCTGCGCAGCGTGGCCGCGCAGCGCGCGGTGCTGGGCGTGGAGCTCGGCGACCTGGAGCAGGCGCTGATGCGCAGCTGGCATCTGCCGGAACTGCTCGCCCACATCGTCGACGACAAGAAGGGCCACGACCCGCAGGTCCGCAGCGTCACGCTGGCCGTGCGCCTGGCCCGGCACACCGCGCTGAGCTGGGAGAACCCCGCCGTGCCCGACGACCTGATCGACATCGGGGAACTGCTGAGCCTGTCCCCCGCCCACACGCTCAAGCTGGTGCACGAGGTCGACGGCGTCGTCTGAACGCCGGTCGCGGTAGGCTGCGCGTCTTCGAACAGCGCGACACGCGCGAGGAGACGACATGGCAGGCCCCGATCGCGCGTTCTGGCAGGAACGCTTCGACACCGGACAGACCGGCTGGGACCGCGGCGGTCCCCATCCGCAACTGGCCGCCTGGCTCGACGAAGGCCTGCTGGCCAAGGGCGCCCGCATCGCCGTGCCCGGCTGCGGCCGCGGCCACGAGCTGGCCGTGCTGGCAGCCGCGGGGCTCGACGTCACCGGCCTGGACTACACGCCGACGGCGGTCGAGATCGCGCGGGCCAAGCTCAAGGAGGCGCAGCTGCCAGGTCGCGTCGAGCAGGCCGACGTGCTGGCCTGGCGCCCCGACCACCCGCTGGACCTGGTCTATGAGCAGACCTGCCTGTGCGCGCTGCACCCCGACCAATGGACGACCTACGCCGAGCAGCTGCAGCGCTGGCTGAAGCCCGGCGGCCGCCTGCTGGCGCTGTTCATGCAGGCCAGCCGCGAGGAGTCCGAGCACGGTCAGGTCATCGGCCCGCCCTACCACTGCGACATCAACGCGATGCGGGCGCTGTTCCCGCTCGCGCTGTGGAAGTGGCCCGCGCCGCCTTACCCCCAGCGTCCCCACGAACGGGGATGGTTCGAACTGGCGGTCGTGCTCGAGCGCCGCTGATCACACCGGCAAGGCGGTCGTGTTCTTGAGCCGGTCCAGCACGAAGCTGGTCTTGCAGTCCTGCACGCTGGGGTGGCGCAGCAGCGTGTCGCTGATGAAGCGCGCGTAGTGGCTCATGTCCTCGACGAGGACGCGCAGCAGGTAGTCCATCTCCCCCGTCAGCGCCGAGCACTCCACCACTTCGGGCCAGGTCTGGACCGCCGCCCGGAACAGGTCCATCGGCGTGCGCTTGTGGCTCTCGGTGTGTTTCTCGAGCCGGACGTTGATGTAGGCCGTCAGCCCCAGTCCCACCCGTTCGGGATTCACCAGGGCGACGTAGGCGGTGATCACGCCCCCCTCCTCCAGCCGGCGGACCCGGCGCAACACCGCCGACGACGACAGGTTCACCTGCGCCGCCAAGGCGTCGTACGTGATCCGTCCATCCGCCTGAAGGGCGTGGAGGATGCGCCGGTCGATCGCATCGAGCTCGATCTGCTTGTCCATCGACGGATTCTTGCAGGATTCCTGCGCCATCCCACTTCGAGACGCCCCTGATCGCAGGTTTCCTGCGCCCCCCTCCCCCTACAGTGGCGCCATCGCATTTCTGACCAGATCCCCTTGACCGGGGGCACCGGAGACACCGCATGGCATTCACTCCCTGGGACAACCCGATGGGCACCGACGGCTTCGAGTTCATCGAGTTCGCCGCCCCCGATCCCGCCGCGCTCGGCGCGCTGTTCACCTCGATGGGCTTCGTCGCCGTCGCGCGCCATCGCCACAAGAACGTGACCCTGTATCGCCAGGGCGACGTCAACTTCATCATCAACGCCGAGCAGGACGCCTTCGCGCAGCGCTTCGCGCGGCTGCACGGCCCGTCGATCTGCGCGATCGCCTTCCGCGTCAAGGACGCGGCCTTCGCCTACCAGCGCGCGCTGGAACTCGGCGCCTGGGGCTTCGACAACAAGGCCGGCCCGATGGAGCTGAACATCCCGGCGATCAAGGGCATCGGCGACTCGCTGATCTACTTCGTCGACCGCTGGCAAGGCAAGAACGGCGCGGCGCCGGGCGAGATCGGCAACATCAGCATCTACGACGTGGACTTCGTCCCGCTGCTGGACGCCGACGGCAAGCCCGTGCAGTCGACGCCGAAGGGCCATGGCCTGACCTACATCGATCACCTGACCCACAACGTGTTCCGCGGCCGCATGAAGGAATGGGCCGAGTTCTACGAGCGCCTGTTCAACTTCCGCGAAGTCCGCTATTTCGACATCGAGGGCAAGCTGACCGGCCTGAAGTCCAAGGCGATGACCAGCCCCTGCGGCAAGATCCGCATCCCGATCAACGAGAGCAGCGACGACAAGAGCCAGATCGCCGAGTACCTGGACCTGTACCACGGCGAAGGCATCCAGCACGTCGCGCTGGGCACCGACGACATCTACGGCACCGTCGAGGGGATGAAGGACACCGGCGTCGTCTTCCAGGACACGATCGACACCTACTACGACCTGGTCGCCAAGCGCCTGCCCGAGCACAACGAGAACCTGGACGAGCTGCGCCGCCTGCGCATCCTGATCGACGGCGCCGCGCACCAGGGCGCGCCGCACGAGCTGCTGCTGCAGATCTTCACGAAGGAAGTGATCGGCCCGATCTTCTTCGAGATCATCCAGCGCAAGGGCAACGAAGGCTTCGGCGAAGGCAACTTCAAGGCGCTGTTCGAGAGCATCGAGCTCGACCAGATCCGCCGCGGCGTGCTGAAGGCCGACGCCTGAAACCTCAGATCTGCGCAGGCATCGCCGGGCCATGCCTGGCCATGCCTGGCAACCTGAACTCGCGCTGACTCAGCCCACCCGCGCGGTGGGGTCCTCGAGCAACGCGAGCGCCCGTTGGAAGGCCTGCGGCTCGAACACGAGCTGCAGGTGTCCCCGCGCCGGGAGGTGCAGGACACGGGCCCCCGGCAGGACGGCCGTTTCCGCCGGGAAGACGATCTGGTCGCAGTGCCCGTACAGGCAGTCGAAGTGGCCGGCCAGTTGCGCCGGCTCCTCGCGGGCGAGCTGGTTCAGCCATTCGGAATCGCCCCGCATCTGCCGGGCGTTCTCGGTCGTGCCGAGCTTGGCCAGCAGCGTGCCGTGGTGCGGCGTTCCCAAGGTCAGGATGCGGTGGATGCGCCCGAAGTCGTGGCCGGTGCTGCGCCACCAGGCCCGCGCGCTCAAACCCCCCATGCTGTGGGCCACGATCAGCGGCGGCAGTCCGGTGCGCTCCTGCAGGGTTCGCATCGCCGCGTCGATCTGGGGGACGTAGCGTTCGATGGAGCCGAAGGCCGGTTCCTGCGTCACCGCGATGAACGGGACGCCCCGCGCGCGCAGCGGCCCCATCCAGCGGTTCCACATCCCGCGATTGCAGTTGTAGCCGTGGAGGAACACGATGCCGCGGCGGCCGCGCGCCTGCGCGGCATCGGGAATGAAGTCCGGCTCCTGGTGTTCGGCCCAGGGCTGCTGCCAGCCGAAGACACGCGTCACCGACACGACCTCCCGCCACCACGCCTGCAGGAGGTCCCCCATGGGAGCGACTGGCAGTCCTGGCGCCGGCGGCACGAAACGCAAGGCCAGGAAGTGCGGGAGCATCACCAGCGGCGGCGCGAGGACGAACAGCGCGAGCACGGCGACGCCGATCCAGGGAGCCCAATGCCATGCGGCCAACGCCGCCAACAGCGGCCCGCCGATCCAACGAAACAAGAAGGTGAGGCGTTGCAGCCTGCCGTTCATCCGGGCTCCCCGATCAAATCGTCGAGTGTAGGGCGCGGGTCCGCGGGCTCGCGGTTTCGGAAATTCCTGCGCGTCGCGGGCCCTCGGATCCAGGCGGGCCTGCGCTTGTCCCTCACGTGACGCGCCGCCTAGGGCATCCCCGCTACGACGGCGTCGCATCAGCGGCCAGCATCGACAGTTCCTCCAGGGGCTCGGCCCCTTCCCCTACATCAAGAACGCGACGAGGAGACATGACTGCACCGTACGCCGCCAAGCCCTGGCTGAAGAACTATCCCCCGGGCGTGCCCGCCGAGATCTCCGTCGATGTCTATCCCTCGTTGGTCGCCCTGCTGGAGGAGGCCTTCCGCAAGCATGCGCGGCGCGACGCAGCCGCCTGCATGGACCAGCGCCTGAGCTTCGCGCAGGTCGACGAGCTGTCGAAGGCGCTGGGTGCCTGGCTGCAGCAGCGCGGACTGGCACGCGGTGCCCGCGTCGCGATCATGATGCCCAACGTGCTGCAGTACATGGTGACGATCGCCGCCATCCTGCGCGCGGGTTTCGTCGTCGTGAACGTGAACCCGCTGTACACGCCGCGCGAGCTCGAGCATCAGCTGAAGGACTCCGGCGCCGAAGCGATCGTCGTGCTCGAGAACTTCGCGAAGACGCTGTCGGAGGTCATCGACCGGACCCAGGTCAAGCATGTGGTGCTGACAGGCCTCGGGGACATGCTGGGATGGTGGCGCGGGCCGCTGATCAACTTCGCGGTCCGCCACGTCAAGAAGATGGTGCCGGAGTTCCGCCTGCCACTGACGGGCGGGCGCACCGTCTCGCGCTTCAACAAGGTGCTGGCGGAAGGTGCGCAGCTGTCGCTCAAACCGGTGCAGGTCGGGGCCGACGATCCGGCCTTCCTGCAGTACACCGGCGGGACAACGGGCCTGTCCAAGGGCGCGACGCTGCTGCATCGGAATGTCGTCGCCAATATCCTGCAGAGCGAGGCCTGGTTCTCGCCGATGCTCAACAAGCTGGGCGACAAGCCGCTGACCATCGTCTGCGCGCTCCCGCTGTATCACATCTTCGCGCTGACGGCCTGCTACATGCTCGGCGCCCGGATGGGGATCATGAATCTGCTGATTCCCAATCCCCGCGATATCCCCGGCCTGATTGCCACGCTGCGCAATTACCGCGTGAACATGTTCCCCGCCGTGAATACGCTGTTCAATGCCTTGGCCAACGATCCGGCGTTCGCGAAACTCGATTTCAGCGAGCTGGTGATCTCCAACGGCGGCGGCATGGCGGTCCAGCAAGCCACGGCCGAGAAGTGGGCCCGCATCACCGGATGCCCGGTGGTGGAAGGTTATGGCTTGTCGGAAACGGCACCGGTCGCCACGGTCAATCGACTGGATCTCGACCAATTCAATGGATCGATCGGCCTGCCGGTGCCCAATACCGAGATCGCGATCCGGGACGACGCCGGCAACGACGTGCCGCTTGGCGAGCGTGGGGAGATCTGCATCCGCGGGCCCCAGGTGATGGCGGGTTACTGGAATCGTCCCGACGAGACGGCGCAGGCGATCGGACCGGATGGATTCTTCAAGACCGGCGATATTGGCGTGATGGACACCGACGGCTTCACCCGCATCGTCGATCGCAAGAAGGACATGATCCTGGTCAGCGGCTTCAATGTCTATCCGACGGAGATCGAGCAACTGGTCAACCTGCATCCCGGCGTGCTGGAGTGCGCCGCGATCGGCGTGCCCGATCAGCATTCGGGCGAGGCGGTCAAACTGTTCGTGATCAAGAAGGATCCCGCCCTCGCGGAAGAAGATCTTTCGAGTTATTGCCACAAACAATTGACTGGCTACAAGCGCCCGAAGTACATCGAATTCCGCGATGAATTGCCGAAGACGAATGTCGGCAAGATCCTGCGCCGGGAGCTGCGACAGTAACTTCAGCGTTCAGGTGATGCGCGATTCCACGCTGCCGGCAGGCGTGCAGGTTTTCGAGCGGGGATGGCTGTCCTCAAACAACATCCTGCTCCATGGCAGCTCGCCCGCGGAAGGGGCTGTGCTGGTCGACAGCGGCTATGCGAGCCATGTCGAGCAAACGCTCGCGCTGGTGGCCAATGCGCTTCATCCGGGCGAGACGATTCGCTTGCTGGCGAATACCCATCTCCATTCGGATCATTGCGGGGGAAACGCGGCCCTGTCGGAAGCGTACGGTTGTCCGATCGCGATTCCCCCGGGCGAATTCGATGCGATCGCGCGTTGGGACGAGGCCGTGCTGAGCTACCGCGCAACGGGGCAGCAGTGCCCGCGTTTTGTCCCAGCCTCTCGTCTGATTCCCGGCGACGTCTTGCGGCAAGCCGGGCTCAATTGGGAGATCCATGCGGCGCCTGGCCATGATCCGCATTCGGTCATGCTCTTCGAACGGAACAGCCGAACGCTGATCTCGGCCGACGCGCTGTGGGAGCGCGGCTTCGGCATCGTCTTTCCAGAGCTCGATGGCGACCAGGCGTTCGATGAGGTCGAGGCGACGTTGAATCTGATCGAAGCGTTGCAGCCGGCGCTCGTCATTCCGGGACACGGCTCGCCGTTCCTGGACGTTGAGACTGCGCTCGTCACGGCACGGGGGCGTCTCGATTACTTCCGGCGAGAGCCGGTCCGCCACGCCACGAGCGCCGCAAAGGCGCTCACGGTGTTCCATATGCTCGAGGTTCGGCGCTGTTCTCGCCGGACGCTGGAGGCATGGCTGATGGCAACGCCGATCCTGATCAGCACCTGGGAGCGTTTCGTCGAGGCCACCTCGCTCGAGGCTTGGGCGGACCAACTTATCAACGAGTTGCTGAAGTCCGGCTCGCTGCGCGAGATCGGCGAATCCCATGACGGGGATTCAGAAATCGCAAGCGTCGTCCGCTGAGATATTGAAATCCCA
>NZ_JAOCCU010000027.1 GCF_029840635.1 Mitsuaria sp. GD03876 | reverse complement strand
GATCGACATGGTGTCGATCGGCCTGATCATCCCGGTGCTGCCGCCGCTGGTCGGAACCTTCACGACCACCGAGACCGGACACGTGCTGGCGCAGCTGGCGGTGGCGTTCGCGTTCGGTCTCGCCAACTTCTTCGGCTCGCCCATCCTGGGCGGGCTGTCAGACCGCTTCGGCCGCCGCAAGGTGATGCTGATCGGCTTCAGCGGCCTGGCGCTCAGCTTCTTCGTGACGGCGCTGGCCGACGCGTTGTGGATGCTGGTCGTCGTGCGGCTGTTCTCCGGCGCGATGCAGGCCAACGCGGCCGTCGCCAACGCCTACGTCGCCGACATCACGCCGCCCCAGGACCGCGCCAAGCGCTTCGGGCTGCTGGGCGCGGCCTTCGGCATGGGCTTCATCCTCGGACCGGTGATGGGCGGGCTGCTGGGCAGCATCGACCTGCACCTGCCGTTCTACGTCGCCGGCACGCTGGCGCTGCTGAACTGGCTGTACGGCTTCTTCGTGCTGCCGGAGTCGCTGGCGCCGGAACACCGCCGTCCCTTCGACTGGCGCAAGGCCAATCCGGTCGCGGCGCTGGGCCGCCTGCGGGCGCTGCGCGGCGTCGGGCCGCTGATCTACGTGATCGCCTGCTCGGGCCTGGCGCAACTGGTGATCCAGACCAGCTGGGTGCTCTACAACCAGCACAAATTCGGCTGGGGGCCGCGCGAGAACGGCTTGTCGCTGTTCGCCGTGGGCGTCATGTCGGTGGTGGTGCAGGGCATGCTGCTGCAGCCGCTGATGCGTTGGCTGGGCCCGAAGCGGCTGGTGCTGATCGGGCTGGCGACCTCGGTGGCGACCAACCTCGTCTGGGGCCTGTCCAGCGAGGGCTGGATGATGGTCGGCGCGATCTTCCTGAACGTCGCCGGCGTGGCCGCGGCGCCGGCAATGCAGAGCCTGGTCTCCAACGCCGCCGACGCCCGCACGCAGGGCGAGACGATGGGCGCGGTCGCGGCGATCAACAGCCTGATGGCGGTGATCTCGCCGGTGGCCGGCCTGGGCCTGATGGCGCTGGTGGCCGAACTGCCCAAGACCGACTGGCGCCTCGGCGCGCCGTTCTACCTGTGCGCGCTGCTGCAGCTGGCCTCGCTGGGCTTCGCGTGGCGCCACTTCAACATGGGGCCGCCGGCGCAAGCCGCCGCGGCCAAGGCCTGAGCCCACGCGCCGGCCGACCGGAATTCCCAAGCATCGCTAGAAGCTGACCATGCACGACAAAGTCCTCATCCTCGACTTCGGTTCCCAGGTGACCCAGCTGATCGCGCGCCGCGTGCGCGAGGCTCACGTCTACTGCGAGATCCATCCCAACGACGTCAGCGACGACTTCATCCGGTCGTTCGCGCCCAAGGCGATCATCCTGTCGGGCAGCCACGCGTCGACCTACGAGGACCACGAGCTGCGCGCGCCGCAGGCGGTGTGGGACCTGGGCGTGCCGGTGCTGGGCATCTGCTACGGCATGCAGACGATGGCGGTGCAGCTCGGCGGCAAGGTCGAGTGGAGCGACCACCGCGAGTTCGGCTACGCCGAGGTCCGCGCGCACGGCCACACGAAGCTGCTGGCCGGTGTCCAGGACTTCTCGACGCCCGAGGGCCACGGGATGCTGAAGGTCTGGATGAGCCACGGCGACAAGGTCACCGCGCTGCCGCCGGGCTTCACGCTGATGGCGTCGACGCCGAGCTGCCCGATCGCCGGCATGGCCAACGAGGACAAGGGCTACTACGCCTTCCAGTTCCACCCCGAGGTGACGCACACGGTGCAGGGCGCCGCGATCATCACGCGCTTCGTGCGCGACATCGGCGGTTGCAAGGGCGACTGGATCATGGGCGACTACATCGAGGAAGCCGTCCAGAAGATCCGCGAGCAGGTCGGTGACGAGGAAGTCATCCTGGGCCTGTCGGGCGGGGTCGATTCGTCGGTGGCGGCGGCGCTGATCCACCGCGCGATCGGCGACCAGCTGACCTGTGTGTTCGTCGATCACGGGCTGCTGCGCCTGAACGAAGGCGACATGGTGATGGACATGTTCGAGGGCAAGCTGCACGCGAAGGTGATCCGCGTCGATGCCAGCGAGCTGTTTCTGGGCCAACTGGCCGGTGTGACCGACCCGGAGCGCAAGCGCAAGATCATCGGCGGGCTGTTCGTCGACGTGTTCAAGGCGGAAGCCGAGAAGCTGAAGGCCAGTGGCCAGGGCCACAAGGGCGCGACTTTCCTGGCGCAGGGCACGATCTATCCGGACGTGGTCGAGAGCGGCGGCACGAAGACGAAGAAGGCCACGACGATCAAGAGCCACCACAACGTGGGCGGGCTGCCGGAGCAACTGGGCCTGAAGCTGCTGGAGCCGCTGCGCGAGCTGTTCAAGGACGAGGTCCGGGAACTGGGCGTCGCGCTGGGCCTGCCGCCAGAGATGGTCTACCGCCATCCGTTCCCGGGCCCGGGCCTGGGCGTGCGGATCCTGGGCGAGGTCAGGAAGGACTACGCGGACCTGCTGCGCCGCGCCGACGCGATCTTCATCGAGGAGTTGCGCAACACGCGCGACGAGGCCACGGGCAAGACCTGGTACGAGCTGACCAGCCAGGCCTTCACGGTGTTCCTGCCGGTGAAGAGCGTGGGCGTGATGGGCGACGGCCGGACCTACGACTACGTCGTGGCGCTGCGCGCGGTGCAGACCAGCGACTTCATGACTGCCGACTGGGCGGAGCTGCCGTACAGCCTGCTCAAGCGCTGCTCGGGCCGGATCATCAACGAGGTGCGCGGGATCAACCGCGTGACCTACGACGTGTCGAGCAAGCCGCCCGCGACGATCGAGTGGGAATGACCCCAAGTGAACAAGGGCCCTGCGGGGCCCTTGTTTGCTTCTGACGTTCCCTGGCCCTTGTCGCCACCTACGCCACGACCCGTCGTGCGCTCAAGCGGCCTGAGGTCGGCCAGCGCACCCAACGACCCTGCGGGTCGGTGCCGAGCCTGACCGCAGGCGCCAGGGAGCCTTTTGGATATAGCCGAACGCCCGGCAGGTCCGCGAAATCGGCGTCGCAGGTGATGAGTTCAGCGCGGTTTCGGCGCGCCGTCGCGTAGATGGCCGAATCCGCGGTCGTCAAGCCATGCGCTCTTCCAAGCCTCGCCGCGAGGAATGCGGTTTCCATGTCGAGCGGATGAACGGCACAACCGGTGGCGATCGACAGGATTTCATCCCGATGATGATCGTGGCTCTCTCGCCGCAGCCACTTCGCGAGCTCCAACAGCACCATCGTGGGAACGATGCATTGGTCTCCTTCGGGAAAGTCCTGCGCAAGGCTGAGCCCCAACGCTGTGTCCGACATCCACTCTATCCACGCAGAGGTATCCACCACTTGGCGCTTTTTCATTGAGACGTCTCCGCTCCGAGGTGGTGGCTCAGTACCGGTCACGGCCATTGCGATAGCGATCGGTCGATGCGCCGCGAGTGAGACCGCGTAGGTCGTCCAGACGGTGGCGACGGCGAATGAAAAGCCCCTGCCCGGATTCCACGATCACCAGCTCGTCTCCGGCCTTCCAATCGCACTTGTTCAGGAGTTCAGCAGGAAGGGTGATTTGCCCTTCCGTCGAAATGGTGGGGGTCATGGGGTGCGCTCCAAGAGTTGATGGTTGATATCGAAGGCCAGGGCCGACGACGAGCACGAATTCTTCGCCTCCAGTTCTCTCCCATCCACGACACCAACCGGTGCGCATGACGCCGCCGATCACGCGAAGCGGTGTTGCCGACCCTTGCATGTGCCGTTGAAGTTCAGCGCAGTCGGCGAAAGGGGCTTCCGCCCTTGCTGACACGCGATGTCAGCGCCCCTGCCCAGAATCGCCCGACCACTTCGATGCCCCGATCCAGGAGACCGCCATGACCGACGACCATCCCGTCTACGAACTGCGCCAGTACAAGATCGTCAAGGGCGAGCGGGATCGCTTCATGCGCCTGTTCGACGAGGCGTTCGTCGACTCCCAGGAGGCGGTCGGCATGCGGCTGTATGGCCAGTTCGCCGACCTCGACGATCCGGATCGCTTCGTCTGGATCCGTGGCTTCGACGACATGGCCGCCCGCGAGCGCACGCTCAACGACTTCTATTTCGGGCCGGTCTGGCAGGCCCGCCGCGGCGAGGCCAACCCGCTGCTCGTCGACAACGACAACGTGCTGCTGTTGCGCGATCCGTCCGGCGGCGCGGTGCCCGGGCGCATCGACATCGCGCGCGAGTCGCGCCGCGCGTCGCCAGGCACGGCGAGCGCGAGCCCCGGGCTCGTCGCGCTGCACCTGTGCTACCTCTGGAAGGACCCAGCCGATCCGGAGGACGGCTTCGCCGCCTTCTTCGACCGCGACGTCGTGCCCGTCCTCGAGGCCGCCGGCCTGTCGGTGATCGCCGGCTTCGTGCCGGAGCGTTCGCCCAACAACTTCCCGCGGCTGCCGGTGCGCGAAGGGGAGAAGGTCTTCGTCTGGATGACCCGCGCCGCCGATGCCGACGACTGGGCGCTGCGCTGGAGCGCCTGCCGGCATTCGGCCGCGTGGCGCGCGCTCGAGCCGCGCTGGCGCGACGCGCAGGAGCGGCCCGCCCAGATCCTGCGGCTGCGCCCCAGCGCGAGGTCGGCGTTGTGACCGTCCATGCGCTGTTCTTCTGCCTGCGGCCCGATCGCCCGACCGCCGAGCGCCTGAGCGTCCTGTCCGACGAGGTCGCCCGGCGCTTCGGGATGCGCGCGCGGCCGCCGCGCACTGAGCGGCTGCACGTGACGCTCCACCACCTGGGCTGGTACGACGACGAGACCGACCAGGCCGAGGCGATGGCCGAGGTGCGCCTGCTCGCCGAATCGGCCGCGGCCTCGCTGCGGCACGGCGCGGTCCGGGTCGATTTCGACCAGCTCCTGAGCTTCACCCGCAAGCAGCGCAACCTGCCGCTGGTGCTCAGCGGCGGCACCTGCCTCGACGAGGTGCGCGCGATGCGCGCCGCGCTGGGCGAACGCCTGCACGCGGCGGGCCTGCGGACCGATCCGCACTTCACGCCTCACCTGACCTTCTTCTACGACGACCATCCGGTCGAGCCGCAGCCGTTCATCGTGCCCGGGTGGACCGCGGACGAGTTCCTGCTGCTCGACAGTCTGCAAGGGCAGTCCACGCACGTCGACCTGGCGCGCTGGCCGCTGGTTTGATCGCCGGCGCGCAGGCCGCCGGCCTCCTCGCGGGCGCCACCCGCGAGCAGCGCACGCGTGCGCGTTCGGACGCGACGCGCGGCGCCCTGACGTGTCAGCGCGCGCCGGGTTCGACGATCTCGCGCGCCAGCGCCCGCAGGCTCAGCGGCGCCGAGCCCTCGGCGTGGTTGGAGATCGTCACGTAGGCCGGATGACCCGCCTCGGCGGTCGCACGAATGACCTTCGCCAGCACGGCCCGCGTCTCGGGATCGGGGTCGAGGACCTCGGCGTACTCGCCATACTTCTTCTCCGCGTCCTCGTAGCCGAACGGGCCATGGATCCGATGCAGGTTCCAGCGGCACACCAGCGGCCCAGGCCACATCGCGCGCAGCAGCGGCAGTTGCTCCTGGATCGGCGGCAGCTTCGGATGCAGCCCCAGGCAGTAGCGCGCGCCGCAGTCCTTCAGCACCGCGACGAAGTCCGGCGTCAACCACTCGGGATCGCGGACCTCGACCGCCACCACCGCCTCCGGCGCCACGTCGCGCACCGCGGGCAGGGCGGCCAGCATCGCGTGCAGCCGGTCGAGCTGCTCCGGCATCCGGTCCAGCATGCCCAGCGGGAGCGGGCTGAGCTGGAACACCAGCGCGCCGATGCGCGAGCCCAGGCCAGCCATGGCGGGCTCGAGGAACTCCTGGATCGCCAGCTTCGGATCGAGGAAGGCGGTGTTGGCCTGCCGGCCGCGGCCGTCCTCGGCGCGTACCTGCGCGTCGGTGATCAGGCTCGGCGCCTTCACCGTGAAGCGGAAGTCCTCCGGCACCTGCTGCGCGTAGCGCTCGTACTGGCTCGCGGTGAGCGACTGGTAGAAGCCGCGGTCGATGCTGACCGCGCGATGCAGCGGCTGTTGCGCGTAGGCGGTCAGGCCGTTGCGCGACAGGTTGGACTCGCCATGGCGGCCCGCCCACACGATGCCGTGCCAGCCGGGATAGCTCCACGACGACGTGCCGAGCCGGATCCGCGGCGACAACGCCGCCGCCAGCGCGAGCTGGTCGTCGTCGGGCGGTTGCGGCTGGATGCCGGCGCGCCGGCGTTTCGGAGCGCCGGCGGTGGCGGACGTGCTGCCGGCACCGTCGGCGCCTTCGTTCGCGTCGTCGCCATCGCCCTCGCCGCCGCCGCCGGCATCGTCGTCCGCGGCGGGCAAGGGCGCCGGCGCGCTCGGCGGCAGCTCGCCGAAAAGGTCGTCCTGATGGGCGTGGGGCTCCTGTTGCATGGGGCGGCAGCATAGCGGTGGCGGCTACACTGCCGCGCGAGTTTCCCCATGACCACAGCGTCCGACCCCCTTCATCCCGCCGACGACTACGCGATGCGGCTCGCCCTCGACCAGGCCCAGAACGCCTGGCTGGTCGGCGAGGTGCCCGTGGGCGCCGTCATCATGCGCGCCGGCCAGGTGATCGCCACCGGCTACAACCGCCCGATCACCACGCACGACCCCACCGCCCACGCGGAGATCGTCGCGCTGCGCCATGCCGCGCAGCTGCTGGGCAACTACCGGCTGCCGGAGTGCGAGCTCTACGTGACGCTCGAACCCTGCGCGATGTGCGCGATGGCGATGATGCATGCGCGGCTCAAGCGCGTCGTCTTCGCCGCGCCGGATCCGAAGACCGGCGTGGCCGGCTCGGTGCTGGACCTGTTCGCGCAGAAGCAGCTGAACCACCACACGGCGCTGCACGGCGGCGTGCTGGCCGAGGCCTCGGCCAAGCTGCTGCGCGAGTTCTTCGCCGAACGCCGCGAGGCCGCCCGCCAGGCGCGCGAGGCGCGCCGCCGGGCCGCCGTCGACAGCGGTCTCGACGCGGGACCCGTCGCGGACGCGCTCGACGCGATGGCCGCGCTGCCCGAGGTGCAGGAGTTCCCCGCGATCCCGGTCGGCGACGCGCACTACCTTTCCATGAACCTCGATCCCCCGCAGGACGACCCGCAGCGATGAGCTCCCTGACCCTCTACACCCCCTCCGGCGTCCTGGCGCAATCGCAATCGCTCAAGCGCGCGGCCAAGCGGCTGGCGGCGCTCGGCTTCGACGTGGCGATCGACGAATCGGCGCTCGCGAAGCACCAGCGCTTCGCCGGCGACGACGAGACCCGGCTGGCCGCGCTGCACCGCGTGGCCGAGGCCGCGCCGTCGGTGGCGCTGGCCACGCGCGGCGGCTACGGCCTGACGCGGCTGCTGGACCGCATCGACTGGGCGCTGATGGCGCGCAGCGTCGAGCGCGGCACCCGCTGGGTCGGCCTGAGCGACGTCACCGCGCTGCAGCTGGCGCTGCTCGCCCACACGAAGCAGACCAGCTGGGCCGGCCCGCTCGCCTGCGACGACTTCGGCCGCGCCGAGGCCGACGGCGGCGTCGACGAGATCACCCGCGACTGCTTCCTCGAGGCGATGGACGGCTCCCTCGAGGCCATCGGCTTCCGCACCGAGGCCGGCCTGGACGGCGTCGAGGCGCGCGGCACGCTGTGGGGCGGCAACCTCGCGGTGCTGTGCTCGCTGCTGGGCACGCCGCACTTCCCCAAGGTCAAGGGCGGGATCCTGTTCCTGGAGGACGTGAACGAGCACCCCTACCGCGTCGAGCGCATGCTGCTGCAGCTCTGGCAGGCCGGCGTGCTGGACGCGCAGAAGGCGGTGATCCTGGGCAGCTTCAGCGGCTGGAAGAAGTCGCCGCTGGACCGCGGCTATTCGATGAAGGCCTGCGTGCAGGCGCTGCGCGAGCGCGTGAAGGTGCCGATCCTGACCGGGCTGCCCTTCGGCCACGTGCCGACCAAGGTCTGCCTGCCCGTCGGCGCGAAGGCCGAGATGATGGTCGAGGGCCGCGACGTCATCGTCGCCTGGGGCCACGACCATGACCACGGCCACGACCATGGGCACGGCCACGACCATGGCCACGCGCACGGTGACGCCCATCACCCAGGCCACGATCACCACGGCCACGGCCCTCACGACCACTGACCGACGTCACAGGCGGCTGACGAACGGGGCCGCTATGATCCGCCCCGGCGTCGGCCGGCCCCCTCGGGCGCCCGGTCGTGGCAACAATCCGGCAATGCCGCATCAAGACGATGCGGCGTTTGCTTTTTGGAAGGATGACGATGTCGTCGGGGCTGTGGAACGCGTCGCTGCACGCGGCTGAAGGCTGGCGCGGAGCGCGGGCCCCGCGCATGGGCGCACGCCGGGCGGCGATGCTCGCGGGACTGCTGGCGGCGGCGCTGCTGGGCGGCTGCAACAACAGCCCGTATCCGGCCGGCGCGGCCAAGGACAACACGCTGTACCTGTCCTTCGACGAGCGCTCGCCGCGCTACCTGGACCCGACCGCGTCCTACACCGCGCCCGAGTCCGTCTACACCTACCAGATCACCGAGCCGCTCTACGGGTACCACTACCTGAAGCGGCCCTACACGCTGATCCCGCGCGCCGCGGCCGCCGTGGTGAAGCCGTACTACCTCGACGCGCAAGGCCGGCGCCTGCCCGACGACGCGCCGGCCGAGCAGATCGCGCAGAGCGTCTACGACGTGCCGATCCGCCCGGGCGTGAAGTACGCGCCCAGCCCGGCGTTCGCCAAGGACGCGCAGGGCCATTACCTCTACCACCACCTCGACGCCAAGGCGCTGGGCGACAAGCGCTCGCCCTGGCAGTTCGCGCAGCAGGGCACGCGCGAGCTCGAGGCCGAGGACTTCGTCTACGCGCTCAAGCGCCACGCGACCACCCGCGTCGAGGCGCCGATCTACGGCCTGTTCTCCGAGCACGTGCTCGGCCTGAAGGAATACGGCGCGCGGGTCCGCGAGGAAAACACCAAGCTGCTCCGCGGCCTGCCCGAGAGCGCGCCGGACAAGCCCTTCCTGGACTTCCGCCAGTGGCCGCTGGCCGGCGCCGAGGCGGTCGACAAGCACCTGCTGCGCGTGCGCATCAAGGGCAAGTACCCGCAGTGGTCGTACTGGATGTCGACGACCTTCATGTCGCCGATCCCCTGGGAGGTGGACCTGTTCTACGCCCAGCCCGGCATGGCCGAGCACGGCCTGTCCTGGAACCAGTGGCCCGTGGGCACCGGGCCTTACATGATGACGGAGTACCAGCAGGACCGCCGTCACGTGATGTCGCGCAACCCGAACTACCGCAAGGACGACCTGTACCCCTGCGACGGCATGCCCGACGACGGTCCCGCGGGCCGCCTGGCCGACTGCGGCAAGCCGATGCCGTTCATCGACAAGATCGTCGCCACGCTGATCAAGGAGCGGGTGCCGCGCAAGGAGATGTTCAAGCAGGGCTACCTGGACATCCCCGACCTGGAGCGCGGCGACTGGGGCGTCGAGTTCTACGCCGACGCCAGCGACTCCGCCGAGACCGAGGCCTTCTTCCAGCAGCGCGGCTTCATGTTCCCGCGCTCGACCGACCCGAACAACTGGTACCTCGGCTTCAACATGCTGGACCCGGTGATCGGCAAGGGCCGCACGCCCGAGGACGACGCCCGCCATCGCAAGCTGCGCCAGGCGCTGTCGATCGCGGTCGACTGGGAGGAGGGCTACGGCCGCATCTTCAAGAACCGCGGCGGCGTCGCCGCGTTCGGGCCGGTGCCGCCGGGCGTGTTCGGCTCGCGCGAGGCGCAGCCGGGCGCCTTCAACCCGGTCACCCACAAGCTGGTCAACGGCAAGGCCGAGCGGCGCTCGATCGAGGACGCGAAGCAGCTGCTCGCCGAGGCCGGGTATCCCGACGGCCGCGACGCCACGACCGGCCAGCCGCTGGTGCTGAACTACGACTTCATGCGGACCGTGACGCCCGAGGTCAAGGCCGAGAACGACTGGCTGGTCAAGCAGTTCGCCAAGCTCGGCGTGCAGCTGGACGTGCGCGCCACCGACTACAACCAGTTCCAGGAGAAGGTCCGGCTGGGCAAGCACCAGGTGTTCTGGTGGGGCTGGTTCGCCGACTACCCGGACGCGGAGAACTTCCTGTTCCTGCTGTACGGGCCCAACAGCAAGTCACTGCACGAAGGCGAGAACTCCGCCAACTACGAGAACGCGGAATTCGACCGGCTGTTCAAGCAGGTGCAGGTGCTGGACGACGGCCCGGCCAAGCAGCAGGTGATCGACCGCATGGTGGCGATCGCGCAGCAGGACGCGCCCTGGGCTTTCGGGTACTGGGCCTGGACCGGGCAGGCGTACCAGAGCTGGGTCCACAACGGCAAGCCCAGCATCGTGATCCGCGATCCCGTGCGCTACCACCGCATCGACCCGGCGCGCCGCGCCGCGCTGCAGGGCCAGTGGAACCGGCCGGTCTGGTGGCCGCTGCTGGTGCTGCTGGTCGGCGGCGTGGCGATCGCGTGGACGACGCGCGCCAGCTTCAGGAAGCGCGAGACCGCCACCGCGCGCGGCACCGCCGCGCCCGTCGCCGCCACGGCGACCGATGCCGCTCCGCGGGGAGCCGACTGAGATGTTCAAGTACCTCGCACGCAGGCTCGCCTACGGGCTGGCCATCCTGGTCGGCGTCAACCTGCTGACCTTCTTCCTGTTCTTCACCGTCAACACGCCGGACGACATGGCCCGGCTGAACATCGGCGGCAAGCGGGTGTCGCAGGAGCAGATCGACAAGTGGAAGGCCGAGCGCGGCTACGACAAGCCGCTGTACTGGGACGCGTCCAAGGCCGGCGCGGAGCAGGTCACCCACACGGTGTTCTGGGAGCGCTCGGTGTCGCTGATGCTGCTGAAGTTCGGCCGCTCCGACGCGCGCCAGGCCGTCGACATCGGCCACGAGATCAAGCAGCGCATGGGCGTGAGCCTGCAGCTGGCGGTGCCGATCTTCGTGCTGCAGCTGATCATCAGCGTGGCCTTCGCGCTGCTGCTGACCTTCTTCCGCAACTCGCGCATCGACTTCTGGGGCGTCGTGCTGTGCGTGCTGATGCTGTCGATCTCCAGCCTGTTCTACATCATCGTGGGGCAGTTCTTCTTCTCGCGGGTGCTGCGGCTGGTGCCGATCAACGGCTATGAGCCGGGCCTGGACGCGATCAAGTTCCTGGCGCTGCCGATCGTGCTGTCGCTGCTGTCGCGCCTGGGCGGCGAGGCGCGGCTGTACCGCGCGATGCTGCTCGAGGAGGTCGGCAAGGACTACGTGCGCACCGCGCGGGCCAAGGGCCTGTCCGAGCCGGTCGTGCTGATGCGCCACGTGCTGCGCAACGCGCTGATCCCGATCATCACCAGCGCCGGCGCCTACCTGCCTTACGTGTTCCTGGGCAGCCTGGTGTTCGAGAGCTTCTTCGGCATCCCCGGGCTGGGCGCCTTCGTCATCGAGGCGATCACCGGCCAGGACTTCGCCATCGTGCGCACCATGGTGTTCCTCGGCGCGCTGCTCTACATCGCCAGCAACGCGCTGATCGACCTGGTCTACACCTGGGTCGATCCGCGCGTGCGGCTGACCTGACGCGCGCGGCGCACGCACATCGAGATTCGACATGGGATTCAAGGTCGTCATCCTCTGGACCGACGTGGCGCTGTGGGCGATGTTCGCGGCACTGGGCTTCTACATCGTGCGGCTGGTCAGCCGCCCGCATCTGCGCGCCAACTGGCAGCGCGTGCTGCGCGACCCCGCCGCGCTGAGCGCGGGCGTGGTGCTGGCGCTGTTCCTGGGGCTCACCGCGCTGGACAGCCTGCACTTCCGGCGCGCGCTGGCCGACAGCCCCGCCGGCCAGCAGTTCTACGGCACCCGGACCGAGTCGGTGCTGGACCTGCTGCTGGCGCGCCAGATCGAGATGCGCGAGACCAGTTACTCCGCGCCGCTGGCGTACCAGGGCTTCACGCTGGACAGCGTCGCCCACGGCGCCGAGATCGTGCGCGAGTTCCCGCGCCTGGCCTTCGGGGGCGCGCACCTGCAGGACCCGCAACGCGACTGGGTCGGCGACGTGACGCGGCGCGCGCTGACGGGCCTCGCGCTGGGCGCGGCCGCCGCGGTGCTGGTCGCGCTGGCGATGGCCGCGGCGCTGGCGCCGCACCACGGCGGCTTCAAGCCCGCGCTGAAGGACCTGCTGGCCGACCGCACCCATGTGCCGTGGCGCGCGGCGCTGGCCACGCTGGCCGTGATCGCGCTGCTGGCCGGCCCGACGATCGCGCTGATGGGCCACTACCACGTCTTCGGCACCGACCAGACCGGCAACGACGTGCTCTACCAGGCGCTCAAGAGCATCCGCACCGCCTTCGTGATCGGCGCGCTGTCGACGCTGGCGACGCTGCCCTTCGCGCTGGTGCTGGGCATCCTGGCGGGCTACCTGAAGGGCTGGGTGGACGAGGCGATCCAGTACTTCTACACGGTACTGACCTCGGTGCCCAACGTGCTGCTGATCGCCGCTTGCGTGCTGATGGTGCAGGTCTTCCTGGACAAGCACCCCGAGGCCTTCGCCACCGGCGCCGAGCGCGCCGACCTCAAGATCTTCCTGCTGTGCGTGATCCTGGGCGTGACCGGCTGGGCGACGCTGTGCCGGCTGGTGCGCGGCGAGACGCTCAAGCTGCGCGAGGCCGACTTCGTGCAGGCCGCCACCGCTTTCGGCGTGCGCGACACGACGATCATGGTTCGCCACATCGTGCCCAACGTGATGCACCTGGTGCTGATCTCGCTGGTGCTCAACTTCTCCGACCTGATCCTGTACGAGGCGGTGCTGACCTACGTCGGCGTCGGCGTGGATCCCGGCATGAACAGCTTCGGCGGCATGATCAACCTCGCGCGCTCGGAGATGAGCCGCGAGCCGGTCGTGTGGTGGAGCTTCGCCGCGGCCTTCGGCTTCATGGTCAGCCTGGTGCTGGCGGCCAACCTGTTCGCCGACGGCGTGCGCGACGCCTTCGACCCGCGCGCCCGCAAGCTGCGGCCGCAGGTGCTGTCGCTCAAGAAGAAGAACGCCCAGGCCTGAGGAACGACGCGACATGTTGAAGATCGACGACCTCCACGTCCACCTGGACGCCGACGCCGGCCTGGTGCGCGCCATCGACGGCATGCGGCTCACGCTGGCGCAGGGCCACACCTTCGCGCTGGTGGGCGAGTCCGGCTGCGGCAAGAGCATGACCGCGCTGGCGCTGATGCGGCTGCTGCCCGACAACGGCCGCATCGCCGGCGGCCGGCTCGAACTCGACGGCCAGGACCTGTTCGACCTCAGCGAGGCCCGCATGCGCGACGTGCGCGGCGGGCGCATCGGGATGATCTTCCAGGAGCCGGGCACCAGCCTGAATCCGGTGATGAAGGTCGGCGCGCAGATCGTCGAGGCGATCGAGGCCCACACCCCGCTGCGCGGCGAGGCCGCGCGCCGCAAGGCCGTCGACTGGCTGCGCCGCGTCGGCATCCCCGAGCCCGAGCGCCGCATCGACGAGTACCCGTTCCGGCTCTCCGGCGGGCAGAAGCAGCGGATCATGATCGCCATGACGCTGGCGGCGGAACCCGACTTCCTGATCGCCGACGAGCCGACCACCGCGCTCGACGTCACCATCCAGGCGCAGATCCTGGATCTCCTCAAGGACCTGCAGCGCGAGCGCGGCCTCGGGCTGCTGCTCATCACCCACGACCTCGGCGTCGTCTCGGGCATGGCGCACCAGGTGGCGCTGATGTACGCCGGGCAGATCGTCGAGGTCGCGCCGGCGGACGAGTTCTTCGCCGCGCCCAAGCATCCCTATGCGCGGCTGCTGCTGCGCGCCTTGCCCGACGCGCAACGGCGCGGGGAACCGCTGGCCGCCATCCCCGGGACCGTGCCGCCGCTCTGGCAACGCTTCGACGGCTGCCGGTTCGCGCCGCGCTGCGATCGCGCGATGGTCCATTGCGCGACGACACCGCCCGCGCTGGCCGGCGTCGCCGATCAGCCGGTGGGGCATGAGGTGCGGTGCTTGCTCTATTCGGATGTGCGGGAGGCGTTGGTCTCCGCGTCCACGGTGGGCGCCGGGACGGGGAAAGCTGGCGACGCCGGTGTCCCCCTCCGCTCAATCTCCTCCGCACGCTCGGAATTCGCTCCGGGGGACACCGGCGCCGCCAGCTCCGCGCACCCGTCGACCCGCCTCCTCGAAGTGAAGGACCTGCGGGTACGGTATCCGCTCGCGCGGGGGATGTTCGGGGGGACGAAGCGGTGGTTCGACGCCGTCGGCGGCATCTCGTTCGACATCGAGGCCGGACGCACCCTCGCCCTCGTCGGCGAGTCCGGCTGCGGCAAGACCACCTCCGGCAAAGCCATCGTCCAACTCCTGCGACGCGTCGCCGTCATCCAGGGCCAGGCCTTGCTCCATCCGCCTTCCGGCAGCGATACGGGGCAGGGCGGGGCACCCGCGGACCTCTTCCAACTCGACGGCGAGGCGCTGCGCGACGCGCGCCGCCAAGTGCAAATCATCTTCCAGGACCCGTTCGCGTCGCTGAACCCGCGCCTGCGCGTCCAGGAAGTCCTCGAGGAAGGCCTGCTCGCGTTGCGGCCCGAACTGGACAGCCCCGCCCGGCTGGCACTGCTCCACGACCTCGTCGACCAGGTCGGCCTGCGCCGCGACGCGCTCGCCCGCTTCCCCCACGAGTTCTCCGGCGGCCAGCGCCAGCGCATCGCGATCGCCCGCGCCCTCGCCGTCGAACCCCGCCTGATCGTCTGCGACGAACCGACCTCCGCCCTCGACGTGTCGGTGCAGGCGCAGATCCTGAACCTGCTGCGCGAACTCCAGCGCAGCCGCGGCCTGTCCTTCCTGTTCATCACCCACAACATCGGCGTCGTCGAGTACATCGCCGACCACGTCGCCGTGATGCAGGCCGGCCGCATCCTCGAATCCGGCCCCTGCGACACCGTGCTCGGACACCCGCGAGAGGCCTACACCCGCACGCTGCTGGCCGCCGTCCCACGTGTCGAGCGCCGCACCATCGCCTGACCCGCTTCACCGGCCGGACACGGCCGATTCACCTTCCCCCAAGGGCCGCTTCGCGGCCCTTTTTCATGCGCGAAACAGCCGTGTCGAGGCGTTGCACCGTTCTGGTGCCGCACAAGGTTTCATTGCGGTACGGAGAAGCTTCTTCGAGCTCGAAACGGCCGGCTGGGCGCCTCTCCGAGTTCCTTCTGCACAGCGCTGGTGCGCTTGTTTAGTTGTCAAGGGCGAGGGCTGCACCAATTGATTATTAATGGTGCGATTTACGGCTTTTTACACTTGTAAAGGTCATGTCGAGGGCGTTGTTCGCGCGTCGCGTGGCCGCAACGAAGCGCGCGGATCGCCCTTTGGTGTTTACCCGCGAAAACCGCCCGGAAGAGGGGGAGCGCTGTCCCGCCTAGGGAGATTACGGGGGATTCCTTATCAAAGCGGACAAGAAACTGGCCCGGCCCAACCCCGGGAACAGCGCTCGGAGGGCGTTGGCCGACACCTCGGCCGCCCTGTGTTCCCGGGGACACAACACCTGTGTTTCTGGTTAAGGAGTCTTCATGTTCAAACGCAAGAGCATCAACCTGGCAGCCCTGCTGGCGCTCGGCGCCGCGGCGCTGCCGGTGGTCGCCCAACAGCAACTCGACCGCGTGGAAATCACCGGCACGTCGATCAAGCGGATCGACGCCGAAACCTCGCTCCCGGTCAGCGTCATCAGCCGCGACTCGATCAACAAGTCCGGCGCGTCCAACGTGCAGGAACTGGTCGACCGCCTGAGCTACAACAACGGCGGCGGCCTGGCGCTGGGCCAGTCCATCGGCGACGGTTCCGCCAACGGCCAGGTCGGCGCCTCGCTGCGCGGCCTGGGCCGCGGCCGCACGCTGGTGCTGCTCAACGGCCGCCGCCTGCCGGTCTATCCGTTCTCCGGCCAGGGCGTCGACCTGAACGCCATCCCGCTGGCCGCGATCGAGCGCATCGAAGTGCTGCGCGACGGCGCGTCCGCCACCTACGGCTCGGACGCCATCGGCGGCGTGATGAACTTCATCACCCGCAAGGACTTCCAGGGCGCCGACATCTCCGTCGGCCTCGAAATGCCCAAGTCGGTCGGCGACATCTTCTCGCTGTCCGCCGGCGGCGGCGTCGGTGACCTGTCCAAGGAAGGCTGGAACCTGCTGGGCACGATCAACTACCAGAAGTACGACCCGATCCGCGCGAAGGACCGCGCCTACGCCTCCACCGGCAACCGCCCCGACATCGGCGTGGTGAAGGACTCGGGCAACACCTTCCCGGCCAATACCTTCATCGCCACGACCGGCAAGTACGTGCCCGGCGCGTCGAACTTCCCGACCTGCGCGCGCCCGGATTCCTACCCCGGCGCGGCCAACTGCCGCTACGACTACACGCATTACATCGACCTGGTGCCCGAGTCCGACCGCTACGGCGCGTTGGTGAAGGGCACGTTCGCGGCCAACCAGGACAACACGCTGTTCGCCGAAGTCGCCTACAGCCGCAACGAGATCATCCTGGGTTCGTCGCAGACCCCGTCGACCACGACCGGCAAGGACGACTACCTCTATCCGGGCGGCGGCAAGTACTACCCGACCGCCGCGGTGGACGCGGTGGCCCCGGGCTACCGCGGCGACCTGGTCCTGGCCTGGCGGATGGTGGACGGCGGCCAGCGCCGCACCAAGGTGACCAACGAGGTGACCCGCACCGTCGCCGGCGCCGAAGGCACGCTGGGCGGCTTCGACTACAAGGCCGCGCTGGTCTACGCCGAAGGCAAGGCCCGCGAGGACTTCGTCAGCGGCAACTTCTCCGACGCGAAGCTGGTCCAGGCGCTCAAGACCGGCCTGATCAACCCCTGGGGCCCGAACGACGCCGCCGGCCTGGCCGCGCTCAAGGGCGCCGAGCTGTCCGGCAACAACCGCAAGTCCAAGACCAGCAACGCCGGCGGTGACTTCACGCTGTCGCGCGAGCTGTTCAGCGTCGGCGCCGGCAATCTGGGCGTCGCCTTCGGCGGCGAGTTCCGCAAGGAAAAGTACCTGGACGGCTACTCCGAGATCGCCGGCTCCGGCGACGTGGTCGGCGGCAGCGGCACGGCCGGCCGCGTGCAGGCCAACCGCGACGTGAGCGGCGTGTTCGGCGAAGCGAACTTCCCGGTGCTCAAGACCCTGGAAATCAACGCCGCGGTCCGCTACGACAAGTACAGCAGCACGCACGGCAGCTCGCGCGACGGTTCCTTCGACACGAAGGACCTGTCCTCGACCAGCCCGAAGCTGTCGGTCAAGTTCACCCCGATGACGGGCCTGCTGTTCCGCGCCTCGGCGGGCAAGGGCTTCCGCGCCCCGGCGCTGGACAACCTGTTCGCGCCGTCGTCGTTCACCAACTCGGGCGGCAACTTCACCGATCCCAACTACGACCGCATCAAGGGTTGCGCGGGCTTCCCCAACACCAACTACTGCGACACGCAGCTGACGGTGCAGAACAACAGCAACCGCAACCTCGAGCCGGAGAAGTCCAAGACCTTCACCGCCGGCATCGTGTTCGAGATGATCAAGGACACCACGATCAGCGTGGATTACTTCGACATGAAGATCACGAACGGCCTGCGCTTCCTGTCGGGCGACGACATCATGCGCGACTGGGAAGCGCACCGCGTCCCGGGCACCTTCACCAGCACGTCGATCTTCAATGACCGCCTGGTCATCGATCCGGCCACCGGCTACCTGAACTACATCCGCGCGTCGTGGGAGAACGTCGGCAAGCTGCGCACCGCCGGCTTCGACTTCAGCGCCCGTGCCCGCATCCGCACGGAGTACGGCTCGTTCACCCCGGGCTGGGAAGCCACGCTGCTGACCAAGAGCGAGGAAAGCATCGTCGGCACCGGCACCACCCGCGACAACCTGGGCAAGTACAACCTGGGCGGCCCGGTGGTCAAGCTCAAGCAGACCCTGACGCTGGACTGGGAGAAGGACAAGTGGGCGGCCTCGATCCGCTACTTCCGCCAGAACGGCTACGAGGACTACTCGCCGGGTCCCGACGTCAAGGCCTACGACCTGTTCGACGTGCAGGGCCAGTACCGCGGCATCAAGGGCGTGACGATCACGGCCGGCATCCGCAACCTGTTCGACAAGAAGCCGCCGGTCACCAACCAGGAAGACTACTTCCAGGTCGGTTTCGACCCGACCTACGCGGCGGTCCAGCAGCGTTCGTTCTACATCCGCGGCAACTACCGCTTCTAAGGCTGATCTGACTTAGATTAGCGTCCGGACACGGACCCCAGCAGGCCCCTTTTCGGGGCCTGCTTCCGTTCCGGACCCCGCAGTGCTGACCGCGGCACGACCGCACCACCATGGACTATCTGAACCCCACACTGGATTTCGCCACCCTGGGGCGCGCGCTGCGCACCGAGGGCAGGGTGCTGATCCGCGACTTCTTCGCCCCGGAGGTCGCCGACGCGCTGGACCGCGCGCTGCAGGCGATCGACTGGGAGCTGGTCTACCGCGACCTGGATGGCGACCAGCGCCTGACCGGCGCGCAGTTGCGGTCGCTGGCGCCGCAGCAACGGATGCAGCTCACCGAGGGCATCCACGCGGTCGCGCGCGAGGGTTTCCAGTTCTCGTTCTTCTCGGACTCGCTGGTGCGGGCGGTGGGCGACGGCCGGACCGACCTGCTGGCGCGCTTCATGCGCTGGATGGCGGGCGAGGAGTTCCTGTCGCGCATGCGCGAACTCAGCGGTGACGCCGACATCAACGGCGTCTACGCGCAGGCGACGATGTACTCGCGCGGTAACTTCCTGACCACGCACGACGACCATGTGGACCGCGAGGACCGCCGGATCGCCTACGTGATCAACCTCACCCGGCGCTGGCGGCCGGACTGGGGCGGGATGCTCCACTTCACGGCGGAGGACGGGTCGGTGCTCGACACCTACTTCCCGCACTTCAATTCCCTGTCGCTGTTCACCGTGCCGCAGCGACATTTCGTGTCCTACGTGCCGCCCTTCGCCATGGCGGAGCGCCAGGCGATCACCGGCTGGCTGATCGCCGCGTGAGGCGGGAACGGCGATTGCTCCGTTCGCACCGTAACGCTTTCGAGCCGATCTTGCGGGTTAGCCCTAGGCTTCCGGGCCGGGGTCCCAAGGGCCATACCAGTAGAATACCAGGGTCGGATGTCATGGCCTCCGGACGCCGTGTCCGCCGTAACTGGCGGTCACTCGTGCGAAGGGCGATGCGCGCATGGTGGGGCAAACCCCATGGCTTGCCGCTCGTGCATGTCGTCTATGATCGAGGTCGTGAAAGGAGGTCAGTTCTGTAGTTTTGCTACGGATTTTTGACCGATCCTCGAGACGCCCGCGGCCACAAGCTGACGGGCATTTTTGTTGAGTCGGGTTCGTATCGTGCCCTGGGTTTTCGAGTCTTCGTGTGTCCATCCTGCATTCGGCGGGTCGACGGTCCGTGGCGCTTCGGCGTCGTGGCACCTGTCGCTTCCGTCGCTCGCACAGCCGGCAAGACAGGCGCTGCTGACCCCAGGTTGCGGCGCGAACGCCTGATCCGACCAGACGCTGTGTTGAGTCGAACTCCCCTTGTAGCTTCGATGAAAGAAATTCGCAGTTTGATGAAGGAGCGCGCATGAACTTTGCGCAGGATAAAGGCGGTTCGTCGCGCCTGACGGGGTTCGGCCTCGTCATCTTGGTCCACGTCCTGATCATCGGCGCCCTGGCCAGCGGCCTGGCGACCAAGATCAAGGAGGCGGTGAAGGGTCCGATCGACGTCAAGGTCGTCGAGGAAAAGGTCAAGCCGCCGCCTCCGCCGGAGAAGGTCGTGCCGCCGCCCCCGGACATCAAGGCCCCGCCGCCGCCGTTCGTGCCGCCGCCCGAGGTCGTCGTGACGGCACCGCCGCCGCCGACGCAGACGGTGGCCGTGCAGTCGACGACGCCGCCGCCGGCCCAGGAGTTCCGGCCCGCGCCGGCCCCGGCCGCCCCGGCGCCCCCGGCTCCGCCGACCAACAAGGTCCGCTCCGCCGTCGGCAGCTGCACCAAGATGGGCAAGCCGGACATGCCGGCCCTCAACTGGAGCGGCACCGCGAGCTACAAGGCCACGTTCACCGTCAAGGCGGGCAAGGTGGTCGAGATCTCCCTGGCGACGCTACGCGGCGCCAACGACCGCAAGGCGGATCGCGCGCTGAAGAACGCGATCACCTCGGCCGTCTCGGAGACGTACGAATGCCCTGGCGACGCGATCCTGGAACAGGAATTCGTGTTCAACATGGAATGATCCCGGGCCCGTCCGACCCGCGATCGATCGAATACGGGGCGCCCGACGCGCCCCGGCCTCTCAACCTGAGTTCAAGACTTTTTGCGTAGGAGCTAACTCCATGATCTCTCGTCTGTCTGCCTTGTTTGCGGCCGTCGCGTGCGCCGCGACCCTGGCTGTCTCCCCGCTGGCCGCCCAAGCGCAGGACCAGGCTGCCTCGGCCGCCGCCTCCGCCGCCGATTCCGCCCCCGCTCCTGCCGACATCGCTCCCGCCGCCGTTGCCGAAGCGCCCGCCGCCAAGCCGGTCGACAACCCCTACAGCCTGGGCAACATCGTCGCCCACGGCAACGTGGTCGACCAGGCCGTGCTGGCCATCCTGGCCATCATGTCCATGGGCTCGTGGTACATCCTGTTCACGAAGCTGTGGGACACCTCCAAGATCGCCCGTGAAGCGAAGGAAGTCCGCGCCTCGTTCTTCAAGAAGGCCTCGCTGGCCGAAGGCATCAAGGGCCTGAGCGAGACCGGCGCGTTCCGCTTCATCGCCCAGACCGGCGTGGAAGCGTCGGACCACCACGAAGGCGCCCTGACCGAGAACATCGACCACAACACGTGGGTCACGATGAACATCGACCGCGCCGTCGGCGAAGTGAACTCGCGCCTGCAAGGCGGCCTGGGCTTCCTGGCCACCGTCGGCTCGACCTCTCCCTTCATCGGCCTGTTCGGCACGGTGTGGGGCATCCTGCAGGCGCTGACCCAGATCGGCGTGGCCGGTCAGGCGTCGATCGACAAGGTCGCCGGCCCCGTGGGCGCCGCGCTGATCATGACCGCCATCGGTCTGGGCGTGGCCGTTCCGGCCGTGCTGGGCTACAACTGGCTGGTCAACCGCAACAAGTCGGTGATGGGCCAGGTCCGTGCCTTCGCTGCTGACCTGCACGGCGTCCTGATGGGCAGCCGCAAGGTCGCAGGCCGCTAATCCACCGCAGTCCCGGAGACGCAATATGGGGATGAACGTAGGTTCGTCCGGTGGCGACGACGAGGTGGTCTCGACCATCAACACCACGCCCCTCGTGGACGTGATGCTGGTGCTGCTGATCATCTTCCTCATCACCGTGCCGGTGGTGACGCAGTCGGTGGGGGTGACCCTGCCGAAGGAGACGAACGTCGTCCGCGTCACCAAGCCGGAAAACATCGAGATCGCGGTGACCAAGGATGGCGACATCTACTGGGGCGTCCAGCCGATTCCGGATACGGAGACGCTGGTGTCGCGCCTGAAGAAGGTCGCGGTCCTGAACCCTCAGCCGGAAGTCCACATCCGCGGCGACGAGAAATCGCGCTACGAGAACGTGGGCAAGGTGATGGTCGCGTGCCAGCGCGCGGGCATCATGTCCATCAAGTTCGTCACCGAGCCGCCGGCTCGTGGTGGCTGAAGGAGCTGAAGAATGGGTATGAATGTCGGAAGCTCCAGCGGTGGTGACGATCCCGAAACCATGCTGGACGTCAACACGACGCCGCTGATCGACGTGATGCTGGTGCTGCTGGTGATGCTGATCATCACCATCCCGATCCAGCTGCACTCGGTCAACCTGGACATGCCGCCGCCGAACAACCAGACGCCGCCGACCGAACCGATCGTCCACGAAGTGGCGATCGACTTCGACGGCACGGTGTTCTGGGACGGCGCCGCGGTGCCGAACCACGCGGCGCTCGAGGCCAAGCTGGCCGAGGTCGTCGCGATTCCGGACCAGCCGGAAGTGCACATCAAGCCGAACAAGCTGGCCGAATACGGCTATGTCGCCAACGTGATGGCGTCGGCGCAGCGCCTCGGCGTCAAGAAGATGGCGATGGTCGGGAACGAACAGTTCCTGAACTGAGGCCGGGTGACCGTCTGATCGATGACTGAACGAAACGCGCTGCCCGCGAGGGTGGCGCGTTTTTTCTTCCAGGAGAGCAAGCGAATGAAACTCAAACTGCTGGCAACCGCTGCCGTCGGCGCCGCCGCGCTGGTGCTGGGCTCCACGCCCGAAGGCAGCCTGAGCGTCCTGTCCCAGGCCGCCGCGCAGGTGCGCCCCCAGGTGGGCGGCGCGCTCAAGGCCGCGTCCGACCTGCTCAAGGCGGGCAAGGCGCAAGAGGCCATGGGCAAGATCCGCGAGGCCGAGGCCGTCCCCGGCCGCAACGCCGACGAGAACGCGACGCTGGAAGGCCTGCGCCTGTCCGCCGCCTCGCGCCTGGGCGATGCCGACGGCATGGCCAAGGCCTATGACGCGCTGAGCGCCGCCGGCAAGATGCCCGCGGCCAACAAGCTGCTGACGATGGAAGCCATCGCCGGCACCTACCTGCGGGCGGGCAACGGCGCCAAGGCGCTGGAGTGGGTCAACAAGTACAACGCCGCGGGCGGCAACAGCCCCACGATGAAGCAGATCCAGAGCGCCGCCCAGCTGCGCTCGGGCGACGTGACCACCGTGCTCAAGGACACGCTGGCCGACATCGCCGCCGAGGAGAAGGCCGGCCGCGCCCCGTCGCAGGACAAGCTCAACACCGCGCTGTGGGCCGCCAACAAGAAGGGCGACGGCGCCACCGAGTCGGTGCTGATCCAGAAGCTGCTGAACTACTACCCGACGCAGAAGCTGTGGGCGCAGTCGCTGGGCACGCTGCAGAGCAAGAAGGGCTTCGCCGCCGGCCGCTACCAGGTCGACGTGCTGCGCCTGAGGCTGGTGACCGACAACATGCAGGGCGCCAACGACTACATGGAGCTGGCGCAGCTGGCCGGCGCCGCCGGTTATCCGGAAGAGGGCAAGAAGGTCCTGGACAAGGGCTTCGCCTCCGGCATCCTGAAGCCGACCGACGACAACGCCCGTCCGAAGCGCCTGGCCGATCTGCTGGACAAGCGCATCGCCGAAGCCAAGGCCGGCGCGGCCGCGGCCGAGACGGCCGCCCGCGGCGCCCGCGAGGGCGACGAACTGGTGAAGGTCGGCTTCGCGCAGGTGCAGCGCGGCCAGGCCGCCGCCGGCATCAAGCTGATCGAGGAAGGCATCGCCAAGGGCAACCTGAAGCGGCCGGACGACGCCAAGCTCTACCTGGGCCTGGCGCAGTTCCTGGGCGGCGAGAAGGCCAAGGCGCAAGCCACGTGGCGCACCGTCAAGGGCACCGACGGCTCGGCCGACCTGGCCGGCCTGTGGTCCGTCTACGCCCGCAGCGCGAAGTAAACGCCGCGCGCTGAAGCGACAAGGCCTCCCGGCTCGCGCCGGGAGGCCTTTTTCATGGCCGTCCCACAAGGAGGCCCGCCAGGGCCGCCGGGGCCGGCGGCCTTCGGCTCACTTCGGCGCCATGCGGATCGCGCCGTCCAGGCGGATCACCTCGCCGTTGAGCATGTCGTTGGTGACGATCTGGTGGACCAGCTTGGCGTAGTCCTCCGGGCGGCCCAGGCGCGACGGGAAGGGCACGCTGGCGGCCAGCGCGTCCTGCACCTCCTGCGGCATGCCGAACAGCATCGGCGTGCCGAAGATGCCGGGGGCGATCGTCATGTTGCGGATGCCGTTGCGGGCCAGGTCGCGGGCGATCGGCAGCGTCATGCCGACGACGCCGCCCTTGGAGGCCGCGTACGCCGCCTGGCCGATCTGGCCGTCGTAGGCCGCCACCGAGGCCGTCGAGATCATCACGCCGCGCTCGCCGGTGGCTTCCGGCTCGTTCTTGCTCATCGCCTCGGCGGCCAGGCGGATCATGTTGAAGCTGCCGACCAGGTTGACGGTGATGACCTTGGCGAAGGTCGCCAGCGAGTGCGCGCCGTCCTTGCCGACGGTCTTGGCGGCCGGAGCGATACCGGCGCAGTTCACCAGGCCCATCAGCTTGCCCAGCGACACCGCCTTGGCGACGACCGCCTGGCCATCGGCCTCCTGGCTGACGTCGCACTTGACGAAGGCGCCGTTCAGTTCCTTGGCCAGCGCCTCGCCGCGTTCGACCTGCAGGTCGGCGATGACGACGGTGGCGCCTTCGCGCGCCAGCATCCGGGCCGTGCCTTCGCCCAGGCCCGACGCGCCGCCGGTGACGATGAAGACCTTGTTCGCGATGTCCATGGGATGTCTCCTTCCACGTTGTCCGTGAGTTGTCGGGAAGTCCGCGCGCCGGCGGTGGCCGGAGGCGGAGTAGTTGCCGTTGACGTAAACGTCAATTGTCGGCGAAAAAATGGCGGCCCCGCGGGCCGCCGTCGTCCGGATCGGAGGCGCCGGATCAGCCCAGCGCGGCCAGCGCGCGGGCGGTGATCTCGTCGACCGAGCCGATGCCTTCGATGCGGCGGTACTTCGGCGCCTGCGCATCGCCGCTGGCGGCCCAGCTCGAGTAGTAGTCGACCAGCGGGCGGGTCTGCGACTGGTAGACCTCCAGGCGCTTGCGCACGGTGTCTTCCTTGTCGTCGTCGCGCTGGATCAGCGCCTCGCCGGTGACGTCGTCCTGGCCGGCGACCTTGGGCGGGTTGAACTTCGTGTGGTACGTGCGGCCCGAGCCGACGTGCACGCGGCGGCCGCTCATGCGCTCGATGATGGCGCTGTCAGGGACGTCGATCTCGAGCACGAAGTCCAGCTTCACGCCGGCCGCCTTCATCGCGTCGGCCTGCGGCAGGGTGCGCGGGAAACCGTCGAAGAGGAAGCCCTTGGCGCAGTCCGGCTGCGCGATGCGCTCCTTGACCAGTCCGATGATGATGTCGTCGCTGACGAGGCCGCCGGCGTCCATCACCTTCTTGGCCGCGACACCCAGCTCGGTGCCGGCCTTGACCGCCGCGCGCAGCATGTCGCCGGTGGAGATCTGCGGGATGCCGAACTTTTGGCAGATGAAGGCGGCCTGGGTGCCTTTGCCGGCGCCGGGCGCGCCAAGAAGAATCAGTCGCATGGGTCTCCTCGATAACGTGGAGAGGGCGCGCCGCACGGGTCGACGCGCCCTCGAAAACTGCGGGCGAGGATAGCACGCGCTGGCCTACGGCCCGCTGACGCGGCAGCTGAATGAACTGGGGTGTAACCCTGTCGGGCCATGCCCCCGGATCGCGGACAGGGCCGATGAACGCGGGGATCCGCCGCGGCGCGGCTCAGTGGCCCATCAGGCGTCGCACGCGTTCGAGGTCCTCGGGCGTGTCGACGCCGGGGCCCGGACGTTCGGCGCTGACATGCACCGCGATGCGCTCGCCGTGCCACAGCACGCGCAGCTGCTCGAGCGCCTCGATCTGCTCCAGCGGCGAGACCGCGAGCGTCGGGAAACGCCGCAAAAAGCCGGCGCGGTATGCATACAGGCCGACGTGGCGCAGCACCGCGTCCGGCTTGACGCGGGCACCGCCGCCGGGCGCGTCGCGCCACCACGGGATCGGCGCGCGCGAGAAGTACAGCGCCAGCCCCTGGGCATCGGTGACCAGCTTGACGACGTTCGGGTTCGCGAACTCGGCGTCGTCGTCGATCGCATGGGCCACCGTCGCCATCGCGCACGCCGGCCGCGCGGCCAGCAGCGCCGCGCACGACTGGATCATCTCCGGCGCGATCAGCGGCTCGTCGCCCTGGACGTTCACGACCACCGCGTCATCCGGCAGGCCGAGCAGCTCGACCGCCTCCGCGAGGCGGTCGCTGCCGCTGGCGTGGTCGGCCCGCGTCATCAGCGCCCGCACGCCATGGGCCTCGCAGGCGGCGAGCACCTCGGGCGCGTCGGTGGCCACGACGACCTGCGCCGCGCCCGCCAGCGCCGCGCGCCGCGCGACCTGCACGATCATCGGCGCGCCGGCGATGTCGGCCAGCGGCTTGTTGGGCAGGCGGGTCGAGGCCAGCCGGGCCGGGATCACGATGTGGAAGTCGACGCTCACGCCGGGTCGCCCTCGGCGTCGGTGGCGCGGGCCTCGTTGGCCAGCATGACCGGGATGCCGTCGCGGATCGGGAAGGCCAGGCGGTCGGCGGGGCACACCAGTTCGCGCTCCGGCAGTCCGGTGGCCGCGGCATTGCGGCGGTCGTCCAGCGGGCCCTTGCAGACGGGGCACACCAGCATCTCAATCAGTCGATGGTCCATGGGGGAGCAGCCGCCGCAGCTCGCGCTGCAGCGCCTCTTCAAAAGCGGGTTCGGGGCGGAAGTCTAGCGCCACCACCCAGATGCGGCAGCCTTGCAGCGCCTCGGGGCGCAGCTTCACCGCGTCCTTCTCGGTGATGACGACCTCGTCGGTGCGGGCCCAGGGCAGCGGGTCGAGCGACGCGTGGTCCGGCAAGGCCAGCGCGCGGAAGGTCAGGCCCTGTTCGCCGAGCATGTCGAAGAAGCGCTGCGGCCGCGCCAGTCCGGCCGCCGCCAGCAGCGGCTTGCCGCGCAACGCCTGCAGGCGGTCCATCCGCGCGGGTTCGCCGCGCCACCAGTCGGCCAGCGCGACCGCGCCGGCCAGTTGCCGCGTGCCGACGAAGCCGGGCAGGGCGGTGCTCGGGCGGCCGGTGCTGTACAGCACCAGGGTGTCGGGCGACGAGCCCGGCGGCGGCGGCAGCGCGCGCGCCTGGCGCAGCGGCCCGGCGGGCAGCAGCCGGCCGTTGCCCAGGCCGCGCTCGTCGAACACGAGCAGGCTCAACTGCCGCGGCAGCCGCCAGTGCTGCAGGCCGTCGTCGGAGACCAGCACCTCGATCCAGGGACAGGCCTCGAGCAGCGCCCGCGCCGCGGCGACGCGGTCCCGGCCGACGGCCACCGGCACGCCGGCGCGCAGCCGGATCAGCAGGGGTTCGTCGCCGACGTCCTCGGCCCGGTCGCCGTCGGCGATCACGCGCACGCGCTCCTCGTCGACGCGGCCGTAGCCGCGCGAGATCACGCCGGCGCGCAGGCCCATGTGCCGCAGCGTCTCCAGCAGCGCCAGCGTGGTGGGCGTCTTGCCGGCGCCGCCGACGACCCAGTTCCCGACGACGACCACCGGCACCGGCAGCGTCTCGCTCTTCTTGAGCCCGAACCGGTAGAGCGCCACGCGCAGCCGCAGCACCGCGCCATGCAGCGCGGCCAGCGGGCGCAGCAGGTGGGCGAGGCGGTCGTCGTCCCGCCAGGCGCGCTGCAGCCGGTCCTCGAGGGCCGGCCGGGTCATGTCCGGTCCCGGGCCATCGCGGCGGTCATTGCGGCTTGTTGGCCGCGAAGGTCAGGCGCGTCAGGTTGGCGCGGCGGGCCGCGTCCATCGCGTTGACGACGGCCTGGTGGGGCGTGGCCGCGTCGGCGGAGATGATCACCACCGGTTCGGCCTTGCCTTGCGCGGCCTGCAGCAGCGCCGCCGTCAGCAGGTCCACGCTGCGGCCCTCGACCGCGCCGCGGTCGATCGCGTAGCGGCCGTCGGCCGAGATCGACACGATGATCTCCGCCGGCCGTTCCTTGAGCTGCTGGGCGTCGGCGGTGGGCAGCGTCAGCTGCAGCTCGGTGAACTTCGAGTACGTGGTCGACAGCATCAGGAAGATCAGCACCACGAGCAGCACGTCGATGAACGGGATCAGGTTGATCTCCGGTTCCTCGCCCTGACGACGGCGGAACTTCATGCCTTGGCCTTGCCTTGCGACGGGGCGGGCACGGCCACGGCGGGCGGCACGCTGGCCGGTCCGGCGTTGGCGGTGTTCGCGGCGTTGGCCGCGGCGGGCATCGCGCGGTTGACCAGGTGGGTCAGCAGCCGCTCGCTGGCCTGCTCCATGTCGACGATGTAGGCCTCGATGCGACCGCGGAAGTAGCGGTAGGTCATCAGCGACGGGATCGCGACGATCAGGCCGAACGCGGTGTTGTACAGCGCGATCGAGATGCCGTGCGCCAGCAGCGCCGGGTTGTTGCCGTTGGGGCTCTGGCTGCCGAAGATCTCGATCATGCCCACCACGGTGCCCAGCAGGCCCAGCAGCGGGGCGGCCGCGGCGATCGTGCCCAGCGTGTTCAGGTAGCGCTCCATCTGGTGGATCGCGTGGCGGCCGGCCAGCTCGAAGACCTGGCGCAGGCGGGTCTCGCCGGCGCGGGGATCGGCCTGCGAGGCGCGCAGCCCGGCGGCCAGCACCTGGCCCAGCAGCGAGTTCTCGGCCAGCTTGCCGACGACCTCGCCGCTCGGGATCTGCAACTGGGTCACGCCCAGCACCTCCTCGATCAGGCTGGGCGGCGCCACCCGGGCGGCCCGCAGGCTGACGATGCGTTCGATGATCAGCGCCAGGGCCACCACGGAACACAGCAGCAACGGCCAGATCGGCCAGCCGGCGGCTTGTATGATCGAAAACAAGGCTTTCCCTCCGTTCGGGCATCTCCGGCCCGGCGGCGCATTATGGCGCCACGCCGCCCCGGCACAGCCCACTGCCGACCCTCATCACATGCCCTTACAAACATCCACCGAACCTGTGGATAACTTTGTGGGAAACCCGTCGCGGAACCGCGCCAGGGCCCGTCGGCAAACGGCAAGGATTAGCCTGCTCAAAAAAGAGGCAGGAAAAAGCTTTTGAAAAACAAGCGCTTATCGATCTGTGACGCGGGCATGACGGCCCGGATGGCCCGCGGAGCCAGCATTGGCGCGGCTGTGGAGTTCCAGACCCGCGCCAATGCTGGGTTTGCGCATGATTGACGCCTCCAAACCCGCATCGCCACGGATGGTCTGGGGGGTGGCGGCCCTGTTGACGGCCCTTTCCGACGCGTTGCAGTCGCGATTCCCCGTCGTGGCGGTGCAAGGCGAGCTCTCGGGATTCACGCGCGCCGCCAGCGGGCACTGCTATTTCAGCCTGAAGGACGCCGACGGGCAGCCGGCGATGCTGCGCTGCGCCATGTTCCGCCGGGTGGCGGGCATGGTGGACTTCGCGCCCCGGGACGGCATGACCGTCGAGCTGCGCGGCCGCCTGGACCTGTACGGGCCGCGCGGGGAGCTGCAGTTCATCGTCGAGGCGATGCGGCGCTCCGGCGAAGGCGCGCTGTACGAGCAGTTCCTGCGCCTGAAGGCGCGGCTGGAGGCGCAGGGGCTGTTCGACGCCGACCGCAAGCGCCGGCCGCCGCCGTACGCGCGCCGGATCGGCGTGATCACCTCGACCGCCGGTGCCGCGCTGCACGACGTGCTGACCGCGCTGCGGCGGCGGGCGCCGCATGCGCGGGTGTTCATCTACCCGACGCTGGTGCAGGGCGCCGACGCCCCGCCGGCGATCGTGCGTGCGCTGGCCGCGGCCAACGAGCGCGCCGATGCCGAGGTCCTGCTGCTGGTGCGCGGCGGCGGCTCGCTGGAGGACCTGTGGGCCTTCAACGACGAGCGCGTGGTGCAGGCGGTGGCCGAATCGGCGCTGTCGGTGATCTGCGGCGTCGGGCACGAGACCGACATCACGCTGGCGGACCTGGCGGCCGACCTGCGCGCGCCGACGCCGACCGCCGCGGCCGAGCTCGCGACGGTTGCTCGCCAGCAGTGCCTGGAGACGCTGGACGCGCTGGAGCGGCAACTGCTGCGCCGGGTCGAGCAACGGCTGGACGGCGCGGCGCAGCGCCTGGACCGGCTGGCGTTGCGGCTGGCCCGGCCGGGCGACGCGCTGGCCCGCCAGCGGCGCCGGCTGGACCTGCTGTCCCAGCGCCTCGGGCAGGTGGTGCCACGCACCGTCGGCTTGGACGCGCAACGCCTGCGCCACCTCGAGCAGCGGCTCGGGCAGGTGGCGCCGCGCGTGGCGGCGCTCGAGGCGCAACGGCTGCGACACCTCGCGCAACGGCTCGACCGCGCGCTGCCGCAGCAGGCGCAGCGTGGCGCGCATCGGCTGGATGCGCTCCAGGCGCGGCTGCAGGCGCTGGATCCGCGCCAGGTGCTGGCGCGCGGCTACGCCTGGCTGGACGACGGGCAGGGACGGGCGCTCAGCTCCGTCGAGCAGTTGCGCGAGGGTCAGGACTTGCGCGCGGTGCTGGCCGACGGCGAGGCCGAGCTGAAGGTCGGGCGCGTCGTTCGCCAGGACGGCTGAGGGGCGGCTGGCGCCCAGGGGCGCCGGGGTACGCGCGCTCCTGTCAGGGGCTTGCTTTCGCTGCCTACAATCGCCCGCGACATCCGTCCCACCACCAACCCGATTAGGAGTCCCTCATGGAACACGTCCTGCCCGAGCTGCCGTACGACAAGAAGGCGCTGGAGCCGCACATCAGCGCCGAGACCTTCGAGTACCACCACGGCAAGCACCACAAGGCCTACGTGGACAACCTGAACAACCTGCAGAAGGGCACCGAGTTCGAGAGCAAGACGCTGGAAGAGATCGTCAAGACCTCGAGCGGTCCGATCTACAACAACTCGGCCCAGATCTGGAACCACACCTTCTTCTGGTCCTGCATGAAGCCCAACGGCGGCGGCGCGCCCACCGGCAAGCTGCTCGACGCGATCAATGCCAAGTGGGGCAGCGTCGACGCGTTCAAGGAAGCCTTCCAGAAGAGCGCGGTGGGCAACTTCGGCTCGGGCTGGACCTGGCTGGTGAAGAAGCCTGACGGCTCGGTCGACATCGTCAACACCGGCGCCGCCGGCACCCCGCTGACGACCGCCGACACCGCGCTGCTGACCGTCGACGTGTGGGAACACGCCTACTACATCGACTACCGCAACGCGCGTCCGAAGTTCGTCGAGACCTTCCTGAAGAGCCTGGTCAACTGGGACTTCGCGCAAGCCAACTTCGGCAACTGAAGCCGCGGCGGCGCGCCTCGCGCGCACCGCCGAAGGACGACGGCCCGGGAGCGATCCCGGGCCGTCGTCGTTTCAGGCGATCAGATCGCGCTCACTTGGGCCACGGGCCGCCGCGCAGCTTCGCGCCGGCCTTCAGGCCGCGCTTGTCGAACCAGCCCTTGTTCATTTCCAGCACGTAGCGCACCGGCTTGGCCGAGCAATGCGAGGCGTCCGACAGCGGCTGCATCTCGACGATGTTGACGATGGTGCCGTCGTCGGCGACGAACGCGGCCGACAGCGGGATCAGCGTGTTGCGCATCCAGAAGCATTGCTGCGACGGCTGCTCGAACACGAAGATCATCCCGGCGTTCTGGGCCATCTCCTTGCGCGCCATCAGGCCGATGGCGCGCTGCTCGTCGGTGCGGGCGACCTCGGCATGGATCAGGTGCATGCCGGCGCCGAGCTCGACGACGGGCAGGCCGGTCTGCGGGATCTGCTGCGCGGCGGCTGGTTCGGCGACGGACAGCGCGGTCATGAGCACGATGACCGACAGGGCAACGGACGATGCGGCGCGTTTGATATTGAGCATGGGTCGACCTCAAGGTTTCGCGGATTATCGCGGCCATGTCGCACGCCCTTGCCGCCCTGGCGACCGCCGGCGCCCCGGGCGCCGATGCCGGCCCCGCCAATCGCCCCGACCCCGACGCCTCGCTGATGTCGCCGGTCGAGGACGACGAGGCGCTGCGCCCGTTCACGCAATGGCGCGAGGCCGCCGATGGCCGCCGCGTCGCGTGCTCGCGCCTGCGACTGTCGGGGATGCATTGCGCCTCCTGCGCCGGCCTGATCGAGGCGCTGCTCCAAGCGCAGCCCGGCGTGCGGTCGGTGCAGGTGAACGCGTCGACCCAAGGCCTGACGCTCGACTGGCTGCCGGACACGGTGTCGCTGGACCGGCTGCGCGAGTCCCTGTCTCCGGCCGGTTATGACTTCGCGCCGGACCTCGCTGGTCCCGCCCGCGACCTGCGCCGCCGCGAGCATCGGCAGGCGCTGTGGCGATGGTTCGTCGCCGGCTTCCTGATGATGCAGGTGATGATGCTGGCCTGGCCGTCCTATGTCGCCGCGCCCGGCGAACTGGCGCCCGACCAGGCCGCGTTGCTGCGCTGGGGCCAGTGGGTGCTGACGCTGCCGGTGATGCTGCTGTCGGCGGGCCCGTTCTTCCGTGCCGCGTTCGCGCAGGTGCGCGGTCGGCGGCTGGGCATGGACGTGCCGGTCGCGCTCGGCCTCGCGGTGGCCTTCGTCGCCGGCAGCGGCGCGACGCTCGATCCCGGCGGGCCGTTCGGGCACGAGGTCTACTTCGACTCGATCACCATGTTCGTGAGCTTCCTGCTCGGCGCGCGCTACCTGGAGCTGCGCGCCCGGCACCGCGCGGCCGAGGCGCTCGAGCAGGCGGCCGACGCGCTGCCCGGCAAGGTCGAGCGCTTGCGGCCGGACGGCGCGACGGAATGGGTGGCAGTCGAGCAGTTGTCGGTCGGCGATCGGGTGCGGGTGGCCGCGGGCCAGCGCATCCCGGCCGACGCCACCGTCGAGGCTGGGCATGGCGCCGTCGACGAGTCGCTGCTGACCGGCGAATCGCGACCGATCTCGAAATCGCCCGGCGAGGCGGTGCTCGCGGGCAGCCTGAACCTCAGCGGCGTGTTGACGCTGCGCATCCTGCGGACCGGTGAGCAGACGCGACTCGCCGCCATTCGCCAGTTGATGGCGCAGGCGTTCCAGGACAGACCGGCGGCACTGCGCCTGTCCGACCGGGTGGCGGGCTGGTTCCTCGCGGTGGTGATCGTGCTGGCGGGCGCGGCGGCCATCGTGTGGCAGTTCATCGATCCGTCGAAGGCGCTGGCGGTCGCGGTGTCCGTGCTGATCGTGACCTGCCCCTGCGCGCTGTCGCTGGCGGCGCCGGCGGCCTGGGTCGCCGCCGCGGGCGCGCTGGCGCGTCGAGGGCTGTTGCTGTCGCGGCTCGACGCGATCGAGGCGCTCGCCGGCGTCGACCACGTCGTGATGGACAAGACCGGCACCCTGACCGATCCGGCGCCGCGACTGACGAGCCAATGGCCAGCGGCCCTCGATCCCGAGTCGACCGCTTTCGCCAGAGGGCTGGCGGGCGGATCGCTTCACCCCTTGTCGCGCGCGCTGGTCGCCGCGCTGGGCACGGGGCCTGTCACGGCCGAGTGGCGGGCGATGGAGGAACTCGCGGGGCGGGGCATGCAGGGCGTCGACGCGCGAGGACGACGATGGCGACTCGGCGCGCCGCGATGGGCCACCGACGCGTCCGTGCCTGGCGCGGTCCCGCAAGCCCGGATCGTGTTGTCCTGCGACGGCGTTCCCCGTGCCGCGTGGATGTTCGATGAAGCGCTGCGCGATGGCGCCGGCCGGGCGCTTGAAGCGTGGCGCGCGATGGGCCTGGAGATCGACCTGCTCTCGGGCGACGCGCCGGCGCGTGTCGAGGAGATCGCCGAGCGCGCCGGCATCGCGCGCTGGCGAGGCGGCGCGAGTCCCGAGGACAAGCTGGCGCATGTCGCCGAGCTGCAGGCGAGTGGACGTCGCGTGCTGATGATCGGCGACGGCATCAACGACGCGCCGGTGTTGGCGCGCGCCCAGGTGTCCGTGGCGATGGGGCAGGGCGCCGACCTCGCGAAGGCGCGCGCCGACGCGCTATTGCTGGCGGACCACCTCGACCCCGTGACGGACGCGTTGCGGCTCGCGCGCCGCGCGCGGCGCGTCGTCCGCCAGAACCTCGGTTGGTCGGCGCTCTACAACGCGGTCTGCGTGCCCATGGCGCTGGTCGGCTGGCTGCCGCCGTGGGCGGCGGGGCTAGGCATGGCGATGAGCTCGCTGCTGGTCGTCGGCAACGCCGCGCGGCTCGGCCGCGCGGATTGACGGCGTGGCCAGGCGAAGCCGCCGGATCGGAGACGCGCGATGGACATCCTCTACCTGCTGATCCCGCTGTCGGTTGTGCTGGTGCTGCTCGTGCTCGCCGTGTTCGGCTGGGCCGTGCAGGACGGCCAGCTCGAGTCGCTCGATCGCGAAGGCACGCGAATCCTCGAGGACGACGCCCAAGCTTGACAGGCATCAACACGCTCCCGGGGACGGCGCAAAACAATCTTTGCCATTCGCGCGAGGAGCGCCACAAGGAGCCGACATGGCAAGCAGATCAGAACCGGTGGGAGGACGCACGCTGGCGCCCAGTTACGAGGACGGCGTGGTCCGCGCGTTCTCGCTGGCCGCGGTGTTGTGGGGCGTGGTGGGCATGCTGGTCGGCGTCGTCATCGCCGCGCAACTCGCCTGGCCGGAGCTGAATTTCGGTATCCCCTGGCTCAGCTATGGCCGCCTGCGGCCGCTGCACACGAACGCCGTGATCTTCGCGTTCGGCGGCTGCGTGCTGATGGCCACCGCCTTCCACGTCGTGCAGCGCACGAGCCATGTGCGTTTGTTCGCTCCAGGCCTGGCCTGGTTCACCTTCTGGGGCTGGCAACTGGTGATCGTGCTGGCCGCCATCACGCTGCCGCTGGGCCTGACGACCGGCAAGGAGTACGCCGAACTCGAGTGGCCGATCGACATCCTGATCGCCGTCGTCTGGGTCGCCTACGCGGTCGTGTTCTTCGGCACGATCGGCGTGCGCCGCGTCCGCCACATCTACGTGGCCAACTGGTTCTTCGGCGCCTTCATCATCGCCGTGGCGCTGCTGCACATCGTCAACAGCGCCGAGATCCCGGTCTCGCTGACCAAGAGCTACTCCGCCTACGCCGGCGTGCAGGACGCGATGGTCCAGTGGTGGTACGGCCACAACGCGGTGGGCTTCTTCCTGACCGCCGGCTTCCTCGGGCTGATGTACTACTACATCCCGAAGCAGGCCAACCGGCCCGTGTACAGCTACCGGCTGTCGATCGTCCACTTCTGGGCGCTGATCTTCACCTACATGTGGGCCGGCCCCCACCACCTGCACTACACCGCGTTGCCCGACTGGGCGCAGAGCGTGGGCATGCTGTTCTCGCTGGTCCTGCTGGCGCCGAGCTGGGGCGGGATGATCAACGGCGTCATGACGCTCAGCGGCGCCTGGCACAAGCTGCGCGACGACCCGATCCTGAAGTTCCTGATCGTCGCGCTGTCGTTCTACGGCATGTCGACCTTCGAGGGGCCGATGATGTCGATCAAGACCGTCAACGCGCTGTCCCACTACACCGACTGGACCGTCGGCCACGTGCACAGCGGCGCGCTGGGCTGGGTGGGCTTCATCTCGATGGGCGCGCTGTATCACCTGATCCCGCGCATGTACGGCCGCACCGAGATGTATTCGAAGCGCGCCATCGAGCTGCACTTCTGGATCGCCACGCTGGGCATCGTCCTGTACATCGCCGCGATGTGGATCGCCGGCGTGATGCAGGGGCTGATGTGGCGCGCGGTGAATCCCGACGGCACGCTGACCTGGACCTTCGCCGAGAGCGTCAAGGCGACCTATCCGTTCTACGTGGTGCGCCTGCTGGGCGGCCTGCTGTACCTCAGCGGGATGTGCCTGATGGCCTGGAACGTCGTGATGACCGTCCGGGCCGGGCAGCCGGCTCGCCACCCCATTCCCGGCGCCGCGCTCGCGGCCGCCGCCTGATCGCACGGACCCGAGGAGCACTCCATGGCCAATGCCCATGCCAAACCCGTCGGCCACGAACGCATCGAGACCAGCAACTTCCTGATGATCGTGCTGGTGCTGCTGACGGTGATCGTCGGCGGCATCGTCGAGATCGTCCCGCTGTTCTTCCAGCGCTCGACCACGCAGCCGGTCGACAACCTGAGGCCCTACACGCCGCTGCAGCTGGCCGGCCGCGATGTCTACATCCGCGAGGGTTGCTACAACTGCCACTCGCAGATGATCCGCCCGCTGCGGGCCGAGACGCTGCGCTACGGCCATTACTCGGTGGCCGGCGAATTCGTCTACGACCACCCCTTCCAATGGGGCAGCAAGCGCACCGGACCCGACCTGGCGCGGGTGGGCGGCAAGTACAGCGACGAATGGCATCGCCTGCACCTGACCAACCCGCGCGACCTGGTGCCCGAGTCCAACATGCCCGCCTACGCATGGCTGGCCGGCGCGGCGCTCGATCCCAAGGAACTGGCGCCCAAGATGCGCGGCCTGCGGACCGTCGGCGTGCCCTACACCGACACGCAGATCGCCGGCGCGGCCGACGAAGTGCAGGGCAAGACGGAGATGGACGCGGTCGTCGCCTACCTGCAGGTGCTGGGCACCGCGCTGAAGAAGTGATCGGAGGCCGTCATGCCTGACATGGATCTGAACGCCGTGCGTTCCGCGGTGACGGTGGTGTCGCTGCTGGTGTTCGTGGGCATCGTCGCCTGGGCCTTCGCCCGGCGCAACCGCGAACGTTTCGAAGACCTGGGCGCGCTCGTCCTCGCCGACGAGGAATCCGCGCCCCGAGGAGGTCGTCATGAGTGATTTCGTTTCGAACGGCTGGTCGCTGTTCGTGGCCGCGGCGACGGTGCTCGGTCTGGCGCTGTGCCTGGCGCTGCTGATCATCGCCAGCCGCCGCAAGGTGATGGCGGAGGACAACTCCACCGGACACGTCTGGGACGAGGACATCCGCGAACTCAACAACCCGTTGCCGCGCTGGTGGATGGTCCTGTTCGTGCTGACCGTGGTGTTCTCCGGCCTGTACCTGGCGCTGTATCCCGGCCTGGGCAGCTATGGCGGCAGCTTGAACTGGTCCAGCGCCGAGCAGTACCAGGCCGAGCAGGCGAGCGCCCGCGAAACGATGCATGCCATCTACGCGAGGTTCGACGGCCAGCCGGTCGAGTCGCTGGCGAAGGATCCGCAGGCGATCGGCATCGGCGAGCGGCTCTTCGCCAACAACTGCGCGACCTGCCATGGCTCCGACGCCAAGGGCTCGAAGGGCTTTCCCAACCTGACCGACAACGACTGGCTCTATGGCGGCAGCGGCGACGCGATCGTCCAGACCATCACCCAGGGGCGCGAGGGCACGATGCCGCCGATGGCCGCCGCGGTGGGCAACGGCGAGGACGTGCGCAACCTGGCCCATTACGTGCTGAGCCTGTCGGGCAGCCCGCACAACTCGGTGGCCGCGGCGCTCGGCAAGTCCAAGTTCAGCGCGTGCGCCGCCTGCCACGGGATGGATGGCAAGGGCAACCAGGCGCTGGGCGCGCCCAACCTCACCGACAAGGTCTGGCTGCACGGCTGGGGCGAGCCCGCGATCGTCGCGATGGTCAACAACGGCAAGCACAGCCACATGCCCGAGCACGGCTCGCGACTGAGCCCCGAGCAGATCCGCGTGCTGGCCGGGTACGTCTGGGGGTTGTCGCATGAGCGGCCCTGAACCCAGGACGATCTCGCTGTATGAGTCCGAAGCGAAGATCTATCCCCGCGCGGTGCACGGCTGGTTCGCCGTGTGGCGATGGGTCCTCGTCTGGGCGACCCAACTGCTGTTCTACGGGCTGCCCTGGCTGTCATGGAACGGCCGCCAGGCGGTGCTCTTCGATCTCGAGGCCCGCCGCTTCCTGATCTTCGACCTCATCCTGTACCCCCAGGACTTCATCTACCTCACCGCGCTGCTGGTGGTATCGGCCTTCGGGCTGTTCTTCTTCACGGCGGTCGCCGGCCGGCTCTGGTGCGGCTTCGCCTGCCCGCAGACGGTCTACACGGAAATCTTCCTTTGGATCGAGCGCCACACCGAGGGCGATCGCGCCGCGCGCATCCGGCTCGACCGTTCCGGCTGGAGCGCGGAGAAGCTGCTGCGCAAGGGCGGCAAGCACGCGGCATGGCTCGCGGTGTCGCTGTGGACGGGGTTCACCTTCGTCGGCTACTTCGAGCCGATCCGCGCGCTCGTCGCGAGCGCGGCGCAAGGGGCGCTGGGCGGCTGGGAGATGTTCTGGATCCTGTTCTATGGATTGGCGACCTACGGCAACGCGGGTTATCTGCGGGAACAGGTCTGCAAGTACATGTGCCCATACGCGCGCTTCCAGAGCGCGATGTTCGATCGGGACACGCTGGTCATCAGCTACGACGCCACGCGAGGCGACCCGCGCGGACCCAGATCGAAACGGATCGACCCCGCCCAGGCCGGCCTTGGCGCGTGTGTCGACTGCCGTCAATGCGTCCATGTCTGTCCGACTGGCATCGACATCCGGCAAGGCCTGCAATACGAGTGCATCGGTTGCGCCGCCTGCATCGACGTCTGCAACGACGTGATGGACAAGTTCGGCTATCAGCGCGGGCTGATCCGCTACGCGACGCAAAACGGCATGCAGAACCGCTGGACTGTCGGCCAGCAGTGGCGGCGCGTGTTCCGGCCACGGGTGCTGATCTACGGTGCGATCCTGCTGACGGTCTCCGCGGCGCTGGTGGGCAGCCTGGCGCTGCGCGTGCCGTTCAAGGTCGACGTCGTGCGGGATCGGGCGGTCCTGGCACGGGAGGTCGAGGACGGCCTTGTCGAGAACGTCTATCGATTGCAGGTGATGAACGCGGCGGAATCGACGCAGCGGTTCCGCCTCGACGTGCGCGGGATCGGTGGCCTGCGCGTGGCGTCTCCTTCGGGCGAGCTGACGCTGGCGCCCGCGCAGGCGCGGTGGGTCACGGTGTCCCTGCGCCTGCCGCCCGATGTCGCCCGGCAACTCGGCGGTGGTGCACATCCGATGCAGTTCTCGGTCCGGCGCATGGCGGCAGGGACCGACTCCGCCGACCACGAGCTGCTTGAGAAATCCACTTTCGTCGTGCCGCGATGAGCGCGGCATGCAGGCCGACTTCGCCTCACCTGGAGCAACCATGACCTCGACGACAACACACCGGATCGATGCGGACCTGCCGGGCAGCGGCCCGTGGTGGCGGCACCCGATGATGTGGCTGGTGGTCGGCGGACCGGGAACGGTGGTCGTCGCCGCGATCGCCACGCTGGTGCTCGCGATCACGCATCCGGATCCCGTGGTGCATGCATCGAGCGCGCTGGACCGCAGCGGCGTGGCCGCGGAAGAGGTCCAGGACGCCGCGCTGTCGCCCGCGATGAAGGCGCGCAATCACGCGGCGACCGGTGGCCAGGCACCGTGACGCGGCGTCATGCGGCGCGGCGAGCCAACTGCAACAGCTGTCGCGGCTTGAGCACCCGGACCTCGCGCGCCCGGACCTCCAGCAAGCCGTCCCCCTGCATGCGGGAGAAGGTCCGGCTGACCGTCTCCAGCGTCAGTCCGAGGTGGCTGCCGATCTCGTCGCGCGTCATCCGCAGCACCACGCTCGACGACGAGAAACCTCGCGCGCGCAGCTTGCGCATGAGGTTGATCAGGAAGACCGCCACGCGCTTCTCGGCCCGCATCGCGCCCAGCATCGTCATGACGCCCTGGTCTCGGACGAGCTCCCGGCTCATCAGCCGGTGGAATTGACGCCGAACGCGATCGACCTCGCGAGTCACGTCCTCGAGCCGGCCGTAGGGCACGACGCAGATCTGCGAGTCCTCCAAAGCCACCGCCTGGCTGGCATGGGCGCCGCTGAAGATGCCATCCAGCCCCAGCATCTCCGCGGCCATGTGGAAGCCGGTGACCTGCTCGCGGCCGTCCTCGGCGATCGCCGAGGTCTTGAAGAAGCCCGTGCGCACGATGTAGATCGCCTCGAACGCCTCGCCGGCCTTGAACAGCACCGTGTTCCTCGGCACGGCGCGGCGCTCGGACACCATGCGTTCGAGTTGCTCCACGTCGGCCACGGGCAAGCCGGTCGGCAGACAGACCTGGCGCAGCGCGCAAGTCGAGCAGGCGACCTTGAACGCGTCTTGTGGCGGAGCGATGGGGGCGGGTTGGAGGGGTCTCGACATGAGTTCGGCCGGCATGCGAGGAAGCGGCGGATTCTTTGTCTCGGCCTCGATGGCGGCAATGACATCAATCAATGACGCTTTGCCATCAACGGGTGAGGATCGCCCCATGAGCCCTGACACGACCTCGTGGGACCGCAGCATCCCAGACGCCGATCTGCTGCGCCGGTTCGACATCGCCGGACCGCGCTACACCTCCTATCCCACCGCCGATCGATTCCATGCCGGCGTCGATGCCGCCCAGCATGCCGAGACGCTCGCGCTGCGCGCTTTCGGGCCGGTGGCGCAGCAGCCGATGTCGGTCTACGTGCACATCCCGTTCTGCGAATCGGTCTGCTACTACTGCGCGTGCAACAAGGTCGTCACGCGGCATCACGAGCGAGCGGCCGCCTATGTCGATGCGCTGGCGCTCGAGATGGCGCTGGTGCAGCAGCGCCTGGGCACACGTGCGCTGGTGTCGCAATTGCACTTCGGTGGCGGCACGCCGACCTTCCTGTCCGATGGCGAACTCTCGACACTGATGGCGCTGCTGCATCGCCACTTCCGTCTGTGCGCCGACGCCGAGATCTCGATCGAGGTGGACCCGCGCACGATCGACGTGGGCCGCCTGCGCCATCTGCGCACGCTCGGCTTCAACCGGCTGAGCTTCGGCGTGCAGGATTTCGACCCCGACGTGCAGCGCGCCGTGCACCGGGAGCAAAGCCTCGAGAGCGTCGCCGCGCTGATGGGCGCCGCGCGCGACCTGGGGTTCCGGTCGATCAACGTGGACCTGATCCACGGCCTGCCGCTGCAGACGCCCGCCTCGTTCGCGCGGACCGTCGAGCAAGTGGCCTCGCTGCGGCCGGACCGCATCGCCCTGTACGCCTATGCCCATCTGCCGCACCGGTTCAAGCCGCAGCGCCGCATCGAGGCGTCGGCGCTGCCACAGCCGGCGGACAAGCTGCGCATGCTGTCCGGCGCGATCGCCGGCTTCATCGCGCGCGGCTACAGCTACATCGGCATGGACCATTTCGCGCTCGCGGACGATCCGTTGGCCGTCGCGAAACGGGAAGGGCGCTTGCACCGCAACTTCCAGGGCTACAGCACCCAACCGGACTGCGATCTCGTGGCGCTGGGCGTGTCGGCGATCTCGAAGGTGGGGTCGTCGTTCGCGCAGAACGTGAAGACCTTGCCCGAGTACTACGCCGCGCTCCGCGAGGGACGGCTGCCGATCGAGCGGGGGCTGTCGCTGGATCAGGACGACCTCGTGCGACGGGACGCGATCATGGCGCTGATGTGCCAGGGGCGGCTGGCCTTCGATCCGATCGAGCGCTCGCATGGCATCGTGATGACCGATTACTTCGCGCCCGAGCTGGCGCGTCTGCGTCGCCTGGAAGCCGATGGCCTGGTCACCCTTGAGCCGCGCGCGGTGCAGGTCACGCCGATGGGCTGGTTCTTCGTGCGGGCGGTGGCGATGGTGTTCGATCGCTATCTGAAGGCCACGCCGGCCGCGGCGTCCGCCGGCGTCTCGGCAAGCGCGCCGGAAGCGCCGGAAGCGCCGGTGCGCTTCTCCCGCATCCTCTGATCGGCTGGCCGGCATGCTGTGGCTCGCGCTGGTCGGCTCGGCCTTCCTGATGGGCGCCATCGGCAGCCCGCACTGCGCGGCGATGTGCGTCGCGCCCTGCGCGGCGGTGACCGCGGGCCGGCGATCCGGCATGGCGCTGTTCCAGGCAGGGCGTGTCCTGGGTTATGCGGCGGGCGGCGCGGCGGTGGCGGCCAGCGTCGGTGGGCTGTTGCGCTGGGAGTCGACCACCGGAGCGCTTCGGCCGGTCTGGCTCGCCCTGCAACTGGCGGTGCTGGCCTTCGGCGTCTTCCTTCTCTTGAGGGCCGAGTTCCCTCGCTGGCTGGCGCGGCTGTGGACCGCCCGGGCGCCGGCGGCCGTCGGAATCCCGGTGGGGACGCTCGGTCACGGGGCCGTCGCGCTGACGCCGACCCGTGCCGCCGCGTCGGGCCTGGCCGGCCTCGCTTGGCTGGCGTGGCCCTGCGGCCTGTTGCAATCCGCCTTGACCGTCGCGGCCCTGGCGGAGGCCCCTTGGCAGGGCGCCGCCGTGATGGCGGCGTTCGCGGCGGGCTCCTCGCCGGGACTCCTGGCGGGGCCGTGGTTTCTCGCCAGGCTCGGGGGGCGCCGTTTGGGTGGACCGGGCGTGCGATTCGCGACCCGCCTGTCGGGCGCCCTGCTGGCGGCGGGCGCGATCTGGGGACTGGGCCACGGCGCGTGGGCGCAGGTCCGCGCGTACTGCGGCTGAGCCGCCCAGGGACATGGCCCCGCGATCAGCCGATTGAAAGTTTCGCTGTCATAGAATCGGCGCTTCCGGTTTACCCCACCCACCCACGCGATTCGCGGAGACAACTCCATGTACCAGCACATCAAGGTGCCCGAGGGCGGCCAGAAGATCACGGTCAATGCCGACTTCTCGCTCAACGTTCCGAACAACCCGATCATTCCCTACATCGAGGGTGACGGCACCGGCTTCGACATCACCCCGGTGATGATCAAGGTGGTGGACGCGGCCGTCGCGAAGGCCTACGGCGGCGCCAAGAAGATCCACTGGATGGAGATCTACGCCGGCGAGAAGTCGACCAAGGTCTACGGCCCCGACGTGTGGCTGCCCGAAGAGACGCTGACGGTCCTGAAGGACTACGTCGTCTCGATCAAGGGCCCGCTGACGACGCCGGTCGGCGGCGGCATCCGCTCGCTGAACGTCGCGCTGCGCCAGGAACTGGACCTGTACGTCTGCCTGCGCCCGGTGCGCTGGTTCGAAGGCGTGCCGTCGCCGGTCAAGGAACCGCACAAGACGGACATGGTCATCTTCCGCGAGAACTCGGAAGACATCTACGCCGGCATCGAGTTCGAAGCCGAGAGCGAGAAGGCCAAGAAGCTGATCAAGATCCTGCAAGAGGAATTCGGCGTCAAGAAGATCCGCTTCCCCGAGACCTCGGGCATCGGCGTCAAGCCGGTGTCGCGCGAAGGCACGGAGCGCCTGGTCCGCAAGGCGATCCAGTACGCGATCGACAACGACAAGCCCAGCGTGACCATCGTGCACAAGGGCAACATCATGAAGTTCACCGAAGGTGGCTTCCGTGACTGGGCCTACGCGCTGGCGCAGAAGGAATTCGGCGCCGAGCTGATCGACGGCGGCCCGTGGTGCAAGTTCAAGAACCCGAAGACCGGCAAGGACATCGTGGTCAAGGACAGCATCGCCGACGCGTTCCTGCAGCAGATCCTGCTGCGTCCGGCCGAGTACTCGGTCGTGGCGACGCTGAACCTGAACGGCGACTACATCTCCGACGCCCTGGCCGCGCAGGTCGGCGGCATCGGCATCGCCCCGGGCGCGAACCTGAGTGACTCCGTCGCGATGTTCGAAGCCACCCACGGCACCGCGCCGAAGTACGCCGGCAAGGACTACGTGAACCCCGGTTCCGAGATCCTGTCGGCCGAAATGATGCTGCGCCACATGGGCTGGACCGAAGCGGCCGACCTGATCATCTCGTCGATCGAGAAGTCGATCCTGTCGAAGAAGGTCACGTACGACTTCGCCCGCCTGCTGGACGGCGCGACCCAGGTGTCGTGCTCCGGCTTCGGTCAGGTGATGATCGAGAACATGTGATCGGCGGGGACCCGGCGACGAGCCGGGTCTCGCGGGATCAAGACCCCAGTGCGCGAAAGCGCCTGGGGTTTTTTCATGCCCGGAAGATGTTCCGGCTCATGGGGTCGTGAACCGGCTTCCGCGAAGGGGGCGGTCGCCGGATGAACTTCGGGTATACCCTTTGCCACGCTCATGGATCACTTTGCCTTGCGAAGGATCCTTCATGAGACACCCTCTGTTCCCAGGGCGCGCCCTGGTCGCCGCCGGCATGGTCGCCGTGGTCGCGCTGACCGGCTGCGCCTCCAAGAAGATCGAGACCGCCGGCCAGCTCGGCGAAAGCCGCGGCGCGCTGGACGCCGCCCAGGCCACCGTCGGGACCGGCGACTCGCCGGACCTGGTGGTGGCGCGCGCGCGCCTCGCCGAGGCCCAGGAGGCCGCCCGCAAGGGCGACCACGCCACCGCGCGCCGCAAGGCCGACGAGGCGGAAGCCGCCGCCGCCCTCGCGCGCTCGAAGACCGCGCGCGATCGGTCGGAAAAGGCCTCCGCGGAACTCGATCGCAGCCTGTCGACGCTGCGCGAGGAGCTCAACCGTTCTCCGGCCCCCGCATCCCCGACGCGGTGATGCCCCGGCGACTTCAATCAGGAGAACGACATGAATCGATATCTGCCTCTCGCCGGTGGTCTCGCCGCGCTCGCGCTGGCCGCCTGCTCCTCGGTGCCCGTGCCCCACGCGGGCCTGGAAGCGGCCAAGCGCGACTACGCCCAGGCCAGCAGCGATCCGAACGCCACGCGCTACGCCGCGCCGGAACTGGCCAAGGCCCGCGAGTCCCTGGACCGCGCCGACAACGCCTGGCGTGAACGCAAGGACGCCGTCGAGCTCGACAGCGCCGCCACGGTCGCCTCGCAGCGGGCGCAGACCGCGATGAACCTCGGCGCCGCGCGCGCCGCGGACGCGAAGGTCGAATCGGCCGGCTCCGAACGCGAACGCCTGCGCGCCGAGGTTCGCACGCGTCAGGCGCAGGTCGCGCAAGGGCAGGCCGCCAGCGCCGAAGCCGCCGCCATGGCCGCGTCGGAACGCGCGAACCGCCTGCAGCGCGAGCTCGCCGAGATCCAGGCCAAGCCGACGCCGCAGGGCCTGGTGGTCATGCTGCAGGACGTGCTGTTCGATACCGGCAAGGCGACGCTGAAGGAGGGCGCCTACGGTCGCCTGGACACCCTGTCCTCGGCGCTGCGCAACCATCCGGAGCGCCGCATCCTGATCGAGGGCTTCACCGACAGCACCGGCAGCGCGGAAAGCAACCTCGCGCTCTCCCGCGCCCGCGCCGAGTCCGTCAGGAGCGCGCTGGCCCAGCGCGGCGTCGCGGCCGGGCGGATCGATGTCCGCGGCAACGGCGAGGCGCGTCCGGTGGCCTCGAACGCCAATGCCGCCGGCCGCCAGCAGAACCGTCGCGTGGAGATCGTCTTCTCCGACGAGCGGGGCGCCTTCCCGGGCGCGCGCTGAGCGCACCATGCAAAAGGCCCGCTTGCGCGGGCCTTTTCGTGGGGCGAGTCGGATCAGCCGGCGTGGGTCACGCCGCGGCGGCCGCCTGGCCCGAGTGGGCCTCGGCCATCAGCGGGATGCCCACCGGCGGCGCCTCGTCGAGCGCGTCGCCGCCGTCCAGCGGCCGGATGTTCTGGGCCAATTGGCCCTTCGGACCCTGCACCAGCTCGTAGCTCACCTTGGAGCCCTGCTTCAACGTGCGGAAGCCTTCCATCTGAATGGCCGAGAAGTGCGCGAAAACGTCCCCTCCGCCATGTTCGGGCTCAATGAAGCCAAACCCCTTGGCATCGTTGAACCACTTGACCGTGCCTGTTGCCATGTTCTTCTCCATCCCGGTGTCTTTCTCGCACCGGGGCGGATTCTCAAATCCGTGTCAAGCCAGTGTCAATTGAGGAACTCCCCGGGGTGTGGCGGCGCGAAGGTGACAAACTCGGGGCATTGACAGGCGGTGCCCTGTCCCCATGTAGGGTGCTCCCGCTGTTTATAGAATCGGTTCATGCCTTTGTTTGCCCAACAGCCACCCCCGGCGGGTCCACCCGGCGCTCAGCCGCCGGGCACGGAGGATGGTGGGAATTCCACCACGCTGGAGCGTGTCGCTCAGAAGACGGAGCCGCCGCGCCTGTTCCAGGTGCTGATGCTCAACGACGACTTCACGCCCATGGAGTTTGTGGTGATGGTCTTGCAGGAGTATTTCCGCCATGACCTGGATACGGCCACCCAGATCATGTTGAAGATTCATCACGAAGGTCGCGGCGTCTGCGGTGTTTTCACCAAGGACGTGGCGGCCACCAAGGTCGAAATGGTGTCGGCGGCCGCACGGCGCGCCGGTCACCCCCTGCAGTGCATTATGGAGGCCGCATGATTGCGCAAGAGCTTGAAGTCAGCCTGCACATGGCGTTTGTCGAAGCCCGCCAGCAGCGCCACGAATTCATCACCGTGGAACACCTGTTGATGGCGTTGCTGGACAACCCGTCCGCGGCCGAGGTGCTGCGCGCCTGCGCGGCGAACATCGAGGACCTGCGCAAGTCGCTTGCGCAGTTCATCAAGGAAAACACGCCGACGGTCGGCGGCACGGACGAGGTCGACACGCAGCCCACGCTGGGATTCCAGCGGGTGATCCAGCGCGCGATCATGCATGTCCAGTCGACCGGCAACGGCAAGAAGGAAGTGACCGGCGCCAACGTGCTGGTCGCGATCTTCGGCGAGAAGGACTCCCACGCCGTCTACTACCTGCACCAGCAGGGCGTGACCCGGCTGGACGTCGTCAACTTCATCGCCCACGGCATCAAGAAGAGCGAGCCGCCCGAGCCCCCGAAGGGCCCGGAAGGCAGCGGCCCCGAGTCCGAGCGCGAGGAAGGCGAGGGCCAGAGCGGCGGTGGCGGCAAGGGCAGCCCGCTCGAGCAGTTCACCCAGAACCTGAACCAGCAGGCGCGCGACGGCAAGATCGATCCGCTGATCGGCCGCGAGCTCGAGGTCGAGCGCGTGGTGCAGGTGCTGTGCCGCCGGCGCAAGAACAACCCGCTGCTGGTCGGCGAGGCCGGCGTGGGCAAGACCGCGATCGCCGAGGGCCTGGCCTGGCGCATCACCGAGGGCCAGGTGCCCGACGTGCTGGCCGAGGCGGTGGTCTATTCGCTGGACATGGGCGCGCTGCTGGCGGGCACCAAGTACCGCGGCGACTTCGAGCAGCGCCTCAAGGCGGTGATCAAGCAGCTCAAGGACCAGCCCGGCGCGATCCTGTTCATCGACGAGATCCACACGCTGATCGGCGCCGGCGCGGCGTCGGGCGGCACGCTGGACGCGAGCAACCTGCTCAAGCCGGCGCTGTCGTCGGGCCAGCTCAAGTGCATCGGCGCGACGACCTTCAGCGAGTACCGCGGCATCTTCGAGAAGGACGCGGCCCTGTCGCGGCGCTTCCAGAAGATCGACGTGGTCGAGCCGACCGTGGACCAGACCGTCGAGATCCTCAAGGGCCTGAAGTCGCGCTTCGAGGAGCACCACAGCGTCAAGTACGCGCTGACGGCGCTGCAGGCGGCCGCGGAGCTCTCGGCCAAGTACATCAATGACCGTCACCTGCCGGACAAGGCGATCGACGTCATCGACGAGGCCGGCGCCGCCCAGCGCGTGCTGCCCAAGAGCAAGCAGAAGAAGACCATCACCCGCGCCGAGGTCGAGGACATCGTCGCCAAGATCGCGCGCATCCCGCCGGCCTCGGTGTCGTCGGACGACCGCGGCAAGCTCAAGAGCCTGGACCGCGATCTCAAGAGCGTGGTCTTCGGCCAGGACCCGTCCATCGACGCGCTGTCCGCCGCCATCAAGATGGCGCGCTCGGGCCTGGGCAAGCCGGACAAGCCGATCGGCTCGTTCCTGTTCAGCGGTCCCACGGGCGTGGGCAAGACCGAGGTCGCCAAGCAGCTCGCGTACATCCTGGGCATCGAGTTGATCCGCTTCGACATGTCCGAGTACATGGAGCGCCACGCGGTCAGCCGCCTGATCGGCGCGCCTCCGGGCTACGTGGGCTTCGACCAGGGCGGCCTGCTGACCGAGGCGATCACGAAGAAGCCGCACGCGGTGCTGCTGCTCGACGAGATCGAGAAGGCGCATCCGGACGTCTTCAACGTGCTGCTGCAGGTGATGGACCACGGCACGCTGACCGACAACAACGGGCGCAAGGCCGACTTCCGCAACGTGATCATCATCATGACCACGAACGCGGGCGCGGAGGCGATGACCAAGTCGACGATCGGCTTCACGACCAAGCGCGAGCAGGGCGACGAGATGGCCGACATCAAGCGGCTGTTCACGCCCGAGTTCCGCAACCGCCTGGATGCGATCGTCAACTTCGGCGCGCTGAACGAGGACATCATCCTGCGGGTGGTGGACAAGTTCCTGCTGCAGCTCGAGAGCCAGCTGGCCGAGAAGAAGGTGGAGGTCACCTTCAGCGACGCGCTGCGCAAGCACCTGGCCGCCAAGGGCTTCGATCCGCAGATGGGCGCGCGTCCGATGCAGCGCCTGATCCAGGACACCATCCGCCGTGCGCTGGCCGACGAGTTGCTGTTCGGCCGCCTGGTCGACGGCGGCCGCCTGAGCGTGGACGTCGACGACAAGGGCGAAGTGCTGTTGGACATCACGCCCAACAAGAAGGACAACAAGCCCAAGTCCGAGCCGGCCACCGCCGACTGACCGCGCGCACGCCACGGAAAAAGCCCGCTCGCGCGGGCTTTTTCATTGGTGCCCGGCCGTGCTCAATCGCGTGCCGGGTCTTGCCTGAAGAACTCGACGAACAGGCGATACAGCCGGGGCTGCTCGGCGAGCAGCTCGCGCGGCGCGACGAAGAAGGCCTCGACGGCGACGGCGAAGAACTCCTCGGGCGCTTCGGCGCCATAGGGATCGATGAGTGTCGCGTGGCCCGCGTCGACCTGGTCGCAGAACCAGTGCCACTCGGCTTCCATCGTGGCCGGCCATCGCTGGCGCAGGGCCGCGTCGGCGATCGCCGGCGTGCCGTCGGGGTCGCCGTCGCGCATGTCGAGCACATGCGCGAACTCGTGGATCACGACGTTGTAGACGGAGTCGTGGCCCTCGACGCGGTCGACCGCTTCCGGCGCGATCTCGCTCCAGGCCAGCATCAGCGGGCCGCCTTCCATCGCTTCGCCGGCGAGCGTCTCGTCATAGGCGTGGACGACGCCGTCCTCGTCCATCGTCTCGCGCGCGGCGACGACCTCGCCCTCGTGCATCACGATGCCGACGAAGCCGTCGTACCACTCGAGGCCCAGGCGCAGCACCGGCAGGCAGGCCTGCGCGGCGACCGCGACGGCCACCTCGTCGGTGACCTCGAAGCCGTTGACGCCGTGGAACTCCTTCGACGCGAGGAACAGCGAGCACAGCCGGCGCAGCTCGGCCCGATCGGCCTCGCCGCGGCGGGCGATGAACGGGTACTGCGTCAGCGTCAGCTGCCACAGCGGCTCGGGAATGGCGAAGGCCTCGAGCAGCTTGCGCTCGCGGCGTTCGCGCCAGCGTTGCAGCAGGCCGCCGATCATGGGGCGATGGCGACCTCGGTCGCGAAGGTCATCGGGGCGATGCGGCGAAGGCCGTCCGCCTCCAGGACCAGCACGTCGCCGCGGCCGGGACCGTGGTCGTAGTCCCAGTCGGACAGCACCGCGCGGGTGAGCCCGTCGCCGAGGTCATGCGTCGCGGGGCGGTGCGTGTGGCCGTGGATCAGCGTGTCGCAGCCGGACGCCCGCAACCACGAGCGCGCCGCGTCGTCGTCGACGTCGGCCCAGGTGGACGGATCGGATTGATGCATCCGGCTCTTGGCCCGCAGGTGGCGCGCCAGCGCGCGGCGCGCGAAGAGCGGCATCGCGCGCAGCGCCGCGAGCACCTCGGGGCGGCGCACGACGGCGCGGGCGCGCAGGTAACCGACGTCGCCCAGGCAGAGCTGGTCGCCGTGGCTCAGCAGCCAGCCGCGGCCGAAGGCGTCCAGCCGGACCGGGTCGGGCAGCAGCCGCATGCCGGCATCGGCGGCCATCGGCTCGCCGAGGGCGAAATCGCGGTTGCCGTGCAGGAAGAAGAGGGGTTTGCGCGCGGAGACCCCGCGCAGCAGTTCGAGCGCGAACTGCTCGAAGGTGCCGGCCTGCCAGCGCGCGTCGTCGCCGATCCAGGCCTCGAAGATGTCGCCGAGCAGGAAGACCGCGTCGGCGGGCGTGGCCGCCAGGTGGGCGCGCCATCGCGCCAGCGTCGCCGGCATGTCCGGCGACAGGTGCAGGTCGGACAGCAGGTCGATCCGCCGCCACCCGGGCGCCGCCCGCAGGATCTCCAGCGGGACGGGCAGGGGGAGGGCAGCGGCGGAACCGGGACTCACTCGACCGCGACGGCGCGCTCGATGATCACCGCGTCGACCGGCACGTCGTCGTGGAAGCCCGAGCGGCTGGTCTTCACGCGCTCGATCTTGTCGACGATGTCCTGGCCGCCGACGACCTTGCCGAACACCGCGTAGCCCCAGCCCGACGGGCTTTCGCTCTTGAAGTTCAGGAAGTCGTTGTCGACGGTGTTGATGAAGAACTGGGCGCTGGCCGAGTGCGGCGCGTTGGTGCGCGCCATCGCCACGGTGTACTTGTCGTTCTTCAGGCCGTTGTTGGCCTCGTTCTGGATCGGGGCGTCGGTCGGCTTTTGCTTCATGCCGGCCTCGAAGCCGCCGCCCTGGGCCATGAAGCCCTTGATGACGCGGTGGAAGATCGTGCCGTCGTAGTGGCCCTTGCCGACGTAGGCCAGGAAGTTGGCGACGCTGATGGGGGCCTTGGCGTCATCCAGTTCCAGCGTGATCAGACCCTGGTTGGTGTGCAGTTCGACTTTCTTGCTCATGTCGGTGACTCCTTATTTCTCGACGGTGGCCTTGTTGATGAGGATGGGCGTGGCGGGCAGGTTCTGGAACGCGAAGTTCTTCTTCACGGTCTCGACCGCCTTGATCTTGTCGACGACGTCCATGCCCTCGGAGACGTAGCCGAACACCGCGTAGCCGCGGCCGTCCGCGGCGAAGCCCGGGTCCAGGCCGGGGTTGTCCACGACGTTGATGAAGAACTGCGACGTGGCCGAGTTCGGATCGTTGGTGCGCGCCATCGCGATGCTGCCGCGGATGTTCATCAGGCCGTTGCCGGCCTCCAGCGGGATCGCCGGCTTGGTCGGGCGCTGCTTGAGGTCGGGCGTGTAGCCGCCGGTCTGGATCATGAAGTCGCCGATGACGCGGTGGAAGATGACGCCGTTGTAGTGGCCGGCCTTCACGTAGGCGAGGAAGTTGGCGACCGTCTTGGGCGCCTTCTCGGCGTCGAGCTGGATCTTGATGTCGCCCGCGGTGGTGCTGAGCTTGACGACCTGCGCCTGCGCGATCGAGCAGGCGAAGCTCAGCACGGCGGCGCCGGCGGCGAGCAGCAGTGGGGATGTCCTCATGGTGCGGATGGCGGTGTTGGGGGTGGTGGAAGGGGAGGACCAGGCGCGGCGCGGGGGAGGGGCCGCCGGGGCCCCACGCTCAACGCGCCGGATTGACCTTGGCGTTGTTGAACGCGGTGACGCGCTGCAGCTTGACCTTGAGCGCGGTGTCGTCGCCCAGCGCCTGCTTGAGCGCGCGTTCGTACGACTGCTGGGCCAGGCGCATCAGCACGTCGCCCATGTTCTCGCGGGCCTGCGCGTGGTCGGGCGCCAGGTCCAGGGCCCGCGTCAGCGACTGGCGGGCGGCCTCGTACTCGCCGCGGGCGGCGTGGATGACGGCCAGGTTGTTGTACGGGTCGGCGAGGTCGGGGAAGTCCTCGGTGAGGCCCACGAAGATCGTCCGCGCGCGTTCGAGCTGTTGCTGCTCGAGCAGCATCGTGCCGAGCGCGAAGCGCAGCCGGGGGTCGTCGGGCGTGGCCTTCAGGCCGGCCTCGGCCGACTGGATGGCCTGGTCGCGCTTGCCGGAAGCCCACAGGGCCTGCGCGTCGTCGAGCGCGGCGGCTTGCGTCAGGGTCGCGCCGGTCATCGCCAGGGCGACGCAGCAGGCGCGGATCAGGGCGGGAAGTCTTGGCATAAAGGGGGGCCGCTATACTGCCGGGCATTCTAGAGCGAGCTTTCGTCTCCCGCTCGCCTCCCGGCCGGCCTTCCGCCCCACCCGCACCGCACCGTCCAAGCGCCGACGCCCGCGACCTCCGTCGCCCGCCCGGCGGCGGTGGCGTCGGCGTGCGCGAGAGGCCCGGCGCGCGGGGCGCCCGGCGCGACACACGTATGTCTTCCTTGCGCATCTACAACACGCTGGACCGCCAGCTACAGGACTTCCAACCGATCGAGCCGGGAAAGGTGCGCATGTACGTCTGCGGCATCACGGTCTACGACCTGTGCCACATGGGCCATGCGCGCATGAACATCGCGTTCGACGTCGTCTACCGGTGGCTCAAGGCCAGCGGGTTCGACGTCACCTACGTGCGCAACATCACCGACATCGACGACAAGATCATCCGCCGCGCGCTCGAGCGCGGCATCCCGATCGGCCAGCTCACCAGCGAGACGACCGCCGCGATGCATCGCGACTTCGACGCGCTGGGCATCGCGACGCCGACGCATGAACCGCGGGCGACGGAATTTGTCCCGCAGATGCTGGACATCATCGGCAAGCTCCAGGACAAGGGCCTGGCCTACCAGGCCGACGGCGGCGGCGACGTGAACTACGCGGTGCGCAAGTTCGACGGCTACGGCAAGCTCAGCGGCAAGTCGCCGGACCAGCTGCGCGCCGGCGAACGCGTCGCGGTCGACGACGGCAAGCGCGATCCGCTGGACTTCGTGCTGTGGAAGTCGGCCAAGGCCGACGAACCGGCCGAGGCCAAGTGGGCCAGCCCGTGGGGCGAGGGTCGCCCGGGCTGGCACATCGAGTGCTCGGCGATGAGCTGCGCGCTGCTGGGCGAGCGCTTCGACATCCATGGCGGCGGCATGGACCTGCAGTTCCCGCACCACGAGAACGAGATCGCGCAGAGCGAAGGCGCCTTCGGCGATCGCTTCGTGAACTACTGGATGCACAACGGCTTCCTGAACATCGACGGCGAGAAGATGTCCAAGAGCCTGGGCAACTTCTTCACCATCCAGGAAGTGCTGGAGAAGTTCGACGGCGAGTCGATCCGTTTCTTCATGCTGCGCACGCAGTACCGCAGCCCGTTCAATTTCAGCGACGTCAGCCTGGACGATGCGCGCACCGCGCTGCGCCGCCTGTACACCGCGCTGGACGCGGTGGCGCCGGAGGAGGTGGCCATCGATTGGACGCAGGGCGCGGCGGCGGCCTTCAAGGCCGCGATGGACGACGACTTCAACACCCCGGGCGCGCTGGCGGTGCTGTTCGATCTGGCGAACCAGGTCAACCGCGACCGGTCCGCGCGCGATGCCGGCCTGCTGAAGGCGCTGGGCGGCGTGCTCGGCGTGCTGCAGCAGTCGCCCAAGGCGTTCCTGCAGGCGGGCGCGGGCCTGGACGAGGCGGCGATCGAGGCGCAGATCGCCGCGCGCGCCGCGGCCAAGGCCGCGCGCGACTTCGCCGAGGCGGACCGCCTGCGCAAGGCGCTGGCCGACCAGGGCATCGAACTCAAGGATTCCGCGGCGGGCACGACCTGGGTCCGCGTCGCCAAGGCAGGAGATCCGGCCTGATGGCGCGTGTGGCGACCGCCGGGGTGACCCCGGACTATTGGGACGAGGCCTGCCGTCACCTGGTCAAGCGCGACCGGGTGATGAAGAAGCTGATTCCGCAATTCGGCGAGGCCCGGCTGCAGAGCCGCGGCGACGCGTTCACGACGCTGGCCAGATCGATCGTGGGCCAGCAGATCTCGGTGAAGGCGGCACAGAGCGTCTGGGACCGGTTCGCCGAACTGACCTCCGGGCCGTCCAACCGGATCAAGCCGGTGGAGGTGCTGGGCCTGCAGAAGGACACGCTGCGCGGCGCGGGGCTGTCGGCGCGCAAGGTCGAGTACCTGAGCGACCTGGCGCAGCATTTCGAATCGGGCCAGGTCCATGTGCGCCAATGGGCGCAGATGGAGGACGAAGCCATCATCGAGGAACTGGTCGCGATCCGCGGCATCGGCCGCTGGACGGCCGAGATGTTCCTGATCTTCCACCTGATGCGGCCCAACGTGCTGCCGCTGGACGACCTGGGACTGCTCAAGGGCATCGGGCAGCATTACTTCAGCGACGAGCCGGTCTCGCGCGCCGAGGCCCGCGAGCTGGGCGAGGGCTGGGCCCCGTACCGCTCGGTGGCCACATGGTACATTTGGCGGAGCCTCGATCCGCTACCCGTGGATTACTGAGAATGAGCAAGAAACACTTCCTCGAATTCGAGCAGCCCATCGCCGAGCTCGAAACCAAGATCGACGAACTCCGCTACGTGCAGAGCGAGTCCGCGGTCGACATCTCCGAAGAGATCGACCGCCTGGGCAAGAAGAGTCACCAGCTGACCAAGGACATCTACGCGAATGTCCTGCCCTGGCAGGTGTACCAGGTGGCCCGCCACCCGCAGCGTCCGCAGACGCTGGACTACTGCAACGAGGTCTTCACCGAGTTCCAGGAACTGCACGGCGACCGCCATTTCGCCGACGACGCGGCGATCGTCGGCGGCCTCGCCCGCTTCAACGGCCAGGCCTGCATGGTCATCGGCCATCAGCGCGGCTCGGACGCGAAGGAGCGCACGCTGCGCAACTTCGGCATGCCGCGTCCCGAGGGCTACCGCAAGGCGCTGCGCCTGATGAAGCTGGCCGAGAAGTTCGGCCTGCCGGTCTTCACCTTCATCGACACGATGGGCGCCTATCCCGGCATCGGCGCGGAAGAACGCGGCCAATCCGAGGCGATCGGCCGCAACATCTTCGAGATGGCCCAGCTGGAAGTGCCCATCGTCGCGACGGTGATCGGCGAGGGCGGCTCCGGCGGTGCGCTGGCGATCGGCGTGGCCGACCAGGTGCTGATGCTGCAGTTCTCGGCGTACTCGGTGATCTCGCCGGAAGGCTGCGCCTCGATCCTGTGGAAGACCGCCGCGCGCGCGTCCGAAGCGGCGGAAGCGCTGGGCATCACCGCGCATCGCCTGAAGGCGCTGGGCCTGATCGACAAGATCGTCAACGAGCCGGTCGGCGGCGCGCACCGCGATCCGAAGCAGATGGCGTCCAACCTGAAGCGCGCGCTCGGCGACGCGCTGCGCCAGGTCTCCGACCTGAAGACCAAGGATCTGCTGGAGCGCCGCTACGAGCGCCTGCAGGCCTATGGCCGTTTCAGCGACACCAAGAGCCGCTGATCCCGCCGGCCCCGGCGATCTCCCTTCGCGCACCTCGCGCCGCGTGATCGCGGTCGCCGCCAGCGGCGGTCGTGATTCGACGGCGCTCCTCCACGCCACCGCGGTCGCGGCCCAGTCGCTCGGGCTGCGCGTGGTGGCGTTGCACATTCATCATGGCTTGAGTCCCCAGGCGGACGCCTGGCTGGCGCATCTGCGGGAGCAGGTCGAGGTCTGGCGCGGCCAGGGGCTGCCGGTGACCCTGGCGCACGAGCGCCTGCGCGGCGCGCCCGCCGCCGGCGACAGCGTCGAAGCCTGGGCTCGCGCCGGCCGCCACGAGGCGCTGCAACGCCTGACCCTGGCCGCCGATGCGGACCTGCTGCTGCTGGCGCACCATCGCCGCGACCAGGCCGAGACCTTCCTGCTGCAGGCGCTCCGCGGCGCGGGCATGGCGGGCCTGGCGGCGATGCCGCGCGCGCAGTGGCGCGACGGTGTGTGCTGGGCGCGGCCGTGGCTGGACCATCCGCGCGAGGCGATCGAGGCCTACGTCGCCGCGCACGGCCTGCGCTTCGTCGACGACGACAGCAACGCCGACGCGCGATATGCCCGCAACCGCCTGCGGCTGACCGCCTGGCCCGCGTTGACGGCGCAATCGGCCGGCGTGGAAGCGGCGCTCGCGCAATCGGCGCAGTGGGCGCAGCAGGCGGCGGACCTCCAGCGCGAGATCGCGGACGAGGACCTCGGGCGATGGGCCGATGCCGACGGCCTCGCGCAGGCGATGCTGTCGACGGTCAGCCCCGCGCGCGCCTCCAATGCCTTGCGTGCGTGGATCCGGCGCGAGACCGGTCGCGCGGCGCCGGCGAGCTTGATTCGCCGGCTGCTGGATGAAGTCCCGGCGAGCGCCAGCGGGCGCTGGCCTTGCGGCGATGTCGAGCTGCATCTCTATCGGGGACGGCTGACGGCGCGTGCCGCGGCATCGCCCCGACTCGCGTCGCCCACCGGGGCGACGCATCGGCCGACGTTCGTCGACCTCGCCCGCATCGGGCGCCACGCATTCCCGGACTGGGGTGGGGCGATCGATGTCGAACCCGTGACCACGGGGGGCGTCGCGCTTTCTGCGCTCAGCAATGTCGAGTTGCGTCCGCGCGAAGGCGGCGAGCAGTTCCAGGCGCATCCGAAAGGCCTGCCGCGCGCGCTGAAGAAATGCTGGCAAACGGCGGGAATCCCCGCTGTCCAGAGGGAAGGACCGCTGATCCACGTCGATGGACGGCTGCTCTTCGTGCCGGGCCTGGGCCTGGACGCGCGCTGGTGGGCGCCGGTGGATGAACCACAAATGACGCTGCGATGGCGCCCGGATGCATGCGGATCGCGCATGGGACGCGACGTTGCGGGCAAGGGCGAGTCTTAGAATCGCCCGTTCCCCCTGCAGCAGTCATCTGACACTCCCATGGCATTGATCGTTCACAAGTACGGCGGCACCTCGATGGGGTCCACCGACCGTATCCGCAATGTGGCCAAGCGCGTCGCCAAGTGGGCGCGCGCGGGTCACCAGATGGTGGTCGTCCCGTCGGCGATGAGCGGCGAGACCAACCGGCTGCTCGGCCTGGCCAAGGAGCTGTCGCCCGGCAGTTCGTCGCCGTCGCTGATGCGCGAGCTCGACATGATCGCCTCCACCGGCGAGCAGGTGTCGGTGGGCCTGCTGGCCATCGCGCTGCAGGCCGAGGGCCTGGACGCGGTCAGCTACACGGGCTGGCAGGTGGGCGTGTCCACGGACAGCTCGTACACGAAGGCGCGCATCGAGAGCATCGACGACGCCAAGGTCAAGGCCGACCTCGACGCGGGCCGGGTGGTCGTCATCACCGGCTTCCAGGGCGTGGACGAGGACCGCAACATCACGACGCTGGGCCGCGGCGGCTCGGACACGTCGGCGGTGGCGATCGCCGCGGCGATCAAGGCCGACGAATGCCTGATCTACACCGACGTCGACGGCGTGTACACGACCGATCCGCGCGTCGTGCCCGAGGCGCGCCGCATGAGCACCATCAGCTTCGAGGAGATGCTGGAGATGGCGTCGCTGGGCTCGAAGGTGCTGCAGATCCGCTCGGTGGAATTCGCCGGCAAGTACCGCGTGCCGATGCGCGTGCTCAGCAGCTTCACGCCCTGGGACATCGACATCAACGAGGAAGCCAAGTCCGGCACCCTGATCACTTTTGAAGAGGACGAACAAATGGAACAAGCCGTCGTCTCCGGCATTGCATTCAACCGCGACGAGGCCAAGGTGACGCTGCTGGGCGTGCCGGACAAGCCCGGCATCGCGTTCCAGATCCTGGGCCCGGTGGCCGACGCCAACATCGACGTCGACGTCATCATCCAGAACGTGTCGCAGGACGGGAAGACCGACTTCTCGTTCACCGTGCACCGCAACGACTACCAGCGCGCGATGGAGCTGCTGGAGACGGTCGTCGGGCCGGCGGTGCAGGCCGCCAAGGTGACCGGCGACCAGCGCATCTGCAAGGTGTCGATCGTGGGCATCGGCATGCGCTCGCATGTCGGCGTGGCGTCGAAGATGTTCCGCTCGCTGTCGGAAGAGGGCATCAACATCCAGATGATCACCACCAGCGAGATCAAGACCTCCGTCGTCATCGACGAGAAGTACATGGAGCTGGCGGTGCGCGCGCTGCATCGCGCGTTCGACCTGGACCAGGAAATCGAGGCCTGACCAGAGGGCGGAAGCCGCGGGCTTCGAGACGGTTTCAACCGGCGTTTCGGTTGAGGCGTCTCAAAGCCATGCTATAGTCGCTGCTTCTCCGGTTGGAGACGTGACCGAGTGGCCGAAGGTGCTCCCCTGCTAAGGGAGTATGTGGGCAAAACCTGCATCGAGGGTTCGAATCCCTCCGTCTCCGCCAACCAGATGTGAAACCCCCGTAGCGCAAGCTGCGGGGGTTTTTGCATTGCGGCCACCGGAATGGGTCGGCATGCCGATCGCCGCGCGAGGCCGATGTGGCCTACATTCGACGGCATGTACACGCCCAAGCATTTCGACCTGCCGGATCTCTCCCACGCGCGGCTGATGATCCAGGAACACCCCCTGGCCACGCTGATGCTGGTCGATCCGGCGCACGGGCTGTCGGCGACGCCGGTGCCGATGATCTGGGGCGCGCCGACCGCCGCGGACGGCGAGGGCTGGTGGCTCGAGGGCCACCTGGCGCGCGCCAATCCGCATGTGGCGGCGCTGAAGTCGCCCGAGCTCGGCGAGGTGCTGGTCCAGTTCAACGGGCCTGGCGCCTACATCTCGCCCAGCCACTACGACACGCCGCTGTCGGTGCCCACCTGGAACTACCTGACGCTGCAGGTGCATGGCCGCGTGCAGGTCGTCGACGACGAGGCCGGCAAGGACGCGCTGCTCAAGCGCCTGATCGCGACGCAGGAACCCGATTACGCCGCCCAGTGGCGCGGCCTGCCCGAGGACTTCCAGCACAAGATGCTGGGCGCGATCGTCGGCTTCCGCATCCCGGTCGAGCGCTGGACGATGAAGGCCAAGATCAGCCAGAACCGCAGCCCCGCCGAACGCGAGCGCATCCTGGCGCACCAGGAGCACCATGGCTCGCTCGAGGAGCAGATGCTGGCGCGCTGGGTGCGGGAGCTCGCGCCGCGCTCATGACGCCGCGCTGATCGCGCCGTCCGGAAAGCACAAAGCCCGCGCGAAGCGGGCTTTGTCGTTGAGGGGAGGGCGATCGCGCGGATCGCTGCCGCTCACATGCTCACGTAGTTCGGACCGCCGCCGCCTTCCGGCGTCACCCAGACGATGTTCTGCGTCGGGTCCTTGATGTCGCAGGTCTTGCAGTGCACGCAGTTCTGCGCGTTGATCTGCAGCCGCTCGGCGTTGTCGTCGCCCTTCACGAACTCGTAGACGCCGGCCGGGCAATAGCGGCTCTCGGGGCCCGCATACTTCGCCAGGTTCACCGCGACCGGGACGCTGGCGTCCTTGAGCGTCAGGTGCGCCGGCTGGTTTTCCTCGTGGTTCGTGTTGGACACGAAGACCGACGACAGCCGGTCGAAGGTCAGCTTGCCGTCGGGCTTCGGATAGTCGATCTTGGGCATCTCCGACGCGGGGCGCAGGTAGGCGTGATCGGGCTTGTCGCGGTGGATCGTCCACGGCGGGCTTTTCATGCCCAGCTTGGGCAGCAGCCACTGCTCGATGCCGGTCATCAGCGTGCCGACGGTCGTGCCCTTCTTGAACCAGGTCTTGAAGTTGCGCGATTGGTCGAGTTCCTCGCGCAGCCAGCTCTGCTCGAAGGCGGCGGGATAGGCGCTGAGCTCGTCGAGCTGGCGGCCCGCGGCGAGCGCCTCGGCGATGGCGTCGGCGCACATCATCCCGGACTTGATCGCGGCGTGGCTGCCCTTGATGCGGGCGGCGTTCAGGTAGCCGGCGTCGTCGCCGACCAGCGCGCCGCCGGGGAAGACCTGCTTGGGCAGGCTCAGCAGGCCGCCGGCGGTGATCGCGCGGGCGCCGTAGCCCAGGCGCTTGCCGCCCTCGATGTGCTTGCGGATCGCCGGGTGCGTCTTCCAGCGCTGCATTTCCTCGAAGGGCGACAGCCACGGGTTCTGGTAGTCCAGGCCGACCACGAAGCCCAGCGTCACCTTGTTGCCCTCGAGGTGGTACAGGAAACCGCCGCCGTAGGTCTGGCTGTCCATGGGCCAGCCGGCGGTGTGGACCACCAGGCCGGGCTTGGCCTGCTCGGCCGGCACTTCCCAGAGTTCCTTGATGCCGATGGCGTAGGTCTGCGGGTCCTTGCCGGCGTCGAGCTGGAACTTGGCGATCAGCTGCTTGCCCAGGTGGCCGCGGGCGCCCTCGGCGAAGATCGTGTACTTGCCGTGCAGCTCCATGCCGAGCTGGAAGCCCTCGTGCGGCTCGCCGTCCTTGCCCAGGCCCACGTTGCCGGTGGCCACGCCCTTGACGCGGCCCTGCTCGTCGTAGACGACCTCGGCGGCGGCGAAGCCGGCGAAGATCTCCACGCCCAGCGCCTCGGCCTGCTGCGCCAGCCACTTCGTGACGTTGCCCAGCGAGATGACGTAGTTGCCTTCGTTGTGGAAGCAGCCGGGGATCAGGAACTGCGGCGTGTCGGTGTGGGAGGACTCGCTCAGGAACAGCACCTGGTCGCCGGTGACGGCCTGGTTCAGCGGGGCGCCGAGTTCCTTCCAGTTGGGGAACAGCTCGGTGATCGCGCGCGGGTCCATGACCGCGCCGGACAGGATGTGGGCGCCGGCCTCCGAGCCCTTCTCCAGGACCACGACCGAGATCTCCTGCCCCTTCTCCGCGGCGATCTGCTTGAGCCGGATCGCGGTGGCCAGGCCGCCAGGGCCGCCGCCGACGATCACGACGTCGTACTCCATGCTGTCGCGCGGACCGTACTGGGCAACAAGTTCTTCGGAGGTCATGGTCTTCCTTGCTCGTTCTAGTCTGGGGCCTGGCCGCGACGCGGTGGACCGGCGCGGGCCGGCTCGCTGTCTGGCTGGGGCGGGGTGCGGCGCATTCTAGCCGCGCGGACGCAAAAAAGAACGGTCGTGCTTTTTACAAAATAGAAAAAACCGCCGTGGCATTGACAGCGGATCGCACGCCCGCGGAGCGGGGACCCGAATGGGGCTCCCGGGCTCGGGACAGGGGTCGTACGATGGCCCGCGATTCAGCCTTTCGACGGGGAGCACCTGCATGACGATCCATATCCAGCGCGACAAGACCGGCCCGATGCGGCAGACGGTGAGCATCCGCGACCACCGCTTGACGGCGGACCAGCCGGTGGCCGGCGGCGGCGAGGACGCCGGTCCCGATCCGCACGAGTTCTACGACACGGCGCTTGGCGCGTGCAAGGCGCTGACGGTGCTCTGGTACGCGCAGCGCAAGGGCATCCCGGTGGAGGACGTGCTGGTGGAGGTGGAGCGCGACGGCTCGCAGGAGCGCCAGGGCGTGTACAAGCTCAAGGCCTCGCTGACCTTCGTCGGCAACCTGAGCGACGAGCAGCGCCAACAGCTGCTCGCGGTGGCCGAGAAGTGCCCGCTGCACAAGCTGATGACGCAGGTGACGACCGAGATCGAGACGGTGATGGCGGGCTGAGGCCGCGTGCTATCGTCCTCGGCACCTTGTTGGTCACACGAGAAGTTTTGCGAGAGACCTTGCCATGAGCTACAGCATCGATCTGGAGGGCCGCGTGGCCCTCGTCACGGGCGCGTCCAGCGGACTGGGCGCGCAATTCGCGAGAACCTTGGCCAAGTCTGGCGCCTGTGTGGTGCTGGCGGCCCGCCGGGTGGAGCGCCTGAAGGCGTTGCGCGCGGAGATCGAGGCCGGCGGCGGCGACGCGCACGTGGTGCAGATGGACGTCACCGAGCTGGACAGCATCAAGGCCGCGGTGGCGCGCGCGGAGACGGAGGTCGGGACGCTGGACATCCTGATCAACAACTCGGGCGTGAGCACGACGCAGCGGCTGGTGGACGTGACGCCGGAGGACTACGACTTCGTGATGGACACGAACGTGCGCGGCGCGTTCTTCGTCGCGCAGGAGGTCGGCAAGCGGATGCTGGCGCGGGCGCGGGGCGCGGCGCCGGGGACGTACACCGGCGGGCGCATCGTCAACATCGCGTCGATGGCGGGGTTGCGGGTGCTGTCGCAGATCGGCGTGTACGCGATGAGCAAGGCGGCGGTGGTGCACATGACCAAGGCGATGGCGCTGGAGTGGGGCAAGTACGACATCAATGTCAACGCGATCTGCCCGGGCTACATCGACACGGAGATCAACCATCACCACTGGACCACGGACCAGGGCCGCAAGCTGGTGGACCTGCTGCCGCGCAAGCGCGTGGGCACGCCGCAGGACCTGGACACGACGCTGCTGATGCTGTGCGCGAAGGAGAGCCGCTTCATCAATGGCGCGGTGATCCAGGCGGACGATGGATTCGGCGTCTGAGAGCGACGCGGCGAGCCAAGAGACCAACGAAGAGAGAACCAAGGAAAGAAGCGGGCCGATGGCTGTGAGAGAACTGAGCGCGCTGGAAGCGCGCGTGCTGGCGGTGCTGGTGGAGAAGGAGTCCACGGTGCCGGACAGCTATCCGATGTCGCTGAACAGCCTGACGCTGGGCGTGAACCAGAAGACCGCGCGCGATCCGGTGATGAACGCGAGCGAGCCCGACGTGGCAGCGGTGCTGGACGAGCTCAAGGCGATGAGCCTGGTCAACAGCGTGAGCGGCAGCCGCGTGGCGCGCTTCGAGCACAACATGAAGCGGGTGCTGGGCGTGCCGGGGCAGGCGGAGGCGCTGTTGACGGTGCTGATGCTGCGCGGGCCGCAGACCTCGGCCGAGCTGCGGATCAACTGCGAGCGGATCCATCGTTTCGCGGACGTGTCGTCGGTGGAGGGATTCCTCGACGAACTCGCGGCGCGCGAGCCGCCGCTGGCGGTGAAGCTGCCGAAGGCGCCGGGCGCGCGCGAGGCGCGATGGGCGCACTTGTTGAGCGGCGAGCCGGCGGTGCCGGTGGCGTCGGCCTCCGCGGCTGTGTCCTCGGGGTCGACCTCCAACAGCGCGCGCGATGAAGAGATCGCCGCGCTGCGCGCCGAGGTCGAGCAGCTGAAGGCGGCGGTCGCCCGGATCCAGCAGGAACTGGGCATCGGCGACTGACGCCGCCACGGCGCCTCACGCGGTCAGCGTTGGCGTCTTCCCGCCGGCCTTGGGCCGCATGGCCTTCGCCGCCTTCACGGCCTTCGCCGCTTTGGTCGCTTTGGCCGCCTTCGCGCGCTTCATCGGCTTCTCCGCCTTCTCCGCCGTCGCGCCGTTCGAGGCCGTCTTGGCCTTCTTCTTGAGCGCGCCGTTCGCGGCCATCGCCTTCGGCGCCGCCGCGGCCATCGGCACGGCCAACGCGCGGATCGCGGCGGTGTCCACGATCGCCCCGGTGGTCCACGACTGCGCGCGGTACCTCAGCGTCGCGTTGCACTTCGCCTTCGCGAGCTTCTTGTAGCCGGCTGCGGTGAGGTGAATCTCATTGGCCCAGTCGTTGCTGGTGCCGCTGGTACCCGGCTGCGCGGGCGTGCTGCCGCCGCGCGTGTCCAGCACGAGGAAGCCGCCGATGCGCGTCTTCACGCGGTGCTCGAGGAAATCGAAGAACCAGTCGACCAGCACGCGCGCGACGGCCTGCCAGGCGGTGGGCGGGATGCCGGCGGCGAGGAAGCCCGGCGCCATCCATGGGCCCGACACGCCGTTCAGCGCGGGCGCGAAGCGCGGCGTCATGTAGTCGTAGACGTGGGTGACGATGTCCATGCCGGCGAAGTTGCGGTCGCGCAGCGCGTCGAGCTGCACGTAGGCCTCGAGCAGCTCGTCGCACAGGCTGGCCCAGCCGGCCTGCGAGAGGAAGCGCGTGGGGCCCTGGTCCGCGGGGAGCCACTCGGCGGGGAAGCGCAGGATGCGCTGCGCGATGTCGTGGCCCTCGCCGCGACGGATCCACTCGATGAGGTCGTTGCCGCCGCCGGAGATTAGCAGCGCGCGCCAGTTGGGCATGCCGCGCAGCGTCATGGCCATGTGGAACTTGGAGAACTTCTTCGGATCGGGCAGGTCGCGCAGCAATTGGCCGGGGATCGCGTAGTTGACGACGGCCACGTCCTTGCCGAAGTCCATCGCGTTGAACAGGCTGCCGGTGATCCAGGGCGGCAACGAGCCGAAGGAGCCCCACGAGTCGCCGTGGGCGATGACGGGCACGGACTGGTTGAAGTCGATGCGGTCGTTCATCAGGTCCTGATGGGAAAAGATCCTCGTCGTCATGCGCGCCTCCCGTGCCGCTCATGCGGGCGAGACGACCTTAGGCGCGCGCCTGGGGGACGGCTATCCCCAAGGTGAAAGTCGAGCGGTCACTGCGCCAACCGCTTCCCCAACCGATACATGAATGCCTGGAACTCCTCCAGCGACTTGATGCGCACGTGCTCGTCGAGCCCGTGCACGCCGCTGGGCTCGACGCCGGTGAACGCGCCGACGCCGTAGGTCCAGATCCCCGCGTTGTTGAGGAAGCGGCCATCGGTCGTTGCCACCAGCATCGTCGGGATCACCGGCACGCCGGGCCAGAACTCCGCCGCCGTCGCCTCCACCGCGCCGATCACCGCCGGCGACATCGGAGGCTGCGGCGACGCGAGCGCCTCGTTGGTCGCGCGCACCGCGATCTTGTCGTCGGCGAGCACCTTCACCAGCGTCTGGCGGACTTCCTCGGCCGGCTGCCCCGGCAGGATGCGGCAGTTCACCGTCGCGCGGGCGCGCTGCGGCAGCGCGTTCGTCGCGTGGCCCGCGTCGACCATCGTCGCCACGCAGGTCGTGCGCACGCTCGAGTTGTACAGCGGCGACTTCGTCCACAAGCGCTCCAGCGCCGCCGTGTCCGTCGGCTTCGCGAGCAGCGCGCGGATGTCCGCGGCCTCGTCCTTGTTGCCCTCCAGCTTGGCCACGCGCTCGAAGTAGGCGCGGGTCGTGTCGTTGAACTGGATCGGGAAGTCGAACTTCGCCAGCCGCGCCAGGCCCTCGGCCAGGTGATAGATCGCGTTGTCCCGCACCGGGCGCGCGCTGTGGCCGCCGGGGTTGGTCACCTCCAGCTCGTAGGTGACGAAGACCTTCTCGCCGATCTGCAGGCTGTAGGAGACCGGACGCTCCTGCTTGTCGAGCATCCCGCCGCCGCCTTCGTTGAGCGCGAGCTCCGCGTCGATCAGCGCGCGGTGGTGCTTCAGCAGGTAGTCCACGCCATCCCACTTCGAGGGGACGATCTCCTCGTCGCAGGTCAGCGCCAGGACGATGTCCCGCTTCGGAACGAGCTTCTCCTCCTTGTAGCGGAGCATGTTGCTCACATGCGCGGCGGCGTGCGACTTGTCGTCCAGCGTGCCGCGGCCGTAGTAGACGCCGTTCTCCTCGGTCAGCTTGAACGGGTCGCGCTTCCAGTCCTCGCGCTTGGCCTCGACGACGTCCAGGTGCGCGACCAGCAGCAGCGGCCGCTTCTCGCCGCTGCCCTTGAGGCGCAGCACCAGGTTGCCCTTGGTCGGCCCGTCGGGCGGCACGACGAGCTGCATGTCCGACTCGGCATAACCGGCCTGCCGGAAGCGCCGGGCCATCGCCTCGGCGGCGACGGTGCAGCTGCCGGTGGACTGCGTGGTGTTGGTCTCGACGAGCTCCTTGTAGATCTCGTGGAAGCGCCGCAGCTCGCGCGGCGGCGTGGGCTCGGCCGCGAGCGTCGCGGCATGGGGAACCAGGATCGTCAGCGCGACGGCGAGCGTCGACCAGGCACGGGTCATGGAGGCCTCCCTTGGGTGTGGCGCCTGCGCGGGCCGGGCGTGGCGCCGGGCGATGCTATGCCATCGCGGAGGTCCCGCGGAGCCCGGGCTTCTCCGGCCTAGGACAGGTGCTGGTGCAACGGCGGCAGCATCGACCCGCCGAGGTCGTTCAGCAGCCGCTGGTCGTGCACGTGGTCCTGCGTCACCTCGATGGTCCAGCGTCGCTCGTACTTCGCCGCAAGGCGCCGCACGATCTCGTCGAAGGTCCATGCGTCGTGCGCGTTGCTGTCGAGATGCACGGCGCCGGCGGGGCGCTCGCCCACCAGGTCGCACAGCGCCGCGGCGGTGTCGGTCAGGAAGGAGCAGGCGGGCCGCCAGGCCGCGCTTGCGCGGATGCGGCCCTCCCGCGCGTTCTGCTCGTCGAGGTGCCGAAGCATGTTGTTGCCCACCGGCTCGGGCGCGATCTGCCAGCCGATGCGCGCGATCGTGGCTCGAGGATCCGCGGCCAGCACCGCGTCCTCGCAGCGGATCTTGTATTGCCCGTACTCGTCCCGAGCGCCGCGCGGATCCCCGGGGCGGTGGGGGCCGCCCTGCGACGCATCGAAGACCATCGCCGTGCTCGTGAAGACCATGGCGATGCCGCGCTGCGAAGCGAAGGCGGCGAGCCGGCCGGCCCATGCCTCCGCGCCCATCGCGAGATGGACGATGGCGTCCGGGGACTCCGCGCGCAGGAAGGCGTCCGAGGCGTTCGCATCGTCCGGGTCGACGTGCTCGCGATGCCAGGCGACGACCTCCCAGCCGCGCAGCTCGGCCTCTCGCAGCACCCAGGGGCCAACGGTGCCTCGCGCACCCGTGAGAAGCAGCTTCATCCGGACATTAGACGCGCTTGTCGCGTGCTCGCGCCAGCGTAGACACCTGGATCGCGCTCGAGCGCATCGGCGAGCCGGGCCTCATCGTCGACTGGCGCATCAGGGAAGCGCGCCAGAGCTATCCCTTTCGGGGTGAGCAGGGGCCCCTCCATCGAGAGACCCGTCCCTCTCTTGGCCGGCAGATGCGCCTGCCCGCCGCTGCGTCGAGGATCCAACGCTGCAGGCCGCACCGGTGGCCTTGGATTCCCTCACGCGGCCGCGTCGGCCCATCCCCCGAAAGGAAAGCCATGAGCACCATCACCACCAAGGACGGCACCCAGATCTACTACAAGGACTGGGGTCCCGCGACCGGCCAGGTCGTCACCTTCTCGCATGGCTGGCCGCTGTCCGCCGACGCCTGGGAAGCGCAGATGTTCTTCCTCGCCTCGCACGGCTACCGCTGCATCGCGCACGACCGGCGCGGCCACGGCCGCTCCAGCCAGCCGTGGAACGGCAACGAGATGGACACCTACGCCGACGACCTGCACGAGCTGCTCACCAAGCTCGAGGTCAAGGGCGCCACGATGGTCGGCCACTCCACCGGCGGCGGCGAGGTCGCCCGCTACATCGGCCGCCACGGCAGCGCCCGCGTCGCCAAGGCCGTGTTGATGGGCGCGGTCCCGCCGATCATGGTGAAGTCCGCCAACAACCCGGTCGGCCTGCCGATGGAGGTCTTCGACGGCTTCCGCAAGGCCTACCTCGACGACCGCGCGCAGTTCTTCCTGGACGTCGCCAGCGGCCCGTTCTTCAACTTCAACCGGCCCGGCGCCAAGGTGTCCGAAGGGCTGATCCGCTCCTGGTGGACGCAGGGAATGATGTCCGGCCACAAGAACGCCTATGACTGCATCAAGGCCTTCTCGGAAACCGACTTCACCGAGGACCTGAAGAAGTTCGACATCCCCACGCTGATCATCCATGGCGACGACGACCAGATCGTCCCGATCCAGGGCGCGGCGATGCTGTCGTCCAAGCTCGTCAAGGGCGCCCAGCTGAAGATCTACAAGGGCGGCAGCCACAGCCTGGGCGACACGGCCAAGGACGAGCTCAACGCCGACCTGCTTGCCTTCGTGAAGAGCTGATCGCCCGGCCGGCCCCTCGCCGCGCGCGGTGGCGCAGGGGCCGGCGCGGCGCTTTGGAGCCTCCGCGCGCCGACCCGGGCCGCGCTACTTGAGCTGCGCCACCAGCTCGTCGGCGCCTTTCTCCAGGCTGACCTTCGCGGCCTCGAGCCGCCCGATCGTGGCGGAGACATTCATCGCATTGGGGTACTGCTTGGCCACGTAGGCGTCGAGCAGGCCGCCGGTGGACCCGTCGAAGATCTCCACCGAGTACATCGCCGAGCCGATGAACGCGCCTTCGCGTCCGCGCATGCCCTGCACCGCGTTGTAGGGCCCGCCCGCCAGGTCGAAGCGGGTGATCGTGCTCACGAACGCCGTGTTCGTGCTCGCGCCCGTCAGCGTCAGCCGCACCCGCAGCGTGCGCGGCCGCTCCTCGCGGACCAGCCGGAAGCGCTTGCCCAGGCGCTCCGAGAAGACCGTGCGCATGTAGCCCGCCAGCTCCTCCTTGTCCCGCGGCGTCACGTCCTTGTCGAACTGGCCGTCCTGGCCGCCGTAGACGTTCACCGGTTCGAGCAGCACGTTGTCGTACTCGCTCCAGGCCACGTGGCTCGACACCCGGTAGGGCATGCGGCCGGTCTCGTCCTCGCCGTTGGGCCGCAGCTGCGGCGACGACGCGATGCCCTCGTAGCGATTGGGCTGGACGGTGGAACAGGCCCCCAGCGCGGCGACGGCCAGGAACAACGAAAGAACCGGAAGAAGGGAACGCATCGGCGGACTCTCAGGAATGAAGGTGGATCGGACCGGTGGATCGACCGTCACGACGACGTCGTTTATTTCGATACCGACCAGTACTTTTATTCTTGATGCCCGTCTTGCGAGGGGTCAAGCAAAAAAGTACGATGCCGTACTGTTATGAGGAATCGACCGACATGCGAGTGATGACCGACGAGCGCCGCGACGCCATCGTGGAAGCGGCCGCGAAGCTGTTCGAGGAGGTGGGCGTCGAGGCCGCCTCGATGAGCGAGCTGTCCAAGCGGCTGGGCGGGTCGAAGTCGACGCTGTATCGCTACTTCCCGGCCAAGGAGGAACTGGTGAGCGCCGTCGTCAGGCGCTTCGCGACCGGTCACATGGCCGACGCGGTGGCCGAACTGGAGGCGTCGATCGAGGTCGAGCGCGCGCTGAAGGAATCGCTGCTGCGCTTCGGCGACCAAGCGTTGAAGGTCGTGGCCAACGACAGCCGCGCGCGCTCGATCCATCGCGTGATCGTCGCGGCGGCGGGGCAGTCCCGCGTCGGCGAGCTGTTCTGCGAGGCGGGGCCGGTGCAGATGCTCGCCAAGCTCGCGCAGCTCGTCGCGGTGAGCGTCTCGCGCGGCGAGATCCGGCGCGTCGATCCGGCCGTGGCGGCATCGCAGTTCATGGCGCTGCTCAACGCCCAAGTCAGCAGCCGCGTCTATCAGATGGCGCCGCCGCCGATGAAGGCGGCGGAACGCCGCGAGCTGGTCGTGGGCGCGGTCGACTTCTTCCTGCGGGCCGTCGCGAAGACCGCCTGAGCGTCCGGCGCGCAAGACCCGAAAGCCCCCACATTCCGATGGTTTGACCGATTGGTCAAATACGACGTAGGATCCGTCCCATGCCCCGCGAACGCCGATTCTCCGAGCCCGAGGTGCTGGAACGTCTGACCGACGTCTTCAGCACCCACGGCTACGCCAGCACCAGCCTGGCCTTGTTGCAGGAAGCGACCGGGCTGGGCAAGCAGAGCCTCTACAACACCTTCGGCGACAAGCAGGCGATGTACCTGCAGGCCATCGAGTGCGCCGTCCAGCGCGGCGCTCACATCGCCGCCGCGGTCGAGGCGGCTGAGACCGGCCGTGCCGCCATCGACCGGTACTTCGAGGCGATGATCGGCAGCTGCAGCAGCGACAACGCCGTCGACCGGCACTGCATCGTCACCAGCGGCCTGCTCGAAGGTCTCGCCGAGGCGCCGCTCGCCTGGGCCCTGACCCAGCGCTGGCATGCCACCCACGAGATGCTGCGCGCCGCCGTCGAACGCGGGCAGCGCGACGGCTCCATCGTCAATCCGACCCCGTCGGCCGAGCTGGCTGAGCTGCTCATCGCGATGACCAGCGGCTTGCGCGTCGCCGCCCAGGCCGGGCGCAGCCGGTCGCAGATGCAGCGCTCCGTGGCGCTCGCCGTGGCCGTGCTCGACATGGCCTGATTTCCCCTTCGTTCCCCCACCGGCCGCGCGAGCGGCTTTTCCTTTCCCTTATTTTGACCAATCGGTCTATTTGGAGTTCATCATGAGTCAGTCCCTGGTTGGAAAGATCGCGCTGGTCACCGGCGCTTCGCGCGGCATCGGCGCCGCGATCGCGCAACGCCTGGCGGCCGACGGCGCGGAAGTCGTGCTGCATTACGGCAACGGGCGCGACGAGGTCGAGTCGCTGGCCGCGTCGCTGCGGGACGCCGGCCGCAAGGTCCACGTGGTGCAGGCCGACCTGGCCGCCGTCGATGGCGGCCAGCAACTGGTCGCGCGCGTCGCGGCGCTGGGGCTGCCGCGCGTGGACATCCTGGTCAACAACGCTGGCATCGCCGTGTTCGCGGGCCTGGACGGCACGACGGACGTCGACTTCGAGCGGCTGGTCAGCGTCAACATGCGCAGCCTGTTCCAGGTGACCAAGGGCATCGTGCCGGTCATGCCCGACGGCGGCCGTGTCATCAACATCGGCACGGCGGCCACGCGGATCGCGTTCCCGGGCATCACCGCGTACTCGGCCAGCAAGGGCTTCGTCGACGCGCTGAGCCTGCAGCTCGCGGCGGAACTCGGCCCGCGCGGCATCACCGTCAACGTCGTCGCTCCCGGCGCCATCGATACCCGCATGAGCGCGTGGATCAACGAGCCGGGCGGCAAGGAGACGCTGGCGCAGGTGCAGGCGCTGCCCGGCATCGGCAAGCCGGAGTACGTGGCGGGCGTGGTGGCCTTCCTTGCCGGCCCCGATGGCGCCTGGACCACCGGCCAGATCGTCGACGCCAGCGGCGGCACGAAGCTCTGAGGCCTGCCCGGCAAAGCCCTGTCGCGAACGCGGATTCGCCGCGTTCGTGACGGCCGGTGCGTCACGCGAGCCCCCCGGCGACGCCGGGGGATGGCGTGGCATCTTCCCTTTCCACCCCCTGGTTGAAGGCGCTTCCCACTTCCCATCCGCCGCTCGATGGGCAAGATGGGCGCATGGATGCCTTCCGTTCCCTCTCGATCCGGATCCGGGCCCTCCTGGGGGCGATGGCGCTGCTGGGCGCCGGTGTCGCGTCGGCGCAGACCGCCATCGTCATCGGCGGCGCGCTGCGCATGGACAACGACGCCGTCTGGCAGCGCATCGTCGACGAGGCCGGCGGCGCCGGCCAGGCGCGCTTCGCGGTGCTGGCCACCGCCGCGGCCAATCCCGAGCTCTCCGCCAAGCTGATCGTCGACGTGCTGAAGAAGCATGGCGCGCAGGCCGAGCACATCCCCGTCGCGCCGCGCCTCGAGGGCGCCGACCTGCAGCGCAACCTCCATGACCCCGAGCTGATCGCCAAGGTCCGCGCGTCCAACGCGGTCTTCTTCTCCGGCGGCGCGCAGGGCTTCATCGTCGACACGCTGCAGCCCGGCGGCCGGCGCACCGAGATGCTCGACGCGATCTGGGACGTCTACCGCCGTGGCGGCGTCGTCGCCGGCACCAGCGCCGGCGCGGCCATCATGAGCCGCGTGATGTTCCGCGACGCGCTCAATGTCATGGACGTCCTGCGCGGCACGATGCGCGACGGCCACGAGATCGACCAGGGCCTGGGTTTCGTCGGCGGCGGCTTGTTCGTCGACCAGCACTTCCTCAAGCGCGGCCGCATCGGCCGGATGCTGCCGCTGATGATGGCCAAGGGTTATCGGCTGGGGCTGGGCGTCGAGGAGAACAGCGCCGCCGTCATCCATGGCGACCGGGTCGACATCATCGGCGGACGCGGCGCGCTGCTGGTGGACCTGCGCGACGCGCGCAGCGATCCGGCGCTGGGCATGTTCAACCTGCGCGGCGCGCGGCTGAGCTACCTGGACAGCGGCGACCGCCACGACCTCGCGTCCGGCGTCACGCAGCCGGCCGCGCGCAAGACGGCGGCCAGTCCGGCGGTGGCGATGCGCGCCTCCACGCAGGGCGCGCCGTTGCCGCGCGGCCCGGTGGACACCTTCCAGCCGGACATCCTGGGCGACAACCGCATCGTGCAGGCGATGACCGAGCTGCTGAGCTCGCCCGCCGCCGAGGTCCGCGCGATGGCCGCGCGCATCCGCCCGGGCGCCACTGCCGATCGCGACCGCACCGGTTTCGTCTTCCGTCTTTATCGCGGCGCGGGCACGCAGGGCTGGATCGATGCCGACGGCGATGCCAGGGACGTCACGCTGCTCGATGTGAGATTGGATGTGCGCCCCGTGCGCCTGCCCGATCCCAATGCCGCCGCGCCCGCGACGAACGCGGTCCCGGCCGCCTCGCTGATCGCGCCCGCCGGCTTGCGCTAGCGCTTCTCGCACGCCAAGGCCCGAGGTCAGCGGGCGAGGGTGGGGCCGGAATGGGGCTTGGGGGTCCAGGAGGGATCCCCCATGCCCCGTGAAGAGCCCGCGCCCGGCGTACCGAAGTCAGGACCCCTCGGCGATCCAACGCGTCAGCCGTTCAACGCCTCGGCGATGAACTGCCTCGGCACCTTCGGCTTCGGCACCCGGACGCTGAACCAGCGTCGCACGTCCTGCTCCAACCCGATGCCGTGCATGAAGTTGTAGAGCGCCTTCTTGAGCGCGTCCCCCATGGCATCGTGGTCGGTGCCGGTGGGGTCGACGAATCCCACGTCGTTCTTCGCGAACGGCGAGGGCGGCAGCGGCAGCAGTTTGACGCCGAAGGCGGCGGGGTCCTTGCCGACCGGCGAGTGCACGGTGCAGGCGAAGCGGTGGAAGAAGCCGCTCTGGATGCAGCCTTGCTCGAACAGCTGGCGGACGTATTCGAGCGCGTCGACGGTGTCCTGGACGGTCTGGGTGGGGAAGCCGTACATCAGGTAGGCGTGGACGAGGATGCCGGACTCGGTGAAGGCGCGCGTGACGCGCGCGACCTGCTCGACGGACACGCCTTTCTGCATCAGCTGGAGCAGCCGGTCGGAAGCGACCTCGAGGCCGCCGCTGATCGCGATGCAGCCGCTGTCGGCGAGCAGCTGGCAGAGCTCGGGGGTGAAGGTCTTCTCGAAGCGCACGTTGCCCCACCAACTGATGGAGACGCCGCGCTCGATGAGTTCCTGCGCGAGCGCCTTGAGCACCTTGGGCGGCGCGGCCTCGTCGACGAAGTGGAAGCCGGTCTGGCCGGTTTCCGCGACGATCGCCTCGATGCGGTCGACCAGCGTCTTGGCCGACGCCGCCTCGTAGCGCGAGATGTAGTCCAGCGTGATGTCGCAGAAGCTGCACTTCTTCCAGTAGCAGCCATGCGCGATGGTCAGCTTGTTCCAGCGGCCGTCGCTCCAGAGCCGGTTCATCGGGTTGAGCATGTCCAGCAGCGACAGGTAGTCGCGCAGCGGCAGGCCGTCCCAGGTCGGGGTGCCGACGTCCTCGAAGGGCACGTCGGGCTCGACGAAGTTGATGTAGCGGACTTGGCCGGCGAGCTCGCCCTCATCCTCGCGGACGAAGCACCGCACCAGCCGCTGCCGGCCGCGTTTCCCGCCGAGGTGCTCGAGCAGCGCCAGCAGCGGGCGCTCGCCGGCGTCCAGCGTCACGAAGTCGACGTAGTCGAACAGCCGCGGCTCGGTCAGCTCGCGCAGCTCGGTGTTGACGAAGCCGCCGCCGAACAGGATCTTGATGTGAGGCCGCTCCCGCTTGATCGTCTGGCCGATGCGCAGCGCCGCGTAGACCGCGCCGGGGAAGGGCGCCGACAGCAGCACCACGTCGGGCCGCTCGGCGTCGATCGCGGCCAGCGTCAACTCGCGCAGCAGGTCGTCGACGAGGTTGGGCGGCGCGTCCAGCGCGTCGCGCAGCGGATCGAAGGTCGGCTGGCTGGTGGCGAGCTGCTCGGCGTAGCGGACGAACTCGAAGCGCGGGTCGACCGATTCCCGCAGCACGTCGGCCAGGTCGTTCAGGTAGAGCGTGGCCAGGTGCCGCGCGCGGTCCTGCAGGCCCAGCGCGCCGAAGGCCCAGGCGAGCGGATCCTCGCCGTCATCGGACACGTAGACCTCCAGCGACTGGAAGCGCGCGCCCTCGGGCAGGAAGGCGCGGGTGTTGATGCGGTGCGCCAGCGTCGGGTCGCGGCCCTGCAGGAAGGCGATCGTCGGCGCGATCGTGGCCAGGTAGCGGTCGAAGGACTCGTCGAAATGGCGCGACGCCAGGCCGCGGTCCGGCAGCGGGATGGCCTGCACGGCGGCGCGCACGCGCTTCAGGCCGTCGCGCGAGAACAGCGCCAGCACCAGGCCCAGCGCCAGGTCGCGTTGCGCCGCGTGAAGCCCGCGTGAACGCAGGAAGCCCGTCAGGTAGGCGGTGGACGGGTAGGGCGTGTTGAGCTGCGTCATCGGCGGGATGAGCGACAGCACGCGCAGCGAGGAGGCTGCGGGCACGGCGGGCGCGGCGGCGGCGGACATGGCGGAACTGTAGGAGCAAAAAAACAAACCCGGCATGGGCCGGGTTTGTTCGGGACCGCGCGGCCGGGGCCTCGCGATCGTCGTGCCAGAAGTGGATTACTTCTTGGCGGCCTTCTTGGCGGGCTTGGCGGCGGCGGCCTTCGGGGCCTTGGCCGGCTTGGCGGCGGCCTTGCGGGCAGCGGCCTTCGGGTCCACGGCGGCCTTGAAGCCGGCGCCCGGGGTGAACTTCGGCAGCTTGGCGGCGGCGATCTTGATCTTGTCGCCGGTGCTGGGGTTCACGCCGGTGCGGGCGGCGCGCGAGTGCTGCTTGAAGGAGCCAAAGCCCGGGATGGACACGGCGCCGCCCTTTTTCACCGTGGTGACCACGGCGTCCAGCAGCGTTTCCAGGATGCGGCCGGCTTCGGCCTTGGTCAGTTCGTGCTTGGAAGCCAGGTGTTCGATCAGTTCGGTCTTGTTCATTCGTTGACTCTGCAAGTTAAGCCTCGGCACCGGCCGAGACGGCGCGTATTGTGCGCGAGAAATCGCGGACGCATCCTCGGGTTGCCCCGCAAATCACCGATGAAATCGCACATCCGGGGTCACGTCTTGCGCGATGGTCCTATCCATCGGCCCCCGCGGCGATGTTGTGGCAATTTGTCACGGGCCGATTGTCATGACACCAGCAGCCGGTGGACAAGGTCGGGCGTGCTCGCCGCGCCGTATTTCTTCATGAGGCGCGCGCGGTAGACGTCCACCGTGCGCGGGCTCACCCCGAGCTTCTTGCCGATCAGCTTGCTGGTCAGGCCCTCGATCAGCAGCGCGGCGATCTCGCGCTCGCGGGCGGTGAGGTCCGCCTTGAGCTGGCGCACCGCCGACAGGTCCTCGAAGCTCCAGATGCCGCTGGCGTGCGGGCGCGCCGGATCCAGCGCCCGGCCCGACACGTGGCACCAGAACAGCTCCCCGGCGCGCGGGCCGCCGACGCGCTTCATCACGCGCTCGTCGGCGTAATAGCCGGCGGCATCGAGGCTGGCGACGATGCGCTCGCCGGTGCGCTCGAACTCCACCGGGCTCGGGTACAGCAGCGCGAAGCTCTGGTCGATCAGCTGCTCGCGCCGCGCGCCGAAGATCTCCAGCACCAGGCGGTTGCAGTCCTTGATCAGCCGGTTCTCGGAGATCACCAGCCCGATCGGGGCCTGGTCGAAGGCGGTGCGGTAGTCCAGCGTCACGGCGGTCACAGCAGCGCGTAGGTGGTGGTGGACTGCACGGCGAGCCGGCCCTGCTCGTCGAACAGGTCGATCTGCCCGAAGGCCAGGTTCTTGCCGCGGCGCAGCAGCCGGGCCTCGATCGTGCAGGTCGCGCCGGCGACCGGGCGCAGGAAGGTCGACTGCAGCTGCACCGTCGTCATCGGGCGGAACTCGCCGAGCTCGCGCATCATCAGGAGCACCATCGCGGTGTCGGCTGCGGCCATGCTGGCCTGGCCGCACATCACGCCGCCGACGTGGACCAGCGCCGGCGCCACCGGCATCGTCAGGCGCAACAGGCCGTCCTCCGCGTGGACGGGGTCGATGCCGAGTGCGACGATCCAGGGAGCGAAGATCGTCGGGATCTGCGCGCGCAGCTCGTCCAGGGGCAGAGTCATCGGGGCTTCCTTCCGGGAGGGATCGGGTGGCGTCGAGGGATGCGGGCCGGCCGGCCCGGAACGGGCGGCGGGATGATGCTTAATCAATTCTACGTAGCGCTTACGTAATGCCTTACGTAGCAGAATGCCCGGCGGGTTGGTTCTGAATCCCCGTGAACAACGGCAGCAGGAGACATCGGATGAACAAGCTTTTCCCCAATGCCCAGGCGGCATTGGACGGCATCGTGGCGGACGGCCAGTTGCTGGCGGTCGGCGGCTTCGGCCTGTGCGGCATCCCGGAGGCGCTGATCGCGGCGCTGCGGGACAGCGGCGTCAAGGGCCTGACCGTCATCAGCAACAACGCGGGCGTGGACGGCTTCGGGCTGGGCCAGCTGCTCGAGACGCGGCAGATCAGCAAGATGATCTCGAGCTACGTCGGCGAGAACAAGGAGTTCGAGCGCCAATACCTGGCCGGCGAGCTGCAGCTCGAATTCACGCCGCAGGGCACGCTGGCGGAGAAGCTGCGCGCCGGCGGCGCGGGCATCCCGGCCTTCTTCACCCGCACCGGCGTGGGCACGATGGTGGCCGAGGGCAAGGAGCTCCGCGAGTTCGACGGCCACCAGTACGTGATGGAGCGCGCGCTGAATCCGGACGTGGCGCTGGTCAAGGCGCACATCGCCGACAAGAGCGGCAACCTGGTGTTCCGGCGCACGGCGCGCAACTTCAACCCGGCCTGCGCGATGGCCGGGAAGGTGACGGTGGTGGAGGTGGAGCAGGTCGTCGAGGTCGGCGAGCTGGATCCCGACGCCATCCATCTGCCGGGGATCTACGTGCACCGCATCGTGCACAACCCCCATCCCGAGAAGCGCATCGAGAAGCGCACCATCCGTTCCGCTGCCTGAGGAGATCGACATGCCCTGGACCCAAGACCAGATGGCGGCGCGCGCCGCGCAGGAGCTGGAGGACGGCTTCTATGTGAACCTCGGCATCGGCATTCCGACGCTGGTCGCGAACTTCGTGCCGGCGGACAAGGAAGTGTGGCTGCAGAGCGAGAACGGCATGCTTGGCATCGGCCCGTTCCCGACCGAGGAGGAGGTCGACGCGGACCTGATCAACGCGGGCAAGCAGACGGTGACGACGATCGCCGGCTCGTCGATTTTCGGCAGCCACGACAGCTTCGCGATGATCCGCGGCGGCAAGATCAACCTGAGCATCCTGGGCGCGATGCAGGTCAGCGAGCGCGGCGACCTGGCCAACTGGATGATCCCCGGCAAGATGGTCAAGGGGATGGGCGGGGCGATGGACCTCGTCGCCGGCGTGCCGCGCGTGATCGTGCTGATGGAGCACGTGGCCCGCAAGAAGGACGGCACCGAGGACCTGAAGATCATCCCGAGCTGCACCTTGCCGTTGACCGGCGTGGGCGTGGTGAACCGGATCATCACGGACCTGGCCGTCATGGACGTGACGCCGCAGGGCCTGAAGCTCGTCGAGCTGGCGCCCGAAGTCACGCGCGAGTTCGTCCAAGGCAAGACCGGCGTCACGCTGATCTGACGCCTCAACCGGGGTCGACCGGCACGCTGCTGCCGGTCTTGACCCGGTTCATCACCACCAGCGTCTTGAAGCTCTTGACGTTGTTGCTCTCGAAGAACAGCTCGCGCGTGAGCGCGACGTACTGTTCCATGTCCCGCACCAGGAAGATCAGCACGAAGTCGCAGTCTCCGGCGACGTAGTAGCACTGCTGCACCTGCGGGCAGGCGGTGAAGGCGCGCTGCATGGCGTCGAGCAGGTCGGCGCGTTCGTTCTCGACCTTGACCTCGACGACGATGGTGAGGTCGTAGCCCAGCGCTTTCGGGTTGAGCTGCGCGGTGACGCGCTCGACGACACCGTCCGCCGACAGCAGCTTGAGCCGGCGGTTCACCGCGGCGGTGGAGAGATTCGCGCGGAGCCCCAGTTCGCTTTGAGGCGTGCGGGCGTCTTCCTGGAGGGCGTCGAGCAGGACGCGGTCGTAGCCGTCGAGCGAAGCGGGCATGAAGGCATCGCCGGGCCAGCGGCGTCGAGGTGAATAACGTTCAGCAAACGGCCAGGAGATTCGAATCCGTTTGCTGAGGCGCTGAATATTATTTCTCCACCCCGACTGGTTGGAGATCCCGATGACCTCGTCCCCGCTGAGCCTGAACGCCCCGACGCTGCTGCGGCAGCTCCGCGAGTTGGGCGAGATCGGCGCGGAGCCAACGCCCGGTGGGCGTACCCGCATCGCGCTGACTGACGCCGACCGGGCCGGTCGCGACCAGTTGGTGCAGTGGATCTCGGCGCTGGATCTTGAATTGCGGATCGACCGCATCGGCAACGTCTTCGGCATCCTGCCGGCGGCGACCGAGGCAGGACGGCGACGGCCGCTGATGATCGGCTCGCACATCGACACCGTGCGCAACGCCGGTGCGCTCGATGGCTGCTACGGCGTGCTGGCCGGACTCGCCGTCGCGCGGGCCTATCGCGACGCGGGGCGGTTGCCGGAGCGCTCGATCGTCGTCGCCGCGTTCACGAACGAGGAGGGCGTCCGCTACCAGCCCGACATGATGGGCTCGCTGGTGCATGCGGGCGGGCTGTCGCTGGACGAGGCGCTCGATGCCGTCGGCATCGACGGCACGCGGCTGGGCGACGAGCTCGAGCGCATCGGCTACGCCGGCGACCTCACGCCCGGCGAGATCGTGCCCGCCGAGTACCTGGAGCTCCACATCGAGCAGGGACCGGTGCTCGAGGCCGAGGACCTGGATATCGGCGTCGTCGAGAGCCTGCAAGGCATTTCCTGGCAGCGGATCACCGTGACCGGCACCGCGAATCACGCGGGCACGACGCCGACGCGATTGCGCCACGACGCGGGTTACGTGGCCGCGGCGGTGATGGCGTTCCTGCGCGAGCAGGTCGTCGCCGCCGCGCCGGACACGACGCTCGCGACGACCGGTTCCCTGCGGCTGGAGCCGGACCTGATCAACGTGATTCCGCGCAAGGCCGTGTTCACCGTGGATCTGCGCGATCCCGACGAGCATCGCCTGCGCGAGGCGGAGCAGCGGCTGGCGGAATTCCTCGCGGCGATCGCGACACGCGAAGGCGTGTCGATCGCGACCGAGCGCCTCGCCCGGTTCGAGCCGGTGAGCTTCGACGCGTCGCTGGTCGACGAGATCGAGGCCGCCGCGACGCGTCGCGGCCTGAGCCATCGCCGGATGACCTCGGGCGCCGGCCACGACGCGCAGATGATCGCCCGCGTCGCGCCCGCGGCCATGATCTTCGTGCCCAGCCGCGGCGGCGTCAGCCACAACCCCCGCGAGCACACCGATGACGCGCAGTTGATCCAGGGCGCCGAGGTGCTGCTCGACGTCGTGCAGCGACGGCTCGCCTTGCCCTGACCCTCCCCGCCCATCGCCCCGAACGCCTCGTTCTTCCTTCTCCAGGAACCGCCATGCACTTCGCCAATCCGCGCGCCGTCCGCGCGCCGTACCCGGACGACCTCCGCGCGATCATGAACATCGACCGTGCGCAGGAAAGCCGCCGCTGGCTCGCGGCCTGGCCCGGCGTGAACCCCGGCCCGACGCCGTTGCGGGAGCTGCCCGACCTGGCGGAGCGCCTCGGCATCGCGCGGCTCGCCGTCAAGGACGAATCGACGCGCTCGTCGCTGGGCAGCTTCAAGGCGCTCGGCGCGCCGGTGGCGCTGGTGCGGGAGATGCTCCGGCGCCATCCGGGCCTGGACCCGGTCGAGCTGCTCGCCGGCCGCCATGCCGATCGCCTGCGGCACGAGACCGTCATCAGCGCCACCGACGGGAACCACGGACGCGGGCTCGCGGCGGCGGCGCGGGACATCGGCTGCCGCTGCGTGATCGTGCTGCACGCCCATGTCAGCCCGGAGCGCGAGTCCGCGATCGCCGCGCTCGGCGCGGAGATCGTGCGCATCGCCGGCAACTACGACGACTCGGTCGCGGAGGCGGCGCGGCTGGCTTCGGCCAACGGCTGGCAGGTGATCTCCGACACCTCGTATGACGACTACGAGGACATCCCGCGCGACGTGATGCAAGGCTACGGGACGATCGCGGCGGAGTTGCTGGAGCAGGCGGGACGCGCATGGACTGTCACGTCGGATGGCCCATCGAACGGCGCATCGAAGGGCGCATCGACTGGGCCATCGGATGACCCATCGAACGAGGGCTTCGGCTTTACCCACGTCCTGTTGCAAGGCGGGGTCGGCGGCCTGGCCGCCGGCCTGGTCAGCGTGCTGTGGGAGCGCCTGGGCGCGTCGCGTCCGCGCTTCATCGTCGTCGAGCCGCGCGAGGCCGACTGCCTGCTGCAGAGCGCGATCCAGGGCCGGCCCGCGGCGGCCACCGGCCGGGTCGACTCGGTGATGGCGGGCCTGGCCTGCGGCGAGACCTCGCCGCTCGCGTGGCGCTTCCTGGCCACGAGCGTCGACGATTTCCTGCTCGTCGAGGACGACGACGCGGTGCGGGCCATGCGCCGCCTGGCGGCCGGCAGCGACCGCGACATCCCGATCGTCACCGGCGAATCGGGCGTCGCCGGCCTCGCTGCCCTGGAGCGCCTGCGCGCCGACCCCGCGCTGTGGCGGGCAGCGGCACTCGACGCGACATCGCGGGTGCTGCTCATCAACACCGAAGGCGCGACCGCGCGATCGGTCTACCGCGAACTGGTGGGCGAATCCGCCGACGCCGTGCTGCTGCGCCAGCACGCCTGGCTTGCCGCGAAGGCCCCCGCCGACGAAACCGCGCTCACCGGCGACTGGGTCCGCTGGCGTCACGACTTCCACCGCTTCCCCGAAACCGGCTTCAACGAACGCCGCACCTCCGACCGCGTCGCCGAACTGCTGAGCGCGATGGGCCTCGAAGTCCACCGCGGCATCGGCGGCACCGGCGTCGTCGCCAACCTGCGCGTCGGCTCAAGCCCCCGCGTCATCGGCCTGCGCGCCGACATGGACGCCCTGGCGATGGCCGAGACCGCCCCCGACCGTCCCCATGTCTCGCTCAACGCCAACTGCATGCACGGTTGCGGCCACGACGGCCACATGGCGATGCTGCTCGGCGCGGCCCAACTGCTCACCCGGCGCCGCGACTTCGACGGCACCGTGCGCTTCGTCTTCCAACCCGCCGAGGAACACGGCCGCGGCGCCGCGGCCATGCTCGCCGACGGCCTCCTCGATCGCTTCCCGATGGACGAGATCTACGGCGTCCACAACCTGCCCGGCATGCCCGCCGGCCACATCGCGACACGCCCCGGCGGGATCATGGCCAGCGAAGACAACTTCACCATCCGCATCACCGGCCGCGGCGGCCACGCGGCACGCCCCCACATGGCCGTCGACCCCTTGGTCATCGGCGCCGAAATCGTCCTCGCCCTCCAGACCATCGTCGCGCGCTCCGTCGACCCGGGCCAGTCCGCCGTCGTGTCCTGCACCGAATTCATCACCGACGGCATCCGCAACGCCATCCCCACCGAAGTCACCATCAAGGGCGATACCCGCAGCGATACCCCCGCCGTCCAAGCCCTGCTCGAAACCCGCATGCGCGCGCTCTGCGACGGCATCTGCCACGCCCACGGCGCCACCTGCCAGGTCGACTACACCCACGAATTCGCGCCCACCGTGAACTGGCCCGCCTGCGTCGAAACCGCCGTCGAAGCCGCCCGCCGCGTGGTCGGACCCTCCCAGGTCACCGCCGACACCCCACCTTTGATGATCTCGGAAGACTTCGGACGCTTCCTCGCCACCCTGCCCGGCGCGTTCGTGTTCATCGGGAACGGAGACGCCGATTCACCCGGCAGCGTTCCGCTCCACAACGCGCGCTACGACTTCAACGACACCATCCTGCCGGTCGGGGCACGGTACTTCGCCGAAGTCGTGCGGGTGAAACTCGGCAACGGTTGAGGCCTGCGCCCGAAGCCGGTGACGCCGGTACCCCCCTCCGCTCAATCTCCTCCGCACGCTCGGAATTCGCTCCGGGGGGTACCGGCGCCTCCGGCTTCTCCCAACCACGGACTGCCTGGACGAACCCCCGCCGCTCAATCTCCTCCGCACACTCGGAATTCGCTCCGGGGGTACCGGCGCCCCCGGCTTCTCCCGATTGCGGACTGCCTGGGGCGGCGGGGCGGGGGGGCTCGGTGTCAGGTCTTTTGCTGGCGTGTATCCGAGTTGGATAAGTTCCGCGCGTGCAGAAATCACGCCGCAACAGCCTGTTGCCGCACCTTGCACCTGTTGTACGAATGACGGTGTATTGGCGCCCCGCCCTCGCCACCATCCCGCATCCGCCGCTTCGACCGATGCCGAGATGACTGCCGCCGTTCATACCCCCTTCGCGCCGAACGACGACGACCGCGTCGTCGATGACTCCACCACCTCCACCTCGACGCCAGCGGCACTCGCCGCCATCGCCGCGGCCGCCCTGCTCGCCGCCTGCGGCGGCGGAGGCGGCGGCAGCGATTCGGCGGCCGGGCCGGACAGCACCCCCCAGAACACCACGCCGCCCACCGACGCCGAAGCCGCCCGCTTCCTCGGCCAGGCCGGCTTCGCCGCCACCGCCACCGACCTGGCCGCCGTCAAGGCCTCCGGCTACGCGGCCTGGCTCGACCAGCAGTTCGCCGCACCCCGCACGCAGAGCCACTTCGACTGGCTCACCGCCAAGGGCTACGCCGCGGAGAGCTTCCGCAACAGCCTCTCCGGCGTCGACGCGACGCTGTGGCGCAAGCTGCTCAGCTCGCCCGACCAGCTCCGCCAGCGCGTCGTGCTGGCGCTGTCGGAAATCTTCGTCGTCTCGATGAACGGCCTGCCGGTGAGCTGGCCCGGCATGGCCACCGCCGGCTACGTCGACATGCTCGAGGAACGCTGCTTCGGCAGCTTCCGCGCGCTGCTCGAGGGCGTGACGCTGTCCCCCGCCATGGGCGTCTACCTGGCCATGCGCGGCAACCGCAAGGAAGACACCCGCACCGGCCGCCAGCCCGACGAGAACTACGCCCGCGAGGTGATGCAGCTGTTCACCATCGGGCTGAACCAGCTCAACCCCGACGGCTCGGCCAAGACCACCAATGGCAAGCCGGTCGAGACCTACACCCTGCAGCAGATCACCGACCTGGCGCGCGTGTTCACCGGCTGGGACTTCGACATCGACTCCGCCGACGTCAACGGCGCCGACTCCAGCTACATGAAGCGGCCGATGAAGCACAACGCCAGCCGCTTCTCGACCGGCGCGAAGAAGGTGCTCGACGTCGCCATCCCCGACACCGCCGACGGCCCCACCGCGATGAAGACCGCGCTGGACACGCTGGCCGCGCACCCCAACGTCGGCCCGTTCATCGGCCGCCAGCTGATCCAGCGCCTGGTCGCCTCCAACCCCAGCCCCGCCTACGTGCAGCGCGTGGCGGCGGTGTTCGACAACAACGGCAAGGGCGAACGCGGCGACCTGCGCGCCGTGATCCGCGCCATCCTGCTCGACGGCGAAGCCCGCCAGGTGCCCACCGCGCCCGGCGCCGGCAAGCTGCGCGAACCGATCCAGCGCCTGGTCCAGTGGGCCCGCACCGTCGGCATGAGCTCGCCCGGCGACCTCTGGGCCGTCGGCGACACCAGCAACCCGGCCTCGCGCCTGGGCCAGAGCCCGATGCGCAGCGGCTCGGTCTTCAACTTCTTCCGGCCGGGCTACGTGCCGCCGAGTTCGCAGCTGGGCACCAACGGCGTGACCGCGCCCGAATTCCAGCTCTGCAACGAGAGCACGGTCGCCGGTTACCTGAACTTCATGCAGGGCCTGATCGGCAACGGCATCGGCGACATGAAGGCGGACTACACCGCCGACCTCGCGCTGGCCGCCGACGCGCCGGCGCTGGTCAAGCGCATGGCCCTGCTGATGGGCGGCGGCACCGTGTCCGACGCCACGGTGAACACCATCGCCACCGCGGTGGCGACGATCAAGTCGGACACCGACGCCAACAAGCTCAATCGCGTCAAGGCGGCCTGGCTGATGGTGCTGGCCGCCCCCGACTACCAAGTGCAGAAGTGAGCGGAGCGCCCCCCATGACCCACATCTCCAAGCTGGCGTCGCTGCGCCGCCGCGAATTCCTCAAGCGCGCCTCGGCCGTGTCCGTGGCCGGCGCCGCCGCGCCCTGGGCGCTGCAGCTCGCCACGATCGGCGAAGCCGCCGCCGCGGCCGCCCCCGGCGACTACAAGGCCATCGTCTGCCTGTTCATGTACGGCGGCAACGACTACGGCAACACCGTCGTGCCCTACGACGCCGCCAGCTACCAGGCCTACGCCACCATCCGCCAGGCGCTGGCGACGCCGCGCGAGCAGCTCGCCGCGACGGCGCTGACGCCGTCCGCCGCGCTGCCCGACGGCCGCCAGATGGCGCTGGCGCCGACGATGACCCGGCTCAAGCCGGTGTTCGACGCCGGCCGGCTGGCGGTGATGCTCAACATCGGCCCGCTGATCCAGCCCACGACGCTGGCGCAGTACAAGGCCGGCAACGTGCCGCTGCCGCCCAAGCTGTTCTCGCACAACGACCAGTCCAGCCTCTGGCAGTCGTCCAAGCCCGAAGGCGCCACCACCGGGTGGGGCGGCCGCGTGGCCGACCAGTTCCTCTCCAGCAACGGCAACGCGACCTTCAGTTGCATCAACGTGTCCGGCAACGCCGTGTTCATGTCGGGCGGCCAGGCGGTGCAGTACCAGGTGAGCACCGGCGGCGCCGTCGCCGTCAACGGCGCGACCCGCGCGCTGTTCGGCTCCAACGCCTGCGCCGAGGCGCTCAAGGGCCTGATCACCGGCGACCGCCAGCACTGGATGGAGCAGGAGCTCAACCGCGTCACCGCGCGCTCGATCAACGCCCAGGGCATCGTGAGCACCGCGCTGGCCAACACGACGCTGCAGACGCCGTTCGAGACCAACGGCCTGGCCGCCCAGCTGCAGCTCGTCGCCCGGCTGATCGGCTCCCGCGCCGCGCTCGGCGCGCAACGGCAGGTGTACTTCGTCTCGGTCGGCGGCTTCGACCTGCACGACAACCTGATGGCGCAGCACCCGGGCCTGCTCGGCACGGTCGCCAACGCGATGGCCAGCTTCGACGCGGCGCTCGGCGAACTGGGCATCGCGCAGAACGTGACCACCTTCACCGCCTCGGACTTCGGCCGCACGCTGAGCTCCAACGGCGATGGCTCCGACCACGGCTGGGGCAGCCACCACCTGGTGATGGGCGGCGCGGTCAAGGGTGGCCGCTTCTACGGCCAGCTGCCGTCGGTCAGCGTCAACGGCCCCGACGACGTCGGCCAGGGCCGCCTGCTGCCGACCACCTCGGTCGACCAACTGGCCGCGACGCTGGCGCTGTGGATGGGCGTGTCGCCCACCGACCTGCCGACGGTGCTGCCGGGGATCGTGAACTTCAACCAGAAAGACCTCGGGCTCTTCGCGGCCTGAATCCCGGACCGGTCGCCGGGACTGGCCGGTTTGTACCGGCCAATTACAGCCGCGACCGCGGCGCCGAGCGGCGGCGCGGTACGGCTGTCGAATGAACGAGGACGCGTTGGGAGCGCCGCGTGAGAAGTCGCACGCGGCGTCGACGAGAGCCGGAGGAAATACCGGCCGATCGACGCGAAGGCCGATGATCACGGGCCAAACGGCCCGGTGTCGAGGTCGAAAGGCACGGTAACCGAATGCGTTTCCGAGCCTTTCCGCTGTTGCGGTTGCGATGCTGATTTCGCGGGCGGGACTCCCTAGAGTGCCGGGCGTCAGCAGTACCGACACCGCCCGCCATGTTCCGATTTCCCTGGTCTTCCGCCGCCGTGACGGCAGCCGCCGCGGCCCTCAGCGCCTGTGGCGGCGGGGGAGGCGACAGCGCCCCGGCTTCCGCCACGCCCTCCGGCGCCTCGCCGGGGTCCGACGGGTCGTCGGGCGCCGCCCCGGCGCCGACGCCTGCGCCCGC
>NZ_JAOCCU010000026.1 GCF_029840635.1 Mitsuaria sp. GD03876 | reverse complement strand
GTGTAGTTGGACACCGTCTTGGCCTGCGTCATCGTGATGTTGACGTGGTGGCGCGTGTAGGAGCTGGTCTTGACGCGGATGCCGCGCTTGAGGCCGTCCTCGCCGAGGTAGGCGCCCCAGGCCCAGGCGGCGACCATCAGGTGCACCTGGTTGCCCTTGGGGCTGACGCCCAGCTTCTCCGAGCCGATCCAGATCAGCGGCCGCAGGTAGGCGCTGCTCAGGCCGTTGGCGCGCACGACGGCGCGCTGCGCCTCGTTGACCTGCTCCACGCTGAAGGGAATCTTCATGCGCAGGATCTTGGCGCTGTTGAACAGCCGCTGCGTGTGCTCGCGCAACCGGAAGATCGAGGTGCCGCCGGACGTCTCGTAGGCGCGCACGCCCTCGAAGGCGCCGCAGCCGTAGTGCAGCGTGTGCGTGAGCACATGGATGCGGGCGTCTCGCCAGTCGACCAGTTCGCCGTCCATCCAGATCTTGCCGTCGCGATCGGAGATCGCCGGCCGGGGCGCGGCCAGGGGGAGTGAGGTGTCGGTATTGCTCATGCTGCGAAGGCCCATGGAATGGGGCATTGAAGGGGATGGTCCATCTTCGGACGCCCTTCGCCCGGCGGCTTTGGCGCGCGCCCTTCGTTGTTAGTCCGGACGCACCGGGCGCGGCCCCGGGGGATGGGACGGCCTAAAACCGCGCGTCGCGGGCCTAAGACGCGCCGCCCCCCGCTGCGTAGGCTGAAGGCCTGCAACCACTGACACGAACGAGCCCCGATGCGCACCCGCTACTCCGCCTGGAACCTGCTCGCCGCCGCGCGCCGCGATCACGAGGACTGGGCACCGGCCTGGCGCGAAGTCGCCGAGCCCAAGCCCCGCTACGACGTCGTCATCATCGGCGGCGGCGGCCACGGCCTGGCCACCGCCTACTACCTGGCCAGCCAGCACGGCGTGCGCAACGTGGCCGTGCTGGAGGCCGGCTGGATCGGCGGCGGCAACACCGGCCGCAACACGACCATCGTGCGCTCCAACTACCTGTACCCGGAGAGCGCGCGGCTCTACGACTTCTCGGTCAAGCTCTACGAGGCGCTGTCCCGCGAGCTCAACTACAACATCATGTTCAGCCAGCGCGGCATCGTCACGCTGGCGCATTCGCGGCACGACCTCGAGGCGCAGTCCCGCTGGGCCAACGCGATGCAGTGCAACGGCATCGACGCGGAGCTGCTCGACGCGCGCCAGGTCCGCGACCTGGAGCCGCGGCTGAACTTCGGCCCCGACGCGCGCCATCCGATCCTGGGCGGCTTCATCCAGCGCCGCGCCGGACCCGCGCGGCATGACGCGGTGGCCTGGGGCTACGCGCGCGGCGCGTCGGCGCTGGGCGTGGACATCATCCAGAACTGCGAGGTCACCGGCTTCCTCAAGCGCGGCGAGGCGATCGCCGGCGTGCAGGTCCGCCACCGCGGTCCGGACGGCGACGTGATGCGCGAGATCGCCTGCGACAAGGCGGCGATGGCCGTCTCCGGCCATTCCTCGGTGCTGGCGGCGCTGGCCGGCTTCGAGCTGCCCATCACCAGCTACGCGCTGCAGGCGATGGTCAGCGAGCCGGTCAAGCCGGTGCTCAACACGGTGACGCTGTCGCCGGCGCTGGGCGCGTACTGGAGCCAGAGCGACAAGGGCGAGGTCGTCATCGGCGGCGCGCTCGACCACTTCCCGTCCTACGCGCAGCGCGGCAGCTTCGGCGTCATGCAGCACGTGGTGGCGGCGACCGCGGAGATGCTGCCCTCGCTGGGCCGGCTGCGGCTGCTGCGCCAGTGGGCCGGCATCGTCGACATCGTGCAGGACTCGAGCCCGATCCTGGGCGCCTCGCCGGTGCCGGGGCTCTACCTGAACTGCGGCTGGGGCACCGGCGGCTTCAAGGCGATCCCGGTCGGCGGCTGGACGCTGGCCCACGTGCTGGCCACCGGCCGCGACCACGAGCTGGCCGAGCCCTTCCAGCTGCGGCGCTTCCTGACCGGACGCCTGATCGACGAGGCCGGCGCCGCCGGCATCGCCCACTGATTTCGAGCGAGACACCGAGATGATGCTTCTCACCTGCCCCTGGTGCGGCGAGCGCCCGGAGAGCGAGTTCCACTGCGGCGGCACCACCGCGATCACGCGCCCGCCGCTGGACTGCGACGACGAGGCCTGGGGCCGCTACCTGTTCTTCCGCCGCAATCCCAAGGGCGCGCACGCCGAGCGCTGGCGCCACACCGCCGGCTGCGGCGCGTGGTTCAACCTCGTGCGCGACACCGTCACGCACGAGCTCGGCGCGCCCTACGGCATGACGGAGGCGCGGCCATGAGCGGCTATCGCCTGCCCCCGTCCACGACCAGCGGCGTCGACCGCCTGCGCCCGCTGCGCTTCACCTTCAACGGCGCGCCGGTGGACGGCTTCGCCGGCGACACGGTCGCCTCCGCGCTGCTGGCGCAGGGCATCCGCCATGTCGGCCGCAGCTACAAGCTGCACCGGCCGCGCGGCATCTTCAGCTGCGGGCTGGAGGAACCGACCGGCCTGCTGGACATCGGCGACGGCGCGCGGCTCACGCCCAACACCCGCGCCACCGACATCGCCGCCGCGGACGGCCTGGTGGCGCGCACCGGCAATGCCTGGCCGTCGCTGAAGTTCGACCTCGCCGCGCTGAACGGGAAGGTGTCGGCGCTGCTGCCGGCGGGCTTCTACTACAAGACGTTCATGTGGCCGCACTGGCACCTGTTCGAGCCGACGATCCGCCGCATGGCCGGCCTCGGCGCGGCGGCGGACGCGCCCGATCCCGACCGCTACGACGAGGTCTCGCGCCAGGTCGACCTGCTGGTCATCGGCGCCGGCGCGGCGGGCCTGCAGGCGGCGATCGAGGGCGCGCAGGACGGACGCCGGGTGCTGCTGCTGGAAAGCACCGCGTCGACCGGCGGCTGGCTGGCGACGCAGCCGGCGCACGCGACGCTGCTGGGCTCGATGCGCCGGCAGCTGCTCAAGAACGGCGTCGAGCTGGTCACCCGCTGCACCGGGCTGGGCCTGTACGACCACGGCATGGCCAGCGCGGTGCAGACGCTCGGCGACATGGGGGCGCGCGACGCGGGCGGTCCGCGCGAGCGCCTGTGGAAGATCCGCGCGCGGCGCATCGTCGTGGCCACCGGCGCCTTCGAGCGCCCGATGCTGTTCCCCGACAACGACCGCCCCGGCGTGATGCTGGCCAACGCGGTCGAGCGCTACGCGGCGCTGTACGACGTGGCCTGCGGCCGCCGCGTCGTCATCGCCGCCGCCTGCGACAGCGCCTACGCCACCGCCCACACGCTGCTCAAGGCCGGCGTCAACGTCACGGCCATCGTCGACCAGCGGCTGGACAGCGGCGTGGCCGCGCCGCCCGGCGTCGAGGTCCACCGCGACAGCAGCCTCGTGGCCGTCGCCGGCACGCGCGGCGTGGAGGGCGTGACGATCGCCGGCAACGGCGGCGGCCGCCGCCTGCGCCTGGAGGCCGACTGCGTCGCCAGCGCCGGCGGCTGGACGCCCGCGGTGAACCTCTATTCGATGGCCGGCGGCAAGCTGCGCTGGGTCGAGGGCGCCTCGATGTTCGTGCCCGACCGGGCCGTGCCGGGCGTGGACGTCGTCGGCGCCGCGGCGGGCGTGTTCGAGCTGGACCGGGCGCTGACGCACGCGGGCGCGGTCGGCCGCGGCGAGGACGCGGCGATCGCGCCGGCCTGCGGCGTCGGCTTCGTGCCGGCGCGCAACCTGACCGGCGACGCGGCGCTGGGCACGCTCGGCCGCCGGCCGGGCAAGACCTTCGTCGACCTGCAGAACGACGTCGGCGCGGCCGACGTCGCGCTGGCGGCGCGCGAGAACTACCGCTCCGTCGAGCACCTCAAGCGCTACACGACGATGGGCATGGCCACCGACCAGGGCAAGACCAGCAACATCAACGCGCTGGTGCTGATGGGCGCCCACACCGGGCGCAAGCCGCAGGAGGTCGGCACCACCAAGTTCCGCCCGCCGTTCAAGCCGGTCACGCTCAACGCGCTGGCGGCCGGCCGCGCCGGGCTCCGGCTCAAGCCGCTCAAGCACCTGCCGGGCGAGGCCTGGCACGCGGCGCAGGGCGCGGCCTTCGAGGAATACGGCAACTGGCACCGTCCCGCCGCCTATCCGCGGCCCGGCGAATCCATCGAGGCCGCCGCGCAGCGCGAGGCGCGGCACACCCGCCACCACGTCGGGCTGTTCGAGGGCTCGCCGCTGGGCAAGCTGGAGATCAGCGGCCCCGACGCCGCGGCCTTCCTCGACCTGATGTACGTCGGCACGATGTCCACGCTCAAGCCGGGCCAGGCGCGCTACGGGCTGTTGACCCACGAGACCGGCGTCATCCATGACGACGGCATCGTGACGCGGCTCGGCGAGCACCACTTCTTCGTCAACACGACCTCCGGCGGCGCCGAGCGCGTCGCGCTCGCCTTCGAGGAATGGCTGCAGTGCGAGTTCGTCGACCTGCGGGTGCTGGTCACGCCGGTCACCTCGGCCTGGGGCAACGTGACCGTGGGCGGGCCGCTGGCCTGGCGGCTGCTCGAGGCCGCGGGCTTCGACGAGGCGCTGGCGCCGTCGCGGATGCCGCACATGACGATGGTCCGGACGCGCCTGGGCGGCATCGAGATGCGGGTGCTGCGCGCCAGCTTCAGCGGCGAGCTCGGCTACGAGATCAACCTGCCGGCGCTGCACACGCAGGCGCTGCTGGAGCACCTGGGCACGGTGGGCCGCGCGTTCGACGCCGCGCCCTACGGCATCGAGGCGCTGATGGTGATGCGCACCGAGAAGGGCTTCATCCACGTCGGCGGCGACACCGACGGCACGACGCTGCCCGGCGACATCGGCATGGACCGGGGCGTGGCGAAGAAGGCGGCGAACTTCGTCGGGCGCCGCTCGCTGCAGCAGCCCGCGGCGAAGGACCCGGACCGGATGCAGCTGGTGGGCCTGTTGCCGCTGGACCGCCGCACGCTGCCGCCGGTGGGGGCGCACGTCGCGCCGCACGCGCCGCCGGCGCCGATCGAGGGCTTCGTCACCTCCAGCTGCCACAGCCCGGCGCTGGGCCATCCGGTGGCGCTGGCGATGCTGCGGCGCGGTCCGCAGCGGCTCGGCGAGCAGGTCACCGTCTACCACCTGGGCCGGCCGATCGCGGCCGAGGTGGTGCGGCCTTCCTTCTTCGATCCCCAGGGAGAACGCCTCAATGGCCACGCCTGACCCCTTCCTGCTGCGGCCGCTGCCGCGCGCGCGGCTCGGCGACGTCGCCCGGCTGCTGCCGGCGAGCGGCACGTCGCTGAGCGTCGCCATCGTCGAGCCGCTGCGTGTCGTCACGCTGCGCTGCCTGCCCGGCGGTCAACCGGCGCTGGCCGCCGCCGTCGCGGCGGTCGGCGCGGTCGGCAACCTCGGCGCGGTCGGCGCCACCGCCGCCAACTTCCCCGCCGCCACTCGCGTCGTCAACGCCTCGATCGCCGCCGCTGGGGCGACCGCCGGGCTGCCCGGCCCGGGCCGGTTCATCGGCGTGGATCCGCTGCTCGCCTGGCGCGGGCCCGGCGAGTGGCTGCACTTCAGCCGCACCGACGCGCCCGCGGACGCGCTGCTGGCGGCCTTGCCGCCGGGCGACGCGCCGGCGCAGGCGATCGACCTGTCGGCCGGCACCCTGGTCGTCGAGCTGCAGGGCCCGGCGCTGGACGCGCTGATCGCGCGGCTGTTCGACGCGACCGTGCGCCTGGCCGAGCCCGGCCAGGGCACGCGCACGCGGCTGGCCGAGATCGCGGTCGTCGCGCTGCGGCTGGCGCCGCGGCGGCTGTGGCTGCTGGTGGACCGCGCCAACGACGACTACCTCGCCCGCTGGCTCACCTACGCCGCGGACGCCGACCTTTCCCCACAGCCTTGAGTCCCATGACCCCTCCCTCCTACATCCTGACGATCCGTTGCCGCGACGCGGTCGGCATCGTGTCCGCGGTGTCCTCGGCGCTGGCCGACAGCGAAGCCTTCATCACCGAGTCCTCCCACTACGGCGACGACGAGACCGGCCTGTTTTTCATGCGGACCGTGTTCCGCGCGGCGGGCCCGCGCTTCCAGTCGATCGAGGACTTCCGCATCGCGCTGGCGCCGGCGGCGCGGCGCTTCGGCGCGGAGCTGCAGCTCTACGACGCGGCGCACCGGCTCAAGGTGATGCTGGCGGTGTCCAGGCACGGGCATTGCCTGAACCACCTGCTGCACCGCTGGCACAGCGACGAACTGCCGATCGACGTCGTCGGCGTGCTGTCCAACCACGACGACATGCGCCGCCTGGCCGAGTGGTACGGCCTGCCCTACCACCACCTGCCGATGCAGGGCGACAAGGCGGCGCAGGAGGCGCAGCTGTTCGAGCGCTTCGAGGCCTCCGGCGCCGAGCTGCTGGTGCTGGCGCGCTACATGCAGGTGCTCAGCGACGAGCTGTGCCAGCGGCTGGAGGGCCGCTGCATCAACATCCATCACTCGTTCCTGCCCAGCTTCAAGGGCGCGAGGCCCTATCACCAGGCGCATGGCCGCGGCGTCAAGCTCGTCGGCGCCACCGGGCACTACGTGACCGGCGACCTGGACGAGGGACCGATCATCGAGCAGGACACCATCCGCGTGGACCATGCGATGGACGCCGACACCTTCGTGCGGCTGGGCAAGGACGTGGAGAACATCGTGCTCGCGCGCGCCGTGCAGTGGCATGCCGAGCGGCGCGTGCTGCTCAACGGCCATCGCACCGTGGTGTTCCGCCATGGCGCCTGATCCCGTGTCCGGCGCCCGGTCGATCGACGGCGTGGCCGTCGCCCGCGAGTTGCGGCAGGCGCTGCGGGCGCGCGTCGCGGCGATGACGGAGGGACGGCGTCCCGGGCTGGCGGTGCTGCTGGTCGGCGACGACCCGGCCTCGGCGGTCTACGTGCGCAACAAGATCCGCGCCTGCGAGGAAGTGGGCATCGCTTCCTTCGCCGAACGCCTGCCCGCGGCCACGAGCGAGGCGCAGGTGCTGGCGACGATCGCGCGCTTCAACGCCGATCCGGCCGTGCACGGCATCCTGGTGCAGCTGCCGCTGCCGCGGCACATCGACACCGCGCGCGTGCTGGCGGCGGTGGCGCCGGCCAAGGACGTGGACGGCTTCGGCGTGGAGAGCCAGGGCGCGCTGCTCGGCGGCCTGCCGGGCCTGCGCCCATGCACGCCGGCCGGCGTGATGCGGCTGCTGGCCGCGGCCGGCACGCCGCTGCGCGGCGCGCGGGCGGTGGTGCTGGGCCGCTCGACGATCGTCGGCAAGCCGATGGCGATGCTGCTGCTCCAGGCCGACGCCACCGTCACCGTCTGCCACAGCGCCACGCGCGACCTGGCCGCGCTCACCCGCGAGGCCGACGTGCTGGTCGCCGCGATCGGCCGGCCCCGCTTCGTCACCGCCGACATGGTCAAGCCCGGCGCCACCGTCATCGATGTCGGCATCAACCGCGACGCCGATGGGCGGCTGTGCGGCGATGTCGACTTCGAGGCCGTGCGCCCGATCGCCGGCGCGATCACGCCGGTGCCCGGCGGCGTCGGGCCGATGACGATCGCGATGCTGTTGGCCAACACCGTCGACGCCGCGGGCCTCGATGGCGGCCCGACCGGCTCCCCGTCCGCGCCGTCCGCTGCGCGGCTCCTCTGATCTCCGGAGTCCTCGATGAACACGACGATCTCGACCTCTTCGGCGCCCTCGGCGTCCTCGACGTCCTCGACGATGGCGACGCCTTCCACCTCCTTCGACGATCTTTGCCGCCGCTATTGGGCCTTCCAGTGCGACGAGTTCCCGATCGCCGCGCTGCTGGCGGGCGAGGCCTCGCCGCATGAGCTGCTGATCCGCGACGCGCCGGCCGATCACGAACGCCGGGCCGAACGCGCCGGCGCGCTGCTGGCCGAGGCGCTCGCCGTCGACCGCGACGCGCTCGACGCCGAGCGCCGGATCAGCGCCGCGCTGCTCGAGCGCGAGCTGCGCCTGATGGTCGACGAGGTCGCGACGCTGGCCCACCTGCGTCCGTCGCTGTATCCGCTCGGGCCGGAGGCCACGCTGCAGGGCTACGCGCAGTCCGCCACCTTCGCCGGCGTGGACGACGCGCGCCGCTTCAACCAGCGACTGCGGCGCATCCCGGAGGTCTTCGGCGGCCTGCAGGCGACGCTGCGTCATGGCGTGGAGCGCGGCATCCGCTGGCCGCGCATCGTCCTCGAGCGCGCGCTCGCGGCCGTGCGCGGCGCCGCGGCGATCGATCCCGCGCAGAGTCCGTTCTTCTCGCCCTTCCGCCGCGTCGCCGCGGACGGCCGCTTCGACGAGGCCGCGCGCGAGGGACTGGCGCTGATCGCGGACCAGGTCCTGCCGGCGCTGCTCGGCTACGCGGCCTTCCTCGAGGGCGTGCTCGGCGATGTCGCGCAGGACGCCACCTCGTGCCTGGACAACCCGATGGGCGCGGAGTTCTACCGCCATCGCATCCGCGAGTTCACGACGCTGGACGCGGACCCGGCCGAGGTCCACGCCTTCGGCCTGGCCGAGGTGGCGCGGCTGTCCGCGGCGATGAGCGAGGTCGCGCGCGCGGCCGGCCATGACACGCTGGCCGCGTTCGTCGCCGCGCTGAAGGCGGACCCGGCGCAATTCGCGCCCAGCGGCGAGGCGCTGCGCGAGCAGATCGAGGTGTTGTCCAAGCGGATCGACGCGCGGATGCCGGAGTTCTTCGGCCGCCTGCCGCGGATGAGCTACGGCGTGCAGAGCATCCCCGAGGCCATCGCCGCCGGCATGCCGCCGGCCTATGCGCAGGCCAATCCGGCGGACGGCTCTGCGGCCGGCATCCATTGGGTCACCTCGCTGCCGGAGCGCTGCCCCGCCTACATGCACATCCCGCTGGCGCTGCACGAGGCATGGCCCGGCCACCTGATGCACCTGGCGCTGATGCAGGAGATGACCGCGCTGCCCGAATTCCGTCGGCATGGGGCGTATCGCTACTCGGCCTGCCTGGAGGGCTGGGCGCTGTACTGCGAGGCGCTCGGCGAGGACCTGCGGCTCTACGACACGCCGGCCAAGCGCTACGGACGCCTGGAGATGGAGATGTGGCGCGCGGTGCGGCTGGTCGTCGACACCGGGCTGCACCTGCTGCGCTGGTCGCGCGACGAGGCGGTGCAGTACATGGCGCGGCACATGGCGATGCCGCTGCCGACGCTGGAGGCGGAGGTGGACCGCTACGTCGGCATGCCGGCGCAGGCGCTCGGCTACCAGCTGGGCAACCAGCGCTTCCGGGAACTGCGCGCCCACGCGACGGCGCGCCTGGGGGACCGATTCAGCCTGCGCCGCTTCCACGACGCGCTGATGGCCGCGGGGCCGGTGACGCTGGACGTGCTGCGCGAGGTGATCGCGCAGTGGATAGAGCGCGAATCGAATCGCGCGCCGGCCCGGGACGCCCGCTCGACCTGACCCTCGGCGACGCCCCGCGTGGAACGGGGCTCGCCGCACGGGCATGAAAAAAGCACCTGGCGTTGCCGCGAGGTGCTTGTTTCCCAGAGGAATCTGGTAGGCGCGATTGGATTCGAACCAACGACCCCCACCATGTCAAGGTGGTGCTCTAACCAACTGAGCTACGCGCCTGAAATACTCGGCCAGCGGTGGTCAATCCACTGGTCCGTAAAACAAATCGCCCGTTGAAGCGGGCGATTCATCGAGGTGCCCCGAAGGGCCTTCCTACCAAATCTGGTAGGCGCGATTGGATTCGAACCAACGACCCCCACCATGTCAAGGTGGTGCTCTAACCAACTGAGCTACGCGCCTGAAGAGCCTCGCAGTATATGCCGGATTTTTGACTCCGTCCAGGAACGCACAAGAAAAAGCACGGCAAACGCACGTCGGTCCATTCGCTCACGCCGGCCGGCGAACCGGGCAGCGCCTTCAACGACGCCGCGCGCTGCGCACCCCGCTCACCTGCGACAAGGCCACCAGCGTCTGCTGCAGCCGCTGCGCGTCGCTGACCTCGACGGTGAAGTTCATCCGCGACAGGTCGCTGCGCGCCGGCTTGCCCTTGCCGCTCTGCTGGTTCACCGAGACCACGTTGAGCTTGTCCTTGGCGAACAGCTCCAGCACGTCGCGCAGCAGGCCCGGCCGGTCGGTCGCCTCGACGACCAGGTCCACCGGATACAGCGCGCCCTTGCCCGCGCGGTCCGGCGCGGGCTCGCCCCAGGCGACCGCGATGACCCGCTCCGGCGCCGACTGCGCCATCTGGCGCAGGTTGGCGCAATCGGCGCGGTGGATGGCCACGCCCTTGCCGCGCGTCACGTAGCCGGTGATCGGATCGGGCGGCGCGGGCCGGCAGCATCGCGCCAGGCTGGTCAGCAGCGAGTCCACGCCCACCACCAGCACGCCGCCCTTGGGCGTGCGCCCTTCCCCGACCGTGCCCTTGACGTGCCGCTGGACGAGCAGCTCGTCCTCGTCCGCCTCGGGCACCGGCGGGCGCAGCAGCGTCTCGATGTTGCGCAGCGAGTACTCGTCCTTGCCGACGACCTCGAACAGCGCATCGGCGCTCTTGAAGCCCAGCCGCGCGGCGAGGTCCTCGAGCTTCACCGCCGTCTTGCCTTCGCGCTGCAGCTGCTTCTCGACCAGTTCGCGGCCCTTGGCGATCGTCTGCGACTGCACCTGCGCGTTGAAGTACGCGCGCACCTTGGCCTTGCTGCGCTGGCTCTGCAGGTAGCCGAGCTCGGCGTTGAGCCAGTCCAGCGACGGGCCGCCTTCCTTGAGCGCGACGATCTCCACCGTCTGGCCGCTGTGCAGCGGCGTGTTCAACGGGACCATCTGGCCGTCGACCTTCGCGCCGCGGCAGCGGTGGCCCAGGTCGGTGTGGACCGCGTAGGCGAAGTCCACCGCGGTCGCGCCCGCGCACAGCTCGACCACGTTGGCCTGCGGCGTGAACACGTAGATGCGGTCGTCGAAGGCCGGGCCGCTCTCGGCGACGTAGTCGCGCTCCCACGCCAGCAGCTGGCGCAGCACCGCCTTGCGCGCCTGCGCGACCTGTTCCTCGAATTCGCCCGCCGCGCTCACGCCGGCGTAGCCCTTCGTGCCGGCTTCCTTGTAGGCCCAGTGCGCCGCGACGCCGTGCTCCGCGTGCTCGTGCATCGCGCGGGTGCGGATCTGCACCTCCATCGGCCGGCCGTCCGCGGCGATCACCACCGTGTGCAGCGACTGGTAGCCGTTGGGCTTGGGCCGGGCGATGTAGTCGTCGAACTCGCCGTCGACCGGCTTGTAGAGTTCGTGCAGCCGGGCCAGCACCGCGTAGCAGTCCGCCACCTCCGGCACGACCACGCGCATCGCGCGCAGGTCGAAGACGCGTTCCAGCGTCAGGCCCTTGCCGCGCATCTTCTTCCAGATGCTGTACAGGTGCTTGGGCCGGCCCTGCACCTGCGCCGCGATGCCCAGCGCGCGCAGCTCGCGTTCCAGCGCCGCGCGCACGGACTCGACCGACTGCTCGCGCTCGACGCGCTTCTCGTGCAGGCCCTTGGCGAGCTGGTGGTAATGCTCGGGCTCGAGGAAGCGGAAGGCCAGGTCCTCGAGTTCCCACTTGATCTGCCAGATGCCCAGCCGGTTGGCCAGCGGCGCGAAGACCTGCAGCGACTCGGCCGCGAGCTCGCGCGGGCACGGCGTCTTCGTCGCCGCGTACCAGCGCAGCGACTGCAGCCGCGACGCCAGCCGCAGCAGCACGACGCGCAGGTCGCGCGAGAACGCCAGCAGCATCTTGCGCACCAGCTCGGTCTGCTCCTGGCGGCGCTGTTCCTCGACGCGCGCCTCGCGCGCCGCGCGCTGGATCTGCACCAGGCGCCGCGTGTGCGCGACCAGGCTCGCGTCGCTCTCGCCGAAGGCCTTGGCGACGATCTCCTCGGGCTTGTTCAGGTAGTCGCCGGCGTACACCAGGTAGGAGGCCGCCTGCATCGACGGCGCCGCGCCGACGCCGGCGAGGATCGCCGCCACGCCGTCGGCGTGGTCGAGCGCCGGTTCGCCGGTGCCCAGCAGCTGGCCGGCCAGCAGCGGCTCGGCGAAGGCGCGGGCGCGCCGCACCGGGTCGGCGGTCTCCTCGGGACGCGGCTGGGCCGCGGGCAATCGGCTGGGCAGGTCCCCGTCGAGCAGGGCCACGATGGGCGCCGCCTGGTCCTGCCGCAGCCCCGATTCCGTCTTCATGCGTCGTTCATCCGTGTCCACGCGGCGGCGCGTTCGGCCGTCGGGACGTCATCCGCGGTCGAGGAATCGCTCGACCACCTGGATCTGGTTCTCCTGCACCAGCGTCGGCGCGTGGCCGACACCGGGAAACTCGTGCAGCTCGGCGCGCGGGCCGCGCTGCGTCATCTGCTCGGCGGTCGCGCGGGTGAGCAGGTCCGACTCGCCGCCGCGCAGCAGCAGCGTCGGGCAGCGCACCGCGTCGTAGGCCGCCCAGAGCTGCGCCTCGCCGGCCTTGGCCAGCTCCGGCGTCAGGCCGGCCAGGCCCTGGCCGATGCGCGGGTCGTAGTGCAGCCGGCAGCGGTCGCCGTCGGGCTTGAACATCGCCCGCGACAGCGCCAGCCACTGCTCGTCGGTGTGCGGGCCGAAGCCCTGCGAGATGCCGCGCAGGTAGTCGGCGCCCTGCTGGCAGTTCTCGAACTGCGGCGCGCGCCCGAGGTAGCTCGCGATGCGCTGCAGCGCGACGAATTCGATCGTCGGTCCCACGTCGTTGAGGATCAGCCGCTTGATCGGGCTGGCCGGCATCGCCGCCAGCGCCAGGCCGATCAGGCCGCCCATCGAGGTGCCGAGCCAGTCCACCTGCGCCGCGCCGCCGCGCGCCAGCAGCGTGACCATGTCCGAGACGTATTGCGGCAGCTGGTAGTTGCGAGGATCGCCCAGCCAATCGGACTCGCCGCGGCCGACGACATCCGGGCAGATCACGCGGAAACGGTCGCTCAGGCGGCGCGCCAGCACGTCGAAATCGCGGCCCTGGCGCGACAGCCCGTGCACGCAGACCAGCACCCGCGGGTTGTCGGCCTGTCCCCACTCCCAATACGCGACCTGGTGCAGGCCGCACGGGCTCAGCGCCTGGACTTTTTTCAACAAGGGTTCAGACATCGCTCGTATCCTTTGCACCCATCCTAACAACCCTGAAGAGGACGCGGCATGTTGAAAGGAAAGACGGCCCTGGTCACCGGCTCCACCAGCGGCATCGGATTGGGGATTGCCCTGACCCTGGCCGAGCAAGGCGCGAACATCGTGCTCAACGGCTTCGGCGACCACGAGGGCCCCAAGGCGCAGGTCGAGGCGCTGGGCGTGAAGGTCGGTTATCACGGCGCCGACATGAGCAAGCCCGCCGAGATCGAGGCCATGATGGCCTACATCGACGAGGCCTTCGGCGGCTGCGACATCCTCGTGAACAACGCGGGCATCCAGTTCGTCGCCAACGTCGACGAGTTCCCCGCCGACAAGTGGGACGCGATCATCGCGATCAACCTCAGTTCCGCCTTCCACACGATGCGCCTGGCGCTGCCCGGCATGAAGAAGAGGAACTGGGGGCGCGTCATCAACATCGCCTCGACGCACGGGCTGGTGGCCTCGGCCGGCAAGTCGGCCTACGTGGCGGCCAAGCACGGCCTAATCGGCCTGACCAAGGCCGCGGCGCTGGAGACCGCCACCGTGCCGGTGACCGTCAACGCGATCTGCCCGGGCTGGGTGCTGACCCCGCTGGTGCAGAAGCAGATCGACACCCGCGCGGCCAACGAGAAGCTCGACCCCGCCGAGGCCAAGCGCCAGCTGCTGGCCGAGAAGCAGCCGTCGCTGCAGTTCACGACGCCGGAGGAACTCGGCGCGCTGGCGGTGTTCCTGTGCTCCGACGCCGCGGTCAACGTGCGCGGCCAGGCCTGGGCGATGGACGGCGGCTGGACCGCGCAGTGAGCGATCGATGAGCGATCGATGAGCGATCGATGAGCGGACGATGACCGCCCGGTGATCCGATCGGATCACGCGCCATGAAAAACGCCCGGTCGAGCCGGGCGTTCCTCATTCAGCACGGGAGGCCGATCAGCGCGTCATCAGGACGCTGCCGCTGACGTTGACCGTCACCGTCGCCTTGCCGGACTCGACCGGCAGCGCCTCGTCGGCGCTGGCGGCCATCGACTTGAAGCGCGCCATCGGCGGGGCCATCACCGGCATCGGCTGGTCGGCGTTGACGCTGACCTCGCCCACCCGGTAGCCGCCGTAGCCGAACTGCTGCGCGTACAGCGCCGCCTTGGCCTTGTAGCTGGCGATCGCCTGGGAGACCACCTCGCCCTCGGCCTTCTCGCGGGCCTCGCGCGACAGCCCGTAGCTGACGTTGGCGATCGACAGCGTCTGGATGCGCCCGCTCAGCTTGGAGATCGTCTCCATGTCGCGGCCCTGCACCAGCAGTTCCACGCTGCCCTGCCAGCCGGTGATCTGCGGCGCGCCGCTGCCGCCGGACTTGGTCTGGCCGTAGCGCGGGTACACCGACAGGTTGCCGGCCTGCAGGTCCACCTGACCCGGCTTGGCGACCTTGCGCGCCTCGGCCAGCGCGGCGTCCAGCGCCTGCTTGAGCTCGTTCTGGACGGCGCCGGCTTCCTTGCCCTCGCGGGTGGTGGAGAAGCGCAGCTGGAGCAGGTCCCGCGCCACCTCGGTCGTGGCCGAGGCGCTCAGCGACAGCACGTCGGTCTTGGCCGCCTCGGCCTGCGCCATCGCGGGCACCGCGGCGACCGCGCCGGCGGCGATCAGGGTGCGGGCGAGCTTCTTGGAGATTCGGATCATGGAAAGGGCTCCTTCCTGGCGTTGTCCTAAGGGAGAACGAGCATAACGGCTGCGACTTCCGTCACGGATGACCGCCGGAGGGCCCTTCGGTGCTCCCTTTGTGTGTCATTTGTTAATCACTTGAGGTCGGTCCGAGGGCCTGTTACAAAAGATGTAACTATCCAGTAAGGACTGCTGCATCCCGCAAACAGGCCGAAAAACTGCCCTTACAGTGCCGCTGTTACAAATTCCGGAGTGGCCGCCATGCAAAGCCCAACCCGCCCCAACCGCATCCTGGTCGTGGACGACGACGCCCGCATCCGCGACCTGCTGCGCCGCTACCTGGCCCAGGAGGGTTTCGAGGTCCTCCTGGCCGAGGACAGCAAGGCGCTGAACAAGCAGCTGACGCGGGAGACGGTCGACCTGATCGTGCTGGACCTGATGCTGCCCGGCGAGGACGGCCTGTCGATCTGCCGCCGGCTGCGCGCCGCGGGCGACAACACGCCGATCATCATGCTGACGGCCAAGGTCGAGGAAGTCGACCGCATCGTCGGCCTGGAGGTCGGCGCGGACGACTACCTGGCCAAGCCCTTCAACCCCCGCGAGCTGCTGGCCCGGATCAACGCGGTGCTGCGCCGCCGTCCGCCGCCGGAAGCGCCGGGCGCGCCGTCCAAGGAGCCGATGACGGTCCAGTTCGGCCCGTTCGAGTTCGACCTGGCGCTGCGCCGTCTGGCCAAGAACGGCGAGCCGGTGCCGCTGACCACGGGCGAGTTCTCGATGCTCAAGGCGCTGGTGCGCCATCCGCGCCAGCCGCTGTCGCGCGACAAGCTGGCGATGCTGGCGCGCGGCCGCGAGTTCGAGCCCTTCGACCGCAGCCTGGACGTGCAGGTCTCGCGCCTGCGCAAGCTGCTGGAAGAGGATCCGGCGCAGCCGCGCTTCATCCAGACGGTCTGGGGCGTGGGCTACGTGTTCGTGCCGGACGAGGCGGCCTGAGTCCGTGGCACCGCCGCGTCTGGCGCTGAACCTGTTCTGGCGCACCTTCGCGCTGCTGGCCTTGCTGCTGGCGGCGGGCGTGCTGGCCTGGCAGCAGACCTTCAAGGCCCTGGAAGCCGAGCCCAAGGCGCTCGAGGCGGCCCAGCAGCTGGCCGGCCTGGTGAACCTGTCGCGGGTGGCGCTGTCGAGCACGGACGCGATCAACCGCGTGGCCGTGGTGAAGTCGATCGCGCGCAGCGAGGCGGTCTCGGTGGAGGTGGCCGAAGCCACCGACCGCTGGCTGCCCTACGAGAACTCGCCCTTCGCGCAGCGGCTGCGCAAGGAGCTGGTCTCGCGGCTGGGGCCGCAGACGGTGCTGGCCAGCGGGCTGAACGGGGTGCCGGGGCTGTGGGTGCGGTTCGATGTCGGGCCGGACCAGTTCTGGCTCCAGACCAACCCGGCGCCGCTGCAGGCCAACCTGACCAACAACTGGTGGTGGATCGCGATCGCGCTGGGCGCGTCGCTGCTGGGCGCGGCGGCGATCGCGCGGCTGATCAACCAGCCGCTGCGCGAGCTGTCCATCGCCGCCAGCCGCATCCGCGAGGGCGAGTACGACTCGCGCCTGGACGAGAGCACGCTGACCAGCGAGATCCGGGAGGTCAACATGGGCTTCAACCGGATGGCGCGCGAGCTGGCCAAGATGGAAGAGGACCGCAGCGTGATGCTGGCGGGCATCTCGCACGACCTGCGCACGCCGCTGGCGCGGCTGCGGCTGGAAGCGGAGATGAGCGTCAACGACGAGCAGGCGCGGACCTACATCGCGCAGGACATTGACCAGCTCGACGCGATCATCAACAAGTTCATGGACTACGCGCGCCCGAGCGAGCTGCAGTTGCAGGCGCTCAACCTGCGCGAGCTGGTCGAGCGCGAGGCGCAGGGGTTCCGCGATCCGCAGCAGATCCAGATCAGCGTGCGGCTGTCCGCGGCGCTGCGGATCTGGACCGACCCGACGGAGCTGGGCCGCATCCTGCTGAACCTGTTCGAGAACGCGCGCCGCTACGGCCATCACGGCGACGAGCCGGCGCGGGTGGACGTCACGGCCGAGGCCGACAGCGCCTGGGTGCTGCTGACGGTGCGGGACCATGGGCCGGGCGTGCCGCCGGACAAGCTGGCCAAGCTGACGACGCCGTTCTATCGCGGCGACAGCGCCCGCACGGCGGCGACCGGCGCCGGCCTGGGCCTGGCAATCGTCGAGAAGTCGGTCCAGCGCCTGGGCGCGCAACTGCGCCTGGCCAACGCCGACGACAGCGGCTTCGTGGCGCAACTGCGCCTGAAGCGCGCCAGCGTCTGAAGACAGCGAGCCTCCCCGGGCCCGGAACAGGGCGTGAGGGTCCTGGAGGGAGCCCTCATGCCCTGTGATGGGCCGCGCTCCCGGATGGCAGGCGGCCTCAGGCCGACCAATCTCCCCGCACGAGCAGACAGACGGCGCGGGCCTCGATGGCCTTGAGCTCGCCGACCGGCCCCATCTTCTCGGCCGTCTTGGCCTTCACGTTGATCTGCCCGGGATCGATGCCGAGCACCTCCGCCAGCCGCTGGCGCATCGCCGGGATGTGCGGCGCCATCTTGGGCTGCTGGGCGACGATGGTCGTGTCGATGTTGCCGATCACCCAGTTCAGTCCCTTCACCCGCTGGTAGGCCTCGGCCAGCAGCACCATCGAGTCGGCGCCCTTGAACTCGGCCGCCGTGTCGGGGAACAGCTTGCCGATGTCGCCCAGCGCGGCGGCGCCGAGCAGCGCGTCGGTGATCGCGTGCGCGAGCGCGTCGGCGTCCGAGTGGCCGAGCAGCCCATGCGTGTGCGGGATGGTGATGCCGCCGAGGATCAGCGGGCGGCCGGCGACGAGCTGGTGGGTGTCCCAGCCCTCGCCGATGCGGAAGTTCAGAACCATGGGATCGACGCGGTGAACGCGGAAGCGGAGGTGATTGCGGAGGTGGCGACGCGGCGCCTCAGTTCGGCAGCGCGTTCGTGACCACCAGCGGGCCGCCGCGGGTCACGATCATCGTGTGCTCGAACTGGGCCGAGAGGTTGCCCTTCATGCCGGACAGGGTCCAGCCGTCGGCCTCCTCGTCGACCCAGCGGCTCTTGGTCGACAGGAAGGGCTCGATGGTGATGACCATGCCCTCCTCCAGGATCCGCGTGTCGTTGGGGTCGTAGTAGCCGGGGATGGTCTTGGGCTCCTCGTGCAGCGAGCGGCCGACGCCGTGGCTGCAGAGGTTCTCGATGATCTTGAACTTGTGCGCCCGGGCCACGCGCTCGATCGCGTGGCCGATGCGGTTGAGCCGCGCGCCGGGCTTCACTTCCTTCATCGCCTGCTCGAGCGCGTACTGCGCGGCGAAGACCAGTTGCGTCTTGGTCGGCGTGGTCGGCGGGACGATGCGCGTGCCGCCGGTGTCGGCGAAGTAGCCGCCCAGCTCGGCCGAGACGTCCACGTTGACGATGTCGCCCTTGTGGATCACGCGGTCGCCGGGGATGCCGTGCGCGGCCTGCTCGTTGATGCTGATGCAGGTGGCGCCGGGGAAGTCGTACATCACGCGCGGCGCGGATTTGGCGCCGAACTCGTCGAGCCAGCGCGCGCCCATCTCGTCGAGCTCGCGCGTGGTCATGCCCGGGCGGATCGCGTCGAGCATGCGTCGCAGCACGGTGGCCACCGCCTCGCCGGCGGCCTTCAGGCCCTGGATGTCGTCGTCGGATTCGATGGTCATGCGCGGTTCCTCAGCAGGCGTTCGGCCAACGCGAAGTCGGCGGGATAGGTGACCTTGAAGTTTTCCATGGAGGCTTCGACCAGCCTGGGCGCATGGCCAAGCGCCTCGACGGCGCTGGCCTCGTCGGTGATGCCGTCCAGCGGCCCGGCCAGCGCCGGCGCCAGCAGGCCCAGGCGGAACATCTGCGGCGTCTGCGCGGCCCACTTGCCGCGCCGGTCGACGGTGGCGGCGACGCGCGCGGCGCCGTCGGCGGTGGCCGCGTCCTTGAGCGTGTCGGCCACCGGCAGCGCGAGCAGCCCGCCGACCTCGTCGTCGGCGCAGGCGTCGATCAGCGCGTCGATCCACGCGGGGCGGACCAGGCAGCGGGCGGCGTCGTGGACCAGCACCCAGTCGTGCGGCTGGACGCCGCGCTCGCGCAGCGCCTGCAACCCGGCGGCGACGGAGTCGGCGCGGGTCGCGCCGCCGGAGCGGGCGATCCAGCCGCGCTCGCCGGCGAAGCCGGGCACGGCGGATTCGAACTGGTCGTCCTCGGGCGACAGGACCACGAGCGTGGCCTCGATCCGCGCCACCGCGCCGAGCGCGGCCAGCGTGTGCGCGATCAGCGCCTGGCCGGCGAGCGGGACGTACTGCTTGGGACGGTCGGCGCCGGAGCGGCTGCCGACGCCCGCGGCGGGCACCAGCGCGAAGCAGCGCGGGGCCAGGCCGATGGGGAAGGAACTCATGGGGCGCGATTGTAGGGAGGCGCGATCGGGGAAAATCCGCGCCGTGATCGCCCTCTCCGACATTTCCCACCGCCTGCGCGCGCTCGGCGCCAACGAGGCCCACGTCGGCCGCGTGCTGCGCCACTGGGTCCAGGCCCGGCCGCTGACCGACGGCAAGCGCAAGCTCGAGCACTACCTGCCGCAGGCGGTGCGCGAGGCGCTGCCGGCGCTGATGGACGAGCTGCACGGCCTGGCCACGCTGGTCGAGCGCCATCCCGGCGAGGACGGCTCGGCGCGGCTGCTGGTGGGCCTGACCGACGGCCAGACCATCGAGAGCGTGCTGCTGCCGCGCGACGGGCTGTGCGTGTCCAGCCAGATCGGCTGCGCGGTGGGTTGCCGCTTCTGCATGACCGGCAAGGACGGCCTGGTGCGCCAGGTCACCAGCGCGGAGATCGTGGCGCAGGTCGTGCTGGCGCGGCGCGAGCGCGCGGTCAGGAAGGTCGTGTTCATGGGCATGGGCGAGCCGTCGCACAACCTGGACGCGGTGCTGGAGGCGATCGAGCTGCTGGGCACGGCCGGCAACATCGGCCACAAGCAGCTGGTGTTCTCGACCGTCGGCGATCCGCGCGCGTTCGAGCGGCTCGGCCAGGGGCCGGTGAAGCCGGCGCTGGCGCTGTCGCTGCACACGACCAAGCCGGACTTGCGGCGCGAACTGCTGCCGCGCGCGCCACGGCTCACGCCGGCGGAGATCGTCGAGGCCGGCGAGCGCTACGCGCGCGAGACCGGGTATCCGATCCAGTACCAGTGGACGCTGCTGGACGGCGTCAACGACGGCGAGGACGAGCTCGACGGCATCGTCGCGCTGCTCAAGGGCAAGTACGGCGTGCTGAACATGATTCCGTACAACAGCGTGCCCGAGTTGCCCTATCGCCGCCCGGCGTGGGACAAGGCCCGCGACATCGCGCGCCGGCTGCATGAGCGCGGCGTGCTGACGAAGCTGCGGGATTCGGCCGGGCAGGACGTCGATGGCGGCTGCGGACAGCTGCGCGCGCGCAGCCTGGACGCGCCGGCGTCGATGCGCGAGGCCCGCCGCGCAATCCCGATCGCGCCGGCGGACTGAACCGCGCGCCGGCGCGATGCCGCTTCAGCGCGATGCCGCCATCGCGCCGGACGGCAGCCGCAGGCCGCCATCCCGCGGCACGGACGCGGTCCCCGGGGCGGGCGGCGCGATCCGCGACTCGGCGTCGCAGTTCCTGCGATCGACGGCGGCACGGGCCTGCTCGCAGGCGACGGCCAGGCGCGCGGTCAGCGGCATGCGGGACTTGCCGCGGTCGGGGACCACCGCGAACCCCTTGGCGATGCTGAACGATGTCCAGTCGACCTTCGCCACCGGCCCCTCCTGGGCGATCGTCATCGTCTTGCCGTCGATCGCGACGTCCGCCCGGCCATGCCGCGTCGCGGGGTCCCGCGGCTGCGTCGCGCCGGCCAGGCCCGGCAGCGCGATCAGCCCCACCGCCACCATCGCCGCCGCCAGCCGCCTCAGGCGCCGGCCCCTGCGCGCCTGCATCGTCCTGTCCTCGGTCCTCATCGCCCGCTCCTCGGCATCCCTCGCCATCGCCATCGCCATCGGCGTACCCCTGGGCCGCCTCACAGCGCGTACCCCAGGCTCACCCACACCTGCGGCGCCTTGGCGCGCGGGTCCGCGAGCGATCGCCGCAGCGTCTGCGGCGCCAGCCGCCAGGCCGCGCTCGCCTCGGCGTGCCAGCCGCCGTGCTGCCAGCGCACCCCCAGTCCGGCGCCGGCCAGCCCGCGGCCCGGGTGCTTGCGCCCGGCGGCCTCCCACGCGCTGTGGTGGAACTTCACCCGCCCCGCGTCCAGGAACGCGAACGGCTCCGCCGCGCCCGCGCGGTAACGCAGCTCGCCCTGGAGCAGCGCGCCCTGGTCGCCCGAGGTCTCGCCCGTCGGCCAGGCGCGCACGCTGCCGGGGCCGCCGAGCACGAACTTGCGCGACGCATCCACGTTGCGGTCGGACAGCTGGCTCGCGCCGCGCAGCAGCATCGACCAGGCGCCCCAGCCCTTGAGCAGCGCCAGCTCCGAGGACAGCACCAGCGACTCGCCGGCCACCCGGGCGCTGGCGGCGTCGAACCGGCGCGCGTCGTCGTCCAGCAGCCGCAACGTCGCGGCCTCGCCCGACACGCCGCCCCAGGCGACCCAGCCCTCGCCGCGGACCACGCCGCTCAGGCCGGTCTTCACCGCCACCGCCTGGCGCCGGTCGCGCAGCTCGACCGCGTCCTGGCGGTTGACGATGCGCCGCCCCTCCACCCCGAACTGCCAGCCGACGCTGGTCGTCGGCGTCGTCACGAGCGGCACCGAGAACGACGCGCCGGCCGTGTCCACCCAGCCCCGCGCCTGCAGCGGCTTGAACTCGCCGCCCAGCGCGTACTGGTGGTGCCCGCCGGTCAGCGACAGCCGCGTGCCGCGCACGCCCACCGGCAGCCGGTAGGCCGCCGCGCCCTGCCAGCCGCGGCCGTCGTTGCCGCCGGCCGACAGCGACAGCCGGTCGCCGAAGACCAGCAGCCCGTTGGCGTGGACCGTCGCCTGGGCACGGTGCCGGCCGGCGTAGCGGTTGCCGTGGTTGTCGGCCTCGATCTCGGCCTGCCAGCGGCGCGCCTGGTGGACGTCCACCTCGACCGCGCCTTCGCCGATGGCCTCGCCCGGGCTCAGCGTCGCGCGCGCCGAGACCCCCGGCAGTTGCGACACGAGCCGCAGCTGGCGCTCGAACACGTCGTCGATCGGGTCGCCGGTGCGCAGCGCGTCGAACCATCGCCCGGCGCGCGGCGCGGCATCGCCGGTCAATCCGACGCGGCCGTACCGGCCCTCGGCGACGGCCACGTGCAGGGTGCGCGGGGCGGCGGCGCCGTCCTGCGGAGGCAGATAGGCCCGCGCGAACGGGCGGCCCGCCGCGCGGATCTCGGACTCGATGCCGCGCAGCGCGGCGTCGACGGCCGCCGTGCTGGCATCCCCGTCGAGCCGGGTCTCCCAGCGCCGCGCCAGGTCCTCCGCGTCGAGGACCGTCACGCCATGCACGCGCAGCCGCGTGGGTGCCGGCGCGGCGGACGGCATCAGGCGAAGCGGCCGGGCATCGACGCGCGAGGCGCCGGCGTGGGAGTCGTCGGCGTGCGAAGTGTCGGCATGGGCGGTCCGGGCATCGGTGTCCGGCGAGGCCTCGGCCCAGGCCGGCGAGGCGCTCAGCAACAGGCCGGCCACGGCACGGGAAGTCAGCGTCCGGCCTTGCGGACGAGAAGGGAATCGAGGCATGTCTTTTAGAGGATCAGTGAGAGGAAGCGCGCCAAGGCCGGCATTCTTTGGAGCCAGGGCCGGGCGGCCAATGGCCGGCAATGCGGTGCGATGCCGCCGCGACCCTCGATCCAGGTCGCGATGGCACCGCTTGCCGTCAGGAACCCCGGCGGCGGTTCGGGGACAGGTCTTGCCGATCGGGAGCACGGCGCACATCGCCGGTCACCAGCGGTGCCTCGGGGGACAGCGCGGAGCGCTCGAACCCGCGCATGTCGCACGAGCGAGGCGCCATGTCCTCGTCGTCCGGCGCGGGCCCGCAGGCGCCCCCCGACGGGCCGGGCCACCCGTTCCGTCGCCACGCCGGCTCCGCCGGATGGACCGTCGGCGCCACGCGATCGACGACAGGGGTGACCGGAGCAATCGCCGGCGTCACGGGATCGACCACTGGCCTCACCGGATCGATCACGGGCATCACGGGATCCACCACGGGCCTCACCGGCTCGATCACCGGCATCACCGGATCGATCACAGGCCTCACCGGCTCGATCACCGGCGTCACGGGATCGATCACCGGCGTCACCGGCTCGACGACCGGGCGCACCGGGTCGATGACCTTGCCCTCGATGCTGCCGGCGAGCGTCAGGAGGTCCGGCGTCGCGTAGTTGCCGCCGTCCCGCCCGGCCACGCGCAGGCCGCGCACCGTCACCGTCTTGCCCTCGCCGGGAAGCGCGTTGTCGAACTCGGCGCCGCCATGGGTGACGACCACCTCGTCGCCCGGCAGGGGAACGACCGTCAGGTCGACCCGCGCCGCGCGCGTGCCGTCGTAGGTCTTCGTCGGCGCCACGCCGGTCACCGGCACCCGCAGCGGATGGATCGTCGCCACGGTCTCCCAGCTCCTGGAGATCCGCGTCCCCGTGTCGCCCGCGTTGGTCCTGATCTCGCTGAACGGCAGCTTGATGCGCCGTTCGCCATTGAAGCCCCACAGCCACGCGCTGGCGATCGCCACCTTGTCGTCCCCCGCCTGCTTGTCGACGAACTCCGCCACGACCTGCGCCCGCAGGTTGCTCGTCGGCAGCAGCTCGATGCCCACCAGGCTGCCCGACGACACGGTGGCCGCGGTGGTGCCGTCGTAGGTCTTGTCCGCGACGACGACGTTCACGCCGGCATTCTTGACGTCGACATGCAGCTGCGCCGCGCGCACCACGCCCAGCGTCAGCTTCCCGTCGTCCGGGTGGCTCCCGTCCGGGTTGGGCGGCGACGTCTCGAACGACACCCGCGATGTCGGCGCATCGATGGGCACGCCGTCCGTCATCGTGATCCCGCCCGGTTCCCCCGTCGACGTCAGGACCAGCCGGACATCGCCGGCCGCCCGCGCGATGGGGCTGCGCAGCGTGATGTCGCTGGCGTTCAGCGTCAGCGCGCCGGCATCCATCGCCTGGGTGGTGATGTGCTGCTTCACCTCGATGCGCCCCGTGGCCCGCAGCTCGACCGTCCGCCCCGCGTCCAGCCACCCCGACAGGTCCGCGCCCGACACGCGGGCGGGCGCGCTGTCCGCATCGGGAGGGAGGTCGCTGCGCCGCTTCGGATCGACGTCGATCTCCCAGTTCCTGGCGCCAAGCTGCAAGGTGCCGCCGCGGCCGGCGCCGAAATCCATGAACGGCATCGGCCGCGAACCGGCCTTGGCGAGCAGGCTCAGCGTGCCCGGCACGCCGGCGGGCCCGGCGCCCTTGACACGCAGCTGGGTGTTCGCGTCCGTCCCGATCGCGCCCGCCGAGATGAAGGACACCTGTCCACCCGGGCCGGAGACCGTCGCGTTCGCGACGATCTCGCTGCGTTTCCATACGCGCAACGGCGCCGCCAGGGCCGCGCTGTCGGCGCGCAGGCTCACCGAGCCGCCGGCGGTCGCCCCGTTGGCGTTCACGGTGATGTCCTTCAAGTCCAGGGTCGAGCCCCGCAGCGCGATCGTCCCGCCTCGACCTTCCTTGCCCTCCGCCTTGAACGCGCGGCCCTTCGCGGTCAGCGCCCCGGTGCCCGCGGCGATCTCGATGCTTCCGCCCGAGCGTCCGCCGCTGGCATGCATCGTGGCGCCGCCCTTCACGCCCCGGAGGCCCTCCACGTGCAGCTCGCCGCCGTCTCGACGCTCGCTGTCGGCGGCGAGCTGTCCCGCCAGGGTCACGTGGCCCGCGCTCAAACGGATCTTTCCGCCATGGGCCTTCTCGGCGGCGGCGATCAGCACGCCGGCGCTGCTCAGGTCGCCCTTGGCGCTGATCGAGATCGATCCGGCGCGCGTCACGCCGGTCGCCGCGGCGTCCACGCGCGCCTCCGGGCCCACGGCGACCTTCCCGCCGTGCGCGAGCAGGTGCCCGCCGGGCAGGGTGACGCTGCCGTTCAGCGCGACCTCGGCGCCGTTGAAGACCGCCACGCCGCCCTCGGCCACCCGGATCGTGCCGCCATGCCGGATCGCGCCGCCGTCGCCGCGCTGCGCCGCGAGCGCCTGCGCATCCAGCCGCTGCCAGCCGTCCGTCTGCCGGAGGGTCGACACCGCCAGTCCACCGACCTCGATCCGCGCGCCCGAGCCGATGGTCACGCCCTGCTCGTTGAGCAGGAACACCTGGCCCTTGGCCTGGAGTCCGCCGTGCAGCTGGCTCGGCGCCCCGCCGGTCACCCGGTTCACCAGGACCCAGTGCGGCGCCTGCTGGTCGACAAGCACCGCGGCGCCCTGGCCGATGTCGAATCGGCGCCACTCGATCGCGGCGCGTTCGGCCGACTGCACGATGCGCAACCGGCCGGCGCCGTCCGGCCTCACGTCGGCGCCGTGCGGCATGGCGCCCTCGGGCAGGGCCAGCGGCGCGAGAACCGGAACGGCGGACTGGGCCCGCGCGCCGGCCGGCAGGCAGGCCAGCAACGCCGCGGCGGCGAGGCCTCGCAGGGGAACAGGGACGAGGGACATGAGGCGGGCTCCGTATGTTGTCAAACCAGCCGTCATTCTTCGAAGCGCCCGACCCCCGCACCAATGACCGCCGTGGGTGGCCGCGCGCCGTCCGATCCCCCGCCCGCGTCCACCCGCCGCCGGGATGCACCAGGAACCGCGCGGCGGGTACGCCGACTGCCGCCTTGTCGCTCCTGTCACGGCCTGTCGCCGCCGCCTCCCTACAATTCCCGGCAAGCCCCTCCCGGGGCTGTCCTCATTTGTGCGCCATGCAGCTGTCCACGATCCTCCCCGGCAAACGCTTCACCCTGCCCCGCCCCACCGGCTCCGCCGATGCGCTGTTGCTCGCCCGCTTCGCGCGCCAGCAGCTCGACGCCGGCCGCCTCACGCTGATCGTGACCGCCGAGCCTGGCGACACCCAGCGCCTGGAGGACGAACTCAAGTTCTTCGCGCCCGAGCTGCGCGTGGCCGTCTTCCCCGACTGGGAAACCCTGCCCTACGACAGCTTCAGCCCGCACCAGGACCTGATCTCCGAACGCCTGGCCACGCTGTGGCGGCTGCTGCAGGCCAACGGGAAACCGGCGGCCGAACGCGACCTGGACGTCGTGCTGCTGCCGGCCACCACCGCGCTGACGCGGCTGGCCCCGCCGTCCTTCCTCGCCGCCACGACCTTCAACTTCCGCCAGAAGCAGCGCCTGGACGAGGCCGGCCTGAAGCGCCAACTGACGCTGGGCGGCTACCAGCATGTCAGCCAGGTGGTCTCGCCCGGCGAGTACGCGGTGCGCGGCGGCCTGATCGACCTCTTCCCGATGGGCTCGCCGGTGCCCTACCGCGTGGACCTGTTCGGCGACGAGGTGGATTCGATCCGCGTGTTCGACCCGGACTCGCAGCGCTCGCTGTACCCGGTGCCCGAGGTCCGCCTGCTGCCGGGCCGCGAGTTCCCGATGGATGAGGCCTCGCGCAAGGCCTTCCGCGCACGCTGGCGCGAGAAGATGGACGGCGACCCGACCCGGTCGCGCCTGTACAAGGACATCGACACCGGCCTGGCCACCGCCGGCATCGAGTACTACCTGCCGCTGTTCTTCGACGAGATCGCCAGCGTCTTCGACTACCTGCCGGCCGAGGCGGGCCTGGCGCTGCACGGCGAGGTCGACGAGGCGCTGCAGCGCTTCTGGACCGACACCCGCGAGCGCCACCGCTTCCTGCAGCACGACCCGGACCGGCCGATCCTGCCGCCCGAGGCGATCTTCCTGCGGCCCGAGGACTTCTTCACCGCGACGCACCGCCACGCGGTGCTGTCGGTGCGCGGACGTGACGCGGTCGACTACGCCCGCCCGCTGCCCGACGTCAGCGTCGAGCGCGGCGCGCAGGAACCGCTGGCGCGGCTGGCCGCGCACCTGAAGGACACGGCCTTCCGCGTGCTGCTGCTGGCCGAGAGCGAGGGCCGGCGCGAAAGCCTGCTCGAGCTGCTGCGCGACAACAAGATCGATCCGCCCTCGGTGAAGGACCTCGCGGAGTTCGAGGCCAACCCGGACGAACGCTTCGCGATCACCGCCGCGCCGCTGGCGGCGGGCTTCTTCTGGAACGAGCCCGACGAGGGCCGCCAGATCCAGCTGCTCACCGAGACCGAGCTGTTCGCCACGACGCCGACGACGCGCCGGCGCCGCAAGCAGGAACAGGTCAGCGACGTCAACGCGCTGATCAAGGACCTGTCCGAGCTGAAGGTCGGCGACCCGGTGGTGCACACCAACCACGGCATCGGTCGCTACCTGGGGCTGATCAACATCGACCTGGGCGACGGCCCCAGCGAGTTCCTGCACCTGGAGTACGCCGACAAGGCCACGCTGTACGTGCCGGTGGCGCAGCTGCACCTGATCAGCCGCTACACCGGCGTCAGCGCGGAGGAGGCGCCGCTGCACAAGCTGGGTTCGGCCCAGTGGGACAAGGCCAAGCGCAAGGCCGCCGAGCAGGTGCGCGACACCGCCGCCGAACTGCTGAACCTGTACGCCCGCCGCGCGGCGCGCGAGGGCCACGCCTTCCGCTACTCGCCGCACGACTACGAGGCCTTCGCCGCGAGCTTCGGCTTCGAGGAGACCCCCGACCAGCGCGCCGCGATCCATGCCGTCATCCAGGACATGATCAGCCCGAAGCCGATGGACCGGCTGGTCTGCGGCGACGTGGGCTTCGGCAAGACCGAGGTGGCGCTGCGCGCCGCCTTCGTCGCGGTGATGGGCGGCAAGCAGGTCGCGCTGCTGGCGCCGACGACGCTGCTGGCCGAGCAGCATTTCCAGAACATCGCCGACCGCTTCGGCAAGTGGCCGGTCAAGGTCGCCGAGATGAGCCGCTTCCGCTCCGCCAAGGAGATCAAGGCGGCGATGGAGGGCCTGGCCGACGGCTCGATCGACATCGTCATCGGCACGCACAAGCTGCTCTCCGCCGAGGTGAAGTTCAAGCGCCTGGGGCTGCTCGTCATCGACGAGGAACACCGCTTCGGCGTGCGCCACAAGGAGGCGATGAAGGCCATGCGCGCCGAGGTCGACGTGCTGACGCTGACCGCCACGCCGATCCCGCGCACGCTGGGTATGGCGCTGGAGGGGTTGCGCGACCTGAGCGTCATCGCCACCGCGCCGCAGCGCCGGCTGGCGATCAAGACCTTCGTGCGCAGCGAGACCAGCGGCACGATCCGCGAGGCGGTGCTGCGCGAGCTCAAGCGCGGCGGCCAGGTCTACTTCCTGCACAACGAGGTGGAGACGATCGAGAACCGGCGCATGAAGCTGCAGGAACTGCTGCCGGAGGCCCGCATCGTCGTCGCCCACGGCCAGATGCCCGAACGCGAGCTGGAGCGGGTGATGCGCGAGTTCGTCGGCGGCAAGCACAACCTGCTGCTGTGCTCGACCATCATCGAGACCGGCATCGACGTCCCGTCGGCCAACACCATCGTCATCAGCCGCGCCGACAAGTTCGGCCTGGCGCAGCTGCACCAGCTGCGCGGGCGCGTCGGGCGTTCGCATCACCAGGCCTATGCCTACCTGATGGTGCCGGACGTCGAGGGCCTGACCAAGCAGGCCGCGCAGCGCCTGGAGGCGATCCAGGCGATGGAGGAGCTGGGCTCGGGCTTCTACCTGGCGATGCACGACCTGGAGATCCGCGGCGCCGGCGAGGTGCTGGGCGAGCACCAGAGCGGCAACATGATGGAGGTCGGTTTCCAGCTCTACAACGAGATGCTGTCCGAGGCGGTGCGCTCGCTCAAGGCCGGGCGCGAGCCGGACCTGCTCAGCCCGCTGTCGGCGACGACCGAGATCAACCTGCACGCGCCCGCGCTGCTGCCCGACGCCTACTGCGGCGACGTGCACCAGCGGCTGTCGCTGTACAAGCGGCTGGCCACGGCGGACCGGGCCGAACAGATCGACGCGATGCTCGAGGAGATCACCGACCGCTTCGGCAAGCTGCCGGCGCAGGGGCAGACGCTGTTCGACACGCACCGGCTGCGGGTGCTGGCCAAGCCCTACGGCGTGATGAAGATCGACGCGGCGCCGACGGTCATCAACATCAACTTCCGGCCCAACCCGCCGATCGATCCGATGCGGGTGATCGAGCTGGTGCAGAAGAACCGCAACATCAAGCTGGTGGGCAACGAGAAGCTGCGCATCGACAAGGCGCTCAGCGATCCCAAGGACCGGGCGCAGGCGGTGCGGGAAGTGCTGCGGCTGCTCGGCGCGCCGGTCACCTCGCATTGAGCTGCATGGCGCTGCATGGGGCAGCGCTCACTCGAACTGCTGGCAGGCGTCGCGCATCGCCACGAGTCCGGGTCAGTGACCCCGGCCGAACCGCTTCCTAGACTGCTGGGCTTCTCAACCACGGGAGATGCCGATGCATCAGCACCTGTCAGTGCCCCACGCGATCCAACCGCCCGAGTCGATCGAGGCGATGGCGGCCCGCCTGGCACGGGAACAAGCGGAAGACGACGCCTGGGAGGCCGCGCGCGACGCCGACATCGCAGGCAAGTACCGGGGGCGCGAGTACGCGAGGACCTGCCTGGCGTGCCAGCACCTGCCGCCCGATTACCTCGACGTCGGGCAGGATCCTCTCAGCCTGCTGCTGCGCGAAGGCCGGCGGATCGATCGCCTGGAAGTGCATGCGCGCGAGGGCTGCGAGACCTGCCCCTACCTGCCGGAGAACTACGGCAAGGCGGTGCGATGCCGGGTACTGGGACTCGACGACTGGGGCGACGGGCCGGAAGAGGATCGCATCCGGCGGGTCCGCTTCGAAGCCTGGGAGGCCAGCCATGCGTCGCGCTGAACCGCTCTACATGCTCGACACGAACATCGTCAGCTGCCTGATGGACCCGCCGGACAAGGCGAGCCGCCGCTACTGCGACGAGCGGTTCGCCGCGCTCCAAGGCCGGATCGCCATCAGCGTGGTGGTGCAGGCCGAAATCTTCTACGGCCTCGAGAAGACGCGCTCCCCGCGCAAGGAGTTGCGCCTGCGGGAATTGATGCGCCGCGTCCAGGTCGAGTACCTCAACGACGACCTGTGGTTCTCCGATCTCTACGCGTGCATCAGGACCCAGGTGGAGCGCATCGGCCGAGGTCCGGGAAAGCTCGACATGGCCATCGCCGCTCACGCGATGGCCCTCGACGCCACGCTGATCAGCGACGACAAGGCGATGTCCCACATCGAGGGTCTGCGGCTGGAGACCTGGAACGTTCCCGAGGTCGTTCACCGTCGACGCGCTTCTGGCGTGGCCGAACCCGCCGCGGTGTACCTGTCGTCGGACCTGCCCCGGCCGCCAGCAGGCTGGATGACGTGCTCGCCGGCCGCCCGTTACGCCACGGCCCATGCGCGTTGATGCCCGCCCGGGCGAGTGCGCTAAGCTCCCGCCCGTCCCCGCCGGCCGATCGTCCGGATCGTCGGCGGGGACCTTCCGCCTTCCAGGTCCTGGCCGCCGGGACCCCGCCTTCAAGCCCGTCGCCGATCCGAACGCATGACCACCACCTCGTCCTCGTCGCCCGTGTCCTCGCCTGCCCCCTCGCCCCTCGTCCTGCAAGGCCTCACCGCCCCCCTGTCGCTCGCCGACTTCAAGCTGGCCGCCTTCGACATGGACTCGACGCTGATCACGATCGAGTGCATCGACGAGATCGCCGCCGCCGCGGGCCGCAAGGACGAGGTCGCCGCGATCACCGAGGCCGCGATGCGCGGCGAGATCACCGATTTCAAGGACAGCCTGCGCCGCCGGCTCGCGCTGCTTCAAGGCGTCGGCGAGGACGCGCTGGCGCAGGTCCTGCGCGAGCGGCTGCGGTTCAATCCCGGCGCGCGCGAGCTCTGCGCCGCGCTGAAGTCCGCCGGCCTGACGCTGGTGCTGGTCTCGGGCGGCTTCACCTACTTCACGCGTTTCGTCGCGGCCGAGCTCGGCATGGACTTCGTGCGCAGCAACGAGCTGGAGATCGTCGACGGCCGGCTCACCGGCGGCCTGGTGATGCAGGACTGGGGCGACATCTGCGACGGCGAGGAGAAGCGCCGCATGATGCTGGCCTGCGCCGACCGCGTCGGCGCCACGCCCGCGCAGTGCATCGCCGTCGGCGACGGCGCGAACGACCTGCCCATGATGGGCGCGGCCGGCCTGTCGGTCGCGTACCACGCCAAGCCCAAGGTCCGCGCGCAGGCGATGGTCGCCATCAACGACGGCGGGCTGGACCGGCTGCTCGACGTCCTTCGCTGACACGCTTCGCTCGACCTTCGCCAGCCCCGGTCCCGAACCGGGGACGCACGGCGCTGGCCGGGGACGGCATGGCGCGGGGTTTTGGCGCTTGCCGCCAAGGCCCCATGCCATGGCGGCCAACGCGCCATTCGTCACAGTACCGACTTGAACCGCCGCGCCTTCCCTGCGATGCTTTCCGGGTTGACAGGGAGCAGCGATGCGGGAACAGCACGCGACGAGATCCGACGAGCAGGCCGTCATCGACCACTTGCAGCGCAACGTGCTGGAGGCGGTCGCGCTGGGCCGTCCGCTGGCGGCGGTCATGGACCTGCTGTGCCGCGGCGTCGAGACGCTGGCGCCGGAGGTGATCTGCTCGGTGCTGGCGGTGGACGCCGACGGCCACGTCCATCCGCTGGCCGCGCCCAGCCTGCCGGCCGCGTTCAGCGCCGCGCTGGAGGGTTTCTCGATCGGCCCGCAGGCGGGCTCCTGCGGCACGGCGGCCTGGCGGCGCGAGCCGGTCGAGGTCACCGACATCGCCTCCGATCCGCTGTGGGCCGATTTCCGCGCGCTGGCGCTGCCGCACGGCCTGGCGGCCTGCTGGTCGACGCCGATCCTGCTGGGCGCGGACCAGGTCGTGGCCACCTTCGCGCTGTACTACCGCGAGCCCCGCGGCGCCGCGCCCTTCCACCGCCGCATGGTGCAGGCCTGCGCCCAGCTGTGCCAGATCGCCTTCATGCATGACCGCCACCAGCGCGAGATCGAGCGGCTGGCCTACTTCGACGGCGTCACCGGCCTGCCCAACCGCACGCTGCTGGCCGACCGCGCGCGCCAGACGCTGCTGCTGGCCTCGCGCACCGACGCGCCGGCGGCGCTGCTGCTGCTGGACATCGACCGGTTCAAGACGGTCAACGACTCGCTCGGCCATGCGGTCGGCGACCAGGTGCTCAAGCACATCTCCGGGCGGCTGCTGGGCGCGCTGCGCGACAGCGACTCGCTGGCGCGGCTGGGCGGCGACGAGTTCGTCGCGCTGCTGCCCGGCTGCAACGCCGAGGACGCGATGCATGTCGCCGACAAGCTGCGCGCGGCGCTGGAGGCGCCGATCCCGCTGGACGGCAGCCACGCGCGCGTCCAGATGACCGCCAGCATCGGCGTGTGCGCCTTCCCCAAGGACGGCCAGGACCTGGACCAGCTGCTCAAGAACGCCGACATCGCGATGTACGAGGCCAAGCGCGCCGGCCGCGACTGCGCGCGCTTCTTCCTGCATGCGATGAACCAGGCGCTGGACGAGCGGCTGGACATCGAGGCGGCGCTGCGCCATGCGCTGTCGCATCGCCAGCTGCAGCTGCATTTCCAGCCCAAGGTGCGGTTGTCGGACCGGCGGCTGGTCGGCGTCGAGGCGCTGCTGCGCTGGCACGACGCCGAGCGCGGCTGGGTGCCGCCGGACCGCTTCATCCCGGTGGCCGAGGAAAGCGGCCTGATCAACGCGCTGGACGCCTGGGTGCTGGAACAGGGCTGCGCGCAGCTGGCCGCCTGGCGCGCGCAGGGGGTCGACGTGCCGGGGTTGTCGGTCAACGTCTCGCCGCAGCGCTTCCACCAGGACGACGTCGCCGCGCATGCGCGCGCCTTGATCGCCCGTCACGGCCTGGCCGCCGCCGACCTGACGCTGGAGGTCACCGAGCGGCTGATGCTGGACGACACCAGCCGGCCGCGCGAGCAGCTGCAGCAGCTCCACGAGATGGGCGTCGGAGTGTCGGTGGACGACTTCGGCACCGGCTACTCGAGCCTGAGCTACCTGAAGCGGCTGCCGGTGACCGAGCTCAAGCTGGACAAGAGCTTCGTGCGCGACCTGGAGCACGACGCGGACGACCGCGCGTTGTCGAGCGCGGTGATCGGCATCGGGCGCTCGCTGGGGCTGGTCGTGGTCGCGGAAGGCGTGGAGACCGACGGCCAGCGCGAGATCCTGCTGGCCATGGGCTGCGACGCGGCGCAGGGCTGGCTCTTCGGCCGGCCGATGGCGGCCGAGGCGCTGGCCGAGTGGGCCGCGCCGCGCGCGCCCGGTTGACGCGCGACGCCCGGCCGACGCGGGCGCGCCCGACCGATGACGGGTCGATCACGGACCGGTGACGGGCCGATCGCGGGCCGGTCACGGCCGATGGCAGCCGGGAACATCCCGGAGCGGTCGCAGACTGAGGCGGCCTTCCTTGGCTCCCGGCTTCCTTCCCATGGCCTCCGTCGTCCATCAGATCGCCACCGCGCGCTTTTTCCACCCCGACTCCTCACCGACCTGCGAGCCGCTCCGGCCGGCCGCTGCCGATCTGAAACAGCTGCGTGAGGACACGCTGGCGCGGCTCCAGGCGATTCGCCTGCGCCTGCCCCGACTGAGCCTGGACGCGCCGCCGATCGCGCGCGCGCCGTCCCCGAGCGCCGTCCGCACCGGCCCCGTGGCGCCAACGCGCGGTCCATCTCCGCAGGGACCCATCGCGCATCCAGGCCCGCGGCCGCCGTCGCCGCCATCGCCGATCTCACCGATCTCACCGATCTCACCGATCTCACCGACCTCGCCGACCTCGCCGACCTCGCCGCCGTCGCCGCGACCCGCGGCTCGATCCGAGATCGCGCGCGACGACTCGAAGCAGCGCCTGTGCGCCTTGATCGACGACTACCTGGCGGAGTCCCTGCGGCAGGCGGAATGCCCGTCCGGCGCCAAGGGCTCCGACCCGGCCACCTCGCTGAGCGACGAGCTCCTGCGCTGGGCCCTCGGCGCGACCGAAGGGGACGTGGTGACACCCCAGGGTCTCGATCGCTTGCACGCGGCGCTGACCTTGCACAAGGCGGAGCGCGGCCAGGACGGGTCCGTCACGATCGAGGACGCGCGCGGCGACGCCGGGCACCTGATCGACCTGCCGCCCAAGGCCATGCTGGCGCGTTCCCGCCTGTGCCGGGACCATCTGCCCTTGCTGCTGCGCGTGCACAACGATCGCGTGCGGGATCCCCGGGCCTTCGCCGCCAGCCTGGGCGCCAGCCACCGGACCATGCTCTTCGTGGACCGCACGCAGTTCGGCCAGCTGCCGCATGGGACGGCCGTTCCCCGTGTCCACGGCCTGTGGCTGAACAAGCTCGAGGACGACGGCGACGATCTTCGGCATCACACCCGCGCGTTCCGCAAGGACCTCTTCGCGATGCCGCAACTGGCCGACGTCTACGCACCGGCCTCCTGGAACACCGCCGACGACGTCCTCGGGAGGACGCTCCAGCAGTGCAAGCTCAGGGTGCATTGGGTCCTCGACGAGGGCGTGGAGATCGCCAGCACGAAGAAGCCCGGGCGGATCGCCCGCGCCGTGCAGTTCATGCGCTCGGCCTCGGCCTGAGCGGCCTGTCATCCCCCCATCCCTTGGGTCCCATGCACGACCATCGCGTCCAGCACCACGTCGGCGCCTCGACCGGCGCCCTGTCTTCCCCCGCCGACCCCTGGCCGGACCCGCCCGACCCCGAGGCCGAGGCCGCCGAGCTGTTTCGACGGCTGGGACGGGATCCCTCGCCGGAGGTCGACTTCAGCGCGATTCCCGGCGGGTTCTTCGACCAGTTGCGCGTCTCCGACCTCGACCCCTTCCGCCGCGCCGAATCGCTGATCCTGCCCACCGGCATCAGCAGCGACTCCTTGCGCCTGTTGTCGTATGCGCTGCCCGATCTGCGATCGCTGTCGGTGCGAGGCGTCGGCGGCGACGCGGCGCTGGCGCTGAACCCCACGTTCCGGCCGCGCCTGGTCCGGACCGATCCGATGACCCGCCGGCGCCTGCCCGGTGCGCTTCAGAACGCCTGCCCGGACCGCGACTCGTCGCCGAGCCTGAGCCGCTCCTCCTGCGCGTCGAGTTCCGGGTCGCCCCGTCCCACCTTCCGCGCGGTGACGCCCACGCGCATCCGCACGAATCCCGCGGCGCATCCCCGATGGCAGGAGCCGGTGTGGGTCCCGCGCGCCGGCATCGCGGCGGACGCCGCGCCGGCCGCCGCCCGGACGGACCGCCCGGTCGCGGAGCGCCGGGACGTCCGTCCGATCGAGGCGCCGGGGCCGCGCGAGCCCAGCCCGCCGCCGTCGCCCGCGCCCTACCCCCGTCTGTCGAGCATCGGGCTGCGGCTGGCGGAGGTCGGCCGGCGACCCGCGCGCGAGCCCCGGGGGGAGGACCTGGGCCTGCTGCTGGACGCGGTGAAGGCCAGCGTCGACAAGCGGCTGGCCCAGGGCGGTGGCGGCCCGCGCGCCCGATCCGCGGATCGACTGATCGACGACCTGTGTTGCTGGGCGCTCGCGCAGCAGGAGGGCACGCTGCCGGTCCGCCGCTGCTATGGCCGCCTGGCGACGGCCCTGGCGCTGGACTCGGCCGAAGGCGGCCACGCGGTCCGCCACGTCACGATCCAGGACGTCGTCGGGGAGGACGTCGCCTATCGCCTCGAATTGCCTCCGCCGGAACTCCTGGCGCGCAGCCGCCTGGTCAAGGCCCGGCTGCCGCTGGTCCTGCGGGTCAACGGCGAGGCGGTGGAGGCGCCGGCGGACTTCGCGCGGAGCCTTCGGGCGGTGTCGCGCGCCACGGTGCAGGTGGCGGCCACCCGGCAGGGTCGGCTGCCTCGGGGCGTCGCCGCCCCGCATGTCCATCGGCTGGACCTGTCGGCCCTGAAGGACGGCGGCCTGGACCTCCGCGCGCACCTGCCGTCGTTCCGCGCGGACCTGGCCGCGATGCGGCACCTGCGGCGCGTGACGGCGCCCCGCGAGTGGGCCAGGGACGACGACTTCCGGCGCCTGTGCCGGTCGCGGCTGCTCGATGTCGACTGGGTGGACGCTGAGGGCCGGGTGGTGGGCAGGACCCGCGGCTCGCCGTTGATCACGGCCCTGCGCCGGCTGGTCCGGCGGGATTGACCGTCGCCCGGGCCGGCGCCTTGCTCAACCGGCCGGATGCACCGGCTTGGACGCGATGACGATCCCGTCCTCGTCGGCGTAGAGCCAGTCGCCCGGGCGGATCCACACGCCGTCGACCTGGACCGGGATATCGGCCAGGCCCTGCTCGCGGCGCTCGGTCGGCATCGGCACGTGGCCGAGCGCGAAGAGGCCGATCGCGGCGGCGCGCAGCTCCTCGAGGTCGCGCACCGCGCCGTGGACCAGCACGCCGGCCCAGCCGTTCTTCGCCGCGCTGGCGGCGAGGTTGCCGCCCAGCAGCGAACGCCGCAGCGAGCCGCCGCCGTCGACCACCAGCACCCGGCCGGCGCCGAAGCTCTCGACCGCGGCCTTGACCTGCGAGTTGTCCTCCAGGCAGCGCACCGTCGCCACCGGGCCGGCGAAGCGCGGATGCGCGCCGTAGCTCCGGTACCGGCTGCCGGGCAGCCAGCGGGTGTCGCCGCTGGTGTCGGCCTTCAGCGAATCGCAGAGGTCGCAGGTGGAGAAACGGATCGCGGCTCGGCTGGCGGCGCTGGGGCTGGTCATCGGGTCACTCCTTGAAGTTGAGGCAGGTCGTCCCGGAGGGCGACACGCGGCGCGGAAGCGCCGGCCCTCGCGGACCGGTGGACCGGCGGGCCGGCGGGGCTCAGGCCGGAGCCTGGACCTCGATGCGCTCGCCGTTGAACTCGACGACCTGGCCGGCGCGGATCTTGGCGGTCTTGCGCAGCTCGACCTGGCCGTCGACGCGGACCTGGCCTTCGGAAATGAAGTGCCGGGCCTCGCCGCCGCTGCCGGTCAGCGCGGTGGCCTTGAGCAGCTTGTCGAGTTCGATGAAGTCGCCGCGCAGGGCGAAGGGGATGGCGGATGCGGACATCCGCGGATTGTCCGTCAGCCGGCGCGGCGCTTCAGCGCCGCTTCGCGGATGCTGCTCAGCGTGGCGCGGCTGGTGGAGATCTCCACCGGCAGCGTCAGGTGGATCAGCGTGGGCACCTGCGTCGCGATCGCCTGGCGCAACGCGGGCTCGACCTCCTCGGTGCGCGAGGCGCTGAACGCCTGCCAACCGTAGGCGCGCGCCAGCGCGGCGAAGTCCGGGTTGTGCAGCTCGCTGCCGCTGACGCGGCCGGGGTATTCGCGTTCCTGGTGCATGCGGATCGTGCCGTAGCTGCCGTTGTCGACGACCACGCAGATCAGCCGCTTCGCGCCCTGCGCCATCGCCGTGGACATCTCCTGCCCGGTCATCAGGAAGTCGCCGTCGCCGGCGATGTTGACGACCCAGCGGTCGCGCTGCAGCAGGCTGGCCGCGACGGCGGCCGGGAAGCCGTAGCCCATCGCGCCGCTGGTCGGCGCGAGCTGGGTGCGACCGCCCTGGTGCAGCGCGGTGTAGCGGTGGAAGCGGTGCAGCCAGCCGCTGTAGTTGCCGGCGCCGTTGGTGAAGATCGTTTCCGCGGGCAGCAGCCGGTCCAGCAGGTGCATCACCTCGGCCAGGTCCATCGGCCCGACCGGCAGCGCCTGCTGGTTGCGCTGGTAGTCGGCATGCGCCTCGCGCGTCCAGGCGAGCCAGGGCAGTTCCTGCGCGCCGCCGGGCGGGCGCAGCTGCTGCAGCGCCAGCGCGGCGCCGCTCATGCTGGCCTGGATCATCTGGTCGGCGGCATAGACGCGGCCCAGTTCCTCGGGACCGGCGTGGATGTGCACCAGTTGCTGCGCCGGCCGCGGCGCCTTGAGCAGCGTGTAGCCGCCGGTGGTCATCTCGCCCAGGCGCGGGCCGATGGCCAGGACCAGGTCGGCCTCGCCGATGCGGCGGGCCAGCGCCGGGTTGATGCCGATGCCGACGTCGCCGGCATACAGCGGGTCGCGGTTGTCGTAGAGGTCCTGGAAGCGGAAGGCGCAGCCGACCGGCAGTTGCCAGGCGTGCGCGAAGTCCTGCAGCGCGGCGCAGGCCTGCGGCGTCCAGCCGCCGCCGCCGGCGATGACGAAGGGCCGTTGCGCCGCCTCCAGCCGCGCCTGCAGCTCGAGCAGGTCCGCCGGCGACGGCCAGGCCACGGCCGGCCTGGCGCGCGGCAGCACCGGCGCGTCGGTGGGCTGCGTCAGCATGTCCTCGGGCAGCACCAACACGACCGGCCCCGGGCGTCCCTGCATCGCGGTGTGGAAGGCGCGGGCGACGTACTCCGGCAGACGGTGCGGGTCGTGGACCTCGCCGACCCACTTGGCCATGCCCAGCGTGCCGGGTCCGAACATCTGGCGGTAGTCGACTTCCTGGAAGGCTTCGCGGTCGCGCTGGTCGGAGGCGACCTGGCCGATGAGCAGGATCATCGGCGTGGAGTCCTGGAACGCGGTGTGCAGGCCGATGCTGGCGTTGGTGGCGCCGGGTCCGCGGGTGACGAGGCAGATGCCGGGGCGGCCGGTCAGCTTGCCCTGCGCCTCGGCCATGAAGGCGGCGCCGCCTTCCTGCCGGCAGGCCACGAAGCGGATGCGGTCGCGGTGCTCATGCAGCCCGTCGAGGACGGCCAGGTAGCTTTCGCCGGGAACGCCGAAGACATCGGTGATGCCTTGTTCGATCAGCGCCTCGACGAGCGCGTGACCGGCGGGACGGGAGACGGTGCTGTGCTGATCCATGGCCGCCGACTGTAGCGAGCAGGCCCGTCAATGCAAGCCGGAGCGATGTCCCCTGTTGCGGCGCGGATGCGTCGGCCGCTGGGGACCGACCTCGATCCATCGGATCGCGCGGTCGGATCCCCGATCCGAGTCGGTCGGGGTCAGGCCTTGCGGGCGCTATTTCCTTGCGTCGAAAAACCGCTCCAGGACGACGGACAGCTTGTCGGCCACGGCGGTGTAGAGCGTGTCCGGCAGCGGTTCCCGCTTTGGCGAAATCGTGCGAAGGATCGAGATCAGCAGCACTGTCGGCACCGAGAACAACGCGAGCATGACCCCGGCCAATCCATGCCACGAGTTCTCCCCAATCATTGGCACGGCGCATTCCAGGACACGAGAGAAGTCTTCCGTGACCTCGACGAACGGCGAGCAATCGAATGGCCAGATCCCGAGCACCTTCAGGATGGCAATCACGCCGACCAGGTAGAGACATCCCGCGACGCCCAGGCCGCCGAAAGTGCCCGCGCGCTTGATCTTGTAGTCCAGCACGCGATCGTCGAACTTGGTCGACTCCTTCGTCGCCGGCGTGTCCACCGGCGGAACCGCGACATGAGGCAGGGGCAAGGCCGGCGTATGGAGCGATTCGATCACTTGAGCTTGCCCCTGTAGAACTGACTCACCGCGTCATCCAGGATCAACGCCTGATTCGCCTGCCTGGCGAGATCCCACGGGCCGCCCGGCTCGTGGCTCAACGTCGACAACTCCAACGGCGTCATGTGGCCATACCGGTCCATGACCTGGTCGAGGATGCTCCAGAAATCCTTCTCCTCGGGCGATGGCATCAGGGCCGCATACGCGTTGGTGCTGACATCGACGGACTGGATGAACGTCGTGATCGGCTCGTGTCCGCTGCCCTTGAGCCGGTAGTACAGCGAGTTGAAGACAGGCCCGTACTCCCACGCCTCGGGACGCTCGTCGACAGCCGGAACGCCGTGGACAGCCAGGCGCCAGGCATGCGTGAAGAAGACCAGCTTCTGAAGCTTGAGATGGCTGATGGCCAGGCCCCTGAGCTTCGCGCGATAGAGGACCGCATTGGCGACGATGACGGCGGGATGGGGCATGGCCGGTTGGCTCCTGGACAGAGCCGACGACTCTAGTCCCCTGCCATTCCGTCGCAAACGAAGGCTGCTGCGCTGTTGCGCGCGCGATGCGATACAGGCCGGACGACCGGCCTCGATGCATCTGATTCGACCCGGACGTTCCTCGTCCCAGTCATCCGATCCCTCGGACTGAGAGGCACGAATCCCGCGCCTCCCCAGGGGTGATCAACGCTTTCCGCCGCGCACCAGGCTCGCCGCCCCGATGCCCATCAGCAGCGCCAGCGCCGCGCCGAAGAACACGCCGTTGGTCCAATGCCGGTCCATCAGCGCGCCGAAGACCGGCGCGGCGACCGCGAAGCCGGTGTCCAGGCCCGAGTACACCGTGCCGTAGACACGGCCCGTCGCCCCGGGCGGCGCCGCGCGCTTGATCAGCATGTCGCGCGACGGGCCTGCCAGGCCGGTGCCGAAACCGGCCGTCGCCGCCGCGATCAGCGCCGCCGTCGCCGGCAGCCAGCCGGTGGCCGTCAGCGCCAGCAGCGCCGCCGCCACGAACATCGCGCCGGCGATGTTGCGCTCCAGGTTCTGCGACTTCGCCACCAGGAAGCCGCCCACGATCATCCCCGCCGCGCCCGCCAGCATGTAGCCCGTCACCACGAAGGCGGTGCTCGCCAGGCTCACGCCGTACATCGCCGACAGCGCCGGCGAGGCGAAGCTCTGGATCGCGCTCAGCGCCGCGGTGCTGAAGAAGAAGAACGAGAAACACAGCCACACCGACGGCAGCTTGAGGAAGGCCATCGGATGCTCGTCCACCGGCGCCTTCGCCGCGCCGGCCTTCTCGTGGCCCCAGGACCCCTGGCTGTCGTCGATCGCGTCGCGCTTGAACGCCAGCAGCGCGATCACGAACAGCGCCCAGGCCGCCGTCGCCACGTAGCCCAGCCGCCACTGGCCGGTGGCCTGGTGGATCGAGATCAGCAGCACCGGCGCCACCGCCCAGCCCAGGTTGCCGGTGATGCCGTGCACCGAGAACGCATGGCCGAGCCGCTGTTGCGACACCCGCTTGTTGAGGATCGTGAAGTCCACCGGGTGGAAGGGCGAATTGCCCAGCCCCGCCAGCGCCGCCGCCAGCGCCAGCCCGGCGAAGCCCTGGGCCGTGCCCGCCGCCAGCGAGGCCGCCACGAAGCAGCCCAGCGCCACGAACAGCACCGGCCGCGCGCCGGTCCGGTCCACCAGGAACCCCGACAGCGCCTGCCCCACCCCGGAGATGACGAAGAAGACCGTCACCAGCAGGCCGAGCTCCGAATAGCTCAGCCCGAACTCCTTCATGAACACCGGGAACAGCGGCGGCAGCAGCATGTGGAAGAAATGCGAGGTGCCGTGCGCCAGCCCGATCAGGCTGATCGTCTGGATGTCCTGCTTGGCGCTCTGCGCGGCGCCGGCCGCGAGGCCGGCCCCGTCGGCGGTGGTGGTGGCGGTGTTCATGGCCGGAATGGTGACAGGGCCTCGGCGTCGGAATTACGATAGCCGGACAACTTCTGTCGAGTTCCAGCCATGGCCCGCGCCTCGCCCTCGCCCTCGCCCTCGCCCTCCTCCGCTTCCGCCCCCGGCCCCGCCGGCGCCACCTGCCGTCCCGCGCCGATCCGCCCGCGCAAGCTGGTGCCGTCTCGCGACGGCCTCGTGCCCGGCCGCGCCAGCGTGCCGCCGCTGGACCCGCGCCGCTACGCCCCCAGCGAGCAGCGGCCGGTGCGCGCCAAGTCCCGCTCGATGGACGGGAACATGGACATCCAGGCGCATTTCCACACCTGGGGACAGCTGGTGTTCTCGGTCTCGGGCGTGGTGCGCGTCAGCACCGACCGGGCGACCTTCCTGGTCCCGCCCTCGCGCGCCGTGTGGATCCCGGCCGGCGTGGTCCACGCGGTCACCGCCGTCGAGCGCTGCGAGCTGCGCACGCTCTACCTGCTGCGGCCGCCGGCGACGCGGGGCGGCGATGGTGACGGCGCCGCGGTCTGGCTCGAGAACCGCGTGCTGGAGGTCTCGCCGCTGCTGCGCGAGCTGGTGGTGCAGTTGGCGCTGGACGATCCGCAGAACGGCGATGCCGTGCTCGAGCGCGAGGTCTGGATCGGCCGGCTGATCCTGGACGAGATCGGCCGCGCCCGCAGCCTGCAGCTGGGCGTGGCGCTGCCCACCGACAAGCGGCTGCGCCGGCTGTGCGAGGCGGTGCTCGCGGCGCCGATGCGCCACGCCAGCCTGGACGACTGGGCGGCCGAGGTCGGCGCCAGCGCGCGCACCGTCTCGCGGCTCTTCCGCCAGGAGCTGGGCAGCAGCTACGCCCAGTGGCGCCAGCAGGCGCTGCTGGCCGAGGCGCTGCGCCTGGCCGCGCAGCGCAAGCCGATGCAGTTGATCGCCGCGGAACTCGGCTACGCGAGCGCCAGCGCCTTCACCGCGATGGTGACCCGGACGGTGGGCATGCCGCCGAGCCGGTTTTTCGGCCAGACCTAGAATTCGCGCCCTATGGAACAGGTTCTCTACGACTTCGCCCGCCAGGACGCGCAAGGCGCCACCTGCACCGCCCACGCATGGGCCAAGGTGCCGGCACCGCTGACGCCCAGCCAGCGCCAACAGCTCAAGGCCCGCGCGGCCGAACTGCTCAAGGCCAAGGGGGCCGTGCTGGTCGCCCACTACTACGTCGACGGCGACCTGCAGGACCTCGCGCAGGAAACCGGCGGCATCGTCTCCGATTCGCTCGAAATGGCCCGCTTCGGCCGCGATCACGCGGCCCAGACGCTGGTCGTCGCCGGCGTGAAGTTCATGGGCGAGAGCGCCAAGATCCTCAGCCCGGAAAAGCGCGTGCTGATGCCGGACCTGGACGCGACCTGCTCGCTGGACCTGGGCTGCCCGGCCGACGAGTTCGCCGCCTTCTGCGACGCGCATCCGGACCGCACGGTCGTCGTCTACGCCAACACCAGCGCGGCGGTGAAGGCGCGGGCGGACTGGATGGTCACGAGTTCCTGCGCGCTGGAGATCGTCAGCGAGCTCAAGGCCCGCGGCGAGAAGATCCTGTGGGCGCCCGACCGCCACCTGGGCCGCTACATCCAGGAGCAGACCGGCGCCGACATGCTGATGTGGAACGGCGCCTGCATCGTGCACGACGAGTTCAAGGGCCTGGAGCTGGAACTGCTGCGCGAGCAGCATCCGGACGCGCTGATCCTGGTCCATCCGGAGTCACCGGCCTCGGTCGTGGCGCAGGCGGACGTCGTGGGCTCGACCTCGGCGCTGATCAAGGCGGTGGTCGAGGGCAAGGCCCGCGAATACGTCGTCGCCACCGACAACGGCATCCTGCACGCGATGCGCCAGCTGGCGCCGGACAAGGTGCTGATCGAGGCGCCGACCGCCGGCAACAGCGCCAGCTGCAAGAGCTGCGCGCACTGCCCGTGGATGGCGATGAACGGCCTGCAGGGCCTGGTCGACTGCCTGGAGCGCGGCACCGGCGAGATCTTCGTCGAGGAACCGACCCGGGCGCAGGCGCTGTCGTGCATCGAGCGCATGCTGGACTTCACCGCTCAGCTCAAGGCCCGCAAGGCCGCCCACGCCGCGGGCGCGCTGGTGCCGGGCATCGGCGCCGCCTGAGTCCCCGGTCCCTCGAAGCCCCCCGCGTGAACGAGTGTCCGCGGGGGCTTTTCATTTGGGCGCCCGCGCGCGATGCTGTGGTTCACCCCCGGTCATCCCGGCTTCTTCCGCAGGACGCGCCCATGGACTTCACCTCGCTCTACAACCATCACGAACGCGAAGTCATCGCGGCGGTGCAGGCGTACGCGCACGAGCACCTCCCGGGATCGGAGAACGACGGCGAGCTGCTCGCCGACATCGCCTGCGTGGCGTTGAACCGGCTGCCGCCGCGCTACATCCGGCATGAGGTCGACTACTCGTTCTACCTGACCGAGCAGGAGCGCGAGGACGTCGAGGCCGCGATCAAGGAGGCGGTCAGCTACGCCTTCACCTTCGTGCAGTCGCGCATGGCGCTGCGGGCCAAGCCGCGCTGATCAGCGCGCGTTGCCGTTGCGCACCAGCACCGTGGGCAGGCTGGCCGGCAGCGTGCGCGGGTAGTCGCGGCTGTAGTGCAGCCCGCGGCTCTCGTGCCGCAGCAGCGCCGAACGCACGATGAGCTCGGCGCAATCAACCAGGTTGCGCAGCTCCAGCAGGTCGCGGCTGACGCGGAAGTTGGCGTAGTAGTCGTCGATCTCGGCGCGCAGCAGGTCGATGCGGTGCAGCGCGCGTTCGAGCCGCTTGGTCGTGCGCACGATGCCGACGTAGTTCCACATCAGCAGCCGCAGCTCGTCCCAGTTGTGGGCGATGACGACCTGCTCGTCCGCGTCCTCGACCTGGCTCTCGTCCCAGGCGGGCAGCGGCGCGGGGTCCGGCTCGGGCTGCTCGAGGATGTCGGTGGCGCAGCTGCGGCCGAGCACCACGCACTCCAGCAGCGAGTTGCTGGCCAGCCGGTTCGCGCCGTGCAGGCCGGTGTAGGCGGTCTCGCCGACGGCGTGCAGGCCGGGCAGGTCGGCGCGGCCGCGCAGGTCCGACACGACGCCGCCGCAGGTGAAGTGGACGGCGGGCACGACCGGGATCGGCTGGCGCGCGATGTCGATGCCCAGGGCCAGGCAGCGCGCGTGGATCGTCGGGAAGTGTTCCTTCAGGAAGGCCTCGCCCAGGTGCGTGGCGTCGAGCCACACATGGTCCAGGCCGTGTTTCTTCATCTCGAAGTCGATCGCGCGGGCGACGACATCGCGGGGCGCGAGCTCGAGCCGCTCGTCGTGCGCGGCCATGAAGCGGGTGCCGTCCGGCAGCTTCAGGTGACCGCCCTCGCCGCGCAGCGCCTCCGTGATCAGGAAGCTGCGTTCCTGCGGGTGGTACAGGCAGGTCGGGTGGAACTGGATGAATTCCATGTTGGCGACACGGCAGCCCGCGCGCCAGGCCATCGCGATGCCGTCGCCGGTGGAGGTGTCCGGATTGGTCGTGTAGCGATAGACCTTGCCGGCGCCGCCGGTGGCCATGACGACCGCGCGCGTGGCGATGGCCTCGACCCGCTGCGCGTCCATGTCCAGCGCGTAGACGCCGTAGCAGCGCGACGGTTCCTCGCGCTGCACGTGGCGCGAGGTGATCAGGTCCAGCGCCATCCAGCGCTGGCGCAGCTCGATGTTGGGATGCGCGCGGGCCTTGGCCAGCAGCGCGTCGTGGATCGCCTTGCCGGTGGCGTCGGCGGCGTGGGCGATGCGGCGCACGGCGTGGCCGCCCTCGCGGGTCAGGTGCAGGCCCAGCGGGCCCTGCTCGTCGGGGGTGAAGGGCACGCCCTGGTCGACGAGCCAGCCGACGGCCTCGGCGCTGCGTTCGGCGATGTAGCGGGCGGTGGCCTCGTCGACGAGGCCGGCGCCGGCTTCCTGCGTGTCGCGGACATGACTGTCGATGCTGTCGTCGGAGCCCAGCACGCCGACGATGCCGCCTTGCGCCCAGGCAGTGGCGGCCTCGGTCAACTCGCGCTTGGCCAGCACGATCACCGGCACCCGGTCCGCCAGGTGCAACGCCACCGTCAATCCGGCCAGGCCGGCACCCACGATCACCACCGGCGCCCGCGCCGCGTCGGTCCGAACAGCTGCTGTCATCGTCATCGCCCGGTCATCGGGGCGTCATCGCTTGGGAGTCGGGGATTCTAAGGAGAGAACGGAACCCGGCGGTTCCGCGAGGCCACCTGCTCATCGAACCGCCGATCCGACGCCCGGCCACCCACGTCGCGATGAACAGAGACCTTGTCCTCACCTGCTTCCTCTTCGCGGTGGCGCTCGCCGCCGCCAATTCGACGCACCGTGCGCGCGTGATGCTGGGCGGCATCGCGGCCGCCGTCCTGCTGCGCTGGTTGCTGAATCGCTGGAAGGACTAACCGGGTACCCGCGCGCCGGCTGTCTCGCCGGCGCCCTCGCGGCGCTGCGGATCCGGCTCGCCCCGGCGCAGCAGCGAGGGCGGCACCCGCTCGTGCTTGTTCCAGTTCGCGCGGAAGGCCTGCACGCTGCTGTAGCCGCAGGCGGCGGCGATGTTCTCCAGCGACAGCCGCGAACTCGTCATCAGCCGTCGCGCCAGGTCCATCCGCAGCGCGATCTGGTACTGCTTGATGCTCACCCCCGTCTCCGCCAGGAACAACCGGGCCAAATGACGGCCGCTCACCCCCGCCTGCGCGGCCAGGTCGTCGATCGTGACCCGGTCGTCCAGCCGGCCCGCGATCGTGTCCTGCACCGCGTGGATGCGCTGGTTGCAATGCGAGCGGTAGCGCGTCGCCGCCGACAACGCCGGATCGGCGCCGAAGCGCCGGAAGCTCACCACGTTCTCCCGCGCGACCTGGATGGCCACGTCCTCCCCGAAGGCCTGCGACACCAGGTGCAGCGCCAGGTCGATCCCCGACGTCACCCCCGCCGAGGTCAGCAGGTCGCCGTCCTCGACGAACACGCGGTTCTCCAGCACCGTCGCGGTCGGGCTCGCCGCGCGCAGCCGCGGGATGAAGCGGTGGTGCGTCGTGCACAGCCGCCCGTCCAGCAGGCCGGCATCCGCCAGCAGGAAGGTACCCGAGCACACGCCGCAGATCCGCAGCCCAGCGGGCCGGTCGCGGTGCAGCCGGGCCAGCCAGTCGACCGACTTGCGCCACGCGGGCGAACGCATCAGCGCCGGCGTCAGCTTGCTGCCGATGACGAACAGTACCGAGTCCGGCGGCAACACGCGCGGCAACGGACGGATGTCGGTCAGCGTCAGCGGCTGGAACGCGCCGACCGAGACCTCCGGCCCGATGCAGCGCAGCTCCACCGTGCCGGCCCCGACCTCGCCCACCGAGTGGATGACCTGCAGCGGCCCCGCCAGGTCGAGCAGGTGCGTCGACGGGATCATCAGGAAATAGACGCTCTTCATCGCCGGCCGGCTCCTCGGGATTTGCCCTCCCCGATCATGTCCGGTTTTTTGTCGTTCTGAGCGCCTTTGTTGCTGTGCAGCACGCGGGGCCCTCGTTAATCTGGCTTTAACAAGGATTGCGGGGGAGGAGGAAGCATGCACACAGAACTGCCATTCATCGCCAGTTATTACTGGATCGAGGTGATCGATGCCCGCATCGCGGGGCAGATCGTGGAACTGGTGAACAGCACCGTGGCCGACGGCGGCACCCTAGGCTACGAGCGCGCGCTGACGCCGCACCAGCAAGTCCAGTTTATTGCCGGCCTGCGCGACGGCCTCGCCTCGGGCCGCACCCACCTGCTGCTGGGCCACGTCGACGGCCGGCCCGCCTTCATGGCCCTGCTGCACCTGAACGCCATGGCCAACTGCCGCCACCGCGCCGAGCTGGCCAAGGGCGTCGTGCATCCGGACTTCCGCGGCCTGCGCTTCGTGCAGCTCGCCTTCCGGGAGATCACCCGGCGCGCCGAGCGCCTGGGCGTCGAGCAACTGGTGCTCGACGTGCGCGAGAACACCCGGGCGCATCGCCTGTGGCAGTTCTTCGGCTTCGAGACCTACGGCGTCCTCGACGACTACGCCCGCACCGACGGCGCGGTCCATCGCGGCCACTTCATGGCGCAGGCGGTGCGATCGCTGCGCCAGCGCGTCGACGGCGCCCCGATCCATTGACCATGAAAGGACCCCGCACCGTGCTGCAACCCAAGGCCGTCTTCAAGGAGCAGCTGCGATCGCTGCTCAACAGCCACCTGACGCTGTCGCATCCGATCTTCGAGCCGCTGATGGACCCGCGGAAGCGGGACATCGAGTTGCTGCGCCAGGTCGCCCTGCAGGGCTACCAGCTGACGAAGCACTTCCTGGACTACGTCGAGCACCTGTTCTTCTACTGCCCCCTGCCCAAGTTCAAGCGCGGCCTGCTGATCAACGTCTACGAGGAGGAGACCGGCCGGCTCTCCAGGACGGACAACCACGTGACGCTGATGCAGGACTTCATCCGCGCGCTGGGCATCGGCGACGAGCAGCGCGACGCCGCGCGGCCCCTGCCGGCGACGCATGACCTGATCGAGTACCGGCTGCTCGCGGTGCGCGACCGCGCCCGGTACCACGTGGCCGCCGCCGCGGTGATGATCGCCAGCGAGGGCCAGAACCTCGAGGTGAAGGCCGGCGAGGCGCGCCACGAGCTGCTGGGCAAGGCCTACGGGCTGACGGAGAAGGACCTGCTGTTCTTCTCCGTCCACCAGGCGGAGGACGTCGGCCACGTCGAGCAGGGACTGAACCTGGTCGCCGAGCTGTGCACCACCGAGCAGATGCAGCAGGAGGCGCTGCACGCGGTGGACCACACCTGCCGGCTGTTCTACGCGATGTACGACGGCATGTACCGCGCGTACTGCCGCCCGGCCGCGCGCCGCGACGCGACGGGGGTGACCGCATGAGCGCGTCCCTGCCCAGCCGCGGCCTGGTCTACCGCCTCGTGGCGGTGGGCTTCCTGGTGATGTTCTTCTCCACCAGCATCAAGAGCGTCTACCAGGTCTACTTCGCCGACCTCGCCGCCCACTTCGGCCGCGGTCGCGCGGACTTCGCCTGGTCGGGCTCGGTCTTCATGCTGGTCACCGGACTGGTGTCGCCGCTGGTGGGCGCGTTGAGCGACCGCCACGGCCCGCTGCGCACCGTGGTGATCGGCTGCCTGGCCGCCGGCGCGGCCCTGGCGGGCGCGAGCGTGTTCGACCGCTCGCTGCCGGTCTTCGTCCTCGGCTACGGGCTGCTGGCGGCCTTCGGACTGGCGGCGATGACCTACGTGCCGATGGGCGTGCTAGTGGACCGGCTCTTCGAGCAGAAGAAGTCCGGCCTGGCCTACGCGGTGGTCACCAACGGCACCGCGATCAGCTTCATCGTGCTGTCGCCGTTCTGGCTGTGGCTGGCGCCGCAGGTGCCGTGGGAAACCACCTTCGTGCTGACCGGCGCCTTCCTCGCGCTGCCGCTGGCGGGGCTGGCCTGGTTCGCCGCGGCCAAGTCCCGGGCGGCCGGCCTCGACGCCCCGGCATCGGCGGCAACGTCCGGCACCGCCGCGCCCAAGCCGCGCGCCTGGGCCACGCTGCGGCGCGATCCCGGCTTCTACGCGCTGGCGATCGGCTTCATGGGCTGCGGCGCCAGCATGGCCTTCATCGATGTCCACCTGGTCGCGTTCTGGCAGGACCAGGGCGCGCCGCGCGCGCTGATGGGCCTGAGCCTGAGCCTGCTCGGCGTGCTGGAACTGATCAGCGGCCTGCTGACCGGCTGGCTGGCGATCCGGCTGTCCAAGCGCGGCCTGCTGGGCGCGTTCTACCTGCTGCGGGCCTGCGCGGTGCTGCTGCTCCTGGGCGCGTCGCAGGACATGAGAACGCTGGGCTTCGCCGTGCTGTTCGGCGCGACCTACCTGGGCACCGTCGTGCTGACCTCGATGTTCTGCATGGAGCGCTACGGCGCCGCGATCAAGGGGCAGGCCTTCGGGTTCCTGTTCCTGGCGCACCAACTCGGCGCGTTCGCCTCGGTGCAGCTGGGCGCGCTCAGCCACGACCTGTGGGGCAGCTACCAGCCCTTCATCGTCGGGCTGGCGGCGCTGACCGCGCTGGGCGGCCTGGTGAACTGGCTGTTCCTGCGCGATGCCGCCGCACCGCCCGTCCCGCATCCGGCGCTCCACGGCACGTCCGCCTGAGCCCCGATCCCGTTGAAGTCCTTGCGAGGAACCGTCCCTTGGATCACCAACCGTTCACCACCGCGGTCCGCACCGCGCAGTTCCAGGACCTGGGCGACGTGCACTGCGAGCCGATCGCGATGACGGCCGCGTATGTCTTCCGCTCCGCCGCCGACGCCGCGCAGAAGTTCAGCGGCGCGGCGCCGGGCAACGTCTATTCGCGCTTCTCCAATCCGACGGTGCAGGCTCTGGAGCGCCGCCTGGCCGCGATGGAGCGGGCGGAGGCGGCGGTCGCCTTCTCCTCCGGCATGGCCGCGATCGTCGCGATGGCCCATGCCTGGGTGGCCATCGGCAAGAACATCGTCTGCTCCCGCGACGTCTTCGGCACCACGCTCACCGCCTTCCGGCAGTACTTCGGCAAGCTGGGCGTGGAGGTGCGGATCGTCGACCTGACCGACCTGGCGCAATGGGACGCGGCGATCGACGACGCCACCGCCTTCGCCTTCATGGAGACGCCGTCCAATCCGCTGCAGAGCGTCGGCGACATCGCGGCGGTCTCGCTGCTGGCGCATGCGCGCGGCGCGCTGCTGGTGGTCGACAACACGCTGCTCACGCCCTACCAGCAGAACCCGCTGCGCCTGGGCGCCGACGTCGTCATGCACTCCGCCGGCAAGTACATGGACGGCCATGGCCGCGTCGTCGCCGGCCTGGTCGTCGGCGCGGAGCGGCCGATGGCGGACCTGCGCGGCGTGCTGCGCGTCACCGGCGCGTCGCTCGGCGCGATGGACGCGTGGCTGCTGCTCAAGAGCCTGGAGACGCTGCACCTGCGCATGGCGGCGATCTCGTCCAACGCGCTGCAGCTCGCGCGCTGGCTGAAGGCCTCGCCGGCGGTGCTCGACGTGGCGTACACGGGCCTGGCGACGCATCCGCAGCATGCGCTGGCCGTCGCCCAGCAGTCGGGCTACGGCGGCGTGCTGAGCCTGCGCGTGCGCGGCGGGCGCGAGGCCGCCTGGTCGGTGGTGGACGGCCTGCGGCTGATCTCCATCGCGACCAGCATCGGCGACACCCGCACGATGATCACGCACCCGGCCTCGACCACGCACGGCAAGCTCTCGCTGGCCGAGCGCCAGCGGACCGGCATCGGCGAGGACCTGCTGCGGCTGTCGGTCGGGCTGGAGAACGTCTCCGACCTGATGGAGGACCTCGACCGCGCGATGGACGGGCTGCCCGAGCCGGCGCCGGAGCCGGCATCGGCATCGGCGGTGCCGCTCGCGCAGCACCGCGATCTCGCGTCGCTGAGCTGAAGCGGCGGAGCTTCCGTGGACGCCGCGATGCATGCCCTGATGAACCTGCTGTTCATGGCGGGCGTGAGCGCGCCCTTCCTGATCGCGGCGCTGCGGCCGTTGCCGCGCGCGGCTCGCGTGCTGCGGCTGGGCGTGGGGCTGGTCGCGATGGCCGCGTCGCTGGTGGCGGACCCGCTCAGCGTGGCGCTGTTGCAGGTGGACGGCGTGATGGCGATGGCCGGCTGCGGCCCCTGACGCGATCGACGCCGCGACGTCGGGAGGCGTTGCGCCCCCGCCGGGTCAGAACACCGGCGGCTCGCCCGCCAGCCGGCGCAGGTCGTCCATCAGCTGCAGCTGCTCATGCGCCTTGTCGTAGAAGCCGTCGGCGCCGTGCTTCTCGCACAGCGTGCGATAGAAATCGGGATCGCGGCCGCTGAGCACCCACAGCTTGCCGGTGTAGCCGCCCTGGCGGGCGCGCCGCAGCACATGCATGCCGGAACCCACCTCCAGGTTCAGGTCGACCAGCACGACGTCGGGCGCCAGCGCCGCGATCGCCTGCACCGCGTCCTCCTCGCTGTCCGCGTAGCCGACGACCTCGACGAAGGACAGGCCTTCGAACAGCCGCAGGAACTGCGTGCGAACGAACTCGGAATCCTCGACGAGCAGAACTCGCATGCCCTCCCCTTGCTCGAGCCGGAACGGCCGTGATTCTGGCCCGGGGCCGAATCACCCGGCAGCGGCAGGGACGTCCAGTTCGCAACCGGGCGTATCCGAGGGGGTCGCCGCGGCCGGCGCCGCGGGCCGCGCCGGACCGCGCGGTCTCAGAACACCGCGGCGATCGCGGTGCACACGCCGCCGACGCTGGCCGCCGAGGCGAGGAAGGTGACGTCGCGGCGTTCGCTGTCGCCCTTCCAGGCCATCAGCGCGACGATGGCCAGCGTGGCGGTGAACAGCAGGCCGGCGATGACAGGGGTACTGAGCTCGTTCAAGGCGTTTCGATCAAGGAATGGACGACGGGCCGCAGTGTGGGCGGACGCCCGCCGCGGCTCAATGCCGAACTTCCTTGCCGGCGGTTCGGTTTCACCGATCCCGCCGCGGCCGCCGTTCAGCCCAGGGTCACGGTCTTGGGCTCGAGGAAGGCCTCGAGGCCGGCCAGGCCGAACTCGCGCCCCTGTCCGGACTGCTTGACGCCCCCGAACGGCGCGAGCAGGTCCGGCGCCACGCGGTTGATCAGCACGGTCCCGGCCTCCAGCCGCGACGCCACGCGCCGCGCCCGGGCCGCGTCGGCCGAGAAGACATAGGCCTGCAGCCCGTACGGCGAGTCGTTGGCCACCGCGATCGCGTCGTCCTCCGAGTCGACCGGCAACACCGACAGCACCGGACCGAAGATCTCCTCGCGGGCGATGTCCATGTCGTTGCGCACGTCGGCGAAGACGGTGGGCCGCGCGAACCAGCCCTTCGGCAAGCCGTCCGGCCGGCCCGGTCCGCCGGCCACCAGCGTCGCGCCTTGCGCCAGGCCGCGGCCGATGAACTGCTGGATGCGGTCGAACTGCGCCTGGCTGGCCATCGGGCCGATCGTGGTCGCGGGATCGCCGGGGTCGCCGACCCGCATCGCGGCGACGGCGCCGCGCAGCCGCTCGACGACCTCGTCCATCCGGCCCCGCGGCACCAGCAGGCGCGTGCCCGCCACGCACGCCTGCCCGCTGTTCATGAAGGCGGCGCCCAGCGCCAGCGGGATCGCGGCGGCCAGGTCGGCGTCGTCGAGCAACAACGAGGCCGACTTGCCCGACAGCGCCAGGCTGACGCGCTTCATCGTGTCGACGGCGGCGCGGGCGATGCGCTTGCCGGTCGCCGTCGAGCCGGTGAACGACAGCTTGGCCACGCCGGGATGGGTGACGATCTCGTCGCCGACCTCCTCGCCGCGACCGATGACCAGGTTGACGACCCCGGGCGGCACGCCGGCCTCGTGGACCGCGCGGGCGAAGATCTCGGCCTGCCAGGGGCTGAGCTCGCTGGGCTTGAGCACGCTGGCGCAGCCGGCCGCGATCGCCGCGGCCAGCTTGCTGGCCAGGGTTCCCGCCGCCGCGTTCCAGGGCGCGAAGAGCCCGGCCACGCCGACCGGCGTCATCACGAGCGTCGAGGCGCCGTCGGCCCCCACGGGCCGCTCGAAGGCGTAACCGGCCAGCAGGCGCGCCGCGTCGCCGAAGCATTGCGCCGCGTACTGGGCGACCCATTGGGAGCGGGCCATCGGGCCGCCGTACTCCAGGATCGACGCCTCGCGCAACGCGTCGGCGTTGGCCAGCATCGCGTCCCGCAGCCGCTCCAGCAGCGCGACCCGCGCCACCACCGTCGATCGCCCGAACGTGGCCTGGGCCCGCATCGCCGCCTCGATCGCGCGGCGCGCGTCCTCGCGCCGGCCGAGGCGGGCCCGCCCGATCGCCTGCCCGGTGGCCGGGTTCAGGAGTTCGACGACCTCGTCGCCGGTCGCCGGCACGAAGGCGCCGTCGATGTAGTGCTGGTCGAAAGTCCGCATGGCAAGTCCTGGTCGGGTGGATCGGTGCCGCCACTGTAGGCAGCGGCCACCATTCCGATAAGCCAGTCAATGCTGGACGCGTCGTCCCGGATCACGGAACAATCGCCGCATGCGCAAGGACAGCCTGACCGAGTTCGAAGTGGTGCTGGCCGTCGCGCGCCGGCAGGGATTCCGGCCGGCGGCGGTGGAGCTGGAGATGTCGACCTCCGCGGTGAGCAACGCGGTGGCGGGCCTGGAGGCGCGGCTGGGCGCGCGGCTGTTCCATCGCACGACCCGCAGCGTCTCGCTGACCGAGGCGGGCCGGCGATTCGTCGAGCGCATCGCGCCGGCGGTCTCGCAGATCCAGGAGGCGGTCGCCGCCGCGGGCGACCGGGCGCGGCCGCCGACCGGCCCGCTGCGGATCAACAGCTCGCTGGGCGCGGCGCAGATGGTGTTCCGGCCGGTGCTGGCTGAGTTCCTGCGCCGGCATCCCGGCGTCACGCTGGACGTGGTCACCGAAGGACGGCTGGTGGAAATCGTCGCCGAGGGCTTCGACGCCGGCCTGCGCCTCGCGCCGCAGGTGCCGCGCGACATGATCCGGGTCCCGATCGGGCCGCCCCCGCGGCTGGCGGTCGTCGGATCGCCGGACTACTTCGAACGCCATGGCACCCCGGCGGCGCCGGCGGAACTGACGCGCCACGCCTGCATCCGGGCGCGCCTGCCCAGCGGGCTGGCGTCGCCCTGGGAGTTCGCCGCCACGCACGGCGGGACGGCGCGGCGCGCCAAGGCGCCGGCCACGCAGGCCGTCGACGTCCCGGGGCCGATGGTGCTGGACTCGCCGCTGCTGATGCTGGAGGCGGCCCGCGCCGGACTCGGGCTGGCGCAGGTCGCCGAGTGGTACGTCGAGGAGGACCTCCGCGCCGGCCGGCTGCGCCGGGTGCTGGACGGCTGGGCCGCCCCGCTGCCGCCCCTGTGCCTGTACTACGCCGGGCACCGCCACATCCCGGCGGCCTTGCGCGCCCTGATCGACCTGATCCACGAGCTTCCCCGCTGAGGATCCGCCACCCGACTTGGGCGAGGCTCGCCCGGCCCCTGGTGAAAACGCTGAGAAAAACAGCCCGGCGGCGGCCTGTTTGCGCTTTGAAGGGTCATGGCCGCGCGGCAAAATCGGCAGTCAACACGACATCGTCCAGGGACCCGATCCACATGCTCAGCCAGGCCATCACGCCGCGCGAATTCGAGCGCCGCCGCGAGCAGTTGGCCGACCTCCAGCGCTACCTGTCGTCCCTGGAAGCCGACTACGCCGACTGCCGCGCGCGCATGCAGCGCTTCGTCGACCGCTACGTCGCCGCGCTGGGCCCGCTGTACATGGAGCTGGACGCGCTCGAATCGCAGCTCTACTGCGCGATGCGCTACCTGCACGACGCCCTGGCCCGCAACGGCCTGGACACCCGCGCGCCCGAACCGCCCCGCGCCAGCGCGATGCCTCAGCTGCCGGTGCTGCCCGCCGGTGCCCCGCTCCCGGCCGAGCCCGAGGGCGGGCTGGTCCAGGTGGGCCCGCCGCCGCTCAAGACGCTGTACCGGCGCGCCGCCAAGCGGCTGCATCCGGACCTGGCGCCGGACGACGCCGAACGCATCCACCGCGAACGCAAGATGGCCGAGGTCAACGAGGCCTACGCCGCCGGCGACCGCGGCCGGCTGGAAGCCCTGCTGCTGACCGCCGGCGAAAGCCCGGTCAAGGTCCGCGGCGGCGACGCCGACGCGGTCATGGAATGGCTGCGCGGCGCCGAACGCGCGGTCCAGGGCCGGCTGCGGGTGGTCCAGGCCCACCTGGCGCTGCTGAAGAGCCACACGATGCACGAGCTCGGCGAGTCGATCGAACGCGCCGAGAAGAAAGGCCTGGACCCGCTGGGCATCATGGCCAACCGGCTGCGCGCCCAGATCACCGAGCGCCGCCAGGAGCTCTACATCGGCCAGCGCCTGCAGCCCGAGTCCAGCATGGCCGAAGCCTTCCTGCGCCAGCGCCAGCAACGCCTGGGCGGGGGCATCGCCGCCTCCCATTGAGCACCGCTGGCGAACGCCGGCCGCCGTTGGCGCCGCCGCCCGGCGACTCGTCGCAACCCGATGGTTCCCACCCGCCCGGCGCGGGACAGTCGCGTCCATTCCGACACGACCTGGAGCCCGCCATGCAACACGCCGCCCCTTCCCTCCTCGACATCCTGAACCACATCCCGCTGTTCGTCTGGGCCATCCTGGCCGCCATCCTGGCGATGGGCTTCAAGCTCAGCCGCGCCACGACGATGGCCACCCGCCGCGTCGTGATCCTGCCCATCGTCTGGCTGGTGATCGGCCTGATGGGCGTGCGCAGCGGCGCCGGCCTGTTCAGCCCCGCCGGCGGCGCCTGGGCCCTGGGCCTGCTGGCCGGCGCGGGCCTGGTCCGCGCGCTGCGCTGGCCCGGCCAGGTGCGCTACGACGTGGCCGAGCGCCGCTTCCACGTGCCCGGCAGCTGGATCCCGATGGGGCTGATGCTCAGCATCTTCGTGCTCAAGGCCTATGCCGCGATGACGCTGGCGGTGCATCCGGCCGTCGCCCACCAGCTCGGCTTCGCCGTCGGCACCAGCGCCGCCTTCGGTTTCCTCAGCGGTTGCTTCCTGGGCCGTTCGCTGAGCATCCTGAGCGCCCGTCCCCGCCCGGCCGCCGCCGTCGCCGCCTGAGGCGGACGCCCTTGCCCCCGACGCCTGACGCCTGAAACCGCCCCCGCCCGCCTGCCGTCCCCCGCGACCACCCGACCGACCCGATGACCGCTTCCGCCCGCCCCCTCACCCTCGCCTGGTGGCTCAAGCAGCTGATGGTCGTCTCGATCATCGCGGTGGTCATCTCGCTGGCGCTGGTGGCGGTGCTGGGGCAGCCGCTGGGTTCGACGCTGGTCTACTGCTTCTTCATCTCGCTGTGCTGCAGCACCTGCATCAATGGGCTGCGCTTCGCGCTGAGCGCGCTCCGCCGCGCGGTGCTGCGGCGACTGGGCCGGGCGCCGGCCGAACCGGCCGACCGCGACGGCTGGCCGGGTTGGCCGCTGATGGTGGTCAGCCTGGTGCTGGGCACGATGGTCGGTTACTCGCTCGGCGTGGAGATCGCCAACGCCGTCACCGGGCTGCGCGAGCACAGCCTGATGTCGATCTCGCTGCGCCGCGCGGTCGGCGTGATGGTGGTGTCGCTGATCCCGGGCTTCGCCGCCACCGGCTTCTTCCTGCACCGCCATCGCCTGGCCGATGCCGAGGCCCGCGCCGAGACGCTGCGCCGCCAGGCCGCCGAGACGCAGCTGCGGCTGCTCGAATCGCAGCTCGAGCCCCACATGCTGTTCAACACGCTGGCCAACCTGCGGGTGCTGATCGGCCTGGACGCGGAACGGGCGCAGGCGATGCTCGACCACCTGATCGCCTTCCTGCGCGCGACGCTGTCGGCCTCGCGGGCCGAGCGCCACCCGCTCAAGGACGAGTTCGCGCGCCTGGCCGACTACCTGGCCCTGATGCAGGTGCGCATGGGCGCGCGGCTGCGTTTCGCCTTCGAGTTGCCGCCGGCGCTGGCCGAGGTCGCGGTGCCGCCGCTGCTGCTGCAGCCGCTGGTGGAGAACGCGATCAAGCACGGCCTGGAGCCGCATGTCGGCGGCGGTTCGCTGACGGTGCGCGCCGCGCGCGACGGCGACCGGCTGGTGCTGGACGTCGAGGACGACGGCGCCGGCTTCGACCCGGCGGCGGCGCCGACGCCGGGCGGCGGCTTCGGCACGACGCAGGTCCGCGAACGCCTCGCGGTCGCTTGCGGGCCGGACGCCGCGCTGGACGTGCGCCGCCGCGACGGCGGCGGCACGATCGCGCGCATCCGCCTGCCGATGCCCACCCCCTTCACGCCGACTTGAGGTCCCCGATGCCCACCGCCCTGATCGCCGAAGACGAGGAACTGCTGGCCGCCCACCTGCGCCAGGAACTGCGGGCGCTGTGGCCCGAGCTGGACGTGGTCGCGATGGCGACCCACGGCGAGGAAGCGGTGGACCTGGCCCTGCGGCACCGGCCCGCGGTGTGTTTCCTCGACATCCGCATGCCCGGCATGACCGGCCTGGAGGCCGCCACGCAGCTGGCCGACGACTGGCCCGACGACACGCCGTTCCCGCTGCTGGTCTTCGTCACCGCCTACGACCAGTTCGCGCTGCAGGCCTTCGAGCGCGCGGCCGTCGACTACGTGCTCAAGCCGGTGCAGCGCGAGCGGCTCGGCCAGACGGTGACGCGGCTGCAGGCGGCGCTGGCGCAGCGGCAGGCGCCGCCGGCGGCGCTGGCCTCGGCGATCGAGCAGTTGCGCGGCCTGCTCGGCGGCGCGGCCGGGGCGACGCCCGCTGTCGCGTCCGCCGTGGCGGGACCGGCGGCGACCGCGCCGCTGCGCCACCTGCAGGTCGGCGTCGGCGACGCGATCGTGATGCTGCCGGTGGACGAGGTGGTCTACCTCGAGGCGGCGGACAAGTACGTCCGCGTGCTCACCGCGGACCAGGAGTACCTGGTGCGGATCTCGCTGCGCGAGTTGCTCCCGCAACTCGACCCGCAGCGCTTCTGGCAGGTCCACCGCGGCCACATCGTGCATGTCGACGCGATCGACCGCGTCCACCGCGACGACACCGGCAAGCTCACGCTGCGGCTGCGCCGCCGGCCCGAGCGGCTGGCAGTGAGCCGCATGTACGCCTCGTTGTTCAAGGCGCTGTGAACCCGGCTCCCTGAGCGAGGGCGCCGGGCGCCGCCTTGGCGCTCAAAGGACGAAGGTCGCGCCGGTCTGCGACAGGCGGATCGTCAGGTCCGGACCGCTGTCCGAGGACACCAGGATCCGCTGGTCGAAGAGCGTGCGGTCGTCGCCGGGATAGGTCTGGCCCAGGCCGTCCTTGTCGATCCACAGCGACACCGTGCCGTCGGCCAGCACCTCCTTGCGGAAGAACCGGGCGAGCTGCGCCGGGGACGTGTCGTTCGGGTTCGCCCGCAGGCCGCCGATCTCGAGCACGTCGCCCTGCCGCTTGTCGTAGCCGTGCACCCAGTCCATCCCGCCGCGACTCGACAGTTGCTGCCAGATGAACCGGTCGGCGTTCACACTGCCGTACAGGTGGTCGGTGTCGAGGCTCGAGGTCGCGGTCCACGCAGTGAGGCCGGCGTTGAACGCCGCGTGAGCGATCTGCATGTTCGGCGGCGACGACTGCTTCGTCGCCTCGATCGCGTTGGCGGACAGGCCGGCGGGGGTGGACTCGCCGCGCATCGAGGCGAAGGCGGCGTTGCCCGCCTGGTCGATGGCGACGACCATGTACATGTCGCTCGGCAAGGTCAGGACATGGGCCTTGGCATCCTGGCCTGGAACGACCAGTTGCGTCATCGCGGCCCGGCCAACGTCGAGATAGCTTTCCGCGCTGCCGGTGTTAGGGGTGCCCACCGGGATCACCGCGACCTGTACCTGCTCATCGGTCTGCAGCCGCCAGTACATCTCCCGGTTCGTTCGATCATGGGTCCAGAGCCCCGACACCGTCGGCGCCTGGTTCTCCATCGTGAGGTTCAGGACCGTGTCGCCGCTCCAGTTGCCGGCCAGGTCCTGCTGGCGGATCTTCAGCTCATGCGCGCCGTCGGCGAGCGCCGCGAGGTTCAGCCGGTCGCCGCTGCCCGTCGCGTAGGCCTTGCCGTCGACGCTGCATGACCAGGTCGCGCCCGGCGCCAGGCCCAGCTGGATCCAGGTGTCGTCATTCACCCGGTTGCTCACGTAGAAGTCAGACCCGTCCGGCAGCTTCGCGGCGAAATGGTCCCGCGCCGGACTGCGCAGCGTCGCGGTCGGCGCCTCGGCCGAGCGGTCCAGCGTGAAGTCCAGCGGCTGGGTCGCGCTGACATTGCCGGCGCGGTCGGTCTGCTGGACCCAGACCCTCTTGAGGCCGTCCGCGCCGAACGCCGCCGACGGGATCGAGTCGCCCTGGCCCTCGGTCCAGGTCACGCCGTCGAGGCTGTACTTCCAGGTCGCGCCCGCCTCCAGGCCCGTCACGCTCACCCGCGCCTCGCTGGTGACACCGTCGGTGGCGCTGGCGCCGGTGTCGCGCGTCAGGGTCGCCACCGGCGCCAGGGCGACGCGGTCGAGCACCACGGGCAGCCTGGCGACCGGTCCTTCGTTGCCGGCGTCGTCCGTCTGGCGGACCCAGATCTCCTTCGCGCCATCGGCGCCGAGGTGGCGCGCCTCGATCGTCGAGCCGACGCCCTCCGGCCAGGTCGTCCCGCCGTCGACGCTGAAGGACCAGCGCGCGCCGGGCTCCAGGCCGTCGATGCGCAGCGTGCCGTCACGCGTCACGCCGTCGGACGCCGAGACGCCGGTGTCCGACACCAGCGACACGCCGGGCTCCCCGGGGGCGACCGTGTCGAGGTCGAACCGCAGGGGGCTTTCGGCGCTGCGGCCGCCCTGCGCGTTGACCTGCGCGACCAGCAGCGACTTGGCGCCGTCGGCGCCCAGCGCGGCCGGCGCCAGCGCGGTCCCGGCGCCCGGGTGCCAGGTCTTGCCGCCGTCGAGCGAGTAGGTCCAGGTCGCGCCCGGTTCGAGGCCCTCGACGCGGATCTCGCCGGCGATGCCGAGCAAGTCGGCGCGGACCGCCTTCGGCGAGACCAGCGTCAGGCCCGGTGCCGCGGGCGCGGGCACCGGTTGCGGGTCGGGATCCGGCTTCGGTTGAGGGTCCGGATCGGGCTTCGGGTCCGGTTTCGGGTCCGGTTTCGGCTCGGGTTCGGGCTTCGGATCGGGGTCCGGTTTGGGTTGAGGCTCCGGATCGGGTCTCGGCTGCGGGTCCGGTTTCGGATCCGGTTTCAGCTCGGGTTCGGGTTCGGGCTTCGGATCGGGATCCGGCTTGGGATGAGGCTCCGGATCGGGTTTCGGTTGAGGCACGGGTTCCGGTTCCGGTTCCGGCTTCGGTTGCGGATCGGGCGTGGGCCGTGGGTCGGGATCCGGCTTCGGCTTCGGTTGGGGTTCCGGATCGGGCTTCGGCCTCGATTCGGGCTCCGGACGGGGCCCCGGTTCGGGCTCGGGCCTGGCCTCGGCGCCATTGCCGCCGGACAGGGCCGCCGCCGAACCGGCCGCGATCGCCGCGCCCAGCAGCCAGGTCACCATCGCCGCGATGGACTTCTCGGTGGAGCGGTCGTCCGACGCGGCAACCGCCGCCACGCCAGCCTCGGCACCCTCGCGGCCCTCGCGGCCCTCGCCGCCCTCGCGGCCTTCGCCGCCCTCCTCGGGCGAGGCGTCGGTCGCCGGGTCGTCATCCGCCGCGTCATGACGTCGCTTCGGCTTGCGGCGCGCGGCGACAGGCGTCGCGGCAGGTGCGGGGGAAGAAGGGCCAGGGGGTGTCGGCGGGGTGTCAGGGTGCAACATGGGTTGTCAACGGATCGCTCTGTGAGGAGCCGCGAGTATCAAAACGACACCCGGCCCGTTCCATCACCTCGACCTGCCCACCCTATCGACAGCTTCCACCCATCGAAGTCGTCGATTCAACAAGCAAGTCAACCACGTCCGCGATGCGACCAAACCCCTCTGGGTCGCGGACGTCCCTGTCCCCGGATCGACCCGACGGCCCCACGTAGAATCCACGGCCTCATTCGAGCCCCCATTCATCGATGTCCAGCCACGACAAGACCGCCGGCGCTCACGCGTCCGACAAGACGGAGCCCGCCGTCAAGCCCAGCAACTTCCTGCGCGCCATCATCGAGCGCGACCTGGAGCAGGGCTTCCAGCCGGCGCGCCACTTCGGCGGCAGCCCGGGCGACGCGGCGCACCACGCCGCCGGCCCGCTGGACCCGGCCCGCATCCGCACCCGCTTCCCGCCCGAACCCAACGGCTACCTGCACATCGGCCATGCCAAGTCGATCTGCCTGAACTTCGGCCTGGCCCGGGACTACGGCGGCGTCTGCCACCTGCGCTTCGACGACACCAATCCGGAGAAGGAAGAGCAGGAATACGTCGACGCGATCAAGGAGATGGTCGCGTGGCTGGGCTGGAGCTGGGACGCGCCGGACGGCGCCGGCCACGAGACCAGCCACCTGTTCTACGCCAGCAACTACTTCGACTTCATGTACCGCGCCGCCGAGTACCTGGTGTCGCAAGGCCTGGCCTACGTCGACGAGCAGACGCCCGAGGAAATGCGCGCCAACCGCGGCGACTTCGGCACGCCCGGCAAGAACAGCCCGTTCCGCGACCGCTCGCCCGAGGACAACCTCGCCCGGCTGCGCGAGATGCGCGACGGCCGGCACCCGGACGGCGCGATGGTGCTGCGCGCCAAGATCGACATGGCGTCGCCCAACATCAACCTGCGCGACCCGGCGCTGTACCGCATCCGCCGCGCCACGCACCACAACACCGGTGACCAGTGGTGCATCTACCCGATGTACACCTACGCGCATCCGATCGAGGACGCGCTGGAATGCATCACCCACAGCGTCTGCACGCTGGAGTTCGAGGACCAGCGCCCGTTCTACGACTGGCTGCTCGAGCGCCTGGCCGAAGGCGGCCTGCTGGCCCGCCCGCTGCCGTACCAGTACGAGTTCGGCCGGCTCAACCTGAGCTACGTCGTCACGTCCAAGCGCAAGCTGCGCCAGCTGGTCGAGGACAAGCACGTCGACGGCTGGGACGACCCGCGCATGCCCACCCTGGTCGGCATGCGCCGCCGCGGCTACACGCCCGAGTCCATCCGCGCGATGGTCGAGAGCACCGGCGCCTCCAAGACCAACGCCTGGATCGACTACGCGGTGCTGGACGGCTACCTGCGCGCCGACCTCGAGGGCAAGGCCGCCCGCGCGATGGCGGTGCTGGACCCGGTCCGGCTCAAGCTCGAGAACTACGCCGAGATCTTCGGCTCGCTCGACCACCGCGAGCCCTGCGCCGCGCCGGCCCATCCGCATGTGCCCGAACTCGGCACCCGCCAGTTCAGCCTCGGACCCGAGCTGTGGATCGAGCGCGAGGACTTCATGGAGACGCCGCCCAAGGGCTACCACCGGCTCTTCCCCGGCAACAAGGCGCGGCTGAAGTACGGCTACGTGATCGAATGCACCGGCTGCGAGAAGGACGCCGACGGCACCGTCACCGCCGTGCTGGCCAAACTGGTGCCCGACACCAAGAGCGGCACGCCGGGCGCGGACGCGGTCAAGGTCAAGGGCGTCATCACCTGGGTCGGCGTCCACGAGGGCGTGGCCACCGAGCTGCGGCTGTACGACCGCCTGTTCACCGAGGCACAGCCCGATGCCGGCGAGCGCAACTTCCTGGAGCTGCTGAACCCGAACGCCAAGCGCGTCGCGCGCGGCTACCTGGAGCCGTCGCTCAAGGACGTGGCGCCCGACACCAAGGTGCAGTTCGAGCGCCACGGCTACTTCGTCGCCGACCGCGTCGACCACCGCGCGGGAGCGCCGGTGTTCAACAAGATCACCGGGCTGAAGGACAGCTTCGGCAAGTAAGCCTCAGACCGGCAGCACGGCGTCCGCCAGCGGCGGCGCCGTCACCAGGACGAGCAGCGGCGCCGGCGGCGGCGTCACGTGCAGCGAGACCGGCAGGCTGAGGGTCGGGCCGACGTTGCCCGCCGCGTCCACCAGGCGGGCGCGGACATCCACCTCGCCCTGGAGGCCGTCGAAGGCGGACTTCGGCACCTCGTCGCCGGCCCAGTCGACGAAGGGCCGGCCATCGATGCTCAACTGCAGCGTCGCCTCGGGATCGCGGCGGTCGATGACCATCGTCGGATCGGTGGTGTGGCCGTCGGACGGATCGACGCCGGTATCGTTCTTGAGCCGCAGCGCCGGGCGCACCGGCGGCGTCTGGTCCAGCGCGAACGGCAAACCCGCCGCAGGACTGTCCAGGCCCGCCACGTCCTGCTGGTAGACCGCCACCCGGCGCACGCCGTCGCCGCCGCCACCGGCCGCCTTCGTGACCGCCGCGGGAATGCGGTCGCCGCTGCCGGGCGTCCAGTCGGCGTCGCCCTCGAAGCGGTACCACCAGCGCGCGCCCGGCACGAGCCCCCGGACCAGCACCGTGCCGTCGTTCGTCACCGGCAGCCCGTCCGGCCGCGTGACCGGCGCGATCACCTGCAGGCCGAGCACCACGGTGCCTCCGGGCGACGACGGGATCCGCGCGTCCGGATCGAACGGCATCAGCGTCGACGACGCGCCCGGGCCCTCCGAGATCAGCTTCGTCGACGGCAGTCCGGTGCCGCGTCCGCCACCGCCACCGCCACCGCCAGACACGCCCGCGGCCATCGCCGCGCCAAGGCCCAGCCCGCCCAGCGCGAGCCAAGCCAGCGAGGGGCCGCCATCCCCCTCGTCGGGCGATACGTCCGCGGGCCACTCGGCCTTCTCAGCCTCCTCGGCCTCCTCGGCGACGTCGCCCTGATCGGCGGCATCGCCGGCATTCCCACCCTCGCCTCGCACCACCACCAGCATCGGCTTCCTCAACACCCGGAATCGGTTCATCGCAGCTCCAGAAAGGTTGCAACAGGGAACCGCCAGTGTTTGCCCCTCAGCCACTTCGCGCATCTGCCTCGAACAGTAGCCGTCAGGGGAACCAGCACGGACTCCAGTAGCCACGGTGACTGGAACTCGCGACACCCCATCACCCCGATCACCCCGGTCGGCCAAGCGCGGGCTCTTCACGGGGCATGGGGGATCCCTCCTGGACCCCCAAGCCCCATTCCGGCCCCACACACGCTCGCTGACTCCCCGTTGAACACCACCGCGCCGTGCGCGTGCGCCACGCCGCTGCGGTGGCCGCCGCATCGCGCCGTCCGTGCTGTCCGTGCTGTCCGCGCTGTCCGGCGCTGTCCGGCGCTGTCCGTGCGAGTGTCCGCGGACACTCCGGTCGTCGGGTGGCTGTAGCACAAGTGGTTGATCTGAAAGGGATTTCCTCGCTGGCGCGGGGTGGCATGGGGCTTGCAAACAAGTGCGGCATCGATCACATGAGACGCCCCCCGGACACCCCATGATTCGCGACACCTCCGCCCAGGACCAACCCATCGCCCGACCCCGCGGACGCCGCCGCCTCTGGCTCGCGGTGGGCGGCGCGGGCCTGCTCGCCGCCGCGTTCGCCGCCGCGCCCGCCGTGCAGCGGATGATGGGCAGCGGCAACTCGGTCAGCCTGCAGCGCCTGTCGGTCGCCACCGTGGAGATCGGCCCCCTGGTGCGCGACATCGCCGGCGAAGGCAAGGTCGTCGCCGCGATGAGCCCCACCGTCTACGCGCTGCACGGCGGCAACCTGGTGCTCAAGGTCAAGGCCGGCGACAAGGTCGCCAAGGACCAGTTGCTCGGCGAGATCGACAGCCCCGATCTGCGCGCCAAGCTAGCCCAGGAGCAGAGCAACGCCGACGCGCTGCGCACCGAGGCGCTGCGCGCCGAGGTCGACGGCCGCGAGCAGCGCGCCGCCCTGCGCTCGACCTACGAGAACGCCGCCATCGACCTGCAGACCGCCCGCAACGACCTCGACCGCCAGACCAAGGCCTACGACGCCGGCGCCGTCGCCGGCATGCAGGTGGAGAAGGCCCGCGACGCGCTCGAGAAAGCCCGCATCACCGCCGCCCACGCGCAGTCGGGCCTCGGCCTCAAGGACGATTCGCTGAAGTTCGAGCTGCAGTCCAAGCAGCAGGCGCTGCAGCGCCAGCAGCTGCTGGTGAAGGACCTGGAACGCCAGGTCGCCGAGCTCGCGTTGCGCTCGCCGGTGGACGGCCAGGTCGGCCAGCTGCTGGTGGCCGAGCGCGCCAACGTCGGCGCCGGCACCGGGCTGTTGACCGTCGTGGACCTGAGCGCGCTGGAAGTGCAGATGCAGGTGCCCGAGAGCTTCGCCCGCGACCTCGCCATCGGCATGCCCGGCGAGATCGCCGGCAACGGCCGCCAGTGGCGCGGACTGGTGAGCTCGGTGTCGCCCGAGGTGGTGAACAACGAGGTCGCCGCCCGCATCCGCTTCGACGGCGCCACGCCCGACCAGTTGCGCCAGAACCAGCGCCTGTCGGTCCGCGTGCTGCTGGACCGCCGCGAGAAGGTGCTGAGCGTCAACCGCGGCTCCTTCGTCGAGGACGGCGGCGGCCGCTTCGCCTACGTCGTGCAGGACGGCCAGGCGGTGAAACGCCCGATCCGGCTCGGCGCGCAGAGCCTGTCCAAGGTCGAGATCCTGGACGGCCTGAAGCCCGGTGAACGCATCGTCGTGTCCGGCACGCAGGCCTTCGACGGCGCCGAGCGCGTGACGCTGAGCCCCTGAGCCCCGGAGCCCATGCCCCCGTCCACCGACATCGATCCCGGCGCCCGCGCCCTCCCCCTTCCTCTTCCTTCATCCCCGAACCAACGCCCGCGAGGAACCTCATGCTGAAGATGCAATCGCTCTCCAAGGTCTACCGCACCGAAATGATCGAGACCTACGCCCTGCGCGACTTCAACCTGGACGTGCGCGAAGGCGAGTTCGTCGCGGTGACCGGGCCGTCGGGCTCGGGCAAGACGACCTTCCTGACCATCGCCGGGCTGCTGGAGGCCTTCACCGGCGGCCGCTACGAACTCGACGGCGTCGACGTCAGCGGCATGGACGACACGCAGCGCTCGCGCATGCGCAACGAGAAGATCGGCTTCATCTTCCAGGCCTTCAACCTGATCCCCGACCTGAATGTGCTGGACAACATCGAGGTGCCGCTGCGCTACCGCGGCATGAAGGCCGCCGAACGCCAGCGCCGCGCCCGCGACGCGCTGGCCCGCGTCGGCCTGTCCGCCCGCGAGCGCCACTACCCCGCCGAGCTGTCCGGCGGCCAGCAGCAGCGCGTGGCCATCGCCCGCGCGCTGGCCGGCGAGCCGCGCCTGCTGCTCGCCGACGAACCCACCGGCAACCTGGACAGCGCGATGGCGCGCAGCGTGATGGACCTGCTCGAGGAACTGCACCGCGACGGCGCCACCATCGTCATGGTCACGCACGATCCGCAGCTGGCCGCCCGCGCCCAGCGCAACGTGCACGTGATCGACGGCCAGGTCGTCGACATCGCCGCGGAGCTGCACATGGACCCCGCGCTGCTGCGCGCCGCCACGCCGGCCTCGGCCTGATGACGCCGACACCGCCCCACACGCTGCCCCGCTCCCCTGCCATGAAGCCGTCTTCCCCTTCGCCCGCCGCGCCCGAGCGCGCGGCCCCGGCCCACGGCGCGCGCCGACGCGCGGCCCGGCTGTCGCTGCTGGCATCGGTGGCGCTGCTGTGCGTGGGCTGCTGCCTGCCGGCCGCCGCCGAGGACCTGCTGGAGGTCTACGCGCAGGCCCGCGCCGCCGACCCGGTGCTGGCCGGCGCGCGCACGGTGCTCGGCCAGCAGCAGGAACTCGCCGTGCAGGCGCGCGCGCCGCTGCTGCCGCAGTGGTCCGCGCAGCTCAGCGAGGAACGCCGCCAGGACACCGGCGCCCGCCAGCACGGCCTGACCCACTCGCTGAGCCAGGTGCTGGTGGACCTGAGCCGGCTGCGCAGCTGGGACGCCGCCCGCACGCTGGTGGACGCCGAGGACGAGCGCGTGCGCGCCGCCGAGGCCGACCTGTGCGCCCGCGTCGCCCGCGCCTACTTCGGCGTGCTGACCGCGCAGGCGGCGCTGGAGACCGCGCAGGCGATCGAGGACGTCTACGGCCAGCAGGTCGCGCAGGCGCAGTCGCGCTTCGAGGCCAAGCTGTCGGCGTCGCTGGACGTGGAGCAGGCCCGCGCCTACTTCGAGCTGGCCCGCGGCAACACCGCGCAGACGCGCGAATCGCTGCTCGACGCGCGCCAGGCGCTGGCCGAGATCACCGGCCGCATGCCCGGCACGCTGTCGCCGCTGGCGCCGGAACTCGCGATGCTGATGCCCGATCCCGCCGACCCCGACGCCTGGGTGACGCAGGCGCTGCGCGACAACCCGTCGCTGCGGGCCGCCGCGCTGGCGGTGGACGCCGGCGACCAGCGCGTGGCCGCCGCGCGCGCCGCGCACCTGCCCACGCTGAGCGCCGGCCTGGACGGCCAGCGGCTGTCGGGCCTGGCCGCCGGCGACGCCGCGGGCCGCTACAACGCCACCGTCGGACTGAAGCTGACGATCCCGCTGTTCGCCGGCGGCGCCGTCGAATCGCAGAAGCGCCAGGCCGTGTTCCAGCGCGAGCAGCTGCGCGACGCGCTCGAGGGCGCCCGCCGCGCGATGACCCGCGAGACGCAGGCGCAGTACCAGGCGGTGCTGTCGTCGCTGAGCCAGATGCGCACCGCCGGCACCGCCGTGCAGGCCGCGGAGAAGGCGCTGGCCTCGACCCGCAGCGGCATGGACCTGGGCCTGCGCACGATGACCGACCTGCTGCTGGCGATCCAGACGCAGAGCAACGCCCGCAACGCCTGGGAACAGGCCCGCCACCGCTACGTGCTGTCCAAGCTGCTGCTGCAGCAGGCGGCCGGCGCGCTGGGCGAGCCGCAACTGGCCGCCGTGAACACGCTGCTGGGCGCCGCGCCCGCCGCGGCGCCGGCCCGGCAATGAGATGAGAGGGGACCCACGATGCTGACCTACTACCTCGAACTGGCCTTCCGGGCCTTCCGCAGCCACCGCGGCCTGACCGCGCTGATGCTGCTGTCCATCGCGATGGGCGTGGCCGCCTGCATGACGACGCTGACGCTGTTCCACGTCATGTCCGGCGATCCGATCCCGCACAAGAGCGCCCGGCTGTTCCGCGTGCAGCTGGACGCCGACCTGACCCGCGACTGGCAGCCCGGCGAGGAGCCGATGCAGCAGCTGACCCGCTTCGACGGCGAGGCGCTGCTGCGCGCCAAGCGCGCGGTGCACCAGGTGCTGATGACCGGCGCCTTCATCGCGATCGATCCGGCCGGCTCGGGCGACGCGGCGCAACCGCCGTTCTTCACCGGCGGGCGCTACACGTCGGCGGACTTCTTCCCGATGTTCGAGCCGCCGTTCCGCTACGGCAACGGCTGGACCGCCGCCGACGACGCCGCCGAGGCCCGCGTCGCGGTGATCTCCAGCACGCTCAACGACAAGCTGTTCGGCGGCCAGGACAGCCGCGGCAAGACGGTGCGGCTGCGCGACAAGGACTTCACCGTCGTGGGCGTGCTCAAGCCCTGGCGCCCGGCGCCCCACTACTTCGACCTGACGCTGGGCGAGTACGCGAAGGCGGCCGACGTCTACATCCCGCTGTCCACGTCGCTGGGGCTGCGCTTCGGCGGCTCGGGCAACATGAACTGCTGGGGCCGCAACGACGGCGTCGACCCGCGCTCGCTCAACGCGCCCTGCGCCTGGCTGCAGTACTGGGTGCAGCTGGACACGCCGCAGCAGACGGCCGACTACCTGACCTTCCTGACGCAGTACTCCGAGCAGCAGCGCCAGGCCGGCCGCTTCGAGCGTCCGCCCAACCCCCGGCTGAGCCCGGTGATGACCTGGCTGAGCATCCGCAAGGTGGTGCCCAGCGACATCAAGCTGCAGGTCTGGCTGGCCTTCGGTTTCCTGGTGGTGTGCCTGACCAACACGGTGGGCCTGCTGCTGGCCAAGTGCCTGCGCCGCAGCGGCGAGATCGGCGTGCGCCGCGCGCTGGGCGCGCCGCGCTCGCAGATCTTCCTGCAGTTCCTGGTGGAGGCCGGCAGCCTGGGCATCGTCGGCGGCCTGCTGGGGCTGGTGCTGACCTGGGGCGGCCTGTGGGTCGTGCGCCAGAGCCCGACGGACTACGCGCAGCTCGCGCAGCTGGACTGGTCGATGCTGGCCACGACGCTGGGCGTGTCGCTGGCGGCCAGCCTGCTGGCCGGGCTGCTGCCCGCCTGGCGCGCCTGCCAGATCACCCCCGCGATCCAGCTCAAGACGCAGTGAGCGCCAAGGAGACCTCGATGGACATCCTCCCGATCCTCTCGACGCTCAAGCGTCACAAGACCGCCGCCGGCCTGATCGTGCTGCAGATCGCGCTGACCTGCGCGATCGTGTGCAACGCGCTGTTCCTGATCTTCCAGCGCATCGACCGCATCAGCGCCGACACCGGCATGGCCGAGGAGGCGCTGATCACGCTGTCCCTGTCCAGCATGGCCCGCGTCGAGAACCCCGAGCCGCAGACCAGGGCCGACCTCGCCGCGCTGGCGCAGGTGCCCGGCGTGGTCTCGGCGGCACTGACCAACCAGTACCCGTACGGCCGCAACTCCAACAACTCGAGCGTGCGGCTCGAGGCCGGCGAGCAGGCGCGCAGCCGCGCGGTGGCGGGCCACTACACCGCCGGCCCCGGCTTCATCGCCACCAGCGGGCTCAAGCTGGTCGAGGGCCGCGACTTCCTGCCCGAGGAATTCGTCGCCGGCTCCTCGCTGGACAACAACCCCGATCCGCGCGTGCCGGCGGTGATCATCAACAAGCACCTCGCCAACGTGCTGTTCCCCGGCGAATCGGCGCTGGGCAAGGGCCTGTACGTCTACGGCCAGCAGCCGCAGCGCGTGGTCGGCGTGCTGGCGGAACTGCCCTCGCCCAACCCGGGCTCGCAGGACGACAACGCGCTCGACACGATGCTGATGCCGGTGCAGCCCAGCTTCCGCGGCGGCAGCTTCCTGATCCGCGTCGCGCCGGGCGCCGACCCGGAGGCGGTGCTCAAGGCCAGCGCGGCCAAGCTGCTGGGCAACAGCCCGGGGCTGCGCCGCGTCGTGCGCGACCAGGACACGATGATCAAGCAGCGCTCGGCCTACTACCGGCAGGACCGCTCGATGGTGCTGCTGCTGGCCGGGGTGTGCGTGGGCCTGCTGATCGTGACGGCCTTCGGCATCGTCGGGCTGGCCAGCTTCTGGGTGCAGCAGCGCACCCGGATGATCGGCACGCGGCGCGCGCTGGGCGCCACGCGCGGCCAGATCCTGCGCTACTTCCAGACCGAGAACCTGCTGCTGTCCACCGCCGGCATCGCGCTGGGCATGCTGGGCGCCTACGGCATCAGCCTGCTGCTGATGTCGCATTACGAGCTGCCGCGCCTGCCCTTGGTCTACCTGCCCGCCGGCGCGCTGGTGCTGTGGGCGCTGGGCCAGGTCGCGGTGCTGGCGCCCGCGCGCCGGGCCGCGGCGCTGCCGCCGGTCGCCGCGCTGCGCGGCGGTTGAGGACCCGGCCGCCTCCGCGGCTCCGCGCCTTCTCCAGCCTCCGCGGCCGCGCCCGTCCGGGCCGGCCGCGCTCCCCTTCCCATCCGATATGCTGCGCCACCCATGAGGACCGTCCTGATCATCGATGACCACGCCGGCGTCGGCGAGGCGCTGTCGCTGCTGCTCTCGCTGCACGACGTCGAGCCGCTGTACGCGGCCTCGCCGGCCGAGGGCGTCGCGCTGCTGTCGCGACGCCGCGTGGACCTGGTGATCCAGGACATGAACTTCAGCGCGGACACGACCTCGGGCGAGGAAGGCCGCGCGCTGTTCCACCAGCTGCGCGAGCGCCACCCGGACCTGCCCATCATCCTGCTGACCGCCTGGACGCAGCTGGAGCAGGCGGTGGCGCTGGTCAAGGCCGGCGCGGCCGACTACCTGGCCAAGCCCTGGGACGACGCCAAGCTGCTGGCGACGGTGGAGAACCTGCTGGAACTGGCCGAGAACGGCCGCGCGCTGCGCGAGAGCCGCCTGGAGCAGCGCCAGCGCCGCGACGAGCTGCGCCGCCGCTACCGGCTCGACGGCCTGGTGGTGGAGTCCCCGGCGCTGCTGCGCTGCCTGGAACTGGCCTGCCAGGTCGCGCGCTCGGCCGCGTCGGTGCTGGTGACCGGCCCGAACGGCAGCGGCAAGGAGCGCATCGCGGCGATCGTGCATGCCAACTCGGCGGTCGCGGACGGTCCCTTCGTCGCGATCAACTGCGGCGCGCTGCCCGGCGAGCTGATCGAGGCCGAGCTCTTCGGCGCCGAGAGCGGCGCCTTCACCGGCGCCCATGCCGCGCGCGAGGGCCGCTTCGAGAAGGCCGACGGCGGCACGCTGTTCCTGGACGAGATCGGCAACCTGCCGCTGGCCGGCCAGGTCAAGCTGCTGCGGGTGCTGGAGACCGGCCGCTTCGAGCGCCTGGGCTCGAGCCGCACGCGGCAGACCACGGTGCGGGTGATCTCGGCGACCAATTCGGACCTGCGCGCGATGGTGCGCGCGGGCACCTTCCGCGAGGACCTGTATTACCGGCTCAACGTGATCGAGGTCGCGCTGCCGGGATTGGCGGAACGGGCCGCCGACATCCTGCCGCTGGCCGAGCATTTCCTGGCCGGCCGCGCGGCGTTGAGCGACGGCGCCCGCGAGGCGCTGCTGGCGCATCCCTGGCCGGGCAACGTGCGCGAGCTGAAGAACGCGATCGAGCGCGCCGCGCTGCTGGCGCGCGACCGCGTGATCGGCGAGGCCGACCTGGCGCTGCCCGCGGCGTCGCCGGCCGCCTCGCGCAATCTCGACGAACCCAGCCGCGAGGCGGTCGTCGCGGCGCTGGAGGCGGCCTCCGGCGTGGTGAGCCGGGCGGCGCAGACGCTGGGGCTGTCGCGCCAGGCGCTGTACCGGCGCATGGAGCGCTACGGGCTGGACGCCGGATGATCGACGCGCCACGGCCCCGGCGCGCGGGCTGGCACCGCTCGCTGCACCTGCGCCTGGCGCTGTGCCTGATCGCCTCGGCGGTCGCGGCGATGCTGATTCACATGACGCTGACGCTGTGGCCGGTGCCTCAGCTGCTCGCCCCGATGGCGCTCGCGGCGCCGGCGCCGTGGAGCGCCGCCGCCCTCGGACTGACCTTCGTGCTGATGCTGCCCATCGTCTGGGGCCTGGCCAGCCTGCTGCTGATGCCGCTGGCGAGCCTGCTGCGCGCGCTGGAGAGCACGGTGCTGAGCTACCGCGACGGCGAGTTCGGCAGCGCGATCGCCGCCGACGCGCCCGGCGGCCTGTCGGAGCTGTCCAGCCTGATGCGGCTGCACAGCGAGCTGGGCCTGGCCCTGCGCGAGCAGCGCCGCCACCTGGCGCAGCGGGAACTGCTGCTGGACACGGTGGTGCAGAACACGCCGGTGGCGCTGGTGCTGACCGACGCGCAGGACCGCATCGCCTACGCCAACATCGCCGCGCGGCAGCTGATGGACCAGGGCCGCAGCCTGGCCGGACGGCCGATCCAGGAGGCGCTGGCCGACGCGCCCGAGGACCTGCGCCAGGCCTTCGCGGGCGCGCAGGACGGGCTGTTCAGCATCGTGCTGGACGGGCAGGAGGAGCGCTTCCACCTGTCGATGCGGGACTTCCGGCTGCAGGGCCAGCCGCACCGGCTCCGGCTGCTGCGGCGGATGACGCGCGAGCTGTCGCGCCAGGAAGTCGCGAGCTGGAAGCGCGTGATCCGCGTGATCAGCCATGAGCTGAACAACTCGCTGGCGCCGATCTCGTCGCTGGCGCACAGCGGCGCGGAGCTGGCGCGGCGCGGCCAGCACGAGCGCGTGCCCGGCGTGTTCGCCAGCATCGGCGAACGCGCGCAGCACCTGCACGGTTTCCTGTCGGGCTACGCGCGCTTCGCGAAGCTGCCGGCGCCGGTGCTGGCGCCGGTGGACTGGCCGGCCTTCATCGCGTCGCTCGGGGCGCATTACCCGTTCGCGCTGGCGGGCGAGCTGCCCGCGGCGCCGGGCCGCTTCGACGCGGCGCAGATGGAGCAGGCGCTGATCAACCTGCTGAAGAACGCGCACGAGTCGGGCAGCCCGCCCGAGGGCGTGTGCCTGGCCGTGACCGCGGTGCGGGACGACTGGCGGATCGAGGTCGGCGACCGCGGCCCCGGCATGACCGAGACGCAGCTGTCGCAGGCGCTGCTGCCGTTCTATTCGACCAAGCGCAGCGGCAGCGGGCTGGGCCTGGCGCTGGCGCGCGAGATCGCCGAGGCCCACGGTGGCCGCATCGCGATGGGCAACCGCGACGGCGGCGGCCTGTGGGTGGCGATCAGCTGGCCGCGCGCCTGAGCCGCGACCCGGGATCCGCGCGCGGCGCCGGCGATCGGCGCGGGCATCGACCGCCGCGACCGCCGCGCGCCATGCTCACTTGTAGAAGGCTTCGACCTTGCCCTTGAGCTTGATCATCAGCGGCTGGCCCTTGCGGTCCAGCGTGCGGCCAGCGGGGACCTTGATCCAGCCTTCGGAGACGCAGTACTCCTCGACGTCGCGGCGTTCCTTGCCGTTGAAGAGGATGCCGATGTCGTGCTCGAAGACCGCGGCATTGTGATGCGGGCTGCGCGGATCGATGGACAGGTGGTCGGGCAGGTCGGGGCGGGTGGTGTCGCTCATGGCGGGGTCATGCAGGGGAATCGGAAAACGCGGCATTGTCCCGCAGTCCGGCGTCCTAACATCAGCCGCATGAACGCCAACGCCAACACCCGTCAGCCAGCGCCGCTCGCCAACCCCGCCAACCCCACCCTGCCCGCCGCCGCCGCCGCAGGATCTGCGACCGCAGGATTTGCCACCGCGGCCTCGGCGGCCGGGGCCTCGCTCCCCGCGACCGCCGCCACGTCGGCGGTCGACGCGGTCACGCTCGACGCGCTGGCGGCCTTCCCGGCCCAACTGGCCGCGCATTTCTCGCTGTTCCCGGCCGAGGCCCGCCATTGGGCGCCGCCGTCGTGGGACGGCGTCCCGAGCGAGCCGCTGACCGCGATCGAGCAGCTGTGCCACGTGCGCGACATCGAGATCGACGGCTACCAGCAGCGCATCCGGCGCACGCTGGCCGAGGACGATCCGCTGCTGCCGTCGCTGGACACGGACGCGCTGGCGCGGGAGCGCCGCTACGGCGAGGACGATCCGGCGGCCGCGCTGGCCGCGTTCGCGCGGGCGCGCCAGGAGACGATCGCGATGCTGGCGGCGGTCACGCCGGAGCAGCTGGCGCGCCGGGCGCGCTTCGAGGGCTACGGCCCGCTGACCTTCAAGGCGCTGATCCACTACCTGTGCAGCCACGACCAGCAGCACCTGGCCGGGCTGCAGTGGGTGCTGGGGCAGTACGACGCGGCGCGGGACGCCGCGCGCTGAGGACCGCGCGCCGACGGCGGGCGCGCCACTCGTCGGCCGGAAGACCAGCCCGCCGGGCCTTCCCGGCCCGGGCGCGTCATTCGTCGCAGCGCTGGACGACCGGCGTCGCGTACTCGTGGCCGACGACGGCGCGGGCGAACAGGTAGTTCTCCCGCGCGTGTTCGCTGAGCTGGTCGAGCGCGACCTGGCCGCGCTCGTCGCACGGGAAGGACAGGCCTCGGCCGGCGTGGAACAGCGATTCGAAGCGCAGCAGGAAACGGCCTTGGCCGGAGCAGGCGCGGACGGGGGTGTCGCGCTGGAGCGCGGCGAACTGGGACGGACTCATGGACGGACTCCCAGGCCCGGGGAGGAGGTCGGGCCGGTCGAGTCCACCTTAGACCCGCGCCCGGCGGTACGCGCGTGCATACGTCGCGCTTGCGCCGCCTGTTTCCAGCGGGCCCCCTCGCTCGCGCGGGCGCCGGCCGCCTGTCACGGCGGCGGCGGCGCGCGGCGCTCGCCAGCGGTGGCGCTCAGGGCGCCGGGCGGAAGTAGATCAGCGTCGGCACCGGGTTGGCGCCGGTGTTGATCACGTCGGTCTGGATGTCGATGACGAAGCGGCGGTCGGTCAGCACCTGGCCGGCCGGGCAGACGCGGTTCTTGGACAGGCCCTCGATGCCGCCGGTCGGCGTCTGGCAGATGCCTTCGATGGGCGCGGTCAGCACCGGGCTGGAGAACTCGCCGGTGCCGGCGTTGAGCGTGATGCCGTTGGGCAGGCCGGCGCCGCCGGGCAGCTCGGCGTTGTTCGGACGCATCGTGACCTTCAGGCCGCGCGTGCAGGCGGCGTTCATCGCGTTGGCGTTGAGCGTCCAGCGGTTGGCCACGCCCTGCTTGTAGGTCAGCACGAAGCCGGGATTGGCCACTTCGCTGGGGCTGTAGCTGAAGCCCCAGCCGTTGCCGAGGTCGCAATCGTCGGAACCACCGCCGCCGCAACCATTCAGGAGCAGGCACAGCGCGGACGAGACGGACAGCAGCGCGGCCCGGCGCAGCGTGCGACGGGCGGAGGAACGATGGAACACGGGAACTCCCTGGAGGCGGCGCTCCGCGCCGCGTGTGGTGTGAGGGGGGACGGCGCATCGCGCCGCCTGAGGCGGTGTGAGGCGGTGTGAGGCGGTATGAGGCGGCGTGTCGCGCCGCTCGTGGTGCTCTCAGGCGGCGCGCACTCTACCAGCGCCCAGGCGGCGTCGACGCGCCGTTCCCCCTGGGCAAGGGCCCGCCGGGCCCATGAAGCCGGCGCGGGCCGCAAGGAATTCACGGATGTCGGCTCAGACCACCCAGTCGCCCATCACCGGGTAAGCCCCGCGGAACTCGATGGGCAAACCCGCGTCGATGATCGAGCGCGCGATCCAGATGAGGGCCTCGGGCTCCTCGCGGCCATCGTCCTCCTTGGACAGGACTTCCAGCGGACGAACGCTGCCGCCGCGGATCTCCAGCAGCACGCCGAGGCCCGGGTCGCCCGCGCTCCCGCTCACGCCGATCCGCGCATGACGCATGTCGACGTCGTAGCCGGACAGCTCGTACACGCGGTCCTGCTGCTGGCGCTGCGCCCAGGCCTGGAGTTCCTCCACGGGCACGTGGTGCTGGTCGAGGGTCTGGATGTCGCGCAGGGACAGCAGGATCGGCTCGTTCCACGCGAAGGTCGCCTGGTCCCGCGCGACACCGATGTCCAGGGTCGGCGCCAGGCTGTTGCCCTCGTGCTGCCGGTTGGCCTCGTACCACTCGTTGAGCAGCCCGCCGAGCGGGCTGTCGTCCTCAATGATCTCGATGTGCTCGACGATTTGCCCCTGCCCCTGCCCCTGCTCCTGCTCCTGGCCGGGCCCGGTCTCCTCGGAAACGCCGGGTTCGTTGAGTTCGTTGGGTTCGGTGGGCACGCCATCGTCGTGAACGGGCGCAAGAACAGTCGGCACGATCGTCCCGGTCTCCGTGGCCTCCGTGGCCTCCGTGGCCTGCGTGGCAACCGCTGAATCCGCCGGTGACGCGGATGCAGCGGATGCCGCGGATGCCGCTGGTGCCGCGGGCGCGGTCAGCGTGTCGAGGAACTGCGCGATGACCGGCATCGCGGGGAGCGGCAGGAACGGCAGGTGCGCCGTCACCCACGCGTACCAGTCCAGCAGCATCGTCACGGCCGGGTGCCGTTGGGTCGAGTCGATCTCGGACGGGGAGGAAGTCGCGGCTTGCATGGCGGGTCCTTTCGAGGACATTGAAGGGACGGCCAGTCTTGGCCCCGGTCCCGTGCGCGCCAATGCCCCGTCCCTGCCGCGCTCGCCCGCTCGGCTGGCCCGCGGCCACCGCCTCCCGGCGGATTCGCTCCGTTGGCGTGCGCGCCGCCGCCGCGATGCCGGCGACGTGCTCGCACCGCCTCGCGCCATGCCGCGGCTGCGTCAGCCGCGCCGTCTCAGGCGCGCCGCCTCAACCGCCCGCGCGTTTCGGCGCGAATCCCGCCGCCGTCAGCCAGGCCATCACCTTGTCCAGGTGATCGCCCTGGATCTCGATCGTCCCGTCCTTGACGGTGCCGCCGGTGCCGCAAGCCGCCTTGAGCTTCTTGGCCGCCTCCGTCAACTCGCCCGCCGTCATCGCCAGGCCCAGCACCACCGTGACGCCCTTGCCCTTGCGGCCGGCCGTCTCGCGGCGCACCCGCACCTTGCCGTCGCCCAGCACCGCCGTGGCCGCCTGCGCCTTGCAGCGGCAGTCGGCCAGCGCCTGCCGGCATTGCGGGCAGGTGCGCCCGCCCTCCGTCGAATACACCAGCGCCATCGCTGAACTCCTGCTGCCCGGCCCGCGTGCGTGCCTCGGCCTTGCGTTCCCTGCCCTCGCCCGCTCTCGCCCGCCTTCGCCTGCCCTCGCTTGCCCGAAGGCGCGCTCAGCGCGCCAGCGTCCGCGCGAAGAAGGCGTCGATCGTGCGGTACAGGTGCAGCTTGGCGCCGCGCCCGGCGATGCCGTGCGCCTTGCCCGGATACACCATCAGCTCGAACGGCCGCGACTCGTTCTGCAGCGCCTCGGTCAGGCGAAGCGTGTGCTCGAACAGCACGTTGTCGTCGGCGGTGCCGTGCACGATCAGCAGCGGCTTGTCGAGCAGCTTGGCGCGGCCGACCAGGTTGGCCTGCCGGTACGGCGCGGTCTGGCCGCCCTTGCCGTCCTGCGGCATCCCGAGGTAGCGCTCGGTGTAGGCGGTGTCGTAGAGCGTCCAGTCCGTCGGCGGCGCGACCGCCACCGCCGCCGCCAGCGGCGTGCCGTTGTCCAGCATCGCGCGCTCGGCCAGGAAACCGCCGTAGGACCAGCCGAAGAAACCGATGCGCTTCGGATCGACGCCCGCCACCTGCCTGGGCAGCTGGCGCACCGCGGCGAACAGGTCGTTCACGTCGACCTCGCCGAACGCGTGCCGGTGCGCGCGGGTGAAGTCGCGGTCGCGGTTCTGCATGCCGCGCGTGTCCAGCGTGAACACGCCGTAGCCGCGGCGCTGCCAGTAGGCGATCAGCGCGGTGTCGCGGTTCCAGTTCCAGTTGACCGTCGACGTGCCGGGGCCGCCGTAGGCCATCGTGATCACCGCGTGCGGGCCGGGCTGGCCGTCCAGCGGCGCGAAGTACAGCGCGTTCAGCGGCGTGCGGCCGTCGGCGGCGGTGATGTCGACCACGCGCGGCACCGGCACCACGCGCGCCAGCAGCGGATCGGGCGCGTCGCCCGGCAGCGCCACCGGCGCCTCGCCCGGCGTCGCCGGCTTCACCGCCTGCAACGACAGCGCCGGCGGCTCGCCCCAGGCGCCGCGCGTCACCAGCAGGCGCGCGCAATCGCCGTCGCCGCGCGCGTCGCGCCACTGGCGCGGCCGCGCGCCGTCGAGCATCCGGCTCGCGCCGGCCAGGTCGATCGCGAACAACTCGCGCGAGCGGCCGCGGTCGCGCGCCGCCGCGTAGACCACCGTCTTGCCGTCGCTGCAGACGCGATGCGCGACCGGCTCCGGCTCGTTCGTCAGCGGCCGGCGCTCGCCGGTGCGGCGATCCACCAGCACCAGCTGGCGGCGGCCCGAGGCCTCGCTCGACCACAGCAGCGCGGGCTGGCCCGACAGGGTCAGGCCGTCGATCTCCAGCAGGTCGTCGTGCACCTCGACCCAGGCCGGATCGCGTTCGTCGATCACCGTGCGGCCCGGGCCGGTGCCGTTGGCGTACTCGGTCAGCGCCAGCTTGTGCTGGTCGCGCGTCAGCGTCTGCAGCCACGGCGTGCCGTCGCCGAACCAGCCGGCGCGGGCGACGTATTCCGCGTCCGCGGGCAGGGGCAGCGGCGTCGCGCGGCCGTCGGCCACCTGCAGCGTCCAGGCCGTCACGCGGGCGTTCTTCTCGCCGGCGCCGGGGTAGCGCTGCTGCGTCATCGTCGTGCGGTCGGCAAAGATCTGCGCCCGCGTCTTCACCGGCACCTCGCCCTCGTCGACGTTCAGCGCCAGCAACTGCTTGCCGTCCGGCGACCACCAGTAGCCGCGCTGGCGGCTCAGTTCCTCGGCGGCGATGAACTCGGCCAGGCCCCAGAAGCGGGTCTCGGTCGCGCCCTGGGTCAGCGCGCGCGCCGCGCCGCCGCCCTCCACCGGCTGCACCCACAGCTCGCCGCCCTTGACGTAGGCGACGCGGCTGCCGTCGGGCGAGCAGCTCGGGTCCTGCTCCGGCACCTGCTCGTCGGTGGTCAGGCGCCGGGCCTGCGGGCCCTGGTCGGTCAGCCGCACCAGGTACAGGTCGCCCGACAACGGGAACAGCAGCGTCTTGCCCGAGGGCCCGCACCACTGGTAGCCGGTGATGCCGCCCTGCGAGATCCGCTTGCGCTCCAGCGCCATGCGTTCCGCCTCGGTCAGCTGCTGGCTGCGGCCGCCGAGCACCTCGGCCGCCGAGACCAGCTTGCGCGGCGCGCCGCCGGCCGCGGGCTGCGCCCAGAGCTCGAGCTGCTCGCTGTCGGCCTGCGACGGGCGCAGGTAGCTGACCCAGGCGCCGTCGGGCGAGATCTCGGCCTGGCGGACCGTGCGGCCCTGCAGCGGCGGATCGCCGAAGACGCGTTCCAGCGCCAGCGGCGTGACCGCGGCCGCGGAGGCGGCGGGCGCCGGCGCCGCGGCGATCGAGAGCGCCGGCGCGAGCACGGCGGCGAGCGCCAGCAGGCGCGGGGTCGGACGGTAAGCGGTCATGCGGCGATCAGCGAGTCGCTGTCTTGTTGTCGATCGGGAACGGGGGGACGGTCGGTGTCGAGGTCGTGGTCGTTGTGGCCGTCGCCATGGATGTCGATGTCGCGGCCGGTCCCGGCTTCCAGGTCGGCCTCGCAGGCCTGGGAGGCGTCGACGAGACCGTCGTCGCCGTCCTCGGGCGGCGGCGCGGCCGGATCCAGCGCGCGGCCGAACAGCGTCAGCGCCAGCGCGTCCGGCGCATTGATCGTGCGCACGCGCTGGTAGGTGTCCTCGGCCTCGGGATAACGGCGGCGCAGGTAGTGCAACCACTGCTTGAGCCGCCCGGCCTGGTGGCGGGTCGCGACCTTGCGCCGCACCTGCGCGAAGAAGCCTTCCATCAGCGGGATCACGTCGGCCCACGGCAGCGGCGCGGCGCCCTGCCCGCCGCGCGCCGCGCGCACGGCCAGCGCCAGGCCGGGATCGGCCACCATGCCGCGGCCCAGCATCAGCGACGCGCAGCCCGATTCCTCCAGGCAGCGCAGCGCGTCCTCGACGGTCCAGACCTCGCCGTTGGCGACGACGTCGATGCCGGCGGCCTCGCGCACGACGGCGATCTGGTCCCAGTAGGCCGGGGGCTTGTAGCCGTCGCGCTTGGTGCGGCCGTGCACGACCAGCTCCGACGCGCCGGCAGCGGCGATCGCGCGGGCGCAGTCCAGCATGCGGGCGCGGTCCTCGTTGCCCAGCCGCATCTTGGCCGACACGGGAATGCGCGCCGGCACCGCGCGGCGCACCGCGGCGACGATCTCGCCGACCAGTTCGGGCTCGTCCAGCAGCACCGCGCCGCCGCGATGGCGGTTCACCGTCTTGGCCGGGCAGCCGAAGTTCAGGTCGATGCCCTCGGGATCCAGCTCGGCCAGGCGCGCGGCGTTCTCGGCCAGGCACTGCGGGTCGGAGCCCAGCAGCTGCGCCCGCACCGGCACGCCGGCGCGCGTGCGCCCGCCGGTCAGCAGCTCCGGCACGATGCGGGTGAACACGCGGCGCGGCAGCAGCTGGTCGGTGACGCGGATGAACTCGGAGACACAGCGGTCCACGCCGCCGACACGGGTCAGCGTGTCGCGCAGCATGTGGTCCAGCAGGCCCTCCATGGGCGCCAGCAGAATCATTGGGAGCGAGGGGAAGGCGCGGCGCTCGTGACGCCGCGGTTCGGGATCTGGAAAGCCCGAGAGCATAGCGGAAGGCGTCCACACCGCCTGTGGATAAACGCGTGCACAGGCTGCGCAGCAATCGCGCAAGCCGTTGATCCCAAAGGGCTTCCTACGGATTGCCCGAAAAAGTGGCAGTCCGGGAGCCGCTCAGGCGTCCGGCGCGCCTGGAACGGCTGGAGCCTCCGGCGCGGCCGCGCCGGCGCGGGCCTCGGTATCCTTCACGCTCAGCCACAGCCGCACGTCGAACTCCAGCTGCGCGTACGCCGGCTCCATGTGGTGGCACAGCGCGTAGAACGCCTTGTCGTGCTCCAGCTCCTTCAGGTGGGCCAGCTCATGCACGACGATCATCCGCAGGAACTCCGCCGGCGCGTCGCGGAACAGCGTGGCGACGCGGATCTCGCGCCGCGACTTCAGCTTGTTGCCCTGCACCGTCGTCTGCCGCGTGTGCGTGCCCAGCGCGTGCTGGATCACCTTGAGCTTGGCGTCGTAGCGGACCAGCGCCAGCGGCCCGGCGTTGCGCATGAAGCGCTGCTTGAGGTCCTGCGTGTAGTCGAACAGCGCCTTGTCGCTGCGGACCTCGTGCGGCTCGGGGTACTTCCGCGCCAGCAGCGGCCCGAGCTCGCCGGCCTCGAGCAGTTGCCGCGCCTGCGCGACCAGCGCCGGCGCGTAGCCCTGCAGGTACTTCACGCGCCGGCCTTACTGCGCCGCGGCCGACGGCACCGCGCTCGACGGCACGGCGTAATGCGCGCCGATCCAGCCCTCGAAGCGCTCGAACATCGCCCGCTCGGCGGCCTCGGAGCCGTCGCCGTTGTCGGCCAGCACCTCGTCGCCGTGCACGACCTGCACCCGCGCGTTCAGCGGCAGGCCGTCGTCGGTGCGCTCGCCGCGGCGCTCGGCCGCCTCGAGCGTGTCGCGCGCGCTCGCCCAGGCCTGCTCGACGGTCTCGTCGCAGGCCTCGGCCAGGTAGCGGGCCGAGAAGCCCTCGCCGGTCAGCCGGCGCAGCGTCTGGTCGTGCGACAGGCTGTTGCCCGGCGCCCAGTAGGCCGCGGCCAGCGCCGGCCCGATCGCCGGGTTGTCGGTCAGGTAGCCGTCGCGGCGCAGGAAGAAGGCCCGCGTCTGGTAGACCGCCATGTGCGCCAGCAGGTAGCCCTGGTAGGAGGCGGCCGATTCCTGGTTCAGCAGGTGCGGGATCGCCAGGATCGGGCGCGGCGCGCGCTCGACGCCCAGGATGCGCAGCTCCATCGCGCGCGCCAGCGCCAGCACCGACTCGGGCGTGCGCTCGGACTCGGACATCGCGTACAGCGCGGCCTCGAAGTACGGCACCACCGCGATCGCGCGCTCGTCGAAGGCGCGCATCGGCTGCGCCGCGGCGATGCGGTCGCGGATCAGCGCGTCCGGGATCGCCTGGCCGTCGACGGTGCGGGCGTAGCGCTTGAGCCAGTCGGCGTCGCCCAGCAGGCTGTCGCAGAACATCGACTGCGTCTCGGCGTAGGCCATCGAGGTCGGCGCGAACTCCTGCGAGAAACACGGCGAGTTCTGCGTCACGTTGGCGAAGTGCGCCGCGTGGCCGCCCTCGTGGAACAGCGTGTTGATCGCGCGCGCGCCGGAGCCGACCTGGTCGGGCTTGGCCTCGGCGGTGAAGTTGATCTCGCCGGCGTGCCAGCGGCCCTGCTCGTCGAACCAGGTCGGCAGCGGGCCGTGGCAGAAGCCGTTCTGGTACTTGCCGGGTCGCTCCAGCAGGTCCAGCCGCATCGTCGCGCCGCGGTACTGGATGCCCAGCCGGCGGAAGCTCCGGACCCAGCGGCGCAGCGCCGGGCCGAAGGGCAGGTAGGGGTCCAGGCGCCGCGTGACGTCGCCGGTGCTGTGGAAGCGCAGGTTCCAGGGCTCGAGCGCGGACGGGCCGTGCGCGGCCGCCAGCGCCTCGTGCGCACGCTGCTGCGCGGCCTCGGTGCGCGCGACGAAGTCGTCGAGGATGCCGAACAGCTCCGCCTTGGACATGCGCTCGTTCTTGCGCAGCTTCATCTCGAAGTAGTCGCTGAAGCCCAGCGCCCGCGCCAGGCGGTTGCGCAGCGAGACGATCTGCAGGAAGCCGTTGTCCAGCACCCAGCGCTCGATCGCATGGAAGGCGTCGTAGGAGCTGCGGCGGCGCGACTCGTCCGGGTTGGTCGCCACGTTGGTGGCCAGCATCGACAGCGTGGCCGGCTCGGTCTCGCCGCGATCGTTGACGTGCGTGGGCGCGAAGTCCTTGCGCTTGGCGAAGAGGATGCGCTCGGCCTCGATCAGCTCGGCCATCAGCGCGCGACCCTCGTCGTTGTCGACGATGTTGGCGTCGAACACGCCCAGCCAGCCCCGCAGGCCGTGGGCCAGCGCGTCGCGCGCGTCGGACGCCGGCGCGGCCTCGACGGCGGCCAGGTGCGCGCGCGTCGCGGCCAGTTGGTCCGGATCGGAGATGAAGGCCTTGTAGGCCGTCTCGGCGCGGCCGAAGCCCTCGTGGTCGTCGCTGGTGGCCATGTAGGTGGCCCAGAACAGGTCTTCCTTGCGCTTGTGCACCGCGACGTAATCGCGGTTGAGCTGGTCGAAGAACGCCTGGGCGGCCGGGACGGCGTCGGAGCCGGGGATCGGGGTGTTGGGCATCGGGGCAGCTTAGCGCACAGGCATCATGCGCCCATGAGTCACGCCCCTGACGCCGCCGGGGACTCCGGCGGCGCCCCCGTTCCCTCGCCCTCCCACTCGGTCGAACTCCTGCCCCACGGCTGGCGTTTCGACGCGCCCGAGGACCAGACCCTGCTGCTGGCCGCGCTGGACCACGGCCTGCGCCTGGCGCATTCCTGCCGCAACGGCACCTGCCGCGCCTGCATCGCCAAGCTGGTGTCCGGGCGGATCGAGTACCGCATCGAGTGGCCCGGCCTGTCCCGCGAAGAGAAGGCCGAGGGCTGGATCCTGCCCTGCGTGGCCTGCGCGCGCGCGGACCTGGTGCTGGACCAGCCGCAGGCGATCAACCTGTTCGACGTCCCGCCGCCCCCCGCCCGCGGGTGACGGCCCTCGCACGCGCCGGCTGCACGGCGCGCGCGGCCGGGCGCCGGCCCGGCATCGGCCGGCGTCGGCCTCCGGCGCCTTTCAATCGGCTTTCATTGCCCGGGCGGGCCGCCTTGACGGCGCATTCATGCCGCGCTCGACGCGAAAACCCGACAGCGCCGCGCGCGCCGGCCGCTTCCGCGCCGTAGTTCACGGCCCACCCCGCATTTCCCCCGATCGGAATTCATCGCTGGCGGGCAGCATTCCGACCGTCTATCAAATAGGTCGGGGCCCCGCCCCGTCCCCGAACGCGAAGAAGAAGGACCTGGAAATGCTCAACTTGAATCGATGGCGGCTGCGCAGCCGCGTGCTGGCCGGCTTCGCGCTGGTGATCGTGCTGATGGCGGTGGCCTCGACGGTCGGCGTGGTCCGGGTGTCGGTGCTGCACCAGCGCATCGAGCGCCTGGTCGAGGTCGACATGCACACGCTGGAGCTGTCGCGCCAGTGGGCCGGCCTGACCGAGGGCAACATCCAGCGCCGCATCGTGCAGCTGGTCATGGACGACGAGAACTTCGTCAAGGCCTTCACCGCGCGCTCCAAGGAGCTGTCGGCGCGCATCGACAAGATCCAGAAGGAACTCGACGAGAACGTCACCGACCCCGCCGGTTCCAAGCTGATCGACGAGATCGGCGCGGCGCGCAAGAAGTACCAGGACGCGCGCGAGGCGGTGATCAAGGAGAAGACCGCCGGCAACGACGTCAAGCCGCTGGCCGCGTCGCAGCTGATCCCGGCGATGAACGACTACCTGGTGGCGATCGACCGCTTCGCCGAGCACAACCGCGACCTGCTGCAGGCCGCGCGGGTCGAGGCGCAGGCCGAGGCCGAGAGCACCCGCCACCTGGTCATCGGGCTGATGGTGGTGGCGATCGCGCTGGGCGTGGGCATCGCGCTGGTGATCACCCGCTCGGTGACCGAGCCGCTGGCCGAGGCGCAGTCTCTGAGCCGCGCCATCGCCGACGGCGACCTGAGCCAGCGCACTGGCGAGGTCGTCGGCACCGACGAGGTCGCGGCGCTGCGCCGCTCGCTGCAGGAGATGCAGGCCCGGCTGGCCGGCACCATCGCCGGCGTGCGCTCGGCCGCGGACCAGGTCCGCCATGCCTCCAGCGAGATCGCCACCGGCAACGCCGACCTGTCCAACCGCACCGAGCAGGCCGCCAGCAGCCTGGAGCAGACCGGCGCCGCGATGGCGCAGCTCGGCGAGGGCGTCAAGCTCAACGCCGACGCCGCCCGCGAGGCCGATGGCCTGGCGCAGACCGCGTCGCAGGTCGCCGGCCGCGGCGGCCAGATGGTCGAGCAGGTCGTGGCGACGATGAACGAGATCCAGCAGTCGTCCAACAAGATCGCCGACATCATCGGCGTCATCGACGGCATCGCCTTCCAGACGAACATCCTGGCGCTGAACGCCGCGGTGGAAGCGGCGCGCGCCGGCGAGCAGGGCCGCGGCTTCGCGGTCGTGGCCGGCGAGGTCCGCTCGCTGGCCCAGCGCAGCGCCGAGGCCGCCAAGGAGATCAAGACGCTGATCTCGGCGTCGGTCGAACGGGTGGACGGCGGCTCGCGCCTGGTCGGCGAGACCGGCTCGACGATGCGCGAGATCGTCGACAGCGTCGAACGGGTGACGCGGATCATCGGCGAGATCTCGGCCTCCAGCGCCGCGCAGTCGCTGACGCTGGGCGAGATCGGCCAGGCCGTGCGCCAGCTCGACCAGATGACCCAGCAGAACGCCGCCCTCGTCGAGGAATCGGCCGCCGCCGCGGAGTCCCTCAAGGACCAGTCGGCGCAGCTCGTCGACGCCGTCGCGAGCTTCAAGCTGAACTGACGGGCCACGCGCCCGGGGGCCTCCGGCGTCCCCTGGCCCTGGCTGCCGCCGCGCCGGCGGCCGGTGTGCCGCTTCGCGCGGCACGCCTGACGCGACGAGGCCTGCCTGGCCGCGTCCGCCTCACTCGCAGGCCGATGCCGGCCGGGCCGTCACGTCGACCTCGACGCTCAGTTCGTCCTGGATGGCGAGCAGCCCGCCCAGGACCGAGAACGGAGTGATGCCGAACTCGCTCTGCCGCAGCACGAGCGCTCCCTGCGCCCGCAGCGCGGCGTCCCCCGAAGGGCGGACGGCGCGCACCGGCACCGCCAGTTCCCGGACCTGGCCATGCCAGGACACGGCGAGCGTCACCGCCAGCGTCGGGAACGCGCCCGCCACGGCGGTGCTGCGCATCGCGATGGCGGGGAAACGTTCCCCGTCGACCGCCTTGATCAGGTTGGCGCGCGTGCCGGCGATGTCGCCGGCGGACGGCACGCTGGCGAACTCCGCCCCGAGCGGGGCGCGCCATTCGGGCTTGTCGATGCCAAGGTCGTCGAGGCGGAAAGCGAGCTCGAGGCCGGCGCCGGCGACCCCGTCCGCCGGCACGAACACCTGGCCCCCGAGCCGCTCGACGCCCAGCACGTGGTTATGGCCGACCTTGGCCAGCCGCCCGGCGCGGAACACGTGGATGCGAACCTGCGAGGCCGCCGCGTCGACGCGATACAGGC
>NZ_JAOCCU010000025.1 GCF_029840635.1 Mitsuaria sp. GD03876 | reverse complement strand
CCACGCCCGAGGCCGCCCCGGGCCGCCCGCGGGCCGATGTCCAGGGAGCTTCCCAATGAGCACCACCCCGCCGCTGATCGCCGTCGTCATCCCGCATTTCCAGCGCCAGGCCGGGCTGCTGCCCAAGGCGCTGGCGTCGGCCTTCGCGCAGACGATCGCCGACCGCCTCCACGTGATCGTCGTCGACGACGAGTCCCCGGTCCCGGCGCAGGCCGAGGTCGACGCGCATCCCGAGTTCCCGCGCGCGCAGCTGACGGTGCACCGCAAGCCCAACGGCGGCGCCGGCTCGGCCCGCAACAAGGCGCTGGACCTGGTGCCGGCCGGCACCCGCTACGTCGCCTTCCTCGACTCCGACGACGACTGGCGCCCGAACCACCTCGAGAACGCGCTGGCCGTGATGGGCGAGCGCTTCGACGGCTACTTCGCCGACTGGTGGTCGTTCAACTATCCGGACCAGACCAACTTCGAGCGCATCGGCACGCTGGACAAGCCGCATGCGCCGGTCAGCGCGCAGCCGCCGGGCTTCGACCTGGGCGTGTCGCCGCTGGAGCACATCCTGAGCGACGGCGGCGGGCTGATCCAGACCTCGACGGTGGTCTACCGCTTCGACCGCTTCCCGGCGCTGCGCTTCCGCGAGGAGTTCTTCAACGGCCAGGACTTCTTCTTCTGGATGGACCTGGGCGCCGGCGGCGCGACCTTCTGCTTCTCGACCGAGGTCGACTGCAACAACGGCGAGGGCATCAACATCTACCAGGGCGCGGGCTGGGGCACCGAGCGCTCGCTGCACCGGCTGCGCAACGAGCTGTTCGTCTGGACCTCGGTGCCGCGCTTCTACCGGCTGACCGACAGCCAGCACCGCAACAACCAGCGCACCATCCGCAACCTGCAGCAGGACGTCGTGCGCGACCTGCTGCACCGCGTGCGCCACGGCAAGGCGATCAACTTCAAGCTGGTGCGCGACATCCTGCGCTTCGACCCGACCTTCCTGCTCTACGCGGCGGCGGTGCCGTTCCGCGTGCTCGGCGAGAAGCTGTTCCGGCGATCGGGGAGCGCGCCCGCATGAACGCCAAGGTGCGCGGGGCCCTCGTCTGGTCCTTCGCGGAACGCTACGCCAGCCTGATCGTCAACATCGCGTCGACGATGGCGCTGGCGCGCCTGCTGACGCCGGCGCAGATCGGCGTCTATTCCGTCTGCGCCGCCTTCGTGACCGTGGCCACGGTGCTGCGCGACTTCGGCATCAGCGAGTACCTGATCCAGGAGAAGGAACTCACCGAGGACAAGCTGCGCGCCGCCTATGCCGGCGCGATCGCGATCGGCTGGTCGGTGGGCCTGGTGGCGCTGCTGGCGCGCCATCCGCTGGCCGAGTACCTGCGCGAGCCCGGCGTCGTCGACGTGATCGGCATCCTGGCGCTGAACTTCGCGATCCTGCCCTTCGCCTCGCCGGCCTTCGCGCTGCTGAACCGGCACATGGAATTCCGCAGGATCTTCATCATCCAGTTCTCGTCGTCGATGGTGCATGCCTGCACCGGCGTGCTGCTGGCGATGAACGGCTTCGGCTTCCGCAGCCTGGCCTGGGCCAGCGTGGCCAACACCGCCTTCCAGGCGCTGCTGCTGCTGGCGATGCGGCCGCCGGGCACGCTGCTGCTGCCCGGGCTCAAGGGCATGAAGCATGTCTTCGGCTACGGCTCGTACTTCGTGACCAGCCGCCTGATCGAGACCTTCACCCGCAATGCCCACGAGTTCATCATCGCCCGCAGCTTCGGGCTGACCTCGGTGGGCCTGTTCAGCCGCGCGCTGGGGCTGCTGGAGATGTTCTACACGAACGTCACCTCGGCGGTGCTGCGCGTGGCCACGCCGGCCTTCGCCGACCAGCACCGCCAGGGCGGCGACCTGCCGACGCTGTACGCGCAGGGCACCGCGATGATGACGGCGATCGCCTGGCCCTTCTTCGGTTTCGTGGCGCTGATGTCGCGCGACATCATGCGGCTGCTGTTCGGGCCGCAGTGGGACGCCGCGGCGCCGATCTGCACGCTGCTGGCGCTGGCGATCATGCCGACCTACCTCTACAGCCTCGGCCCCAACCTGCTCAACGCGACCGGCCACGTGGCCAAGCGGCTGCGCATCAACCTGGTCTACAGCCCGATCCACCTGGCGGTGCTGCTGGTCGCCTCGCGCATCAGCCTGGAGGCGCTGGCCGCGTCGTGGATCGTCAGCCACCTGGTGGCGCTGTCGCTCTACGTCTACTACATGCGCACGCTGCTGGGCGCGACGACGCGCACGCTGCTCGGCCCCAGCCTCAAGAGCGCGCTGGTGGCGGCCGGCTCGATCGCGGCGCAGGCGCTGGTGGCCGAGGTCGCGCACCGCTACCAGCTGCCGCTGCTGGTCGGCCTGCTGCTGACCGGCGCGGCCGGCCTGGCCGGGCTGCTGGTCGCGGCGGCGTCGCTGCAACATCCGCTCGCGCAGGAACTGATGCGCTCCCTCCAGCACCTGCGCAAGCGAGCCCTGCCATGAGCGCCCTGCCCGCGGCCGACGTCGCCTGCGTCATCGTCAGCTTCAACGGCGCGCCGTGGATGGCGGACTGCCTGCGCGCGCTGCGCGACAGCACCGTGCCGCTGCGGGTGATCGTCGTGGACAACGCGTCCTCGGACGAGACGCGCGCGATCGTCGGCGGCTTCCCCGAGGTCACGCTGCTGCCCCAGGCCGAGAACCTCGGCTTCGGCCGCGCCAACAACATCGGCATCGCGCGCGCGCTGGCCGACGGCGCGCGCCAGGTCTTCATCCTCAACCAGGACACGGTGCTGGCGCCGGACGCGATCGCGCAGCTGCTGCGCCAGGCCGAGGCCGACCCGTCGCTGGGCATCCTGTGCCCGCTGCAGCTCGACGGCGACGGCGCGGCGATGGACCCGACCTTCCTGCGCTACTACGTCGCGCCGCATGCGACGGCCTACCTGACCGACGCGGTGATGGGCCATCCGATCGCCGGCCACTACCGCGCGCATGCGCTGCCGGCGGCGGCGTGGCTGCTGACGCGCGAGTTCCTGGAGCAGGTCGGCGGCTTCGATCCGCTGTTCTTCCTGTACTGCGAGGACGACGACCTGTGCGCCCGCGCGCGGCACCACGGCTTCGGCATCGCGCTGGTGCCGGCGGCGACCTTCCGCCACCTGCGCGGGTTCCATACGCCGGCGTCGTCGATCCCGGCCGGGCAGCTGCTGCGCAAGCGGCGCTCGCGGCTGCGCTCGATCGTCGTCAACGAGATCAAGAAACCCGAGGGCCGCTTCGGCCGCAACGTCTGGTACGCGCTGGCGTCGCAGGCGGTGCAGAGCGCGCAGCAGCTGTTCGTCTATTTCAACTGGGTGGAGGCGCTGGCCGGCTGGGGGGCCGTCCTGCGCGTCATTCCGGAAGTGCCGCGCATCCGGCGGCACCGCGACGCCTGCCTGACGCGCGGGCCGCACTGGTTGCCATCCGTTCCGCCGACCCGGCCCTCACAAGACCGAGAACAATGACCAGCACCGCCACCTTCCTGTCCACCGGGCATCCGAGCCTGCCCGGCCTGCCGGCCGACGCGACCGAGGCGCAGCGCGACGCGGCCTGGCAGACGCTGCTGTCGGCCGCCGATCCGGCGCCGGGGCTGTCGCAGGTCGGCGGGCGCTTCTCCGTGGCGTGGCGCCAGCCCGGCGGGCGCACGGTGCTGGCCACCGACCGCTTCGGCATCGAGCCGCTGTGTTATCGCATCGTCGGCCACGAACTGCGCTTCGCGACGCGCGCGGACGACCTCGCCGGCGACGATGCCGACCTCGATCCGCAGGCGCTGTTCGACTATCTCTACTTCCATGTGATCCCGTCGCCGCGCACGGTGTTCCGCAACGTGTTCCGGCTGCCGCCGGGGCACGTGGCGATCTTCGAGCGCGGCGAGCTGCGCGTGCTGCCGTACTGGACACCGAGCTTCCGCGCCGATCCCGCGCCCAAGCTGGAGGACCTGAAGGCGGAGTTCCAGCAGATCCTGGAGCGCGCGGTCCGGCGCCAGGTGCGCGGGTCCGACGCGGCCTGCTTCCTGAGCGGCGGCACCGACAGCTCGACGGTGGCGGGCATGCTGAGCCGGGTCGCCGGGCGCGGCGCGGACACCTACTCGATCGGCTTCGAGGCCGAGGGCTACGACGAGATGGCCTTCGCGCGGATCGCGGCCAAGCACTTCGGCTGCCGGCACCACGAGTACTACGTGACGCCCAAGGACCTGGTCGACGGGATCGCCAAGGTCGCGACCCACTACGACCAGCCCTTCGGCAACAGCTCGGCGCTGCCGGCGTACTACTGCGCGCGCCGGGCGCATGACAACGGCGTGCGGCACCTGCTGGCCGGCGACGGCGGGGACGAGCTGTTCGGCGGCAACACGCGCTACGCGAAGCAGACGGTGTTCTCCTGGTACGGCGAGGTGCCGGCGCCGCTGCGCGACTTCGTGCTGCAGCCGGTGTTCGGCTCGCCGATCGGCAAGCTGCCGCTGCTCAAGAAGGGCGCGAGCTACATCGACCAGGCGCGCGTGCCGATGCCCGACCGGCTGCAGAGCTACAACCTGCTGACGCGGCTGGGCATGGCGGACGTGCTGGAGACCGACTTCCTGCGGCGTGTCGATCCGCTGGGGCCGCAGAAGCAGCAGCGCCAGGTCTGGAACGCGATCCGGACCGGCAAGCTGGTGGACCGGATGCTGGCCTTCGACTGGCGCTACACGCTGGCCGACACCGACCTGCCCAAGGTGGTCGGCACGACGGGCCTGGCGGGGACCTCGGTCGGTTTCCCGATGCTGGACGACGAGCTGCTGGCCTTCTCCGAGCGGCTGCCGGCGGACTACAAGCTCAAGGGGCTGAAGCTGCGCTGGTTCTTCAAGGAGGCGCTGCGCGGTTTCCTGCCCGAGGAGATCATCGTCAAGAAGAAGCAGGGTTTCGGCCTGCCCTTCGGCGTCTGGGCCACGCGCGACGCGGGGCTGCACGCGCTGGCGCAGGACTCGCTGGGCAGCCTGTCCACGCGCGGCATCGTGCGCCCGGCCTTCATCCAGGACCTGCTCAAGCACCGCCTGCCGGAACACCCCGGCTACTACGGCGAGATGGTGTGGATCCTGATGATGATGGAGCAGTGGCTGCGCGGACGGCGGCCCAACTATCGGGTGTGAGCCACAGCGCGAATCGCCAGGCGATCGTTGCCTTAGCCCGCCCCCCAATCGGCGAGTGTCCTCTTCAGCAGCACCAGGTCGTTCTCGTGCTCGGGGAATGCGGCGGGGTTGATGGTCGCAGCGCGTCTGCTGGTCTCCTCGAGACCCAGGAAGGTCTCAATCGCAGCCCGTTCAAACTTGTTCATCGGCGTGGAGACCCGATCACGGGAGGACTGCGTTGTGCCACGAGTCTTCATACGCGTGATGACAGAGATGAATCCTTCATCCGATCGCACCGCATCGCGAACCCAGGCCAGTGGTTCATCGGAGGACCCGGAGTAGTCCCTCCACCGATAGAGCCAAGAGATGAGACTTGGCGATCGCATCAAAGCGTCGGTTTTCGCAAGCCTACGAATCACATCAAGCCATTCGCCTTTGAGCGCCACGACCTCGTCCCCGTCCAGGACTGGGTTTGAACGTCGCTGCTCACCATCTTTGCGATCTTCGGGATCACTCAAGTGGATAAGCATGTCCGCGACGGAAAGTGCCTCCGTTTGGCGAAGCGCGGCGAGGGCCCAAGGCCCTCGACTTTCCGTTGGCAGACGGGCGAGAAACCAATTGGTGGCCCTCCACGCGGAGATCCAAGGGCTATTGAATGGCCCTGAATTCTTTGGATCGCCAGCAAGTGCTTCTCCGATACGAAACATGCCTAATAGCAGAACGCTGGGAGTTTCAAGCGGCAGACGATCGACAGCCTCATCAAGTCGAGCTGCGAGAGAGGGCAGCAGTCCGTCGGACTCAAGTGCCGTGATCTCGAGGGTCAAACGCTCTTCGGTCGTTGCAGCGGCAAGAAACGCGTTGAAGCGCGCGTCAGAAATCTCACCCTCTGGCGTCAGCAGTTCGAAGTAGCGAGGGAAGTAGCGTGCCACGCAGACGCGCTTTTCGACCAACCAAGTGGCCTGGGCACCCTCGTAGTGCATGCCTCCAAAGGCCCATTCCAAAGTTGGAAAGAGCTCGATAACAGCGTCACGCGCGGCATTCCGCCGGGCGGGTGCTACGGCCTCTAGGTGGTGCACGGCGGCGGCTCGATCCGCGTCTGCTCTCCCATCCTGAGGAAAGCGCCGTTCCTGCAACACCAGAGTTCTCTCTCGCCCGAGTGTCTCTCGCAGGTCCGGTTCGAAAACACGTAGCGTTTCCAAGAGCAAGAAGTCGACAAGGTTCACTTCAAGCCCTTGCTCCTCCACATGCAGCGGCAAGTGAATCGCAATTGAGGAAAGCAAGCGTCGTGCGTCGCGCACGTTTAGCAGGAATGGCTGAATGCAGCCGACAAAGACATTTCCCCAACGCGTGTAGGAAAAGCCGTTCGCCTCCGTCGCGAAGCGCTCGCAGACCTCGGCAAGTTCGGCGGCAAAGATCCGATGGACGACCGCCGGAGGGACCACAGGCAAGTCGAAGTTCGCTTGCACGATCTTCTCCAGAAATGCACGACCCTCGCCGTCTACGACGGGGTCAAGTGCCTGCTCAACGATGCTGGCTTGGAACAGCAACACGAACACGATGTTGGGCAAATTGGCGTTTGCTTTCACCTGCCGTAGGAGCATCCGAATCTGCTCGGGCTCGAGGCGATCGATGTCGTCCACAAAGACGACGAGTGGTCGATCGAGATTGCGCAGTTGCGCTTCCAGTTCTCGCCGAACGTCATCGATAGGATCCGCCCCCCTGTCGCGACCGAAATGAGCCATGACACGGCCAATCACGTTAACAACAACGGCAAGAGCTGCGAGAGCAGCGGCGACCTTCGCGACAGTCGGCAGGTTGAATCCAACGGCAGATGCGATTGCAACAACCGATGCATTGGTCAGTAGCGCAGTACTCCACCCGTGAGAGCTTGCAGCAGTCTTCAGGGGGCCACCGGCGCCAGTGAGAATCGCGCCATAGCGACGCAGGATTTCGGCTCGCTTGAGGGCGTCTGTGGAGTGAACCCCGCCAAGCCGATTCGAAATCTGCGTGAACAGGGCTCGAGCAATGACATCGCCACTACCCCATTGCCACGGATTGAAGTCGAGCCAATCAGCACCAGTCCGATGAGAGTCGAGGCGCTCCGTAATGAGATTCTTCAGCGAAGACTTTCCGAAGCCCCAACGGCCGCGGATTGCGAACACCCTTCCTTCACGCGGACTCAACTCAGACAGCACATTGGCGATGCGGTCCGCAAAGCCTGACCGACGCAGACGATCCTCCGAAGCAGTACGAATCGGAGATTCAGCGCCAATGCCAGCAGCCGGCGAATTGGATCTGGCCGACTCGGCGCTTCTCTTGGCATGCCATCGCGCCCAGCGCAGGGACAAGCCGATCATTGGGACGCGGCGCCGCCACGAACGCCGCGGAGCAGCCTGTGACCATGCGCCGCAGCCCGACTAAGCGGCGGCCAGTGATCGAAGTGCGTCGAGCGCGGCATGTCGCCACTTGGCCAGCGTCTTGCATAGATCATGTTGTTCTCCCTCGTTTCATACCTACGTTCGAATCGTAGATCAGCGCTGTGCGACCCAAACCACGCGCGATGCTCGGACACGGGCGCTGACGCAGGACTCGCTGGTCAAGAGATTCATGCGCGCAATCCTCGGCTCGGCCTTCATCCAAATATAGGGTGTGAACGCCTGAAGCGGGGGGGCGACCGGCGCGCGCGCCGCAACTAGCATCGCGCGATGTGCTACAGCGCCCGCATCCGCCAGGAATGGAAGACCTTCTGTACCCGCCTGGGCGTGAGGATCTCGCTGGCCGAGTACGTCGAACTGTTCTGGGAACGGGCCGACGGCCGCAAGCTGCCCATCCCCAAGGCGATGGAGGCGATGGTCGCGGAGCCGGCCACCGACGAAGAACGGCGTGCCCGCGAGGCCGTGCTGGCGTACCGCGCGTCGCGCACGCGGGAGGTCGAGCAAGAGCTCTTCGAGCTGCGCCGCCGCGTCGCGGACGCCGAACGCAAGCTCGCCGACAAGCCAACCAAGGCCGCGGAGGACAGCCGCCGAATCGCGCTGGGGAAGATCGATCAACGGCTGCGCTGGCTGGGCGATCTCGGACGCGACGCGCCGACGCAGGAGCAGGACGCGCGCATCTATCCCGGCTGGTACGTGCCGGTGCTGGTGATGGAGAACGGCGAGCGCGTGCTCAAGCCGATGCGCTACCAATGCCGGCCGGCGGGCAAGCCGGCCTTTCATGACACCCGGTATCCCGGCGCCTACAACGCGCGACGCGACAGCCTGGACGGCTATTGGAAAGGGCTGTTCGGCGTGAGCCACGGCGTGATGGTCGCGAGCGCGTTCTACGAGAACGTCGAGCGGGACGGCCGCAAGCAGGTGCTGGAGTTCAGCCCGCAGGGCGCGGGCGACCTGCTGGTGGCCTGCCTGTGGTCGCGCTGGGAAGCGCCGGGCGAGCCGACGCTGCTGTCCTTCGCGGCGATCACCGACGAGCCGCCGCCGGAGGTCGCGGCCACCGGCCACGACCGCTGCGTGATCCCGCTCAAGGAGGCCCACCTGGACGCCTGGCTCGATCCGAAGGGCGACCTCGACGCGATGCAGCGGATCCTCGACGACCGCGAGCGGCCTTACTACGAGCACCGGCTCGCGGCCTGAGGGCCGCGGGGCGCCGGAGGCCCTTCCCCGCGTGATAGCCTCGCGCCCCATGTCCGAACACCCCTCCGCCGCATCGCCTGACGGCGACGGCGTCCACGACGCCGCCGAGGCGCCGTCCCGCGCCTCGCTGCCCGAGATCCTGCTGCTGGCCAGCGTCTTCGTCATCGCGGCCTGCGGCCTGGTCTACGAGCTCGCCGCCGGCGCGCTGGCGAGCTACCTGCTCGGCGACTCCGTCCTGCAGTTCTCCACCATCATCGGTGCCTACCTGTTCGCGATGGGCCTGGGCTCCTGGCTGTCGCGCTACATCGACCGCCAACTGGTCGCGCACTTCCTGCGCCTGGAGCTGCTGGTCGGCGTGATCGGCGGCCTGATGCCCGCTGCCCTGTTCACCGCGCACAGCCTGCTGCCGCCCTCGCAGGCGATGGCCTTCCGCGTGCTGCTCTACGGCCTGGTGCTGCTGGTGGGCACCCTCGTCGGCCTGGAGATCCCGCTGGTGATGCGCATCCTCAAGCGCCACTTCCGCCAGCGCTACGCGCTCAAGGAACTGGTGTCGCAGGTGCTGACCTTCGACTACCTCGGCGCGCTGCTCGTCGCCGTCGCCTTCCCGCTGCTGCTGGTGCCCAACCTGGGCCTGGTGCGGACCGGGCTGTTCTTCGGGCTGCTCAACGTGGCCGTCGCGATCTGGGCGCTGTGGCTGTTCCGCGCCGAGCTGCGCGCCTGGCGCTCCCACGCGCTGACCTGCGCGGTGTCGGTCGCGCTGCTGGCCGCCGCGATGGCCGGCGCGGACCGCCTCAGCACCTGGGCCGAGGACCGCTTCTACGGCGAGCAGATCGTCTTCAAGGAAAGCAGCAACTACCAGCGCATCGTCGTCACCCAGGGCGCCGGCGGCACCCGCCTCTTCCTCAACGGCAACCTGCAGTTCCACTCGCGCGACGAGTACCGCTATCACGAGGCCCTGGTCCATCCGGCGATGGCCGCGCAGGGCGCGCCGCGCAAGGTGCTGGTGCTCGGCGGCGGCGACGGCATGGCGGTGCGCGAGATCCTGCGCTACCCGTCCGTCGAGCGCATCACGCTGGTCGAGCTCGACCCGCACATGACGACGCTGTTCTCGACGATGCCGCTGCTCAAGCAGCTCAACCACGACGCGCTGCTCAGCCCCAAGCTGACGATCGTCAACGCGGACGCCTTCGGCTGGCTGGAGACGAACGACGAGACCTACGACGTCATCGTCATCGACTTCCCCGACCCCAGCAACTTCGCGCTGGGCAAGCTCTACACCGCCAGCTTCTACAAGCTGGTCGACCAGCACCTGAGCGCCTCCGGCTACGCGGTGATCCAGTCGACCTCGCCGCTGGTGGCGCCGCGGGCGTTCTGGACCGTCGTGAACACCGTCGAATCGGTCGGCCTGACCGCGACGCCGTACCACGCGCACGTGCCCAGCTTCGGCGAGTGGGGCTACGTGATGGCGAGCCACCGGCCCTGGGCGATGCCGCGCAAGCTGCCGGACGGACTGCGCTTCATCAGCCTGGACGGACTGCCCGCGCTGATGAACTTCCCGCCCGACATGGCGCGCCCCGAGGGACTCGAGGTGAACCGGCTTTCCAACCAGGTGCTGGTCCACGAGTTCGAGCGCGAATGGGGCAAGCTGCATTGAAGCGGCGCGACCTGCTCAGTAGCGCGCTGGCGGCCTCGCTGGTGCCGATGCTGTCCGCGTGCGGGCCCGATGCGCGGCCGGTCGCGGACCGGCTCGCCGCGCGCCTGGCCGAGCTGCCCGGCGGATGGACCGGCGCGAACTGGGAACGTGGCCATCGCTTGCGCGGCGCGATGCCCGACTGGGCGGCCGCGGCCGGCGCGCCGAAACGGACGCAGGTGCTGGTCCTGGGCGCCGGCATCGCGGGCCTGGCCTGCGCGCGCCGGCTGCGGCTGCAGGGCGTCGACGTCGCGCTGCTCGACCTGGAGGACCGGCCCGGCGGCAACAGCCGCGGGCACCGGATCGGCGCCGGCGGCGCGCTGGGACCGGGCCTGCGCTGCCCGCTCGGCGCGCACTACCTGCCGACGCCGGGACCCGAGGCGGTCGAGGTGCGGGCGTTGCTCGAGGACCTGGGCCTGGCGCGGCTGGAGCACGGTCGCTGGGTCTACGAGGAGCGCTGGCTCTGCCACAGCCCACAGGAACGGCTGTGGTGGCACGACCAGTGGGTCGACGGGCTGCTGCCGCCGGCGGAGTCGCCCGAGGTGCAGGCGCAGTACCGCCGCTTCGGCGAGCTGGTCGAGCAGGCGCGACGCGAGATCGGCTTCTCGATGCCGAGCCTGAAGCACGCGTGGACACCGGGCCATCAGGCGCTGGACGCCGTGACCTTCGCCGCGTGGCTCGACGAACACCAACTGACCGCCGCGCCGCTGCGCTGGTACCTCGACTACTGCTGCCGCGACGACTACGGGGCCGACGCCTCGCAGGTGTCGGCGTGGGCGGGCCTGCACTACTTCGGCAGCCGGCATGGCTTCATGAGCGGCGAGGAGCGCGAAGCCGTGCTCACCTGGCCGCAAGGCAACGGCTGGTTGTCCGAGCGGCTGGCCGCGCCGCTGGCGGAGGCCTTCCACGGCGGGCGCACGGCGTTGCGAGTGAGGGAGGAACGCCATGGCGTGCAGGTCCTCGCCTGGAACGACGCGGCGCAGGCGGCGGAGCGCTGGGAGGCCGACCAGGTCGTGATGGCGATGCCGCTGTTCATCGGCGCGCGGCTGCCGGCGCAACCGCCGGCGGCGCTGACGGAAGCGGCGCGCGGCATGCGCTACGCGCCGTGGCTGGTGGCCAACCTGCTGCTGGACGGGCCGCCGCTGGAGCGCATCGGCGCGCCGCTGTCGTGGGACAACGTCGCCTACGGCGGCGAGGCGCTGGGCTATGTCAACGCGAACCAGCAAGACCTGGATCCGAGCCGCGGCCCGATGGTGCTGACGGCCTATCGCGCGCTGCGCGAGTCGCAGCGCAAGGACCTGCTGCAGGACGACTGGCGGGCGTGGGCGGGCCGGGTGCTCGCCGACATCGCGCCGCTGCATCCGGATCTTCCGGAGCGGCTGCAGCGCATCGAGCTGATGCGCTACGGTCATGCGATGAGCATTCCGCATCCCGGGTTGCGCGGATCGGCGGCGCTCGCGGCGCTGCGCGATCGCCCACAGGGGCGGCTGCACTTCGCGCATGCGGACCTCGCGGGCTACTCGGTGTTCGAGGAGGCGTTCACGCAGGGCGAGGCGGTGGCGGCGCGGCTGGCGAAGCGCCAGGAGCGCTAGAGGCGCCGCCGTCGCTAGACGAGGCTCTCCAATCGAAGGTCGTTGACGTGACAGCCAGGGTCATCGCGCTTGCGCAGAATGGCCCCATCCTCGCTGCTCCAGGAGCGCCCCGATGCCTCACGACTTCGACCACGCCATCCTCCTCGCCCCGGCCGGCGGGCATCGCTTCGCCGGCGCGACGACGCCGGCCTACGCCAACATGGTGGGGCCCTTCGGTGGCACGACCGGCGCGGCGATGCTGAACGCGGCGCTGCTGCACTCGGAGCGCATCGGCGAGCCCATCGCGTTGACCGTCAACTTCTGCAGCCCGCTGGCCGATGGCGCCTTCGAGATCGAGGCCCGCCCCGCCCGCACGAACCGCTCGACGCAGCACTGGACGCTCGAGCTGACCCAGGACGGCGAAGTCGCCGCGACCGGCAGCGCCGTCTTCGCGCAGCGACGCGACACCTGGTCGGCGAAGGAGGCGGAACATCCGGCGGATGTCCCGCCCGCGGCCGACCTCGAGCCGCTGCCCCGGGTCGGTTTCCTGCCGAAGTGGGTCTCGCGCTACGACATGCGCTTCCTGCCCGGCTACGGGCCGGGTCCGTTCGACGGCGTGGAGCAGCCGCATTCGGTCAGCCGCTACTGGGTCCGCGACGAGCCCGCACGGCCGCTGGACTTCCCGTCCCTCGCGGCGATCTGCGACTCCTTCTTTCCCCGCATCTTCGTGCGCCGCCGCAAGCCGGTGGCCATCGGCACCGTCACGCTGACGACCTATTTCCATGCGGACTCGACGATGCTGGCCGCGCAGGGCGACCGTCACGTGCTCGCGCTGGCCAAGGCGCTCAACTTCCGCAACGGCTACTTCGACCAGACCGCCGAGGTCTGGAGCGACGACGGCCACATGCTGGCGTCGACGCATCAGATGGTCTATTTCAAGGAGTGAAGGCCGGCGGGCGGGGCTCCCGGTCTCACGGGAACACGGCGTCCACGCCACGTTCCCGCAACATGCGCAGCAGCCTCAGCTCCGCGCCGTGGGGCTTGCCTTGCCCGAGTTCCCAGCGGCGATAGCGGCGCGCGGTCGTGTTGAGCATGCGGGCCAAGGTGTACACGCTGTAGGAGGACTGTTCCCGGATCAGTCGGAAATCCTTCGGCGTCAGGGGTTCGGGCGGCAACATCCCGGCGTGCTCGATCCTTCGGATTGCCCCATCGTCGAAGATGCCGCAGGCATGCAGCTCCCGGCTGAACTTCAGCAGTTCCTTCACGGTGTCATTCTTCCGTTTTCGCATCACAGTTCACCTCTTTTAACTGTCCATTGGCGAGCATCGCGCTCAACCCCTCGTTGGAACAACGACCCGGCCATCTCCACCTCCACGCTTCGTGGCGATGCGGGATCAGTGCCTGACCAGGCGGCTGGAAGTCTCGTGCTGAAGGCGGCACCCCGACGGGGGTGCGAATGTTCGGAGGGCACGCATCCCGCGGCCCTCCACGCTCAACCGCCGGTCACCGGCGGAAAGAACGCCACTTCCGAGCCGTCCTTCACCGGCGTGTCCTCCGGCAGGATCTGCTGGTCCAGCGCGCAGCGGATCGCCTTGCCGCGCGCCAGCGCCTCGGCGTGCGCGGCGTCGGTCGCGATCAGCGCGTCGCGGATCGAGCCCAGCGTCGCGCCGGCGTGATGCGCGATGCGCTCGTCGGTGCCGAGGGCCTCACGCAGCGAGGCGAAGTAACGCACGGTGATCGTCATCTGGAAGTCGGCTCGTCGAAGGGTCGAAAGGTCGGGAGGTCGGGAGGTCGCAAGCGCCGGAGCGTCGGACCTCAGAACAGGTCGTTGAACGGCAGGAAGCGCAGCACCTGCCCGGGCTCGACCGTGCTGCCCGGCGGCAGGTCGATCAGCCCGTCGGCCCAAGCGGCCGAACTCATCACGCCTGAACTCTGGTTGCCGAACAGCTGCAACCCACCCGCGTCGCTCAGCTTCGCGCGCAGGAACTCGCGGCGCTTGTCGGCCTTGGTCCAGGTGAACTCGGCCGGCAGCAGGAAGCCGCGCGGCGCCAGCTGCGTCGCGCCCTGCATCCGCAGCAGCACCGGCCGCACGAACAGCAGGAAGGTCACGAAGCTCGACACCGGATTGCCGGGCAGGCCCATGAACCAGGTGCGGCCGCCGACGCTGGTGACCTCGCCGAACGCCAGCGGCTTGCCCGGCTTGATCGCGATCTGCCACAGGTCCAGCCGGCCTTCGTGCTCGAGCGCGGGCTTGAGGTGGTCCTCCTCGCCGACGGACACGCCGCCGGAGCTGAGGATCAGGTCCGCGTCCTTCGCGGCCTCGCGCAGCGCGGCGCGCGTCGCCTCCAGCGAGTCCGGCACGATGCCCAGGTCCCGCACCTCGCAGCCCATCGCCAGCAGCAGCGCGTGCAGCGTCGTGCGGTTGGAGTTGTAGATCTGGCCGGGGCCCAGCGGCTCGCCGGGCAGCACCAGCTCGTCGCCGGTGGAGAACAGCGCCACGCGCGGCTTGGCCGCCACCGTGAGCGCCGCCGCGCCGGCCGTGGCCGCCAGCCCCAGCGACGCGGCGTTCAGGCGCGACCCGGCCGCCAGCACCGGCTGGCCGACCCGCAGGTCCTCGCCGCGACGACGGATGTGCAGTCCCGGTGTCAGCGGCGCGTGGATGCGCACCTGCCCCAGGCTCGCGCCGGCGGCATCGGGAATCGCTTCGCAGACCTCCTGCATCAGCACCGTGTCGGCGCCGTCGGGCACCGTCGCGCCGGTGAAGATCCGCGCCGCCGTGCCCGGCTGCAGCGGCCCGGGCACGGAGCCCGCCGGCACGCGCTGCGACACCGGCAGGACCGCGCCCTCGCCGCCCAGCGCCGCGACGTCGGCCGCGCGCATCGCGTAGCCGTCCATCGCGCTGTTGTCGTAGGGCGGCACGTCCAGCGGCGAGACCAGGTCCCGCGCCAGCACCCGGCCGCGCGCCAGCGGCGTCGCGACCGACTCGGTCCGGCCCAGCGACGTCACCTGCGACAGCAGGCGCTCGATCGCCTCCTCCATCGGCAGCATCGGCGCGCGCGGCGTCGGGCCGCCCGGAGCGGGGGTCGTGTCAGACATGCTCGACGATGAATTGCTTGACCTGGTCGACCGACACCGGCAGCACGGTCACGCGCTTGGGCCGGGTCTCGAGGTCCGCCAGCGCCGCAGGCCGCGGCGGCACGATGCCGAGCGCTTCCTCGATCGTGGCGGCGAACTTCGCCGGCAGCGCCGTCTCCAGCACCAGCATCGGCACGCCGGCCTGGCGCTGCGTCAGCGCGACCTTCAAACCGTCGGCCGTGTGGGTATCGATGACCACGCCGTACTGCGCATGGCACTGGCGGATCGTCGCGACGCGGTCCTCATGCGTGCTGCGGCCCGAGACGAAGCCATAACGCCCGGCGATCCGGGCGCGCTCCTCGGCGGTGATCTCGAAGAAGCCCTTGGCGGCCAGCTCCTCGCCGAACAGCCGATTCACGCGGGCCGCGTCGCGGTCCAGCAGGTCGAACACGAAGCGCTCGAAGTTGCTGGCCTTGGAGATGTCCATCGACGGGCTCGAGGTCTCCAGCGTGTGCTCGGCGCCGCGCGGGCGGTAGACGCCGGTGCGGAAGAACTCGTCGAGCACGTCGTTCTCGTTGGTCGCGACGACCAGGCGCTCGATCGGCAGGCCCATCATCCGCGCCACGTGGCCCGCGCAGACGTTGCCGAAGTTGCCCGACGGGACGGTGAAGCTGACGCGCTCGGCGTCCGTCCTCGTCGCCTGGAAGTAGGCCGCGAAGTAATAGACGACCTGCGCCAGCAGCCGCGCCCAGTTGATCGAGTTGACGGTGCCGATGCGATGACCGCGCTTGAACGCCAGGTCGTTGGACACGGCCTTGACGATGTCCTGGCAGTCGTCGAACACGCCCTGCACGGCGATGTTGTGGATGTTGGGATCCGACAGGCTGAACATCTGCGCCTGCTGGAACGGGCTCATGCGGCCGTGCGGGCTCAGCATGAAGACCTGGATGCCGGCCTTGCCGCGCATCGCGTACTCGGCGGCGCTGCCGGTGTCGCCGGAGGTCGCGCCCAGGATGTTGAGCGTCTCGCCGCGGCGCTGGAGCTCGTACTCGAACAGCTGGCCCAGCAGCTGCATCGCCATGTCCTTGAACGCGAGCGTCGGTCCGTTGGACAGCGCCACCAGCGCCAGGCCCGGTTCCAGCGGCTTGAGCGGCGTGATCTCGGGCGTGCCGAAGACGGCCTCGGTGTAGGTGCGACGCGCCAGCGCCTTCAGGTCGTCGGCCGGGATGTCGTCGATGTACAGCGACAGGATCTCGATGGCGAGGTCCGCGTACGACAGGCCGCGCCAGCGCGCGAGCGTGGCGGCGTCGACGCGCGGATACGAGGTCGGCAGGTACAGCCCGCCGTCGGGCGCGAGGCCCTCCAGCAGGATGTCGCAGAAATGGCGCTCGGTGGTGTCGCCGCGGGTGCTCAGGTACTTCACGCCAGCTCTTCCTTGCGCAGCTTCACGATCGGCGCCAGCACCGTCGGCAGCGCCTGCATCTTCGCCAGCGCCTCGCTCATGCGGCCTTCCAGCGTGTCGTGCGTCAGGATGATCAGGTCGGTCTGGCTCTCGCCCTCGGCGGACTCGCGCTGCAGCACCGCGTCGATGCTGATGCCGTGCTCGGCCAGGATGGTCGTGATGCTCGACAGCACGCCCGCCTGGTCCGCCACCCGCAGCCGCAGGTAGAAGGCCGTCTGCACCTGCGCCATCGGCAGGATCGGCGTGTCGTTCATCGCGTCGGGCTGGAAGGCCAGGTGCGGCACGCGGTGGTCCGGATCGGCCGTCGCCAGCCGCGTGATGTCCACCAGGTCGGCGATCACCGCCGAGGCCGTCGGCTCCGCGCCCGCGCCCTTGCCGTAGTACAGCGTCGTGCCGACCGCGTCGGCCTGCACCAGCACCGCGTTCATCGCGCCCTCGACGTTGGCGATCAGCCGGCCCGCCGGGATCAGCGTCGGATGCACGCGCAGCTCGATGCCGCCGTCCTTCACGTCCTGGCGGCGGCGCGCGATGCCCAGCAGCTTGATGCGGTAGCCGAGCTGCTCGGCGTACTTGATGTCGGTGGCCTGCAGCTGGGTGATGCCCTCGACGTGGGCCTGCTCGAACTGCACCGGGATGCCGAAGGCGATCGCGCTCATGATCGTGGCCTTGTGCGCGGCGTCGACGCCCTCGATGTCGAAGGTCGGATCGGCCTCGGCGTACCCGAGCCGCTGCGCCTCCTTGAGCACCGTCGCGAAGTCCAGCCCCTTGGAGCGCATCTCCGACAGGATGAAGTTGGTCGTGCCGTTGATGATCCCGGCGATCCACTCGATGCGGTTGGCCGTCAGGCCCTCGCGCAGTGCCTTGATGATGGGGATGCCACCGGCGACCGCCGCCTCGAAGGCGACCATCACGCCCTTCTCGCGGGCCGCGGCGAAGATCTCGCTGCCGTGCACCGCCAGCAGCGCCTTGTTGGCCGTCACCACGTGCTTGCCGGCCTTGATCGCGTCCAGCACCAGCGTGCGCGCGACGCCGTAGCCGCCGATCAGCTCGACGACGATGTCGATCTCCGGATTGGCGATCACCGCGCGCGCGTCCGACACCACGGTGCAGGCGTCGCCGACGATGCTGCGGGCGCGCTCGACGTCCAGGTCCGCCACCATCGCGATCTCGATGCCGCGGCCGGCGCGTCCGCGGATCTCTTCCTGGTTGCGGCGCAGCACCTGGAAGGTGCCTCCGCCGACGGTGCCAATGCCCAGCAGGCCAACTTTGATCGGGTTCATCGTCTTGGATCTTTCAGAGGGTCGAGGGGTCAGCGTCCGTGGCGTTTGCGATAGACCGCCAGGAAACGCTCGATGCGGCCGACGGCTTCACGGAGATCGTCCGTGTTGGGCAGGAACACGAGCCGGAAATGATCGGGGGCCTTCCAGTTGAAGCCCGTCCCCTGGACGATCAGCACCTTCTCCTCGGCCAGCAGCTCGTAGGCGAACTGCTGGTCGTCCTCGATCGGATAGATCTTGGGGTCGAGGCGGGGGAACATGTACAGCGCGGCCTTGGGCTTGACCACGCTCACGCCGGGAATCTGCGACAGCAGCTCGTAGGCGAGGTCGCGCTGGCGCGCCAGCCGGCCGCCCGGCGCCACCAGGTCCTTGATCGACTGGTAGCCGCCCAGTGCGGTCTGGATCGCGAGCTGGCCCGGCGTGTTGGCGCACAAGCGCATCGAGGCCAGCATGTTCAGCCCGGTGATGTAGTCCAGCGCATGGCGCTTGTCGCCCGACACCACCATCCAGCCGGCGCGGTAGCCGCAGCTGCGGTAGTTCTTGGACAGGCCGTTGAAGGTCAGCGTCAGCACGTCGTCCGACAGCGCGGCGATGCTGGTGTGGACATGGCCGTCGTAGAGCGTCTTGTCGTAGATCTCGTCGGCCAGGATGATCAGCTGGTGCTGGCGCGCCAGCTCGACGATCTCGCGCAGCAGCGCCTCGGGATACAGCGCGCCGGTCGGGTTGTTCGGGTTGATCACGACGATCGCCTTCGTGCGCGGCGTGATCTTGGCCTTGATGTCGGCGATGTCGGGGAACCAGTCGCTCGACTCGTCGCAGACGTAGTGCACCGGGTTGCCGCCCGACAGCGCCACGGCGGCCGTGTACAGCGGGTAGTCCGGCGCGGGCAGCAGCACCTCGTCGCCGTTGTCCAGCATCGCGTTGAGCGCCATCACGATCAGCTCGGACGCGCCGTTGCCGAGGTAGACGTCGTCCACGGCGACGCCGCGGATGCCCTTTTCCTGGCAGTAATGGACCACCGCCTTGCGCGGCGCGAACAGGCCCTTGGAATCGGTATACCCGGCCGCGTCGGGCAGGTTGCGGATCATGTCCTGCACGATCTCGTCGGGCGGCATCAGGCCGAACGCGGCGATGTTGCCGATGTTGAGCTTGATGATCTTCTGGCCCTCTTCCTCCATCTGCCGGGCCTTGTCCAGCACGGGTCCTCGGATGTCGTAGCAGACATTGGCCAATTTGCTGGACTTGGTGACGGTTCTCAAGATGGCTCCGGTGCGGGGTTTCAGCGGGTCGGGGCGAGATTCCCAGAGGGGAAAATCGAGGACCGTCGATTTAAACACAGGGTTATCGCGGGTAATGGACGCGCCGCGCGGCGCCACCCTGCGTCGCTGCCAAAATCAGCCTCAATGAAATTTCAACCCGACCAGCCGCTCGGCGGCAACATGATCTCCAAGCACGACCTGCGCCACGTGTGGGTCAACGGCGTCGAGCAGGCCCACAGCGTGCTGGTGCCGTGGAAGGGCCAGCCGCAGGACTGGCAGGTCGCCCGCTTCGAGGACCTCACCGACGCGCACTTCGAACGCATCCTGGCGCTCAAGCCGGAACTGGTGGTGTTCGGCAGCGGCTCCAGGATCCGCTTCGCCAAGCCGGCGCTGTACCGCGCGCTGATCGACGCGCGCATCGGCATGGAGACGATGGACATCGGCGCCGCCTGCCGCACCTACAACGTGCTGGCCAGCGAGGGCCGCGCGGTGCTGGCGGCGCTGCTGATCGAGGACTGAGCGGCCCGGCGGCTCCCTCTCTGTGGGAGCGCACCGACTCGTCCAGGTCGGCTGGGCCGGGGAAGGACCCATTCAACGTATAATCGCTGGCTATGCCCGCCGGGGCACATCTCTCTGAAGAACGCCACATGACGCCAGCGCTCAACAAACCCCTTCCGGACATTGAAGCTCTTGCCACCGGAGGCGTGAAGTTCACACCCCACGCCTTCCTGGGCCATGCCGTGGTGCTGTACTTCTACCCGAAGGACAACACCCCGGGCTGCACCACCGAAGCGATGCAGTTCCGCGACCGCCACAAGGATTTCGTGAAGGCCGGGGCCGTCGTGCTGGGCGTGTCGCGCGACAACATGGTCTCGCACGAGAAGTTCAAGCAGAACCTGGAACTCCCCTTCGAGCTGATCGCCGACACCGAGGAAAAACTCTGCCACATGTTCGGCGTGGTGAAGAACAAGATCATGTACGGCAAGAAGGTCAAGGGCATCGAGCGCTCGACCTTCCTGATCGACCCCCAGGGCGTGCTGCGCGAGGAATGGCGCGGCATCAAGGTCGCCGGCCATGTCGACGACGTCCTGAAGGCGGTCAAGGCCCTGAAGAAGGAAGCCGCCTGATCCGACGCCGCCGCGCCCGGCGCACGGGCGCGCGACTGTTGATCGGACCACCGATCCGGCTTCGCGGACTCAGGGTTTTCACGGGTCCGCCAGGGGCGGCGTCCGACAACAACGCCGCCATTTGTCCGTCATCGGCACGGTCGGCGAGTTGTGCATAATCAGCCGCATGCCCCTGTGCCTGATCGCAGCGATTGAATCCCCTAGGACGAGCCGCACCGCCCCCGGTGCGGCTTTTTGTCTTCTGGGGACCGCGCGCGACGTCGAGGCCACCGATGCCGCCGACACCTCCGGCATCGCCACCGCCCGTCAGGCGCGGGGCATGACTCCTGGACCGCATCGACCCAGGCTCATCAAGCAAGTCGTCCCACCCCGCACATGCCACTGCCCAAGCCTCCGACCAAGCGCGCCAGCCGCCTAGATTCCGACGCCTTCGCGACCAACCTGTCGCCCAGCAAACGCCCTCCCGCGCTCGAGGCCCCCACGTCCGCCACCATCGCCGCGAACCTCGCCGAACCCGAGCTGCCCAACGCCTCCCCCGCGCTGCCTTCGGTGGCGCCGGTGCGTCCGCGGGTCGAGCCGGTCGAAGCCCGCGGCGGCGGATCGCCCTCGCTGGCGCTGGTGCCGCCCGCCCCCGCCAAGGCCCCCGCGAAGAAGACCGCCCCCGGCCGCGCCAAGGCGCGCAAGCCGGCCGGCGCGGCCAAGCTGTTCGTGCTCGACACCAACGTGCTGATGCACGACCCGATGTCGCTGTTCCGCTTCGAGGAACACGACATCTACCTGCCGATGATCACGCTCGAGGAGCTCGACGGCCACAAGAAGGGCATGACCGAGGTCGCCCGCAACGTGCGCCAGGTCAGCAGAGACCTCGACGCGCTGGCCGCCGCGCTGAAATCCAGCTCCATCGAGGAGATGTCCAAGGGCCTGCCGCTGGACCAGACCGGCCACCGCGAGGCCGGCGGCAAGCTGTTCTTCCAGACGACGCTGTTCGACACGCCGCTGCCCCAGGGCCTGCCGCAGGGCAAGGCCGACAACCAGATCCTGGGCGTCGTGCAGGCGCTCAAGCAGCAGCAGCCCGGGCGCGAGGTGGTGCTGGTGTCCAAGGACATCAACATGCGCATCAAGGCCCGCGCGCTGGGCCTGCCGGCGGAGGATTACCGCAACGACAAGACGCTGGAGGACTCCGACCTCCTGTACACCGGCGTCCAGGCGCTGCCGCCCGACTTCTGGGAGCGCCACGGCAAGACGATGGAAAGCTGGCAGCAAGGCGGCACCACCTTCTACCGGATCAGCGGCCCGCTGGTGCCCACGCTGCTGGTGAACCAGCTCGTGTACCTGGAGGCCCCCGGCGCCGCGCCGCTGTACGCCAAGGTGCAGGAGATCACCGGCAAGACCGCGGTGCTGCGCACGCTCAAGGACTACGGCCACCAGAAGCACTCGGTCTGGGGCGTGACCGCGCGCAACCGCGAGCAGAACTTCGCGCTGAACCTGCTGATGGATCCGGACTGCGACTTCGTCACGCTGACCGGCTCCGCCGGCACCGGCAAGACGCTGATGACGCTGGCCGCGGGCCTGTCGCAGGTGCTCGACGAGCGCCGCTACAGCGAGATCATCGTGACCCGCGTGACGGTCCCGGTCGGCGAGGACATCGGTTTCCTGCCCGGCACCGAGGAAGAGAAGATGAGCCCCTGGATGGGCGCGCTGGACGACAACCTCGAGGTGCTGGCGCGCGGCGACAGCACCGCGGGCGAGTGGGGCCGGGCCGCGACCAACGACCTGGTGCGCAGCAAGATCAAGATCAAGAGCTTGAACTTCATGCGCGGCCGCACCTTCCTGAACAAGTACGTGATCATCGACGAGGCGCAGAACCTGACGCCCAAGCAGATGAAGACGCTGATCACGCGCGCGGGCCCCGGCACGAAGATCGTCTGCCTGGGCAACCTGGCGCAGATCGACACGCCCTACCTGACCGAGGGCAGCTCGGGCCTGACCTTCGCGGTCGACAAGTTCAAGGGCTGGGCCCACAGCGGCCACGTCACGCTGGCGCGCGGCGAGCGTTCGCGGCTCGCGGACTTCGCCTCCGAAGTGCTCTGAGGCGCCCCGCCCCCACCAGCAAAGCCACCCTCCGGGGTGGCTTTTTCGTTGCGCCCGCCGTGCCCTATTCCTCCGGCGTCAGCTTGGACTGCACCGTCTCCTCGGCCGCGCCCTCGTCCCGGCGCAGCTGGTGGAAGATGAACGACGCCATCGCGGCCATCGCGCCCAGCGCCAGGTAGGTGCCGTGGAAGGCCGGCACGATCGCGGCGCCCTCGGTGCGCGGCAGGCCGTGCGAGAACAGCAGCAGGAACGCGCTCGACGTCGCCACGCCCAGGCTCATCGACAGCTGCATCACCACCGCCAGCAGGCTGTTGCCGGCGCTGGCGGTGCGCTCGTCGAGATCGCCCAGCGTCAGCGTGTTCATCGCGGTGAACTGCATGCTGTTGATCATCCCGAACAGGCCCAGGTGGATGGCCAGCCACACGTGGCCGACGCCCCGCGGGATCAGCGCGAAGCTGGCGATCAGCACGCCCAGCAGCAGCGTGTTGACGACCAGCACGCGGCGGTAGCCGGCGCGCTTGATCAGCCGGATCGCCAGCGTCTTGGTGAACATCGCCCCCAGCACCGACGGGATCATCGACAGGCCGGCCTCGCTGGGCGTGAAGCCCAGGCCCACCTGCAGGAACAGCGGCGTCAGGAACGGCGTCGCGCCGCTGCCCAGCCGCGCGAACACGTTGCCCAGCAGCCCGATCCGGAAGGTCGGCACGGCGAAGAGCGCGGGCGTGAACAGCGGCTCCTCGGCCCGGGTCGCATGCAGCCAGTAGGCCATCATGCTGGCCATGCCGGCCACCAGCATCACCATGCACACCGCCGTGCTGACCACGTGTTCGCCGAAGCCCTGCAGCGCCAGCGACATCAGCATCAGCCCGACGCTGAACAGCCCGTAGCCGCCCCAGTCGAAGCGCCGGCCGATCGGCCCCTTGATCTGCGGCATGTAGCGCCGGCAGGCGAAGGCGCCGGCCAGCCCGACCGGCAGGTTGATCAGGAAGATCCAGTGCCAGCTGGCGAATTCGGTCAGCACGCCGCCCAGCGTCGGCCCGAGCAGCGGCCCGACCAGCCCCGGCAGGCTGATGAAGGTCATCACCGCCAGGAACTCCGCCTTCGGGAACGCGCGCAGCACCACCAGCCGGCCCACCGGCACCAGCAGCGCCCCGCCGACGCCCTGCACCACCCGCGAGACGACCAGCATGTGCAGGCTGGGTGACACCGCGCAACCCAGCGATCCCAGGCTGAACAGCCCGATCGCCCACAGGAACACGGTCCGGGTGCCGAAGCGGTCCGCCAGCCACCCGGAGGCGGGAATCAGCAAGGCCACCGTCAGCAGGTAGGCCACGACCGCCGACTGCATCCGCAGCGGGTCCTCGCCCAGGTCGCGCGCCATGCCGGGCAGTGCGGTGTTGAGGATGGTCGTGTCCAGCGTCTGCATGAAGAACGCCAGCGCGACGACCCAGGGCAGCCAGCGGCGGGTGGCATCGTCGAGGACCGGGCGGCCGAGCACGTCGAGCGGCGTCGTCGAGGAAGGAGGCATGGGCGGCATCCGGCAAGTATCGAACCCCGGCGGCGTAGGATGTGCGCCTGTCGCGGCGGCCGTTCCGGCGCCCGAATGCTGTCCAGCCCCCATGCGCTTCTACGTTTCCGATCTCGACGGCACCCTGCTCGACCCGCAGGCCCGCCTGTCCGCCGCGACCCGCGCCGGCCTCACCGAACTGCTCGCCGAAGGCCTGGCCTTCACCGTCGCCAGCGCGCGCCACGTGGTGTCGATCGCCCGCATCCTCGAGGGGCTGCCGATCTCGCTGCCGGTGGTCTCGTCCAACGGCGCCTACATCAGCGACCTGCGCACCGGCCGGCATGAGCTCATCAACGCGATGGAGCCGGCCCTCGGGCAGGCGATCTTCGCGCTGGTGCGGCGCCACGGACTGATGCCCTTCATCGCCACGCACGGCCCCAAGGGCGACCAGCTGTTCTGGCAGGAGGTGCAGAACGAGGGCCAGCAGCGCTTCGTCACCGAGCGCCAGCGCAACGCCGATCCGCGCCTGCGCCAGGTCGACCGGCTGCAGGACCAGCTCGGCGATCCGCTGGTGACGTTGTTGGTCGTCGGCCAGACCGAGCCGCTGCAGGCGCTGCAGGCCGAGATCCTCGCCACCTGCGGCGACCTGGTGACCACGCACCTGGCCGAGGACCTCTACATGCCGGGCTGGCCCTGGCTGAACGTGCACGACCGCCGCGCCAGCAAGGACCAGGCGATCGCGACGCTGGCGCAGCGCTACGCGCTGCACGAGCGCGAGCTCGTCGTCTTCGGCGACCAGGTCAACGACCTGACGATGCTGAAGGCGGCCCACCACGCCGTCGCGATGGCCAACGCCAGCGACGACGTGAAGCAGGCCGCGCACCGCATCATCGGCTTCCACCATGAGGACGCCGTGATGCAGTTCATCCGCGAGGACTGGCTGAGCTACTTGCGCAGATAGTCGTAGAACGCGTTGGCGTTGGACTCGCGGCCGAGGAAGTCGCGCACCAGTTCCGGCGCCGGCTTCTCCGCGCCGCGCGACAGCACCGCGTCGCGATAGCGCTTGCCGACGGCAGCGTCCAGCTTGTCCGCGGCGAACGGCGTGCGCAGGTCCATCGCGACGACCAGGCTCCACAGGTAGCCGTAGTAGCCCGCGCCGTAGCCGCCGGCGATGTGCGCGAAGCGCGACGGGAACATCGTGCCCGGCACGTGGCCCAGCGGCGTGTCGCCTTCCATCTTCGACCACAGCGCCAGCGGATCCTGGACGGTCTTGCCGTGCAGCGCGAGGTCATAACTCGCGTACAGGTGCTGGCGGCCGAACTTGGTGCCCTTGGCGAAGTCGCGCGCCGCGCGCGCCTTGGCCACGAGCTCGTCCGGCACCGGCTTGCACGACGGGCAGACCTCGGCCATCAGCTTGAGCACGCGCGCGTCGTAGACCCAGTCCTCGAGCATCTGCGACGGCGCCTCGACGAAGTCGTGCATCACCGCCCACTGGCCCAGCGACACGTAGCGGGTGCGCGCGAGGTTGTTGTGCACCGCGTGGCCGAGTTCATGCAGCAGCGTCTCGAGCTCGTCCAGCGACAACCCGTTGCGATCGAGGTTGACCACCAGCGCCGCGGCCGGATGGCGGTCCAGCCGCGTGCTGCTCGAGCGCAGCGGCCAGACGGCCGCGTGGTTGTACTTGCCGTCGCGCGGGAACGGGTCCACGTACAGCGTGCCCAGCGCCTGGCCGGTCGCGGTGTCGCTGACGACATAGGCCTTCACGTCCGGATGCCACAGGCCCGGCAGCCGCACCTGCGTGTGGGTCACGCCCAGCAGCCGGTCGACGACGCGCAGCGTGAACGCCAGGCTCTCGGCCGGCGGGAAGTAGGCGCGGAACGCCTCCTGGTCGACGGTGAAGCGCTGCTTGCGGATCCGCTCCGCGTAGAAGACGCCGTCCCACTGCGTCACCGTGGTCGCGTCGAGCGCGGTGCCGAGGTGCTCGGCCTTGGCCTTGCGCAGGTCCTCGAGGTCGGCGCGTTCGCCCTGCTGGACGGTGCCCTTGACCTCGCCGAGGAAACGCGTCGCCGTCGCGGCGTCCTTGGCCATCTGGCGGCGCAGGTTGAAGTCGACGTAGTTGTCGTAGCCGAACAGGCCCGCGTACTCCTTGCGCAGCGTGATGATCTCGCTCAGCAGCCGGAGGTTGCCCTCGCCGCCTTCGTTGGTCTTGGCGCGCCAGATGCGCTCGCGCGCGGCGCCGCTCTCGGCGGTCTGCATCAGCGCGGTGTAGGTCGGGTTGTCCACGCCCAGCAGCACGCGGCCCTGCTCGTCGCGCGGCTTGTCCTTCCACACGGACTCGGGCACGCCCTTGAGCTCCTCGACGCTGAACGCGACGCGGATGTTGGCGTCGCGGATCGCGGTCGAGAACTGCTGCTCCAGCCCGGAGAGCTTGTCCAGGATCTGCTTGGCCCGCGCCCGCTTGTCCTTGTCCAGGCCGACGCCGCTGTCCTCGAACAGGCCCAGCGCGTTGCGCTTGAGCTCGGCGTCGATCGCGTCGGCGGCCGGCGCGGTCTTGAGGCCGCGATAGACGCGCTCGTTCTGCGTCAGCGCGGTCTGGAAGTCGACCCAGCGCAGCGCGCAGGCCTGCGCGGCGTCGCGCACCGCCTTGTCGGCATGCACGTTCTGGACGAAGTCGATCGGGAAACGCGCGTCCTCGTGGTGGGCGATCAGCAGGTCGTAGGCGCCGAGCCAGCCCTTGTCGACCTTGCGTTTGGCCAGCTGCGCGACCTCGCGGTTGAGCGCCTTCAGCCCGGCGTCGCAGGCCCGGTCGACCGCCTTCGCGTCGGCGAAGGACGGGAAGGCCGGGGTCGGCAGCCGGGTCGCCGGCGCGGCCGCCAGGACCAGCGCGGGCGCGGCCATCGACGCGGCCGCGGCCAGGAACAGCGCGTGCTTGCGGAACATGCGGCGGATCATCAGGACGTCCCCTTCATCAAGTCGTGGATCTGTTGGAGGGCGGCCGGATCGTCGAGCGTGATCAGGTCGCCGGGATCGCGATGTTCGCAGACGGCCTGGATCGCGCGACGCAGCAGCTTCCCGGAGCGCGTCTTGGGCAGCAGCCCCACGAAGCGCACCCGCGACGGCCGCGCCACCGCGCCGAGCTGCTGGTCGACGCGGCGCAGGATCTCGCCCTCGAGCGCGAGCGCGTCTTCCGGCGCGGCCGCGCGCGCCGGGTCCTTCAGCACCGCGAAGGCCATCGCGACCTGGCCCTTGAGCGCATCGGCCACGCCCACCACCGCCACCTCGGCCACCGCCGGGTGGCCGGCGACGCACTCCTCGATCTCGCGCGTGCCCAGCCGGTGGCCGGCGACGTTGATGACGTCGTCGCTGCGGCCCAGGATGAAGTAATAGCCGTCCTCGTCGCGCAGCGCCCAGTCGAAGGTCGAGTAGACCTGCCGCCCCGGCACGCTGGACCAGTAGGTGCGCACGAAGCGCTCGTCGTCGCGCCAGACGGTCTGCATGCAGCCCGGCGGCAACGGGAACTCGATCGCGAGCAGCCCCTTGCGGCGCGGCTCGTCCAGCGGCTCGCCGGTGCGCTCGTCCAGCAGCCGGACGCGGTAGCCGAACATCGGCACGCCGGGCGAGCCGAACTTGGGCTCGGCGGGTTCGATGCCGCGCGCCAGCGTCAGGATCGGCCAGCCGGTCTCGGTCTGCCAGTAGTTGTCGATCACCGGCTTGCCGATGGCGTCGGCGATCCAGCGCGCGGTCGGCTCGTCCAGCGGCTCGCCGGCCAGGAACAGCGCGCGCAGCGACGACAGGTCGTGCCGCGTCAGGCAGGCCGGGTCCTGCTTCTTGAGCACCCGCACCGCGGTCGGCGCGCTGAACATCACGGTGACGCGGTGCCGCTCGACCAGCTTCCACCAGACCGCCGCGTCCGGGCTGACCGGCGTGCCTTCGTACATCAGCGTGGCCATGCCGGCAATCAGCGGGCCGTAGACGATGTAGCTGTGGCCGACCACCCAGCCGATGTCGCTGGTGGAGAAGAAGGTCTCGCCGGCGCGGCCGTCGTAGATGTGGGCCATGCTGGCCGCCAGCGCCACCGCGTAGCCGCCGACGTCGCGCTGCACGCCCTTGGGCCGGCCGGTGGTGCCGCTGGTGTAGAGCGTGTAGCTGATGGCGTCCGACGGCAGCCACTCGCAGGCGACGCGCGTGCCGAGCAGCCGCGCGCGCAGCGCGGCGTAGTCGAGGTCGCGGCCCTCGACGCGCTCGAACGGGCTCAGCCCGCGATCGACCATCAGCACGGCCGCCGGCCGGTGCGCGGCCAGCCGGATCGCCTCGTCCAGCAGCGGCTTGTAGGGCACGACCTTGCCGTTGCGGCTGCCGGCGTCGGCGCTGACGATCAGCACCGGCTCGGCGTCGTCGATGCGGTTGGCCAGCGCATGGCTGGCGAAGCCGCCGAAGACCACCGAATGGATCGCGCCGATCCGCGCGCAGGCCAGCATCGCGAAGGCGGCCTCCGGGATCATGGGCATGTAGATCAGCACGCGGTCGCCGACGCCCACGCCCTGCTCGCGCAGCATCGCGGCCATCGCCTCGACCTCGGCCTGGAGCTCGGCGAACGAGATGACGCGTTCCTGGCCGACCTCGCTCGAGGCCCAGATCAGCGCCGGATCCGCGGGCCGCCGAGCGGCGTGGCGGTCGACCGCGTTGTGGCACAGGTTCGTGCGCCCGCCGACGAACCAGCGCGCGAACGGCGGATGGCTCGCGTCGCAGACCTGGTCGAACGGGCGTTCCCAGTCGATCAGCCGGGCCTGCTCGGTCCAAAAGCTGTCCGGGTCGTCGATCGAGCGCCGGTAAAAGTCCACATATCTGGACGTCATCGTCATCTCCTTGTCGTTCGGGTTCGGCGGCGGGGCCACCCGGCGCGCGAATTTCGCACGCATCCTGGCACCGGGAGCTTGGCTGAAACTTTCGTTCACAGCGTTCCGTCATGGGCCTGTGGTCCAATCCGGGTTTTTCCTGGGAAGGGTCTCGTGGCCACGCCCGGACTTTCCCTAGCCAAGCGCCGCCCCGAGGGCATTCGCGCTTGACCGGTACGGAGATGGTGCCTAGTCTCCGCGCCCAACAACGATGAGAACCGTTCGCCCCTTCCCCCCCGCTCCCCGACGCAGACCGCTCCAGCGCGCCATGGCCGCCCTGGGGCTGATGTGCGTCCTGGCCAGCGGCAGTTGCTGGGCGCAACAGTCGACCTCGTCCACCACCGACAAGCCCAAGGCGCAGGCCAAGGCCGCCGCCAAGCCGGCGGCGAAGAAGGCGGAGCCCAAGGCCCAGGCCAAGTCCTCGAAGGCGGCCAAGCCGGTCGCGTCGAAGAACGGCGCCAAGGACGCGAAGGCGAAGTCCGCCGAGGCGGACAAGGACAAGACCCCCGTCGCCGACAAGACCGCCGCGGCAAAGCCTGACCCCAAGGTCGCCGACGCCAAGGCCGACGTCAAATCGGACGCCAAGGCCGAATCCCGCAACGACAGCCGCAACGACACCCGCGCCGAGGCCGCGCCGCCAGCCGGCACGATGATGGGCGCCTACGGCCAGAGCCTGATGCGCTCGCCCGCCGGCCCGGTGGCCGCCGCGACGACGATCGCCGCCGCCGGCACCGCCGCGGCGCTGGTCGCGACGACGCCGTCGACGAACACGACCCCGGCCACCCCCACCCCGGCGCTGCCGCCGACCGCCTTGATGGGCGCGGCCGTCGGCAACGCGAACGCCAACGCGAGCGACTCGGTCGCCCGCTTCCTGCAGCAGCGCGGCATCGTCGCGCAGGCGCAGGGCGGCACGGCCCCCGACACCGCCTCGCCCGGCCTGCTGAACCAGGTCCGCGACAAGGCCTCGGACCTGGTGCTGTCGGCGATGAACTTCCTGGGCGTGCCGTACAAGCGCGGCGGCAACTCGGTCAGCAACGGCTTCGACTGCAGCGGCTTCACCCGCCACATCTTCGAGATGAGCGTCGGCCTGGTGCTGCCGCGCCGCGCCGACGAGCAGGCCAAGATGTCGAGCCTGATCCCGATCAAGAAGGAAGACCTCAAGCCGGGCGACCTGGTCTTCTTCAACACGATGCGCGCGACGTTCTCGCATGTCGGCATCTACGTCGGCGAAGGCAAGTTCATCCATTCGCCGCGCGTGGGCGGCGCCGTCCGCGTCGAGGACATGCGCGAGGCCTACTGGGCCAAGCGTTTCACCGGCGGCCGCCGCGCCGACCTGAACCAGGCCAACGCGGGCAGCTGAGCCCGCGCGCCGCGTCGCCGGCGCCCCGCCCGTTCCAGAGACAAGCCCTGACCCGTCGCCCGGTCGATCCCGGCTATGCTGCCCCGCGGCGCCGTTCGCCGCGAGCCCTCGCGATCCACCTTGTCCGCCGTCCTCGATCCCGCCACGACTCCCTTGCACCGCGCCCCCGACCAGATGGGGCAGGCCCTGTTGCTGGCCGCGCTGCTGCATGTGCTGCTGGTGCTGGTGCTGGGCAACGCGCCGGGCGGCACCGCCAAGCCGGGCGAAGGCGCCTGGGGCCCGCTGAACGTGCGGCTGCAGGGCGACCGTTTCGAGCCCGGCTCGGGCGAGCCGGCCACGGTGCTGCCCGAGCGCGGACCGGTCGGCGAGGCGAAGCAGCCGCGCGCCGGCGGCACGGTGAGGGAGCAGCCGCCGACGCCCGAGGAACGCAAGACCCCCGGCGCCGCGCGACAGGGGCAGTGGCGGCAACAGCCCGGTGATGAACTGACCGGCGACGCGCCCGCCGACCGCAGCGCGCCGCCCGCGGCGACGACGCCCGCTCCGACGCCAACACCGACGCCGACACCGCCCACACCTCCAGCGCCGACGCCGACGCCGACGCCTACCCCTACCCCGCCTCCAGCGCCCACGCCTCCCGCGGAGGCTCCGCCTGCGATCACGACGCTCACCACGCCGGGAGAGGCCACCGTGGTGGCACCCACCCGCATCGCCCCGTCCCGCGAAGCGACACCGGCGCGCCCGGCCGTGCCGACGGACGCCCTGCAGGCGCCCTCGCCCACGCTGCAGTTGCCGGAGCGCCCCGCGCCGATCCTCAGCGACACGCCGACGACGCTGCGCCGCCTCGATCGCGCGCCGATCGAACGCACCCCGACACCTCCGGCTCCGCAGGAACTGAAGGCGCCGCAGGAACTGCCGCCGCTCACCCCACAGCCGCCGGCACCCGTCACGCCGCCGCAGCCCGCTCCGACGGTGGCGCCTGCCACGCCGGCCCCAACGCCCACTCCGGCACCGACACCGGCACCGACACCGACACCGCCCACACCCACGCCCACGCCAGCGCCGACACCACCCGCCGCCGCGGCGACCCCGACGCCGGCACCCGCGCCGACACCTCAACCTCGCGTGGCGACAACGCCGTCGCCGACCCCCACGCCGGCCAATCGTGTCTCGCTCGACGGTTCGACGACGCCGACGACCACGCAACCCAGTGTCGGCGCGCCGGACGCGGGCGCACGAATCGGCCATGACGTGGCCACGCCAGCCTCGACGCCACCGAACGCGCCCAACAAACTCAATCTCGACCTGAACGCGTCGCGCGGTCCGATGAGACCTCGGGGCAACTCATCCGGCGTGATCTCCGCGATCCCGAAGCCTCCCGAGGAAAAGGATCCGCTGGCCGAGGAGATGCGCAGGGCCGGCCAGCAGGACTGCCGCAAGGCCTACGCGGACAAGGGCCTGCTGGCGGTGGTGCCGCTGGTGCGCGACACCGCGCGGGACAAGGGCTGCCGCTGGTAGCCACCAGCCACCCCGCCGATGCCGGCATCCGCATCGCCCCAGGGTGCGATTGGCGATTGACTTCCATCCAAATCGCGGCCGCCATGAAAATCTCTGCTATAGTCCGAGTCTTCGTTGGGGGGGTAGCTCAGCTGGGAGAGCGTCGCGTTCGCAATGCGAAGGTCGGGAGTTCGATCCTCCTCCTCTCCACCAACAGATTCAGGCCTCAGAGGGTGACCTCTGAGGCCTTCGTCTTTGTGGCTCCGCTTCTGGGGTTATGGGGCCGGCGGCTGCGCCGCGGAAGCCCCCCGCCCTCACCTCGCCGTGGGATGCAAGCCGCTTTGCCTCAGCGCGTCGGCGCTCCCGGTCGAAGCCAGGTAGCGAATGAACGCCGCCGCCTGGACCGGGTACCGGGTGCTCGTCACGACACCCGCCGCGTACGGCGTCACCTTCTGGATCTCGCTTGGCAGTTCGCCGACGATGCGGATGCCCTCCACCGGCTGCAGCTCGCTGCGCTGCTGGCAGCCGAAGGCAGCCTGGCGTGACGCCACGATCTCGCCCACCGGCGTCGCGGGAATCTGCCGCCCCTTCGCCTTCACCTGCGACTCGATCCCCAGCCGCTTCAGCAGCACGTGCTGGATGTACTCCCCGCTCGCGCTGTCCGACCACGCGACGGACGGCGCGTTCAGGAAAGCGGCCTTGACCTGCTCGACCGTGTCGAGGTCTGGCGCCGGCTCACCGGCCGGCACCGCGCAGGCGATGTAGGAATCGGCGAGGACCACCTTCGTCGCCCCGTCCACCAGCCCTTGGGCGATCAGCTTGTCCAAGGCCGGCCCCACCATGATCACCACGTCCAGCGCTTCCCCGCGCGCGAGCCGTGCCGGGATCGCCTGGGGCGTCTCGCCCATGGACGGGCCGAACTGCCGATCCACCGTCACGGCGGACGCGTCCTTCTCGTAGCGGGCGGCGAGCGTCTTGAAGGCCTCGGCGAAGCCGCCTGACGACACCGCGACGATGCGATCGGCGGCGCGCGCCGACGGTACGACGCCGAGCGCGCCGATCAGCGCGGCGGCGACAACGAGACGGCGGCGGAGGGAAGGCTTGCTGCGCATGGGACGGTCCTGAAACAAGATGCCGTCATCTTGCGGAGGCCCTCTTCATGCGTCCAGTGCAACGTTCCGCACAATCATTGCGCCATGCGCATCAGGCGCATCAGGCGCATCAGGCGCATCAGGCCCATCACGCGCATCAAGCCGAGGCGCGTTTCCGGCCCACCGGAGGCGCCGCCTCCTGCACCACGCCTGCCTGCTTCAACGCCTGCACCAGCAGCCTGGCGAGCACCTCGGCCCGCGCCGACAACCGGTGCCCCTTGCGCGTGATCAGTCCCAGCGTGCGGCTCACCTGCGGCCGGGTCAGCGGCACGCCGACCAACTCCTTCGATGCGGTCCCCGCCAACGCCAGCCGCGGGATCGCGCTGACGCCCAATCCCGCCCGCACCAGCGCGAGCGCGCCTTCGACGTGGTTCACCTCGACATGCGTCGCCGGCCTCGCCTTCGCCTGCGCGACGGCGTTGTCCAGCAGCATCCGGTTCCCGCTGTCCGCCGCCAGCGAGATGAACCGCTCCCCGACGAACTCCTCCCATCCGATCGACCGCAGCGCCGCCAACGGATGCCGGGCCGGCACCGCGAGCACGTAGCGCTCCTTCACGATGGCCGCGAAGTCGATCGACGGCTCCTGCGCGCCCAGGAAGTTCACGCCGAAGTCGGCCTGCTTCTCCACCACCGCCTTCAGCACCATCGGCGCGCTGTGGTCCAGCATCTTGATCCGCGTGTCCGGATGCAGCGCCGCGAACCGCGCCAGCACCGCCGGCAGCAGGTGATTCGCCACCGACGGGATGCAGGCCACCGTCACCAGCCCGGCGCGGCGCTCCGCCCGGTCCCCGACGTCGGCGATCGCGTTCTGCAGCGACGCGAGCGCCTCGCCCGCGTGGACCAGGAACTGCTCGCCGTCCTCGGTCAGGCTGACCCGGCGCGTCGTGCGGTCGAAGAGCCGCACGCCCAGCGCCTCCTCGATGCGGTCGATGCGCCGGCTCAGCGCCGAGGGCGAGATGAAGAGCGCCTCCGACGCCGCCCGGAAGCTCATCCGCTCGGCCACCGCCACGAAGGCCGCCAGTTCACCCAGGTCGAAATTGATTCTCATGGCGCATCAATCATTCCGTTCTTTGCACTTCCCGCAATGCTGCCCCGAAAGCATCATCGCCGCCAAGAAAAATGCCGTTCCCGGAGACAGCCATGACCCCGATCGCCGCGTCGACCACGCCCCTCCCGCCGCCCCGCATGCCCCGCCGAGCCGCCCTCGGCGCGGTGTTGCGCGTCACCAGCGGCAACTTCCTGGAGATGTTCGACTTCTTCCTCTACGGCTTCTACGCCACCTACATCGCCCAGACCTTCTTCCCGAGCGACAGCGAGTACGTGTCGCTGATGCTCACCTTCGTCACCTTCGGCGCGGGGTTCCTGATGCGCCCGCTGGGCGCCATCGTCCTGGGCGCCTACATCGACCGGATCGGCCGCCGCAAGGGCCTCATCCTGACGCTGGCCATCATGGCGTGCGGCACCGTGCTGATCGCGTTCACGCCGTCCTACGCGTCCATCGGCGTGCTCGCGCCGGCGCTCGTGCTGGCCGGCCGCCTGCTGCAGGGCTTCTCCGCCGGCGTGGAGCTCGGCGGCGTGTCCGTCTACCTGGCGGAGATGGCCACGCCCGGCCGCAAGGGCTTCTACGTGAGCTGGCAGTCCGCCAGCCAGCAGGCCGCCATCATGGTCGCGGCCGCGCTCGGCTACGGCATCGGCCAGTGGTTCTCCAGCGCGCAGATCAGCGACTGGGCCTGGCGCATCCCTTTCTTCATCGGCTCGCTGATCCTGCCGTTCGTGTTCCAGATCCGCCGCTCGCTGGCGGAGACCGACGCCTTCCTCGCGCGCAAGCGCCATCCGTCCCTCGGCGAGATCGTCGCCTCCATGCTGCGCAACTGGGCGCTGGTCGGCGCGGGGATGATGCTGGTGGTGATGACCACGGTCTCGTTCTACCTGATCACCGTCTACACGCCGACCTTCGGCAAGTCCGTCCTGCACCTGTCGGCCACCAGCGCGCTGCTGGTGACCTTCTGCGTCGGCCTGTCCAACTTCGTGTGGCTGCCGGTGATGGGCGCGGTGTCCGACCGCATCGGCCGCTGGCCGCTGCTGGTGACCTTCAGCCTGCTCACGCTGCTGACCGCGTATCCGGCGATGTCCTGGCTGGTCCAGGCGCCGTCCTTCGAGCGCATGCTGGGCGTGGAGCTGTGGCTGTCCTTCCTCTACGCCAGCTACAACGCCGCCACCATCGTCGCGCTCACCGAGATCATGCCGATGGACGTCCGCACCACCGGGTTCTCGCTGGCCTACAGCCTGGCCACGGCCCTGTTCGGCGGCTTCACGCCGCTGGTGTCCACCTGGCTGATCGAGCACACCGGCAACAAGGCCGCGCCGGCCCTGTGGATGAGCGGCGCCGCCGCGATCGGCCTGGCCGCGACCGCCCTGCTCTACCGGGGCATCGTCCGGGCGCGGTGATCGCCAAGCGGGCGCGTCGTCGCGATCCACGCGCGCCGTAGCGGGTACCGCGCAACGCCAAGGAGCCGTCGGGACGACGGCAGGCCGAGCCCCCTCGACCCTCGAGAAGGTCGCGGGGGCCGTTCGCGCTCAGAGCGCACAGCGCTTCCCGCCGCGATTGACCGAACCGGCATGGCGCCGGCCACCCGTTGCCGATCGACTTCGAGAATGCCTAGCAGCTTTTCCAGGCTGCTCGGAACTCAGGTGTGGCCGTTTCTCCACGCCCCTGACCAGCCCCTCAACGGATACAGATTCGTGATCGCTTTTCGAACAGAATCGCCGCCAACCGCCCGAAACCCGATTCCGCGATCTCCCCCGCGATCCGTCACCGAGGCGCAGCGCCCCACCCGTCCCCCGGGGCGCGCTCCCCAGACCCAGGTCCCCACTCCTTCCCCTTTGCGGCCCTCCGGCCGTGGAGAGGCCGACCAATGAACACGTCATCCACCCCCGCCCCTCAAGCCGGCGCGGCGCCCATTCATCAGCCCGGCATGGGACCGGGTGCCGTCGCCCAGGCCCTGGCCTCGCTGCTGTGGATCCCGCAGGCCGCGCTGGGCGCGTTCGCGGTGCAGCGGCTCGCCGACGGCGGCGGCCTGCGCGCGGTGCTGATGCCGGCGCTCGGCCTCGTCATCGCCGGCGTGCTGCGCGCCTGGCTGGACAGCTGGGGCGCGCAACGCGTCTTCGCGCGTGCCCGGGACTTCCTGTCCACGCTGCGCGCCGACACGGCCGAGACCTTCGCCCGCCGTTCGCCGCTGGATCGCGACCGCCCCGCCTCGGGCCTGGCCGCCAGCCTGATCGCCGAACAGGCCGAAGCGCTCGTCCCCTGGCTCGCGCGGCATCGCAGCGCGCGCTGGCGGGTGATGCTGGTGCCGCCGCTGATCGCCGTCGCGGTCGCCGGCCTGTCGTGGACCGCGGCGCTGATCCTGGTGGTGGCGATGCCGCTGATCCCGGTGTTCATGGCGCTGATCGGCTGGCGCGCGCAGGCGGCGAGCGAGGCCCATCTGGTCGAGCTCGGCCAGATGAACGCGTTCCTGCTCGACCGGCTGCGCGGGTTGTCGACGATCCGGTCGCTCGATGCCGTCGACGCCACCGCGCGTCGGCTGCGCGGCTCGGCCGAGTCGCTGCGCGAGCGCGCGATGCGCGTGCTGCGCATCGCCTTCCTGTCGTCGGCGGCGCTGGAACTGTTCTCGGCGCTGGCGGTCGCGCTGGTGGCGGTCTACATCGGCTTTCACCTGCTGGGTCCCTTGAGCGGCACCGGCGCCTGGGGCGGCCGGCTGAGCCTGGGGGAAGGCCTGTTCATCCTGATGCTGGCGCCGGCGTTCTTCGAGCCGATGCGCGAGCTCGCCGCGGTGTGGCACGACAAGGCGGCCGGGGAAGCGGCGCTCACGCTGCTGGCGCGGTATCGCGAGACCGGGATGCCGCTGGTCGGCACGTTGACTGCGCCTGACATCGCCAGGACCGCGCGCGCCGCCCACCCCGCCGGCACGGCGAGCGCCTCGACGGGGCCCGACACCGAGGACCTCCCCACCGCGCGACCGGGCGGCACCGGCATCCTCGTGCGGGACCTGGCCTTCGCGCATGGCCACGAGGCGCCGGTGTTCGACGGCTTCTCGCTGCATGTCCGCGCTGGCGAGCATGTCGCGCTGGTCGGCCCCAGCGGCGCCGGCAAGTCGACGCTGCTGGCGCTGATCGCGGGCCTGCTGCCCGCCTCCGCCGGCGAGATCCGGTTCGACGGCGTCCGACTCGACGACGCGCAGGCCGACGCGCTGCGCCAGAGCATTGCCTGGATCGGACAGCGGCCGCACGTCTTCGCCGGACCGGTGCATCGCAACGTCGGCCTGGACCGTCCCGGCGTGCGCCGCGCCGACATCGTCGAGGCCCTCGCGATCGCGGCGCTCGACGGCGTGGCCAACGCGTTGCCGGAAGGCACGCTCGGCGAGCAAGGCGGCGGCCTGTCCGGCGGCGAGCAGGTGCGGCTGGCGCTGGCCCGCGCGGCCGCGCATCCCGGCGCGACGCTGCTGCTGGTGGACGAACCGACCGCGCACCTCGATCCGGCCACCGCCGCCTCGGTCATCGACGCGCTGCTGCGGCTCGCGCGGGGTCGCACGCTGATCGTCGCCACCCACGACCCCGCACTGATCGCCCGCCTGGACCGGTCGATCGCGCTGCTGCCGGTGGCTGCTTCGCACACCTCAGCGCCATCGGACCACTCGGAGACGGAGCCCGTCTCGTGGCCCGACCCATCGCCCGCCCCATCGCCCGCCCCATCGCTCGCCCCATCGCTCGCCCAAGCGATCGCCTCTGCGCCCGGCGACCCGTCCGCCAACCGCCTCGCCGCCTTGTCCGCCCCGGACGCTCCCCGGCGCGAAGGGAGCCCCGCATGACCCGCCGCGACACCGGATCGACGACGATCGCGCGCCTGTTCCTCGCCACCGCCGGGCGCCGCCTGCTGCTGGGCGCGCTGCTCGCGGTGTTGACGGTGCTGGCCGGCATCGCGCTGCTGGGCCTGTCGGGCTGGTTCATCACCGCGGCCGGCCTGGCCGGGCTGACCGCCGGCGCGCTCGCGTTCAATGTCTTCGCGCCGAGCGCCGGCGTGCGCCTGCTCGCGCTCGCGCGCACCGCCGGCCGCTACGGCGAACGCGTGATCACGCACGACGCGACGCTGGCCGCGCTGGCCGCGTTGCGCGAGCGGCTGTTCCGAGGCTGGGCCCGTCCCGGCGCCGCGCGGCGGCTGCTGCGCCGTCCGGCGCGGCTGCTGTTCCGGCTGACCGCCGACATCGACGCGCTCGAATCCCTCTACCTGCGCGTGGGCGTGCCGGTCGCCGCGGCGGCGGGCGCCGCGCTGCTCGCGGGCGTGGTGCTCGGCGCGCTCGATGCAGCGCTGGGCCTCGCGATCGCCGTGTGGCTGATGCTCGTCGGCCTGGGCGTGACGCGCCGCGTCGCGCGACGCGCCCGGCCCCTGGCGCTGCGCCGCGCCGCCGCGCTCGAACGGCTGCGCGAGCAGGCCGTGGACCTGGTCGCCGGCCAGACCGACCTCGCGATGGCCGGCCGGCTGCGCGCCCAGTGCGACGCGCTGCGCGCCACGGACGCCCGCCTGGCCCGCGCGGACCGCGCGCTGCAGCGGCTCGAGGCGCGCGCCGGCGCGACCTTCTCGATCGCCGGCAGCCTGACGCTGGCCGCGGTGCTGCTGGCCGCCGGCGCGCTGGTGGAGCGCGGCCGCATCGACGCGCCCGCCGCGGCGCTCGCGCTGCTGGTGGCGCTGGCCGCGATGGAGCCCTTCGCCGCGCTGCGCCGCGGCGCGATCGAAGCGGGCCGCGGCGCCCTCGCCGCGCGCCGCCTGGCGCCGGTCCTGCGCGAGGCGCCCGAGCCCGCGCCGGTGCTACCCGCCGAAGCCGACGATGCCGTCGCGCTGACCGGCGTGCGCGCCGCGCATGACGGCGCGAGCGGCTACGCGCTGCAGGCGCTCGACCTGCGCCTGCACCGAGGCGAGCGTGTCGCCGTCATCGGCCCGAGCGGCTCGGGCAAGTCGACGCTGCTGTCGCTGATCGCGGGCGAGCTCGCCCCGCTCGCCGGCACGGTGCGCGCGCCGGCAGCCTCGTGGCTGACGCAGCGCGTCGAGCTGTTCCAGGACAGCCTGGCGGACAACCTGCGCCTGGCCGACCCCGCCGCCCCCGACGACCGGCTGCGCGCGGTCCTGCGCGCCGCGGGCCTCCAGGCCGAGGTCGATCGGCTGGCCCGCGGACTGGACACCCCACTGGGCGAAGGCGGCCTGGGTTTGTCGGGCGGCCAGGCGCGGCGACTCGCGCTGGCCCGCTTGCTGCTGCGCCCGACCCGGCTGTGGCTGCTCGACGAACCGACCGAATCGCTCGACGCCGACACCGCGCGCGACGTGCTGGCCCGCCTGGCCGCACAGGCCGGCGACCGCACGCTGCTGATCGCCACCCATTTGCGCCGCGAGGCCGCGCTCGCCGACCGACTACTGGTGCTCTCGCACGGGCGCCTGGTCGCCGACCTGCGCCGCGGCACGCCCGACTTCGACCGCGCGCTGCACGCGCTGCGCGGCGACCGTCCCTTCATTTCCGTCGCAGGCACCGCCTGATCTTCCCCACATCAACCACAACATCCTCAGGAGGAACCCACCATGGAGCTCGACGTCGTCGGTCTCTCGCGACTGCAGTTCGCGATGACCGCCCTGTACCACTTCCTGTTCGTGCCGCTCACGCTCGGCCTGTCCATCATCCTGGCCATCATGGAGACGGTCTACGTGATGACGGGCCGGCCCATCTGGAAACAGATGACTAAGTTCTGGGGCGTGCTGTTCGGCATCAATTTCGCGCTGGGCGTGTCCACCGGCATCGTGATGGAGTTCCAGTTCGGCATGAACTGGAGCTACTACAGCCACTATGTCGGCGACATCTTCGGCGCGCCGCTGGCGATCGAGGGCCTGATGGCCTTCTTCCTGGAGGCGACCTTCGTCGGCATGTTCTTCTTCGGCTGGGAACGGATGTCGCGCCGCGCGCACTGCATCGTGACCTGGCTGACGGCGCTGGGCACCAACTTCTCGGCGCTGTGGATCCTGATCGCCAACGGCTGGATGCAGAACCCGGTCGGCGCGAAGCTCAATCCGCAGACGATGCGCATGGAGGTCACCAACTTCGCCGAGGTGCTGTTCAACCCGGTCGCGCAGGCCAAGTTCGTGCACACCGTGTCGGCGGGCTACGTGGTGGCGGCGCTGTTCGTGCTGGGCGTGTCGGCGTGGTACCTGCTCAAGGGCCGGCACGTCGACCTGGCCAGGCGTTCGATGACGGCGGCCGCGTCCTTCGGCCTGGCCTCGGCGCTGTCGGTGGTCGTGCTCGGCGACGAGAGCGGCTACCTGTCCTCCGAGCACCAGAAGATGAAGCTCGCCGCGATCGAGGCGATGTGGCACACCGAACCCGCGCCCGCGGCCTTCACCGCCTTCGGCCTGCCCGACCAGGACGCGCGCGAGACCCACTACGCGATCCAGATCCCGTGGGTGATGGGCCTGATCGGCACGCGCTCGCTGACCGAGCAGATCCCCGGCATCCTGGACCTGGTGAAGCTGGCCGAGCGCCGCATCCGCGAGGGCCAGCAGGCCTACGACACGCTGGAGAAGATCCGCGCGCTGCCGCCGGGCACCGCCGTGCCCGCCGAGCTGTCCACGGCCTTCGACGCGCAGAGCCCGTCGCTGGGCTACGCGCTGCTGCTCAAGCGCTACGTCGACGACCCGCGCCAAGCCACCGACGCGCAGGTCCAGAAGGCCGCGTGGGACACGGTGCCGCAGGTCGCGCCGCTGTACTGGTCGTTCCGGATCATGGTCGGCCTGGGCATGTTCTTCATCCTGCTGACCGGCGTGTTCTTCGTGCTGTCGGCGCGCCGGACGCTGGACAAGCACCGCTGGCTGCTGAAGGTCGCGGTGTGGTCGATCCCGCTGCCGTGGATCGCCGCGGAATGCGGCTGGATCGTGGCCGAGCTCGGTCGCCAGCCCTGGGCCGTCGAAGGCGTGCTGCCGACGGCGGTGGCGGTGTCGCACCTGGGCATCGAGACGGTGCTGTTCACGCTGCTGGGCTTCGTGGCGATCTACACCGTGCTGATCGTGGTGGAGATGAAGCTGATGCTCGCGGCGATCCGCAAGGGCCCGCAGGACGAGCCCGCGCCGTCCGCCACGCCGGACGTGCCGCTGGTGGGCAAGGTCCGCGCGGCCTGAAGAACGCATGAACAAGGCATGAGGAGAAACACATGATCCTTCACACCCTGCTGGACTACGACGTGCTGCGCGTCATCTGGTGGCTGCTGCTCGGCGTGCTGCTGATCGGCTTCGCCGTCACCGACGGCTTCGACCTGGGCGTGGGCACGCTGCTGCCCTTCGTCGCGCGCGAGGACGTCGAGCGCCGCGTCGTCATCAACACCATCGGCCCGATCTGGGAAGGCAACCAGGTCTGGCTGGTGCTGGGCGGCGGCGCGATCTTCGCGGCCTGGCCCCACATCTACGCGATGTCGTTCTCGGGCTTCTACCTGGCGATGTTCGCGGCGCTGTTCGCGCTGATCCTGCGGCCGGTCGGCTTCAAGTACCGCAGCAAGAAGGACAGCCCGGCCTGGCGCTCGACCTGGGACTGGTGCCTGTTCATCGGCGGTTTCGTGCCGTCGCTGATCTTCGGCGTCGCCATCGGCAACGTGCTGCAGGGCGTGCCCTACCACTTCACGCCCGACATGCGCATGATCTACGAGGGCTCGTTCCTCGCGCTGCTGAACCCGTTCGCGATCCTGTGCGGCCTGGTGTCGGTGGCGATGCTGGTGATGCACGGCGGCGCCTGGCTGACGACCCGCACCGAAGGCGCCGTCGCCGAGCGCGCGCGCGGCTTCGCGAGCGCGGCCGCGCTGGCGACGATCGTGCTGTATGCCCTGGCCGGCGTGCTGCTGTGGCAGCTCGTCGGCGGTTACGCGTGGACCAGCCCGCATGCGGGCAACGGGCCGTCGAATCCGCTGATGAAGACGGTGCAGGCCGGCATCGCCGGCGGCTGGCTCAGCAACTACGCCAACCACCCGTGGACGATCGCGGCGCCGGTGCTCGGCTTCGCCGGCGCGCTACTGGCCTTGCTGGGCTTGCGCGCGCGCTGGGGCGGCCCGACGGTGATCGTCAGCGGGCTGTCGATCGCCGGGATCATCCTGAGCGTGGGCGCGTCGATGTTCCCGTTCATCGTGCCGTCGTCGACCCACCTGCCCTCGGCGCTGACGGTCTGGGACGCGTCGTCCAGCCACCTGACCCTGTTCATCATGCTGGTGTGCGCCGTGATCTTCGTGCCGATCATCCTGGCCTACACGGCCTGGGTGTACAGCGTCATCTGGGGCAAGGTCCGGCCGCGCGACATCACGCACGGCGACCACGCCTATTGACCGATTTGCCGACGACTTCGAAGGGAACGGCATTTCCCGTTCCCGTTCAACGACTTGAAAGGAACACCTCATGTGGTACTTCGCCTGGCTCCTGGGCCTGCCGCTGGCGGCGGGCTTCGCCGTGCTGAACGCGATGTGGTTCGAGCTGATGGACGACGAGGCGCAACGCGCACGCGTACGCCAGGGCGGCGACGACTGACCGCCTGCCGAGCACGTCCGGCACGAATGCGCAAACGGGGGTGTGGAATCCCCTGAATCGGCGGTCGGACACCGCCAGCCGCGATTGCGGCGGGCCCGGGGACAGGTCTAGTATCGATCGCTCCCCCCCGGCACTTCGAGGCCCGCAGGCCTCGCGTCGGGAGCCCGCCGCGACGCGGCACCGTCAGCAGGAGCACCCCATGCTTGAACTGATCGGCGCGATTCTCGTGGGCGCGTTCGCGCTCACCTTCGGGGTCCTGTGCATCGGCCCCATGATGCTCAAGTCCGACGACCTGTGACCCGGTGACGGGCATCCGGCTTGCCACACCGGCAAGCCATGAAGGTCACCGTCCTCACCGTCAATCTGCACAAGGGCTTCGGCTTCTTCAATCGCCGCTTCATCCTGCACGAGTTGCGTGAAGCGGTCCGGGCCGTATCGGCGGACATCGTCTTCCTGCAGGAAGTGCTCGGCGAACACGAGTTGCACGCGGCCCGCATCCCCACCTGGCCGCAGGCGCCCCACTACGAGTTCCTGGCGGACAGCCTCTGGAGCGACTTCGCGTACGGCCGCAACGCGGTCTATCCGCAGGGGCATCACGGCAACGCGTTGCTGTCGAAGTTCGCGATCGCGCATCACACCAACCACGACGTCTCGATGGAGGGCCCGGAGCGCCGCGGCCTGCTGCACAGCGTGCTCCAGCTCGCGGACGGCCGCCAGTTGCATGCGATCTGCGTGCACCTGGGCCTGCGCGAATCGCATCGCCAGCGCCAGGTCGAGCGCCTGTGCCAGCTGATCGACAGCCTGCCGCCGGAGGACCCGGTGATCGTCGCCGGCGACTTCAACGACTGGCGCCAGCGCGCGCACCGGATGCTGAGCCGTTGCGCGGGGCTGGGCGAGGTCTTCGTGAAGGCCTACGGCGCGGCGGCGCGGACCTTCCCGTCGCGTTTCCCGCTGCTGGCGCTGGACCGCATCTACGTGCGCGGCGCGTCGGTGCAGCATCCGATCGTGCTGCCGCGCCGGCCCTGGTCGCACCTGTCGGACCATGCGCCGCTGGCGGCGGAGATCCGGCTGTGAAGCGACCTCACTGGACCGCGGGCAACCGCATCGAGCTGCTGGAGAACGGCGAGGAGTTCTTCCCCGCCGTCTTCGACGCGATCGAGTCCGCGCGGCACGAGGTGCTGGTCGAGACCTTCATCCTCTTCGAGGACAAGATCGGCATGGCGCTACGCGAGGTGCTGATCGCCGCGGCGCGGCGCGGCGTGCGCGTCGACATGACGGTGGACGGCTTCGGCTCGCCGACGCTGTCGGCGGATTTCGTGAGCGGGCTCACCGACGCGGGCGTGCGGCTGCATGTCTTCGATCCGCCGCCCAAGCTGTCGCGGCGGCTGCGGCCGTTCCGACGGCTGCATCGCAAGATCGTCGTCGTCGACGGCGGGACGGGCTTCATCGGCGGGATCAACTTCTCGGCCGACCACCTGATCGACTTCGGCCCCGAGGCCAAGCAGGACTACGCGGTGCGCGTGCGCGGCCCGGTGGTCGCGCAGCTGCGGCGCACGGCGCGCGAGATCCTCGCCACCGCGACGGTGGACGCGGCGCCGGCGAAGACGCCGATCGCCGCGGCGACCTCGCACCGCCGCTGGTGGGCGGGACGCGGAACCGCGGCGGCGCCGGACGCCGCCGGCGTCAACGACACGCCCTCGCCCGCCGGACATGCGAAGGCGGTGGTCGTCACGCGCGACAACCATCGGCACCGCGACGACATCGAACGCATGTACCGCCTGGCGCTGCATGCGGCGCGGCATGAGGTGATCATCGCCAACGCCTATTTCTTCCCCGGCTTCCTGCTGCTGCGCAGCCTGCAGCGTGCGGCGCGGCGCGGCGTCACGGTGCGGCTGATCCTGCAGGGCCAGCCCGACATCGCCTGGGCGCGCTGGGCGGCGCGCATGGTCTACGGCCAGTTGATGCGCGCGGGCGTGCAGATCCACGAGTACTGCGAGCGCCCGATGCACGGCAAGGTGGCGCTGGTGGACGACGCCTGGGCGACGGTGGGATCGAGCAACCTCGATCCGCTGAGCCTGTCGCTGAACCTGGAGGCCAACCTGATCGTCGAGGACCGCGCCTTCAACCGCGCGATGCGCGAGAAGCTCCAGCCGCTGATGCGCGACCGCTGCCGGCAGCTGACGCTCGAGGAGACGGCCGCGCAGCGCTGGTGGTGGCGGCTGGGCGTGGGGGCCTTGGTCTTCCACGTGCTGCGTCACTTCCCGCGCTGGCTGGCACGGCTGCCGCGCCAGGCGCAGCCGCTGATGCCGGCGGCGCAGACGCCGGTGGTGGTCAGCGCGCCGCCGACGGCGCCCGCGGAGGCCTGGCAATGGCACGCCGACAAGCGCTTGAGCAAGGAAACCGCGGAGTGAGCGCCGCGCGCGACGGCGACGCCGCCCGCCGGGACGGCCGCCGCCGCTGGGGCCGCTGGCTGAGCGGCGTCTTCGCGGTCGCGGTGGTCGCGCTGCTGGCCTGGGCCGCGCACAAGGTCGATTGGGACGAGGTCGGCGCGGCCTTGCGGCAACTGCCCGTGGGCGTGCTGGCGGGCGGCGCGGCGCTGTGCCTGCTCAGCCACCTGATCTACAGCGGCTACGACCTGATCGGCAAGCGCTGGACGCATCACGCGGTGCCGACGCGGCGGGTGATGCTGATCACCTTCGTCAGCTACGCGTTCAACCTGAACCTGGGCTCGCTGGTCGGGGGCATCGCGATGCGGCTGCGGCTGTACGCGCGCGAGGGCCTGAAGCATCCGGTGCCGGCGCAGGTGCTCGCGCTGAGCATGGCGTCGAACTGGCTCGGCTACGGGCTGCTGGCGGGCGGGCTGTTCCTGTTCGGATGGCTGGCGCCGCCGGCCGACTGGAAGATCGGCGGCGCGGCGCTGCGCGGACTCGGCGGGCTGATGTGGGTGCTGGTGGCGGCCTACCTGGCGCTGTGCGCGTTCTCGACGCGGCGCGAGTTCACGCTGCGCGGCCACGACTTCTTCGTGCCGAGCCTGCGCATCGCGCTGATGCAGTTGGTCATCTCGGCGGCCAACTGGCTGACGATGGGCGCGGTGCTGTGGGTGCTGCTGCAACGCGGCACGGACTACGGCCACACGCTGGCCGTGCTGCTGGTGGCGGCGGTGGCCGGCGTGGTGACGCATGTGCCGGCGGGGCTGGGCGTGCTGGAAGGCGTGTTCGTCGCCTTCCTCGGCCCGGTGCTGGGCCACGGCCAGGTGCTGGCCGCGCTGATCGCGTACCGCGCGCTGTACTACCTCGCGCCGCTCAGCGTCGCGGCGGTGGCGTACTTCATGCTGGAAGCGAAGGCGCGGCGCTGAGGCCGCGCGGGGTCATTCCAGACCGGGCGTCACCAGCATGATGTAGCTGGGTCCGGGCGCGGCGCCGTAGGCCGGCAGCTGATGGCAAGCGGGCGCCTCCGGGTACTGCACGGTGACGGTCAGGCCGGCGGCCACGGCGGCCTTCGCGGTGGCGAGCCAGCTCTTGCAGATCGACGGCGTGACGCCGTTCCAGGCGACCTCGGAGTTGCAGATCTGGGTCCAGTCGTTGCGGTAGGACGTGTAGAGGTGGACGGTGCCGTCCTTGTCCTGGAGCACGCGTTGGGCCTTGCCGGTGCACCACTGGGGCGCGGCCGACGCGGCCTGGACGACGACGAGCAGCGCCAGCGCGGCGCAGCGGAGGAAGGGACGATGCAAGGGCATGGGATCGGTTCCGGTTGAGGTGAGCGGGACGCGCCTGCGTCCCCGGCCCCGGAACGGCCATGCGGCACGCCGCGCCCTCGTAGGTGCGCGACGCGCGGCGGTGGATCCTCCCTGGGTGCCGGTGACTCCGGCTCGTTGTTATCGGCGTCGCCTGTCGACGCGCCGTCGCGACGATACGTCAAGTCGGAAGGCGCGGGCCATCCGAATCCCGTGACAGCCGCGTTCGGGCATCCCCCTTGCTCACGCACCCGCTGAGCATCTCCCGATGCCGCTCCACTCCGACAAGGACGCCGCCATGCGCCATTCCCTTCCCATCGCCGCGCTGAGCGCGTTGCTGCTCGCGCTGCCCCTGGCCCGTGCCGCCGACGACACCGGCAAGGGCACCGGCAACGAGCAGCCCAGCAAGTTCAAGACCGCCATCGCCAAGGGCATGGGCCAGATCCGGCTGGACGGCGACATGCTCGCGCTGCTGAAGGCGCACGAGGGTCTGAAGCCCAAGGCGATCGAGAAGATCGACGTGCCGGCCGCGCGCGCCAACCCGACCATCGCCGACGCCGTCAACGCGCTGCTGCGCCAGAACAACCGGAGCACCGATCCGGCACAACTCGTCCCCGGCGTCACCAGCGTCGACGGCACCGCGCAAGGCGCCGCCGGCGTGCTGCCCGCGCGCTTCTTCACGCCGGACGGCCCGGGGCCCTTCCCCGTCGTCGTCTACTTCCACGGCGGCGGCTGGGTGATCGCCGACAAGCAGGTCTACGACGCCAGCGCCCGCGCCCTGGCCAAGCAGGCGCAGGCCGTCGTCGTCTCCGTCGACTACCGCCGCGCGCCCGAAGCCAAGTTCCCCGCCGCCTGGGACGACGCGCTCGCCGCCTACCGCTGGACCATCGCGAACGCCGCGCGCTTCAAGGGCGACGCCAGCCGCGTCGCGCTGGCCGGCGAAAGCGCCGGCGGCAACCTCGCGCTGGCCACCGCGATCGCGGCGCGCGACGCCGGGCTGCAGAAGCCCGCCCACGTGCTCGCGATCTACCCGGTCACGCAGTCCAGCCTGAACACCGAGTCCTACCTCGAGAACGCCGTCGCGCAGCCGCTCAACCGCGCGATGGTCGAGTGGTTCATCGACAAGCTCCTCGACAACAAGGACCAGCTCAAGGACTGGCGGCTGAACCTGATCGACGCCAGGCTCGCCGGGCTGCCGCCGGTCACGCTGATCAGCGCGCGCGTCGACCCGCTGCGCTCCGACAGCGCCAAGATGGAGGACGCCTTGAAGAAGGCCGATGTCCTCGTCGAGCGCCGCGACTACGAGGGCGTCACCCACGAGTTCTTCGGCACGGCCGCCGTCGTCGAGAAGGCGCGCAACGCGCAAGCCTTCGCCGGCGAACGGCTGCGCAAGGCCTTCGGCGGTTGAGAGCCCCCCAGCCCCTCCCCGTCGAAGGCCCGCGCAACACTCGGTACGGGCGGCTACACCGCCCAGCGCAACATCGGCGCGGGCACCGGCACCTGCCAGTGCCCCGCCCCGTCGCGCGTCTCCAGCGCCTCCCGCTCGGGCGCGCTCAGCACGCGGTCGAGCAAGCGCTGCTCCAGCGCCGCGAACGCCGCGTCGCGTCGGCGCGGGCGCGGCAGATCCACCCGCAGGTCCAGCGCCAGGCGTCCGTCCTCGATCAGCAGCACGCGGTCGGCCAGCGCCACCGCCTCCGCCACGTCGTGCGTCACCAGCAGCGCGGTGAAGCGATGCCGCGCCCACAGCGTCTCGATCAGCCGCTGCATGTCGATGCGCGTCAGCGCGTCCAGCGCGCCCAGCGGCTCGTCCAGCAGCAACAGCCGCGGCGCATGCACCAGCGCCCGCGCCAGCGCGACCCGCTGCCGCTGGCCGCCGGACAGCCGCGCCGGCCATTCGTTGGCGCGATCGGCCAGGCCGACCTGCGCCAGCGCCTCGCGCGCCCGCTCCCGGCCCTCGGGACCCGACAGGCCGAGCGCGACGTTGTCCAGCACTCGCGCCCACGGCAGCAGCCGCGCGTCCTGGAACATGAAGCGCGTGTCCGCCGCGTCGCCGGCGTCGAGCACGCCGGCACTCGGCCGGTCCAGCCCCGCCAGCAGGCGCAGCAAGGTGCTCTTGCCGCAGCCGCTGCGTCCGATGACGGCGACGAACTCGCCGGGCGCGACCCGCAGGTCGATGTCGCGCAGGACCTGGCGGTCGCCGAAGGCCTTGCCCAGGCCCGACAACGTCACCCCGCTGCCGTCGAGTGCAGCCCCGGCGCCGGCGGTCGAGCCGCTCGCGGCATCGCGGCGGATCGCGGGGCCGCGGGCCGTCCTCGCCTCGGCCCGCGTCGAAGCCGACCCGCGCGCCCGTCCGCGTTCCTGGTCCCCGCCATGCGGCGACACCGCCGGCTGGGAGTCCTGCCAGTCGGTCAGGATGTCGATCTCGGTCACGCTCATCATGTCTGGTACCCCGGATGCCAGCGCAGCCAGGCGCGCTCCAGCGCCTGGGCCGCGACGTCGGCGAGCTTGCCCAGCAGCGCGTAGATCAGGATGCCGACCAGCACCACGTCGGTCTGCAGGAACTCGCGCGCGTTCATCGTCATGTAGCCGATGCCGCTCTGCGCCGAGATGGTCTCGGCCACGATCAGCAGCACCCACATCAGCCCCAGCGAGAAGCGCAGCCCGACCAGGATCGAGGCCGTCGCGCCGGGCAGGATCACCTGCCGGTACAGCGACCAGCCGCTCAGCCCGTAGGAGCGCGCCATCTCGATCAGGTCGCGGTCCACGCCGCGGATGCCGTGGAACGTGTTCAGGTAGACCGGGAAGAACACCCCCAGCGCCACCAGGAACAGCTTGGCCGTCTCGTCGATGCCGAACCACAGGATCACCAGCGGGATCAGCGCCAGCGGCGGAATGTTGCGCAGCATCTGCAGCGTCGTGTCCAACGCCGTCTCCGCCCAACGTTGCGAGCCGGTCAGCAGCCCCAGCAACAGGCCCAGCCCGCCGCCGATCGCGAAGCCGATGAAGGCGCGCCCGGTGCTCACCGCCAGGTGGCGCCAGAGCTCGCCCGACAGCGCGAGCTCCCACGCCGCCTTCGCCACCGCCGACGGCGCCGGCAGCACCCGCGTCGACAGCCAGCCGGCCTGCGCGCTCAGCTGCCACAGCGCGAGCACGGCCACCGGCACCAGCCACGGCACGAACCCCTGCCACAGGGTGTCGCGCGCGGCGCGCTTGATCGCGGCGGCGCCCATCTCAGCTCGCCGCGGCCAGCTTGGCCGGCCCCGGCACGTAGTTGTTGGCGACGATCTCGCCGAACGGTCCCGTCAGCTTCGGCGCGGCGAGTTTCTCCCGCAGGTCCAGCGGCAGCAGCGGGAACACCAGCTCGGCGAAGCGGTAGGCCTCCTCCAGGTGCGGATAGCCGCTGAGCACGAAGTACTCCAGCCCCAGCGCCGCGTACTCCTGGATCCGATCGGCGACCTGCCGCGGGTTGCCGACCAGCGCGGTCCCCGCGCCGCCGCGCACCAGGCCGACACCGGCCCACAGGTTGGGCGAGATCTCCAGGCCCGCGCGGATGTCGTTCCGGTCGAAGCGGCCCTGGTGGAGCTCGGCCATGCGGCGCTGCCCCACCGAGTCCATCGACGCGAACTTCGCCTGCGCCGCGGCGATGACGTCCTCGTCGAGGTGCTTGACCAGGTCGCCGGCGGCGGCCCAGGCCTCGTCCTCGGTCTCGCGGACGATGACATGCAGGCGGATCCCGTACTCGAGCTTCCGGCCCTTGGCTTCGGCCCGCACGCGCACCTCGTCGAGCTTCTCGGCGACGGCCGCGGGCGGCTCGCCCCAGGTCAGGTAGGTGTCGACCTGCTCGGCCGCCAGCTCGATCGCCGGTCCGGACGAACCGCCGAAGAACACCGGCGGATACGGCCGGCTGACCGGCGGGTACAGCAGCTTGCCGCCCTTGACGCGCAGCTGCTCGCCGTCGAAGTCGATGGCCTCACCGTCATGGCTGGCGCGCAGCACGTCGCGCCAAACGCTCAGGAACTCGGTGGACAGCGCGTAGCGCTCCTCGTGCGGCAGGAACAGGCCGTCGCCGGCGAGCTCGTCCGGATCGCCGCCGGTCACCAGGTTCACCAACAGCCGACCGCCGGAGAGCCGGTCCAGCGTCGCCGCCATGCGCGCCGACTGCACCGGCTGCACCAGCCCCGGCCGCAGCGCGACCAGGAACTTCAGGCGGCGCGTCGCCTCGATCAGGCTGGCCGCGACGATCCAGCTGTCCTCGCAGCTGCGCCCGGTGGGCAGCAGCACGCCTTCGTAGCCAAGGCTGTCGGCCGCGATCGCGACCTGGCGGTAGTAGTCGAAGTCCGCGACCCGCGCGCCCTTGGAGGTGCCGAGGTAACGCGAGTCGCCGTGCGTGGGGATGAACCAGAGGATCTTCATCGCGAGTCCCTCACTTCGCGGCGGTGCGGACCGACTTCGGCAGCGCGTCGGCGATGCGGATCGGCTTGGGGATCAGCTTCAGCGCGTGGAAGGCATCGGCGATCTTCTGCTGCTCGGCGGCGATGGCCGGCGTGATCGGCTGGATGCCGTAGGCGAAGCGCGCGGCGGCGAGCTCGGTCGTCGCGACGTCCAGCCCGATCTGCGGCGCCAGCAGCGTCGCCACGGCCTGCGTGTTGCTCTCGGACCAGCGGTCCAGCTTCGCCAGTTCGTCGACGATCGCCTGCACGACCTGCGGGTGCTTCTCCGCGTAGCCGCGCGCGGCCAGGTAGAACTGGTGGTTGGCGACGACGCCCTTGCCGTCGGCCACGACGCGCGCGCCAAGCTGGCGTTCCGCGGCGGCCAGGAACGGATCCCAGATCACCCAGGCGTCGACCGCGCCGCGCTCGAAGGCGGCGCGCGCATCGGCCGGCGGCAGGTAGACGACGTTGATGTCGCCGTACTTCAGGCCCTGCTTCTCCAGCAGCTTGACCAGCAGGTAGTGGACGTTGGAGCCCTTGTTCAGCGCGATCTTCTTGCCCTTCAGGTCGGCCAGCGACTTGATCGGCGAATCCTTGGGCACGACCAACGCCTCGGCGGCGGGCGCGGGCGGCTGGTTGGCGACGTAGACGAGGTCGGCGCCGGCAGCCTGGGCAAAGATCGGCGGGGCCTCGCCGACGGTGCCGAAGTCGATCGAGCCGACGTTCAGGCCTTCGAGCAGCTGCGGGCCGGCGGGGAACTCGGTCCACTTGACGGCGATGCCCAGCGGCGCGAGGCGCTTCTCCAGGTCGCCCTTGGCCTTCAGCACGGTCAGCGTGCCGTACTTCTGGAAGCCGATGCGGAGTTCGGTGGGATTCGCGGGCGACTGGGCCCGGGCGGCGCCGGCGGCCAGGCCCAGCGAGGCGGTCAAGGCGGCGGCCAGCGTGGCCAGGCGCGCGAGCGCCCCGCGGCGATCGAGGAAGTGCGTCATGGTGGGATCTCGAAGAAGGAATTGGGGATCAGAGGACCAGCGCGGGCCGCGTGGCGGAGGCCGCGCGCACGGGCGCCGGCACGCGCTCGAGCACCTGCGCGGCGCCGGCCAGCAGGCGGCGGCCGATGTCGTCGGCGACGCGGTACTCGCCGGCGGCGTCCTTGGGAATCTGCGCGTCGCTGGCGTAGACGCCGTCGATGTGCGCGCGGGCGCCGAGCGCGGACAGCACCGGCAGCAGGCCGTAGTCCAGCGCCAGCAGGTGCGCGAGGCTGCCACCGGTGGCAAGCGTCCAGACCGGCTTGCCGGCCAGGCCGTCCTGCGGCAGCAGGTCGAGGAAGACCTTCAGCAGGCCGCTGTAGGCCGCCTTGTAGATGGGGGTGGCGAGCACGACCACGCGGGCCTCGGCCACGGCGGCGAGGGCGTCCCGAATCGCGGGATCGTCGACGTCGGCATGCAGCAGCGATTGCGCCGGCAGCTCGCGCAGGCGGAGCGTGCGGGTCGACAGGCCGTGGTGATGAAGCCGCTCGGCGGCGCCGGCGAGCAGTGCGCCGGAGCGCGATCGGAGGCTGGGACTCGCTGCGATCAGCAGCACCGGCGGGGTCGTGGAGGTGGTCATGGCGGGGGGCGAGGCAGGAATCAGGACAGGCTCATTCTGCGAATCGGCCGCCCTTCCCCGAACGAAGCAGAACGTCGATGGATAGGCGCAAAACGGCTATTCGTGAGGCTCGGTGACTGCGACGGCCCCCTCCGCAAGACCGATCCGGTGCCTCATGGCTCCCTCTCCCGCACTGCGGGAGAGGGCGGGGGGTGAGGGAAAGGCCGTCGCCCTGCCCCAGCGACTGAATCAACTCAGCCGCTCCAGTTCCGCCAGGACCTGCCCCCGGAACTCGGCGACTTCGGCGCTGCCGCGGCCGCGCGGATGGATGAGCGGCACGTCGATGCGCCGCACGATCCGTCCTGGCGTCGCGCCCAGCACCAGCACGCGGTCGGCCAGCAACACCGCTTCCTCGACGTCGTGCGTGACCAGGACGAGGCTGGTGCCGTGCTTCGCGGCGACCTCGCGCACCAGATCCTGCAGCCGCATCCGCGTGAACGCGTCGAGCGCCGAGAACGGCTCGTCCAGCAGCAGCACCCGCGGCCGCGTGTACAGCGCCCGGGCGATCGCCGCGCGCTGCGCCTGGCCACCGGACAGCTGGCGCGGCAACGCGTCGCCGAGCTCGGCCAGCCCGACCTCGCGCAGCAGCGTGGCCACCCAGGCCTGGTCGTGGCCCTGGCCGAGGTCGAAGCCGACGTTCTCCGCCACCGTGAGCCAGGGGAACAGCCGCGGTTCCTGGAACACCACGCCGATCTCTCGATCCGGCCCGTGCCGGGCATGCCCACCGAGCCGCACCTCGCCGTGGAAATCGGGATCGAGCCCCGCCACGATGCGCAGCAAGGTGCTCTTGCCGCAGCCGCTCGCGCCGACCAGCCCCAGCACCTCGCCCGCCCTCAGGTCGAAGTGGACGTCCTGCAGCACCGGCGCGCGCTCGTGCTTCCCATCGCCGCGTTCGTCGCCCCGCGCGAAGCGCTTGGACCGCACCGTCACCGTCAGCAGGCTCATGCCGCGCCTCCAAAGCTGTCGCGCCAATGCAGCGCGCGTCGTTCCAGCGCGGCCATGCCGCCGTCGCTGAGCTTGCCCAGCAGCGCCAGCAGCACGATGGCCGCCAGCACCAGGTCCGCGCGCCCGGTCTCGCGGCCGTCGGTCAGCAGATAACCCAGGCCGCGACTGGCGGCGATCAACTCGGCCGCCACCATGAACATCCAGGCCAGGCTCAGCCCGTTGCGCAACCCGGTCAGCAACGCCGGCAACGCGGCTGGCAGCAGCACCCGTCGCGCCAGCGTGGCGCCACCGAGGCCGCGCAGCCGCGCCACCTCCACCAGCTTGCGGTCGACGTCGCGGAAGCCCGACGCCACGCCCATGTAGACCGGGAAGAAGGCGCCGATCGCGATCAACGCGAGCTTGGACGCCTCGTCGATGCCCAGCCACAGCAGCAGCAAGGGCACCCAGGCCAGCGACGGGATCGCCCGCAGCGCCTGGAAGCTCGGCGTCAGCAGTGCCGCCGCGGTGGCGGACAGGCCGACCAGCGCGCCGGACAGCACGGCCAGCGCCGCGCCCAGCGCGAAGCCGCCGGCCACGCGCAGCGTGCTCGCCAGCACGTGCTGCGCCAGCTGGCCATCGCGGACCATCGCCGCGAGCGCGGCGGCCACATCGCTCGGCGCCGGCAACAGGTGCGGCGCGATCCAGCCCAGGCGCACCGCCGCTTCCGCCAGCGCGAGCACCACCAGCGGCGGCAGCGCGCCAAGCAGCCACGCCGGCCATCGCCTTGCCCACGCGGCGGCGAAGGCACCGCCCGCCGCGGCCGCCGCAGCCGCCGCAGCCGCCGCAGCCGCCGACGGTCGCCGAGCCGCGCTTGCCGCATCGCGCCCGACGACGCCATCTTCTGGCGAGCCGGACGGCAGCGGCTGCTCAGGCAACACGGGCCCGAGCGAGGCGATCGCCCGCGCGATCAGGTCGGGATCGGCGCTCATCGCTCCGTCAGGCCTTGATCAGTCCGGTGGCGAAACGGGTGTCGACCAGCTCCGCGATCGTCCGATTCAGGTCGGCGCCCGGCCGCACCAGCTGCTCAGCGCTCAGGATCGGTGCCGCCGCCTGCAGCGCCTTCACATGCTCGTCCGACGGCTGCGGGTGCGAGAAGTCGCTGCGCAGCTTCACCTGCAGCAGCGCCACCGGCAGGCTGACCTTCGCCTCCTCCGACAGGATCTTCGCGGCGTCCGACGGATTCGCCAGCGTCCAGGCCCGCGCGCGCTCGTACGCCGCGATCACGCGCCGCACGATCTGCGGGTGACGGGTCAGGAACTCCTCGCGCACGTTCAGGAAGCCATAGGTGTTGAAACCGACATTGCGGTAGAGCAGCTTGGACCCCGCATCGAGCTCGCTCGCCGCCATCAGCGGATCCAGCCCCGCCCAGGCATCGACGCGCCCCTGCTCGAGCGCCACGCGACCGTCGGCGTGCTGGAGCGCGACATGCTCGATGTCGCCGCGCTTCAGGCCCACGGTGTGCAGCGCTCGCAGCAGGAACAGATAGGGATCGGTGCCCTTGGTCGCCGCGATCTTGCGGCCCTTGAGGTCCGCGAGCGACCGGATGCCCGAGTCGCCCCGCACCACCAGCGCGGTCCATTCCGGTCTGGAGAAGATGTACGGCGCGCGGATCGGATTGCCGTTCGCGCGGGCCAGCAGCGCGGCCAGGCCCGCGGTCGATCCGATGTCGATGCTGCCGGCGTTCAGGTACTCGAGCGCCCGGTTGCTGCCCGCGCTCAGCACCCAGCGCACGGGGATGCCGTCCTTGCCGAGGTCCTCCTCCAGCCAGCCGAAACGCCGCAGCACCAGGCTGGTCGGCGAGTAGTAGGCGTAGTCCAGGCGCAGCTCCTTGGGCGCGCCGCCGGACTGGGCCCGCGCGCCGCCGGCGACGACGCCCGCCGCGAGGCCGACGCCCAGCGCCAGCGCGTCACGGCGCGTCGGCAGGAGCGCTTGCGCGGCCCGCGCGTCGCGCCGTTCATGCCGTTCATGCCATTCATGCCGGTCATGCCGATCGGTCCGCTCGAACCCATCGCTCCGGACGGTCTCGCCGCTCGCGCGCGACAAGGGGCTGGTGATGTGCTTCTGCTTCGCGCTCATGCGACGGGCTCCGTCAAGGGAATGGTCAAGGTGGTGGGACCGGGCGCGGGCGGGCCGGACGAAGCGCCCAATCCGTCCGCGGCGGTCGCGGAGGCCGGCGCGGTCGCGGAGGCCGGCGCGCCCAGGCGCACCTGGCGGCCGGCATGCGTCGGCCGCAGCCGGTCGCCGTCACCGAACAGGCGCGCGCGCAGCGTCCGGGGGGCGCCGTCGTCGTCGGCGCCCTCGCCCGCTTCGGGCCGATAGCGACCGCGTCGCCGCAACGCCGGCACCACCAGGTCGACGACATCGCGGAAGGTCTCGTGCGCCAGCGCGTAGGCCAGGTTGAAGCCGTCCAGCCCGGTGGCGTCCTGCCACGCGATCAGCTGATCGGCGACCTCCGCCGGATCGCCGACGAAGACGGGGCCACGCCCGCCCAGGCCGATGAAGCGCGCGGCCTCGCCCACCGTCCAGCGCCGCGTCGGATCGGCGCTGCTGAACGACGCCAGCGCGGTGCGTCCCGCCTGCGTGTCGAGGTAGTCGATCGTCGCGTCCAGCGGATAACGGCTGAAGTCCACGCCGGTCCAGCCCGACAGCAGCACCAGCGACGCCTCGACATCGACGTGGCGCAGCAGGTCCTCGTGTTTCTCGCGCGCTTCGGCCGCGGTCGGCGCGGTGACGACCAGCGCCTGGCCGTAGATCAGCACCTCGTCGCGCGCACGGCCCTGCGCGGCGACCGCGTCGCGCAGCCCGTCGACGTAGCCCTTCACCACCGCGACGCTGGGGCCGCTGACGAAGACGCATTCGGCATGGCGGCCCGCGAAGGCGCGTCCGCGGCTCGACGTGCCAGCCTGGAACAGCACCGGCGTGCGCTGCGGCGACGGCTCGCTCAGGTGGATGCCGGGCACGCGGTAGTGCTCGCCGCGATGGCCGATCGCATGGACCTTCGCCGGATCGGCGAACACGCGGCCCGCCTTGTCGCGCAGCACCGCGCCGTCCTCCCAGCTCAGCTCCCACAGCTTGTAGACGACGTCCAGGTACTCGTCGGCCAGGTCGTAGCGCTCGTCGTGCCCGCGCTGCGACTCGTGGCCGAGGTTGCGCGCCGCGCTGTCGAGGTAGCCGGTGACGATGTTCCAGCCCAGGCGCCCGCGGGTCAGGTGGTCCAGCGTCGAGAGCCGCCGCGCGAAGCTGTACGGCGGCTCGTAGGTCAGCGCCGCCGTGACGCCGAAGCCCAGGTGCTTCGTCACCGCCGCCATCAGCGGCACCAGCGCCAGCGGGTCGTTCAGCGGCACCTGCACCGCGTGGCGCAGCGCCGCGTCGGGCGTGCCGCCGTGGACGTCGTAGACGCCCAGCACGTCGGCCAGGAACACGCTGTCGAAGCCGCCGCGCTCCAGCAGCCGCGCCAGATCGATCCAGTAGTCGGGGTCGGTATAGCGGTGCGACTCGTCACGCGGATGCGTCCACAGCCCCGGGGACTGGTGACCGACCGTGTTCATCGCGAAGGCGTTGAAGCGCACCGGTTTCGGCGCCCGCTGCGGACCGGCGCTCATTGCAGGAAGGCCGGCCGCGCGTAGCCGGGGAACTTCTGGTCCAGCACCGTCTTGAACTCCGGCGCGCGGAAGGCCTCGGCGATCGCGCGCGTCCAGGGCTGTTCCTTGTCCTGGCGCTTGACCGCGACGACCAGCAGGTAGTGGTCGGGCGTCTTCTCCAGCACCAGCGCGTCGGTCAGCTTCAACCCGCTGGAGATCGCGAAGTTGCCGTTGACGATCGCGTACTCCGCGTCGTCGAGCGTGCGCGGGATCTGCGCGGCCTCGATCGGCTGCAGCTTCAGGTTGAGCGGGTTGGCCGCGATGTCCTTCTCGGTGACGCGGATCGGGTCGGCGCCGGGCTTGAGCGTCAGCAGCTTCTGGTCGGCCAGCAGCGCCAGGCCATGCGCGAGGTTGGCCGGATCGTTGGCCAGCGTGATGCGGTCGCCGGGCTTGACCTCCGCCAGGCTCTTGCGCTTCTTCGAATAGATGCCGAACGGCGCCATCGGCCCCTGCACCACGTCCACCAGGTCGAGCTTGCGGTCCTCGCGGAAGCGGTTGAGGTAGATGATGTGCTGGAAGAAGTTGGCGTCCAGCGCGCCCTGCGCCAGCGCGATGTTGGGCTGCACGTAGTCGTTGAACTCGACCAGCTTGACCTTGTAGCCGCGCTTCTCCAGCAGCGGCTTGATGCCCAGGCGCAGCACCTCGATGTTGGAGCCGGCGGTGGCGCCGATCGTGAGTTCCTTCTTGTCCTGCGCCTGGACGGCGGGCGCGGACAGCGCGGAGGCGGCGAGCGCGAGGGCCAGCAGCGTGCGACGGGCAACGGTCATCGGGAGTGTTCCTTGGAGGGAGAGGAAGAAGGACAGGGAGAGGGAGAGGGGGGAAAAGGGGAAGCTCAGCGCTTGTCGAGCCGCCGCGCGACGCGGTGCCCGGCGAACTGGATCAGCTGCACCAGCGCGACGAGGATCGCGACGGTGAACACCATCACGTCGGTCTGGAAGCGGTAGTAGCCGTAGCGGATCGCGAGGTCGCCGATGCCGCCGCCCCCGACCACGCCGGCCACCGCCGAGTACGACAGGAAGCTGATGGCCAGCACCGTCAGCGCGCCGACCAGGCCGGCGCGCGCCTCGCGCACCAGCACGCGCAGCACGATCTGCGACTGCGACGCGCCCATCGCCTGCGCCGCCTCGATGACGCCGCGCGGCACCTCGCGCAGGCATTGCTCGACCAGCCGCGCGAAGTACGGGATCGCCGCGAAGGACAGCGGCACCGCCGCGGCCAGCGGGCCGATGGAGGTGCCGGCGATCACGCGCGTGACCGGCACCAGCGCGACCAGCAGGATGATGAACGGGAAGCTGCGCACGGTGTTCACCACCGCGTTGATCAGCCGATGCGCGATGGCCGCGCCGCGATGGCCCGACAGCGACTGGCCCGGGCTCAGCAGGAACAGCAGCACGCCCAGCGGGCCGCCCAGCAGCACCGCCGCGCCCAGCCCGATCGCCAGCATCAGCGCGGTCTGCCCGAGCGCGACGCCGATCTCCGGCAGCAACTCGACGAGGTTCTCAAGCATGGCGGACCTCCCGGCGTCCGATCGAGGCGATGACCGCCGAGGTCGCGGCGGCCGAGGCCTCCAGCGCGGCCAGGCTCGCCTCGCGCCGTTGCAGCCGGGCCAGCTCCAGGCCGAGCGGCGAGCGCGCCTGGCGCGACGCGTCGGCCACGTCGAACTGCTCGACCAGCGCGCCGTCGGCCAGGACCGCCGCGCGCCGGCACAGCGCCTGCACGACGTCCAGCTCATGCGTGACAATCACGATCGTGACGCCGAGCCGCGCGTTGATGTCGGCCAGCGTCGCGAGCAGCTCGCGGGTGGTCTCGGCGTCGAGCGCGGAGGTCGGCTCGTCGCACAGCAGCACGTCGGGCTGCGGCGCCAGCGCCCGCGCGATCGCCACGCGCTGCTTCTGGCCGCCGCTGAGTTGCGCCGGGTAGTGGTCGGCCTTGTCGGCCAGCCCGACCAGCGCCAGGCAGTCGGCGACCCGCGCGGCGATCTCGCGCCGCGAGCGGCCCGGATGAAGCCGCAGCGGGAAGGCGACGTTCTCCGCCGCGGTGGCGTTCTGCAGCAGGTTGAACTGCTGGAAGATCATCCCGAGGCCCTGGCGCGCGCGGCGCAGTTCGGCCGGGCCGAGCGCGGTCAGGTCGCGGCCCGCCAGCTCGACGCGGCCCGCGTCGGGGCGCTCCAGCAGGTTGATCAGCCGCAGCAGCGTGGACTTGCCCGCGCCGCTCTTGCCGATCAGGCCGAGGATCTCGCCCGCGTGCACGGACAGGCTGAGTTCGCGCACCGCGTCGAAGCGCCGGCCGTCGGGCAGCGCGAAGGACTTGGACACGCCGTCGAGGCGGATCAAGGGATCGCTCATCGGTGCCTCCGCGCTCAGGAGTAGGCCGTCGGATCAGGGATCCGGCCGTCGAGCTGGAAGCGCCCGATGTCGCGCAGCTTGTAGTCGACCGGGTCATGCAGCGTGTGCACCCGCGCGTTGCGCCAGAAGCGGTCCAGGCCGAACTCGGCCGAGGTGCTGCGCGCGCCGGTCAGCTCGAACAGCTGGCTGCTGACCTCGACGCCGGCGCGGTGCGCCAGCACCTTGGCCTCGGCGCCGGCCACCGCGACCTCGCCGCGTTCGCGCGCCGTCAGCGCCTCGCCGCGATCGAGCGCGCGGCGCAGCTGCTCGACCGCGTCGGCCGCCACCGCCTGCGCGGCGCGCACCTTCAGCCGCAGGTCGCCATAGCGGTGCTGCACCAGCGGATCGTCGACCGCGCGCTCGACGCCCGAGGCGAACCACGGCCGGCCGCGCGTCGCGGTGTAGCGGCGCGCCTCGTCGAACGCGCCCTCGGCGATGCCCAGGTACAGATGGGTCATGATCAGTTGCGCGATCTGCGAGCGCAGCGTCGCGCGCGGCGTCGGCGCCTGGCCGGGCACCTGCAGCAGTTCGTCGTCGTCCAGCCGCACCGCGTCGAAGCGCACGGTGCCGCTGTCGGTCTGGCGCTGGCCGAAGGCGTCCCAGTCCTGCTCCACGCGCACGCCGTCGCGGCGCGTGGGCACGATGCCGATCAGGAAACCGCCGTCCGGCGTCGTCGCCGACACCGTCAGCCGGTCCGAGCCGAGCGCGCCCGAGCAGAAGCTCTTCACGCCCGCCAGGCGCCAGCCGGCGCCGTCGCGCGTCGCGCCCAGCCGGGTGTCGGCCGGGTTCAGCGCGTTGCCCCAGAACAGGCGCTGCTCGGCGGTCTCGCGCAGGTGGCGCGCGCCATGGGCCGTCGCGGCCGGCCCGCCGTACAACGACACGCCGTAGAGCTGGAGGTGGTGGAAGGCCAGCACATGGGCGAGCGCGCTGTCGACGCGGGCCAGCCGCCGCACGACCTCGTAGAACTCGGAAAGACCGCCGCCCAGCCCGCCGTGGGCCGCGGGGATCGTCAGCGCCAGCAGGCCGCTGGCGCGGATCAGCTCGCGCTGCTCGGCGGCATGGCCGCCCTCGCGGTCGCGGCGCACCGCGGTGGCGGCGAGTTGTTCCACCACGTGGTCCAGCCCCGGGCCCAGGACCTGGGACAAGGACGGCGGCGAGTGGAGATCGGGGGAAGCGTCGTCGGGACGCAGCAGCGCGGAAGCGGTCATCGGGAAGACAGGACTCGAGCGCCCGGAAGCGCGATGGCGCCGAGTGTTCCCGTCCGCCCGCGCGGATCGAAGCGAGATATTCGTCTGTGCTTATGCGGCCGACGCCGCAGTGGCCGCGGTGGCCGCGGCGGGCGGGCGTGCCGCCGTCAGCCTTCCTTCAACCAGGTCGTCGCGTTCTTGGCCGCCTGCGCGTTGCTCTGGATGCCGACCTCATGCGTGAGCCCGCGCAGCACCCGCGCGCATTGCTCGACGTGGCGCTTGTCGGGATGCCACGGTCCCACCGCGCTCCCGCCGCTCTGCAGGTTCGCGTTCTTGGTGTAGACGACGCGCCACAGCGTCTGTTTGAGGTCCGCGGCATTCATGCGGCCGGATTGTTCCGAGCCGCCCCCGGACCGCGCGAGAGGCCGTTGCCGCCAGCCCGCGTGGTGCATCGCCCTACATCGGCGCGCCGCGTGCGGAACTGCCGCCCCGGGCTTGCCCCAGGGCAGTGCGCGGCACCGCCCTGTTAATCTGCCATTCATGAACCTGCTGCTCGCCGAAGACGACGCGATCCTGGCCGACGCCCTGTGCGAACAGATGCGCGCCAGCGGCTTCACCGTGGAGCACGCGCCCAACGGCGCCGTCGCGCAGTACCTGCTCGCGAAGCAGCAATTCGAGGTGGTCGTGCTCGACCTCGGGCTGCCGATGGTGGGCGGGCTCGAGGTGCTGCGGCAGCTGCGCCAGACCGATGCCTCGCTGCCGGTGCTCATCCTGACGGCGCTGGACAGCCTGGAGGACCGCGTCGCCGGCCTCAACGCGGGCGCCGACGACTACCTGACCAAGCCCTTCGACTTCCCCGAGTTGGAAGCCCGGCTGCGCGCGCTGCTGCGCCGCAGCCGCGCCTCCAAGGCCAGCACCGAGCTGGGCCAGCTCAGCATGCAGCGCGAGACCCGCAGCGCGCAGGTCCGCGGCGAGATGCTGGAGCTCAGCCCGCGCGAGTTCGACCTGCTCGACCTGCTGCTCACCCACCAGGGCCGCGTGATCACGAAGGAGCAGATCAACCAGGCCTGGTCGGGCGACCGCTCCGGCGCCGGCATCGCCGACGGCGGCGCCGCGACCAACGCGGTGGAGGTCTACATCCACCGCCTGCGCCGCAAGCTCGAGGGCGCGCAGGTGGCGATCCGCACGGTGCGCGGCCTGGGCTACCTGCTGGAGCTGGAGCGGGCCTGAGGCCCGGCGCCTCGCGTCCGCGCGCGCCCCGCTCCCCACCCGCCCTCGCCTGACCCGCTCCGCCTGAACCGACCGCCATGGGCCCGTCCCGCTTCTCGCTCAAGCGCCAGCTGCTGCTGTGGCTGCTGCTGCCGCAGGTCGTGCTGTGGCTGGCCGGCGCGGTCTTCAGCTACCGGCTCGCCGGCCGCTACGCCAACGAGGCGGTCGACGCCGCGCTGCTGCAGGCCACGCGCTCGCTGGCGCGCCAGGTCAAGCCGATGGGCAACGGGCTGCTGATCGACTTCCCCCGCGCCGCGCAGGCGGTGCTCGAGGCCGACCCGAGCGACAAGCTGCTCTACACCGTCAGCTCGCCGCCGGGCCAGTTCATCCTGGGCAACCAGAACCTGCCCAGCCCGCCCGCGATGCCGGCCAGCCCGCCGCTGGGCCAGGCGCAGTTCTACGACGGCGAGGTCGACGCCGGCGACGGCCATGCGCCCTCGCCGGTGCGCGTGGCCGCGCTGTACCTGCAGTTCGGCGAGAACCCCAAGGCGCAGCAGACGATGGTGGTGCAGGTCGCGCGCTCCAGCGCCAACCGCGAACTGCTCGCCCGCCGGCTGCTGATCGACACGATGCTGCCGCTGTCGCTGCTGATCGTGCTGATGAGCATGATCGTGTGGGCCGGCGTCGGCGCGGGGCTGGCGCCGATCACGCGGCTGCGCCGGCTGGTCGAGGGCCGCAAGCCCAACGACCTGCGGCCGATCGAGCTGGACGCCGCGCCGCAGGAACTGCGCTCGCTGGCGCAGGCGATCAACGACCTGCTCGAGGCGGTGCGCCACAACGTGCAGGGCCAGCGCCGCTTCATCAGCGACGCCGCGCACCAGCTGCGCACGCCGCTGGCCGGGCTCAAGAGCCAGAGCGAGCTGGCGCTGGCCGAGGCGCCGCCCGGCCCGCTGACGATGCGCCTGGCCCGCGTGCACGAGAGCGCCACCCGCAGCGCCCACCTGGTCAACCAGCTGCTGGCGCTGGCGCGCACCGAGCCCGAGTCCGTCACGCGCCAGACGCCGGTGCGGGTGGACCTGGGACGGCTGGCCCGCGAGGTCACCGCCGAACTGGTGCCACGCGCGCTGCAGCAGAACGTCGACCTCGGCTACGACGGGCCGGACGGCGATCCCGACTGCGCCTCCGCGTCGCAGCTGGAGGAGCGTTCCGCCGGACGGGACGAACGAGTCGGTGACGGCGGCGCCGACGCGCGCGAGGGCGACAACGAGGGCGACGGCGATGGCGACGAAGACCCGGAGCGCCCGGTCGAGATCGTCGGCATCCCGCTGCTGCTGCGCGAGGCGCTGGTCAACCTGGTCGACAACGCGTTGCGCTACGCGGGCCGCGGCGCCCGCGTAACCGTGCAGGTGCACGGCGCGCGCGACCATGCCGAGCTGGTCGTCACCGACAACGGCCCCGGCATCCCGCCGGACCTGCGCGAGCAGGTCTTCGAACGCTTCTTCCGCGCCACCCACGAGGGCAACGGGTGCGGACTGGGCCTGGCGATCGTCAAGGAGATCGTCGAGCGCCACGGCGGCCGCATCGCGCTGGCCGCCGCCCAGCCGCGCGGCCTGCGCGTCTCGATCCAGCTGCCGCTGGCGACAGCCTGAAGCCGCCCTCGGACCCGTGCGGCCCGCCGGCCTCGTCCGGCCCGGCACGGCCGCGTGCCCTGGCCGGCCGCGCTGGCGCTCTCCGCCCTTCCCGTCCCCGTCTCCGCGACCTGGCGCACCAAGCCCGGGACAGCCGCGCGCCTGTCGCCCGGAAAGCCGCTTCGTGCGCACCACGGCGGTAGTGGTAAGCACCAATATAGTTTCATTAATGGATTATTAAAGTTCAGCCCGCATGCAAGAAAGATAAACGTCCGATTAACGGCGGCACGCCAGGAGCGCCGTTGAGCGGATCACCACCGGAGACTGAACATGACCCGCACCTCGCGCCTCGGCGCAACGTTCTCGACGGCCGCCGGCCTGCTGCTGGCCGCCGGATCCGCCCAGGCCGTCGACTTCACCGGCTACTTCCGCGCCGGCCCCGGCGGCACCACCGACGGCGGCGTCAGCCGCGCCTGCTACGCCCTCCAAGGCGGCACCAGCGGCATGAAGTACCGCCTCGGCAACGAGTGCGACATCTACGGCGAGTTCCAGCTCGCGCAGGGCTTCAAGAAGGACGGCATCGACTACAAGGTCGTGCTGATGACGGACTACTGGAACCCGCATTCCGACGCGGACGACGCCAAGCACATGCGCCTGGCGCAGATGTACGCCGAGGCCAAGGGCTTCGACATCGCCCCCGAGGCCACCATCTGGGCCGGCAAGGAACGCGGCCGCCGCGGCGACGTCCACATCGTCGACACCTACTTCACCGAGATGGCCGGCATCGGCGCCGGCTTCAAGGGCCTGAACGTCGGCCCGGGCAAGCTCGGCGTCGCGTACTACACCAACGACAAGGACAACAACCAGCGTCCGGCCCACCGCGGCAACGTCGAGTACGTCGACATCAACTCCAACCCCGACGGCACGCTGGCGTTCTTCGGCACCGTCACCAAGTCGCAGTTCGCGGGCGGCACCAACGGCTGGGGCCTGACCGCCAAGCATGTGCAGAACAAGCTGTTCGGCTCCGCCTTCAACAACGTGCTGTGGCTGCAGTACGCGCAGGGCTCGGCCGGGCTGAACTCCAACTTTGGCAACCAGACCGACACGTCGGCGGCCAAGAAGTTCCGCGTCGTCGAATCGGTCAACTTCCAGCAAGGCGCCTGGGGCGGCATGGGCATGCTGCTGTGGGCGAACGAGAAGGACAACGCCGGCAAGGCCACGGTGTCCACCTCGGTGGGCGGTCGCGTGTCCTACGCGGTCACCCGCAACTTCAAGCTGCTCACCGAGGCCGGCGTCTCGCAGTACAAGCCCGATGGCGGTCAGCGCACCCGCCTGACCAAGGTGACCTTCGCGCCGACGCTGTCCACCGGCCCGGCCCTGATGGACCGACCCGAGTTCCGCCTTTACGTCACCCACGCCAAGTGGAACCGTGCCGCCGGCAACGTCACCGGCGAGGCCGGCTACGACGGCCAGACCTCCGGCACCAGCTTCGGCGCCCAGGTCGAGGTCTGGTTCTGACGCCTCGCGGATGCGCGCCGACGGGGCGCTTCCCGCCCCGTCTCGTCCGACATCCCATGACAACATTCGCTCCAACTTCCCGACGACACGGAGACAACGGAATGATCCAGCTCAAGCAACTTTCCCAGGCCGCGGCGCTGTGCGCGCTGATGGCGGCCGGCGCGGCGCACGCCGGCGAGGTCGAGGTCCTGCACTGGTGGACCAGCGGCGGCGAGGCCAAGGCCGCCACCGCGCTCAAGGCCACGCTGCAGAAGCAGGGCCACACCTGGAAGGACTTCGCGGTGGCCGGCGGCGGCGGCGATTCCGCGATGACGGTGCTGAAGTCGCGCGTGGTCTCGGGCAACGCCCCGGCCGCGGCCCAGATCAAGGGCCCGTCGCTGCAGGAATGGGCCGCCGAGGGCGTGCTGACCAACGTCGACGCCGTCGCCAAGGCCGGCAAGTGGGACGAGGTGATCCCGCCGGTGGTGGCCAGCATCATGAAGTACCAGGGCCACTACATCGCCGCGCCGGTCAACGTGCACCGCGTCAACTGGCTGTGGGTCAACCCCGAGGCGCTGAAGAAGGCCGGCGCCAAGCTGCCCACGACCTGGGACGAGTTCTTCGTCACCGCCGAGGCGCTGAAGAAGGCCGGCATCATCCCGGTCGCGCACGGCGGCCAGAACTGGCAGGACTTCACCACCTTCGAATCGGTCGCGCTGGGCGTGGGCGGCACGGACTTCTACAAGAAGGCGCTGGTGCAGCTCGACCCCGCCACGCTGACCGGCCCGCAGATGCAGAAGGTGCTCGAGACCTTCAAGCGCATCAAGGACTACACCGACAAGAACGCCGCCGGCCGTGACTGGAACCTGGCCACCGCGATGGTGATCAAGGGCGAGGCCGGCATGCAGCTGATGGGCGACTGGGCCAAGGGCGAGTTCGTCGCCGCCGGCAAGACGCCGGGCAAGGACTTCCTGTGCGTGGCAGCCCCCGGCACGCAGAAGGCGTTCACCTTCAACATCGACTCGTTCGCGCTGTTCAAGCTCAAGAACGCCGCCAACGAGAAGGCGCAGCAGGACCTGGCCACCGCGATCATGTCGCCGGAGTTCCAGGAGCTGTTCAACCTGAACAAGGGCTCGATCCCGGTGCGCACCGGCATGAAGATGGACAAGTTCGACGACTGCGCCAAGCAGTCGGCCGCGGACTTCGCCGCCGACGCCAAGACCGGCACGCTGGTGCCGTCGATCGCGCACGGCATGGCCGTCCCGGCCGCGGCCGAGGGCGCGATGAAGGACGTCGTCAGCCAGTTCTGGAACAGCGACAAGATGACGGCCAAGGAAGCGCAGACGCGCCTGGCCGCCGCTGCCAAGACGAAGTAAGCGGCCCCGGGGACGGGCCCGCGCGGTCCCGTCCCCCGTCCCGCGCCGTCACCGCCTCGCCCCGTCCCGTAGTTCCCCGACGCGCCGCCCCCGGCGCCTCACCGCAGGCCCGCTCCGCATGTCCGCTTCCCGCGCCCCGCGCAGTCCCTGGCTTCCCAAGCTGGTGGTCGCGCCGACCTTCCTGGTCTCGTTCCTCTTCATCTATGGCCTGATGGCCTGGAACGGCTACCTCTCGCTGTCCGCGTCGCGGCTGCTTCCCAACTACGAGTTCGTCGGCCTGGCGCAGTACCGCGCGCTGTTCGACAGCGAGCGCTGGTGGCTGGCCCTGACCAACCTGGGCATCTTCGGCGCGCTGTTCATCGGCGGCGCGATGGCCGTGGGCCTGCTGCTGGCGATCCTGCTGGACCAGAAGATCCGCGGCGAAGGCGTGCTGCGCACGGTGTACCTGTACCCGATGGCGCTGTCGTTCATCGTCACCGGCACGGCCTGGAAGTGGATCCTCAACCCGGGCCTCGGGATCGAGCACCTGATGCAGCAATGGGGCTTCGAGGGCTTCACCTTCGGCTGGCTGGTCGACCCGGACATGGCGATCTACTGCATCGTCATCGCCGGCGTGTGGCAGTCGGCGGGCTTCGTGATGGCGCTGTTCCTGGCGGGACTGCGCGGCATCGACGACTCGATCATCAAGGCCGCGCAGGTCGACGGCGCGTCGCTGCCGCGGATCTACTGGCGCATCATCATCCCGACGCTGCGCCCGGTGTTCTTCTCGACGCTGATGGTCGTGGCGCACATCGCGATCAAGAGCTTCGACCTGGTGATGGCGCTGACCGCGGGCGGCCCCGGCTACGCGACCGACCTGCCGGCGACCTTCATGTACACGATGGCGTTCTCGCGCGGCCAGATCGGCCTGGGCGCCGCCAGCGCCACGGTGATGCTGGCCACGATCGCCGCCATCGTCGTCCCCTACCTCTATTCCGAGCTCCGCTCGAAGCGATGAGCGCGAGGTCCGCGACATGAGTTCCCTTTCCTCTCCTTCCCGGGCCCGGAGCCTGACCGCGCAGCGCGTGCTGCTGTGGGCGGTGCTGCTGGTCTTCGCCTTCTTCTTCCTGCTGCCGCTGTACGTGATGGTCAGCACCTCGCTCAAGGGCATGGACGAGGTGCGCAACGGCACGCTGCTGTCCGTGCCGATGAGCCCCTCGCTGGACGCCTGGTCCAAGGCCTGGACCAGCGCCTGCACCGGCACCGACTGCGGCGGGCTGAAGCCCTTCTTCATGAACTCGGTGCTGATGGTCGTGCCGGCGGTGCTGATCTCCACGGCGCTGGGCGCGATCAACGGCTACGTGCTGACCAAGTGGCGCTTCCGCGGCAGCGAGCTGCTGTTCGGGCTGCTGCTGTTCGGCGTGTTCATGCCGATGCAGGTCGTGCTGCTGCCGATGAGCCAGGTGCTGGGCACGCTGGGCATCGCCAGCTCGGTGTGGGGCCTGATCCTGGTCCACATCCTGGCCGGCATGCCGTCCACGACGCTGTTCTTCCGCAACTACTACGCCGGGCTGCCCGACGAGCTGATCAAGGCGGCGACGCTGGACGGCGCGTCGTTCTGGCAGATCTTCTGGCGCATCGTGGTGCCGCTGTCCACGCCGATCCTCGTGGTGACGCTGATCTGGCAGTTCACCTCGATCTGGAACGACTTCCTGTACGGGGTGGTGTTCTCCGGGGCCGACAGCAAGCCGATCACGGTCGGGCTGAACAACCTGGCCAACACGTCCAGCTCGGTCAAGGAATACAACGTGGACATGGCGGCCGCGCTGATCGCGGCGCTGCCGACGCTGGTGGTCTACGTGGTCGCCGGCAAGTATTTCGTGCGCGGGCTCACCGCCGGCGCCGTCAAGGGTTAAGAGGAGTCACACGCATGGGCGCGCTCACCATTTCTCAAGTCCGCAAGAGCTACGGCGCGGCGGACATCCTCAAGGGCATCGACCTGTCGATCGAGGCCGGCGAGTTCCTGATCCTGGTCGGCCCGTCGGGCTGCGGCAAGTCCACGCTGCTGGCGATGATCGCCGGGCTGGAGCACCCGACCTCAGGCGCCATCCACATCGGCGACCGCGACGTCACCTACCTGCCGAGCAAGGACCGCGACATCGCGATGGTGTTCCAGAGCTACGCGCTCTACCCCAACATGAACGTCGCGCAGAACATCGCCTTCGGGCTGGAGATGCGCAAGGTGCCCAAGGCCCAGCGCGAGGCGACGGTCCAGCGCGTGGCCAAGATGCTGCAGATCGACCACCTGCTCGACCGCAAGCCCGGCCAGCTCTCCGGCGGCCAGCGCCAGCGCGTGGCGATGGGGCGCGCGCTGGCGCGCGATCCCAAGCTGTTCCTGTTCGACGAGCCGCTGTCCAACCTCGACGCCAAGCTGCGCATCGAGATGCGGGCCGAGATCAAGCTGCTGCACCAGCGCACGAAGACCACCACCGTCTACGTCACCCACGACCAGGTCGAGGCGATGACGCTGGGCGACCGGATCGCGGTGATGCGCGACGGGCTGGTGCAGCAGTTCGGCACGCCCGAGGAGATCTACACGCGCCCCGCCAACCGCTTCGTGGCCGAGTTCATCGGCTCGCCGACGATGAACTTCGTCAGCGCCACGCGCAGCGCCGACGGGCTGAGCGCGCAAGGCGTCGCGCTGCCGGTCAACGCCGCGCAGCAGTCGACGCTGCCGGGCGACGGCGTGCTCTACGGCCTGCGGCCCGAGCACATCCGGCTGGGCGACGACGGCGTGCCGGGCAAGCTCAAGATGATCGAGCCGACCGGCCCGGAAACCTACCTGCTGGTGGACACGTCGATCGGCCCGGTCACGGCGCGCGTGGCGGGCAATCCGCACCTCAACGTCGGTGACCCGGTCCGGCTGCAATGGGCGGCGGAGTCCGCCCACCTGTTCGACGCGAAGGACGAGCGCCGCCTGGCGTGAGGCCGTCGTCCGGCCGGAGCGGCCCGCCCGGGCGCATCCGCAGCCAGACCGTCTGCGCGGCGAGCACGGCGGCCAGGGCCAGCGCGATCCAGGCCGAGCCGCGCGCGCCGCTCATCGGCGACGCGTCCTGCTTCAGGTAGACGCCGACCAGCCCCCACACCGCCGCGCCGGCGTATCCCAGCGCCGCCGCGCCGGTGCCCGGCGCGTGCAGCCGGGCGTTGGCCACCAGCAGCAGCAAGGCCGCGAGCGCCCACAGCACCAGCGTCCAGGGCAACTGGTCGACAGTCGGCAGCAGCTGCTGCGCGACCACGACCTGCGCGGTGTTCAGGAACGCCGCCAGCGACAGCCATCCAGCATGCAGCGCCAGCGGCAGCACCGCCAGCCAGGACTGCGCCCCGCGCGGCACCGCGCGCGCCAGCAGCATCAGCGCCCACAGCAGGCAGGCCAGCGACAGCCAGATGATCGCCAGCGCCAGCCAGAACCACTGCTGCGAGAACACGATCATCCAGCTGGCCGTCAACGCGAAGCCGGCGACGACCAGCCAGTGGCAGCGATGGGAATCGCGATGGCCCTCGCGGTCCGGCACCGGGCGCTGGCCGCGCAGCAGCCAGGCCGCGAAGACCAGGTCGAGCAGGAAGATCACGCCCCAGATCGAGAAGGCGTAGCCGTCGGCGACCAGCAGCGTGGGGAAGCGGTCCGAGATCGTGCCGTTGTCGGGGCCGAAGGTGCCGCGCTGGGACAGCCAGGCCACCAGGGGCATGGCCAGCGCGCTGAGGATGACGAGGACTTGGAGCATGACCCGGGCCGGCAATTCACATGCCCCCTTCTACGCCGGCGCGGGTGCGTGGTTCACTGTTTTTGCATACAGCTATGATCCCGCCCCATGCCCGCCGATGCCCTTGCCGACGCCCCTGATGCCGTGGACGCCGCCGACGTCCTCGCCGATCTCAACCCCGAGCAGCGCTCGGCGGTCGAGCACGGCCGGGGCCCGCTGCTGGTCATCGCCGGCGCGGGCTCGGGCAAGACCAAGACGCTCGCGGCCCGGGTCGCCCATCTCATCCAGTCCGGCGCCGACCCGCAGCGCCTGCTGCTGCTGACCTTCTCCCGCCGCGCCGCCGGCGAGATGGAACGCCGCGCCGGCCGGGTGCTGCACCGCGCGCTCGGCCTCAGGACCACGCAGGCGCCGCCCCGCTTCCCCTGGTCGGGCACCTTCCACAGCGTCGGCGCGCGGCTGCTGCGCGAATATGCCCATCGCATCGGACTGGCGCCCAACTTCACCATCCTCGACCGCGCCGATGCCGAGGACCTGATGGGCCTGCAGCGCCAGGCGCTCGGCCTGGCGGAAACGACCGAGCGCTTTCCGCTGAAGGCGACCTGCCTGACGATCTATTCGCGGGTCGTCAACAGCGAGGCGCGCCTGGACCAGGTGCTGCAGGACCACTTCCCCTGGTGCTTCCCGGCGCACGACGCGCTCAAGCGGCTGTTCAAGGCCTACGTCGAGGACAAGCAGCGCCAGCAGCTGCTCGACTACGACGACCTGCTGCTCTACTGGGCCGAGCTGATGAGCGACGACGCCCTGGCCGCCGAGCTCGGCGAGCGCTTCCAGCACGTGCTCGTCGACGAGTACCAGGACACCAACCGGCTGCAGGCGACGATCCTGAGACGGCTCAAGCCGCGCGGCGACCGGCTGACCGTGGTGGGCGACGACGCGCAGGCGATCTATTCCTTCCGCGCGGCGGAGGTGCGCAACATCCTCGAGTTCCCGGCGCAGTTCGAGCCGCCCGCGCGGGTGATCGCGCTGGAGCGCAACTACCGCTCGACGCAACCGATCCTGGACGCGTCGAACGCGGTGATCGCGATGGCGCGCGAGCGCCACGACAAGCGCCTGTGGACCGACAAGATGTCCAGCGAGCGGCCGCAGCTGGTGACCGTCGACGACGAGGCGCGCCAGGCGCGGTGGGTCGCGGACAAGGTGCTGGAGCGCCGCGAGCAGGGCCTGAAGCTCAAGCGCCAGGCGGTGCTGTTCCGGACCTCGAGCCACGGCGCGCCGCTGGAGCTGGAACTGACGCGGCGCAACATCCCGTTCGTGAAGTTCGGCGGGCTGAAATTCCTGGAGAGCACGCATGTGAAGGACGTGCTCAGCGTGCTGCGCTGGGCGGAGAACCCGCGCGGGCGCCTGTCCGGCTTCCGGGTGGCGCAGCTGCTGCCGGGTTTCGGTCCGGCGAGCGCGCGCCGCCTGCTCGACGCGATGGCGCCGGCGGCCGATCCGCTCCAGGCGCTGCGCGCGTTCGAGCCGCCGCGCGCGGCCGCCGCGTCCTGGGCCGTGTTGCGGGACCTGCTGCTGCGGCTGATCGCCGCCTCCGAGTGGCCGATGGACCTGGAGGACGTGGTCGCGTGGTACGCGCCGCACCTGGAGCGGCTGCATGACGACGCGCCGGTGCGGCTGGCCGACCTGGAGCAGGTGGCGCGGATCGCGCAGGGCTACGGCTCGCGGGAGCGTTTCCTGACGGAGCTGACGCTGGACCCGCCGGAGGCGAGCAGCGACGAATCCGGCGTCCCCCTGAAGGACGAGGACTACCTGATCCTGTCGACGATCCATTCGGCCAAGGGGCAGGAGTGGAACGCGGTGTACCTGCTGAACTGCGTGGACGGCTGCATGCCGTCGGACCTGAGCACGGGGGCGCAGGCGCAGATCGAGGAGGAGCGGCGGCTGCTGTACGTGGCGATGACGCGGGCGAAAGATCACCTGGCGGTGATGGTGCCGCAGCGCTTCTACGTGACGCAGCAGACGCGGCACGGCGACCGCCACCTGTACGCGAGCGTGTCGCGGTTCCTGCCCGGAAAGGTGGTGCGCCATTTCGACAAGGTGGGACCGGCCAACCAGGCGCAGGCGCCGTTGCCGGAACTGGCGAGGCCGGCGTTGGACGTGGCGGCGAAGCTGCGCAAGGCCTGGGACTGAGATCCCCCGCCGCAGCCTGCGCAATCCCTCATCGGTGCCCCCCCGCCGCGTTCGTCGCACGACTGCAACTCGGTGGCCGACGGCTCGCCGCGGCGCTCCTAGCATGGGCGCATGCAGTTGCTCCTCGCCGCCACCGCGGCTGCCGCCCTCGCGGCGGCCTGCCCGCCGAGCCTGATCCCCGTCTGGATCCAGGACCTCAACACGCTCGCGGGTCTGATCAGCTTCGCGATCACGGTCGGCGTGTGGTGGCAGGTGAGGAACGTGCGGTTGGCATTTCGCTCGAAAGCGCGCCTGCCGATGCTCGCCATCGAGCTGGGCATCGCTCGCGAGTCGCTGGACAAGGCATTGAGGAGCACGCCCGTCTCCCTCCTTGAACTGCACAAGATCCTGGGCCAAGCGGCCGCGCTCCTGGCCTCCGCCAAGGGCCTGGGGCCGTTGGACTCGAGCGTGCATATCCGGGAGGCCATGGGAGCCGTACAGCGCGCACGGGACCGACTGACCCGGTCACTTCCCTATGACGCTGGCGCGCTCAGCGCTGCCCTCGGAGCGCTCAAGGCCGCGGAGACCGGCCTCGAGCAGAGTTCTCAAGATTTGGAATGGAAGTGAACATGTATCCAGATGACATGACGCAGGCTTTCATCGATACGCTTCGGCGCCCCACGCGGATCGGGTCCGTCGATTGGCGCATCGCCGAGCCGGCGGACGCGGTGCCTGTCGCCCCGCCACCATTGCGCTTTGAAGCGACGCACAAGGGCGTCCGGATCACGCTCTATCGCGAACGGGCGACCGCTCTGCCGCGAGGGCGCGTTGGCGGTGACGACGAGGAGTCGTATGTCCTTGCCATCCAGGATGTCCACGGCCTCGAGGTCTGGCGCGCCGAACGAGTGCCCCATGAAGTCAGGTCGCTGTATCGCCTGGTGCGAGAACGGCTGACCAACATCGACGACACGCTGACGCGCCTCATCGACCCCGAAACCCTGGCGTCTTACGTTTCCGCGAGGGAAGCAAGGGTTCAAGACCTGCTCGATGGCGACGGACTGCTGGGCTGGCTGCGCCGCCAACGACGCGCCATGAGGGATCGGCTCTTCGCGCCCAGGCACGCGTAACGCACGTTACGGCAACCCCGCATGTCCGGCCGGCGCGAAGAAACTAAACTCCGCTGCAGTCAAAACATGACCCTGCCCGGCGGCCCCGCGCCGCCGCACCGACTGCCGTGACGATCCGCGACACCGTTTTCCGCACCCTCGCCCACACCAACTGGCGCCTCGCGCTGCCCGCGCTGGCCCTGACCTGCGGCAGCCTGATCGTGCAGGCCGCCAGCGAGGACCCCGAGGTCGTCGTCCCCACCGCCTCGCCGACCACCGCCGCGATCAGCCCGTCCGGCGTCGTGACGCCCGCGCCGCCGGCCGCGTCCGTGCCCGCCCCGGCGGCGTCGTTCCCGCCGGTGGCCCAGTCGCCGACCGCGATCCCGCCGCTGCCCGTGCCCGCGCCGTCCGAGACCCCGCTGATGAAGCTGCCGGTCAACGCGCGCCACATGCTGGTCATCGACGACACCGGCCGCGTGCTGATGGCCAAGGACGCCGACGCGGTCGTGCCGATCGCGTCGCTGACCAAGCTGATGACGGCGATGGTGGTGCTCGACGCCAGGCAGGACATGCGCGAGGAGATCCGCATCGACGACGCCGACGTGGACCGCCTCAAGCACAGCCGCTCGCGCGTGCGGGTCGGCGCGACGATGAGCCGCGAAGCGGCGCTGGAGCTGGCGCTGATCTCGTCCGAGAACCGCGCCGCCTCGGCGCTGGCCCGCCACTTCCCGGGCGGCCTGCCGGCCTACGAGGCCGCGGTGGCCGCCAAGATCCGCGCGCTGGGCCTGGCCCACACCGCGCTGGCCGATCCGACCGGCCTGTCGCCCAACAACACCTCGACCGCCGCCGAGGTCGCCCGCATCGCCGCGGCGGCCGCGCGTTATCCGGCGATCGCCCGCATCAGCAGCGACAAGTCCAGCGAGGTCGAGGTCAACGGCCGGCCGCGCGAGCTGCGCAACACCAACCACCTGGTCGGCGCCAAGGGCTGGGACATCCGCCTGTCCAAGACCGGCTACACCGAGGAAGCCGGCCGCTGCCTGGCGATGCGGATGAAGAGCGGCGGCCAGACGATCACCGTCGTGCTGCTGGACGCCGACGGCTCGGCGCAGCGCCTGCGCGACGCCGCGGCGATCCGCAAGTCGCTGGCGAAGCTGACCTGACGCGCTGAATGCGGGCGGACCGCCGTCGCGGTCGATCGCCCTTCCCCCGGCCCCGGGCCGGTGACACGAGGAGTTCCCGATGAACCGCCGTCACTGGCTCGGCGCCGCGAGCGCCTGCGCCGCCGCATGGCCGCTTGCCGGCCGCGCCCAATCGACCGATCCGGCGGATGCCGCCGCTCGCGCGGCGCCCCTGCCCTTCGCGGCCCCGCCGCGCCCCGCCCGGATGCGGGTCTCGGCCGACCGCATCGTCGACATCACCGTCTGCACCCGCCCGTTCCGCGCGCAAGGCCCGCGCATCGAGGCGCAGCGGCTGCATGGCAAGACGGTCATCCACCACTACGGCCACGGCGGCGCGGGCTGGTCGCTGTCCTGGGGCTCGGCGACGCTCGGCGCGCTGCCGTTGATCCGCGCGACCGGCGCCCGGCGCATCGCCGTGATCGGCTGCGGCGCCATCGGCCTCACGACGGCGCGCGTCGCGCAGCGCGCCGGCCTGAAGGTCCGCATCTACTGTCGCGAGCGGCCGCCGGAAGTGGCCTCGACCTTCGCCACCGGCATGTGGTCGCCGGAATCGCGCATCGTCACGGCCGATCACGCCACGCCCGCGTTCAACGCGATGTGGGAAGGCATGGCGCGCCACAGTTTCCGCGCCTGGCAGGACCTGCTGGGGTTGACCGGCTCGCCGGTCGAATGGCGCGACGGCTACGTGCTGTCGGACACGCCGTTCGACCAGCCCTTGCCCTACGCCAATGCACACGGCAGTTCGACGGAGCCGGACTATCCCGACCTGCTCGATCGCATCCCCGACCTGCATCCGCGCTCCAGGGCGCTGGCCCCGTCGGAACATCCGTTCCCGGTCCCGCACGCCCGCCGCTTCACGCAGATGACCTTCAACATCCGGCCCTACCAACGGCTGCTGCTGGAGGACTTCTTCCGCGAGGGCGGCGAGATCGTCACCCGCGATTTCGCCCACGCCCGTGAACTGGCCGCGCTGCCGGAACGCACGATCGTCAACTGCACCGGCTACGGCGCGAGGGCGCTGTTCGGCGACGACTCGCTGATCCCGGTGCGCGGCCAGATCGCGCGATTGGTGCCGCAGCCGGAGGTCGACTACATGGTGGCCTGGCGCGGCCACAACCTGATGGTGGTGCCGCGCCGCGACGGCCTGCTGGTGCAGGCACAGGGGGAGCACGACTTCAACAACCCCGACCGCGGCATCGACCGGGCGATGAGCGAGGCCGCGGTGGCCCGTCTCGCCACGCTGTTCGAATGACCCTGTTCCCGTCGTGTTCCCGCGGGTGAGCACGCGCCGTCGAATCCATTGAGGCTGGTCAAACACCCGATGAATTCAGCAGCCGTGCAACGCCATGCATGTCGGGGGACTCCTAGCATTCGCGGCTCCCCTCAACGCATGTCCAGGAGTCGACGCATGCAGCCTCACGCTTCACAGACCACGATCCTTCCGCCGCTGTCGCACGCGCAGCCCGATCTCACCGTGCTCATGTATCGGATCGACCAGAACGCCTCCGAAACGCATCGGCTCCGCCAGGAAATGCAGGAAGGCTTCGGACTGATCCGAGAAGACATCCAAGCCATCCGCAAGGACCAGGAAGCGTTCAGGAAAGAGCTCAACGACCAACGTCTGGAGTTCAAGCAGGCGCTTGCCGACAACCGACTCGAGTTCAAGCAGGCCCTTGCCGACTGTCGCCTCGAGTTCAAGACCGAACTGCAGAACCTGCGCGCCGAATCGCTGGCCGCGATGGAGGCGCATCGCGTCGCGGCCCGGCAGGACTTCGACGCCATGATCGAACGCACGAAGGGTGACATGAAGGAACTCGTCGCGTCCGTGGTGGCGACCGTCGACGACCGCATCAAGGCCAGCGGCCAGGCCTCGGACCTGCGGATGCTCAAGTGGTGCGCCGGCTCGGCGGCGGGTTCCTCCGCCGCGACCGGTGGCCTCGCGTACATCGTCTCGAAACTGATGCCGTGAGCCGGCCGGCGAGGAGCCCCGCGCACGCGTGTTCCTCCTTCATCGCCGGTAGGCGCCGTCCTACCCGTCCCATGATCCGCCGGAGCTACCGTCGAGCCATCTCGGCAGACCGCGTCCGGCCTCCATGGTTCATCCCTCCTCCTCCGCGACGGACCTGCCGCCGTCCGCCGCCTCCGGCAAGCCCGCGTCGTCCACCACGCCGCCCGCCGCGCCCAAGCGCAAGCCGCGCCGGCGCCGCCCGCCGCGTCTCTCGGCCGCCGCGTGGCGCCAGTTCCTGCAGATCGCCAAGCCCTACTGGCTGGGCGACCAGCGCAAGGCCGCCTGGGGCCTGCTGCTCCTGCTGATCGTGCTGATGCTCTGCGAGACCCAACTCGCGGTGCTGCTCAACGACAAGACCGGCGAGATGACCTCCGCCCTGGCCGAACGCAACCACGCCCGCTTCTGGCTCGCCGTGCGCGACAGCCTGCTCGTGCTGGCCTTCGCCGTGCCGGTCTACGCCTTCTACTACTACATGCGCGACGCCTTCTCCAACCACTGGCGCCGCTGGCTCACCGGCCGCTTCCTCGACGGCTACCTCGACGGCCGCAAGTACTACGAGATCGCCGGCGGCGGCGGCCCCGCCGGCGGCGCCGACATCGACAACCCCGACCAGCGCATCTCCGAGGACATCAACACCTTCACCGGCCGCTCCACCCACTTCTCGCTGCTGATGCTGGGCTCGGTCATGCAGCTGGTGGCCTTCTCCGCGGTGCTGTGGTCGCTGTCCAAGCTGCTCGTCGCGTTCCTGGCCGTGTACGCCACCGTCGGCACCTTCCTGGCGCTGCACGTCTTCGGCTCGCCGCTGATCCAGCTGAACTTCTGGCAGCTGCGCCGCGAGGCCGATTTCCGCTTCGGCCTGATGCGCCTGCGCGAGAACGCCGAGTCCATCGCCTTCTATCGCGGCGAACCGCAGGAACGCGCCCACATCGAGCACCGCTTCGACGCCGTCTACGAAAACTACTGGAAGCTGATCCGCAAGCAGCGCGCGCTCAACCTGTTCCAGCGCGGCTTCAGCCAGCTCACGTTGGTCGTGCCCAGCGTGATCCTGGCCGAGCGCGTGCTCTCCGGCCACCTCGAGGTCGGCGCCGCCGTGCAGGCCGCCGGCGCCTTCGCCGCGGTGCTGGCCGCCGTCTCGCTGATCGTGGACAACTTCGAGAGCCTGAGCCGCTTCGTCGCCGGCATCGACCGGCTGCATGCGCTCTCCGACGCCATGCACCGCCGCAAGCCCCGCGACGAGCGCGCCCGCGAGCGCATCGAGACCGCGCACGCCGAGCAGTTCGCGCTGCGCGACCTGACGCTGTACACGCCGCAGTTCGACCGGCTGCTGGTGGAGAAGCTCAACGTCGCGCTCCAGCCCGGCGAGAGCCTGCTGATCACCGGCGCCAGCGGCTGCGGCAAGAGCTCGCTGCTGCGCGCCATCGCCGGCCTGTGGCGCTGCGGCGAAGGCCGCATCGAGCACCCGCCGATGCAGGACGTGTTCTTCCTGCCGCAGCGCCCCTACCTGCAGCCCGGCACGCTGCGCAGCCAGATGATCTATCCCGACACCCGCACCGACCTCGACGACGACGCGCTGCGCGCGATCCTCGCCGACGTCTGCCTGCCCGAGCTCGCCGGGCGCGTCGGCGGCCTGGACGCGGTGCAGGACTGGGAGAAGCTGCTGTCGATGGGCGAGCAGCAGCGGCTGGCCTTCGCGCGGGTGCTGGTGCGCACGCCCCGGATGGTCATCCTCGACGAGGCCACCAGCGCGCTGGACAGCTGCAACGAACGCCGCCTCTACGAGCGCCTGTGCCGCGACGGCGTCACGCTGGTCAGCATCGCGCACCGCCGCGGCGTCCTGCGCCACCACACGCACGTGCTGCGGCTCACCGGCGACGGCGGCTGGGAGCTGCACCCCGCCGACGGCTACGATTTCGATGCCGTCGAGGAGGCGGAGGAGGACAACCCACCATGATCATCGCCAGCCTGACGACCCCCGCCACCGCCAACGCGGCTGCCGCGGCGACGCATTGGACCGACGCCGTCGTCGCCACGCTGCGCTCGGAGTTCTCCGACATCCCCGACGTCGAGCAGATCACCCGCATCACCGTGCGCCTGCTGCTGGCCGCGGTGCTCGGCGGCATCCTCGGCTACCAGCGCGAGCACCACGGCAAGGCCGCGGGCATGCGCACCCACATGCTGGTGTCGCTGGGCGCGGCGCTGTTCGTGCTGGTGCCGCAGCAAGGCGGCATGCACCTGTCGGACATGAGCCGCGTGCTGCAGGGCGTCATCGCCGGCATCGGTTTCCTGGGCGCCGGCGCGATCCTGAAGCTGGAGAACGAGGAGCAGGTCCACGGCCTGACCACCGCCGCCGGCATCTGGATGACCGCGGCGATCGGCATCGCCTGCGGCCTGGGCCGCGAGGCGACGGCGGTGCTCAGCATGCTGCTGGCGCTGGCCATCCTGGAGCTGCTGCCCAAGTTCGCGCGCAAGCGCCGGCGCCATCACCGCCCGCCGGCCGCGGCTCAGGCCGAGACGCGCGACGAACCCCGGCTCGACTGATCGATCGCGCCGCCGTCCCGCCCGGCCGAGGGCATGCCCGGCTGCGCGGTCCCGCGCGCGCCGGGCCGCTCCGGCAGCTTCATCGCATGCGGCACCGGCCGGGGGCGCTGGGTCAGCGCGGTGCCGAGCCGCGTGCTCAGTGTCATCCGGTTGTTGATGGCCCAGCCGCTGGCGTCCAGGATCGGGCCGAGGCTGCGCTGGCGCAGCTTGAGCCAGGCGATCAGCATGCTGGGGCCGGAGATGGACAGCACGATGCCCAGCATCCCCAGCGGAATCCACCAGCCCAGGTCGACGAAGCGGCCGAACAGGCCGACGATCACCGTGCTGATGCTGCCCAGCGCCACGCCCAGCGCCGCGACCGTGCCCACGTCGACGCGACGCGCCGGCACGCCGGGCGGCAACGGCGCGCCCGGTGCGGCGGGAGTCAGGGCCGACGCGGTCCCCGGCTGGTCGGCCGTGGCGATCTTCCCGGCCCAGTTGCCCAGCCGCCCCTGCTGCGCCGTGTCGCCGGCGGCGGCGCGCTTGGCGACCTGCTCCTCGACCAGGCGCACCAGCTTCTTGTACGGCGACAGGAAGGCCTGGCCGACGCTGATCGGGTTCTCGATCACCTTGACGATGCGCGCGTCCCAGTCGTGGCCGTCGCGGTCGTAGAACAGCCCGTTGCGGCCGACGAAGAGGAAGTCCACGTCGCCCGCGCTGACGACCGCCACGACGGTGCGCTTCTGGTTCAATCGCACGCACTCGCAGTAGGCGAGGTAGGCCTTGGCCAGGCCCGCGATCGGTGCGTGCCGGGCGGGGTCGGCCACCTCGACCGTCAACTCGCAGGCGCGCCCATCGACGTATAGCGTGCCAGCCTGGAACACCGCGCCGCGGCCTTCGTAGAAGTCCTCGAAGGACACGAAGTTGCGCGCCAGCCGCAGCAGGTCGCGCTGCAGCAGCACCAGCTTCTCCAGGTCGTTGAGCGCCGCGTGACGCGGCGCCGCGGCGCGGTCGTCCGCGACCCGCCGGAGCAGCCGCGCGCGTGCCTCGTCCGGCCGCTCGCCCGCCAACGCGGCGACGGCGTCGACGCCCAACGCCGCCACCGGTCCGGCCGGCTGCTGCGCGAGCCATGCCCGGCAGGCCTGGACCTGGTCCTTGAGCGCGTGCCAGTCGGCCTCGCCGAGCTCGGCCGCGTCGCGTCCCAGCAGCGGCCGCACCGCCTGCTCGCGCAGCGTCGCCAGCGCGGCGCGCCAGGCCGGGTTCGCGCGCTCGTCCAGCGGCAGCTGCGCGCCGGCGGCCACCGGCGCCGCCGGCAGCTGCTTCAGCGGTCCGCCGTCCAGCGACAGCAGCGTCGCCGCGAGCGGCTTGAGCTGCTCCGGATCGGTCGCGTTGAGCGTCGCCGCGGCCGTGGCGTCGTAGCTCGCGAGCCGGCAGCGGGCGAAGAAGTCCTCCACCTTGTCGTGCACCGCCTGCACCGCCATCGCCGCGGCGCGCTTGCCGGCGCAGCCGGCCTCGCCTTCGCCGTGCCAGGCCAGCAGCGTCGCCGCCTGGTCGAAGAACGCGGCGATGCGGGTCTCGTCGATGCCGGGTTCGCCGCCGGCGTCCGCGACGGTGCCGAACGCTTCGCCGATGCGCTGCGCCAGCGCGCGCTCCGTGGCGTCCTCGATGGCCGCGATCGGCACGATGCCGTCGCCGTTGTGCCGTTCGGCGGCCAGGTGCGACTGGCGCTCGCGGATCTCGTCCAGGCCGATGTCGGCCTGCGCGTCGTGGCCGGCCAGCGCCAGCGTGCGGCGCAGTTCGTCCGCGAGCGCGCGTCCCTCGTCGGTATCGGCCAAGGAGGCGATCGCGAGCCGCGCCTCGCCGCGCAGCAGCGGCTGCCAGTCGCGCAGCCGCGCGCCGGTCCATTCACAGGCGGCGATCAGCTCCGGCGCGCGGATGCGGCCGTCGCGATCGAGGTCGATCAGGTCCAGGGTGCGTTCGTCGAATTCGAGCCCGCGGGTCGGGCACGCCAGCGCGACCCAGCGCTTCTGGTCGAGGTCGCGGAGATGCAGGAGGTCGTCGGCGGTGTCGATGCGCGCCTGATCCGCGCCGCCCGCCCTGAAGAATCGCCAGGGATGTGTCATAGGGTGCGCATGCTGCGGCAAGCGACATGCCGCCGCGGCCGATGGATCGCGCGCCGGTGCGAGTGCCGGACCGTCCCCCCCATCCGCGACGCGGGCATGACAGTTGCCGCCAGGTGCGCTACGGTGAGCGCTGGGGAGGCGCTCCGGAGCTCAGCATGGATCTCGACACCGTGTCCTATGTATTCCAGAGCCTGGACGGCACGTTCACAATCAAGCCGCGCCTGTCGCGGCGCTGGCGCGTGAAACACGACAGCATGCCGTGGGGCGATTCGTTCGCGACCGCCGAGGACGCGGCACGGGCCCTGTCCGAGCGCTTCGCGGTGCCGGCCGACCTGCGCGAATGGACCGAGGTCGGCGACTTCCACACCGACGTCGGCGGCTTCACGATCTGACGGACGACCCCGGCGCGGCCCAGACCGCGCCGCCGCCGACCGCGTGGCAGCGCGCGCCCGGCGGCAGGCCCGCCAGCGTGGTGCCGGTGAACGCGCCGAACGCCGGCAGGATCAGGAGCCCCTCGGATTCGCAGAAGCACGGCAGCCGCTGATGCTCATGCGCGCGTCCGCGCAACGTCGTCGCCGGATGCAGATGCCCGGCCAGCGCGTACGCCCCCGGGACGGCTTGCGGATGGTGGCAGGCCGCGAACGGCCCGAGCCGGTGCGGCTCGTCGACGACCTCGATCCGCAGCGACGCCGGCGGATCGCCGGCGCGGCTGTCGTGGTTGCCGCGGACCAGCAGGCACTCGACCTCCCCATGCCGCTCGCGCCACCGATGCACCGGATCGAGCACCCGCGGCTGCTGCGCCGCCGCGGCGTGGAGGAAATCGCCCAGCACCACCAGGCGCCGGGCGGCCACGCTGTCGACCAGCGCGGTGAGCCGGTCCAGGTTGTCCCGCGTCGTGCCCGACGGCACCGGCTGGCCCAGCGCGCGGAAACTCGCCGCCTTGCCCAGGTGCACGTCGGCCACGAACACGGTCCGCGCGCACGGCCACCACAGCGCCGGCGCGGGCAGCAGCCAGACGCGTTCGTCGGCAAGGGTCATCGCCAGCGCGCCGCGAGGCGGTTCGATGTCGGCCGGGTCGTCGGTCAGCACGGTCATCGCGCGATCATCGCTCCGCCACGTTGCCGAATGGTTCCGCGCCGGCCCCGCACACAGCGGCCCTTCCGACCTTCACCCCCTGCCGACGATCCCGATGCTCCCGACCTCGACCCCACCCGCCGCGGACGCACCACGCGCCGGCGCCCTGCCCGCGTTCTCCGCGTTCCTCGATCACCCGGCCGGCCGCCTGCTGCACGACTTCCGCGACATCGCCGGTCCCTGGGCCCGCGCCCGCCGGGACAACGACCTCCCGCGGGCCGAAGCCATGCTGCAGGCCCTGCGCGCGGCGCTGGACCAGGGCGCCATCGACGCCACGCGCCTGGGCCGGCTGCTGGAGGACGTCGGCGGGTCCGGCGCGTCGCTCCGCCTGATCGACGACGCGCTGACCGGCGGGTCGACGGCGCTGCTGGCGCTGACGGCCCGCCACCTGGCGCGCCTGGTCACCGCCGGCCATCTGGACGTCCGGAGCTTCGGTTGCCAGCTCAACGCCGACGGCGTCGACCGACAGCACCAGCGGGTCTACCAGGCGCCCTTGACGAGCGCCCTGATGCGCGGCGACGGCCCCAAGGTCATGGCGCTGTGCCAGGCGCTGCTCGACGAGGTGGACGGCCGGCGTCTGACGCTGGACGACGTGGCCGACATCTTCGACCAGCATGTGCACGCGGACCGGAACGACAGCCGGGCGACGATGCTGAAGCTCGTCGAGGACGAACGGATCGCCGGCATCTCGATCCTCGACGCGTGCGCGCGCCTCATGGCCACGCGGGGCATGCCGGTGCATCGCGTCAGGCGGCTCTACATGGTGGATCCGGGACCGCCGCTGCATGCGCTGACCCTGCTGCGGAACCGGCCGCCCACGGGGGGCCTGCCCCTCGCGCTGGCCGCCTACGACGACGCGGTCAAGCGCGCCCACGCCGACGGGCTCCTGTCCGGGGCGGGCGCTTCGTCGTCTCGCCGCGTGTCTCCAGCGCCAGCGACTCGTTGACGGTCTCGATCGCCCATTGCGGCGAGTCCTTCCTCGCGAACACCCCGAGCGCGCGTTCGGCCGGTTCGTGCGCGGTGCCGACGGCCTCGCCGCCGGCGCTGCGTTCCAGTTCGGAGACCATGCGCGCGATGCGCTCGCCGAGCGATTCGTTGCTGAGCTTCTCGCGAAAGCGCTCGACCATCAGCGGGAACGCCAGCGGCGTGGGCCGGCGCGGCGCATGCACCCGCAGCGTCTGGCGCCCCATGCGCGCCAGCGAGGCCGCGAGCTGCCGCACGTCCAGTTCCTGCGTCAGCAGTTCCTGCTCCGCCTGCGTCAGCAGCCGGTTCGCCGGGTCGTACTGCTGGAAGACCTCGAAGAACAGCGTCGCCGACGCCTGCAGCTGCCGGTTGCCGCGTCGCTCGCCCGGGTGGCTCTGGAAGATCAGGCCCGCGATGCGCGCGATCTCGCGGAAGCGCCGCCGCGCCAGCTCGGTCGCGTTCAGGCTGGCCAGCACCTCGCGCAGCAGCGTCTCGTGCGGCGGCAGCGCCAGCAGCCCGGGCAGCCGCTCGGCCCAGTCGATCGGCTTGGCGCTGAGCAGCTCGAAGCCGTAGTCGTTCAGCGCGATCGAGAAGGTGCCGGTGTCCGGCTGCGCGGCGCGCCACGCGATCAGGCCCGCCAGCCCCAGGTGCACCTGGCGGCCGGCGAAGGGGAACAGGAACAGGTGCCAGCCCTCGCGTGTCTTCAGCGTCTCGGCCACCAGCACGTCGGGCGCGGGCACGCCGGACCAGCGGCGCTGGATGTCGATCAGCGGGCGCACGCACTGCATCTCCGGCGACTCGAAGTGGCCGGCGTCAGCCGCGGCCAGCTCGCGCAGCACGGCGTCGGCCAGCGTGCTCGACAAGGGCATGCGCGAGCCGTTCCAGCGCGGCAGCGCGGCGCGGCCGGCGGTGGCGCGTCGCACCAGCGCCGTCATCTGCTCCACGCGCACCAGCTCCAACAGCCGGCCGCTGAACATGAACGCGTCGCCGGGGCGCAGCCGCGCGATGAAGCTCTCCTCGACCGAGCCGAGCTTGCCGCCGCCCAGGTACTGCACGCTGATCGACGCGTCGCTGACGATGGTGCCGATGTTGACCCGGTGCCGGCGCGCGAGCCGCGCGTCCGACACGCGCCAGACGCCGTCCTCGTCGGGCACGACGCGGTGGTAGTCCGGGTAGGCGGCCAGCGACGGCCCGCCCTGGCGCACGAAGTCCAGCGCCCAGGCCCAGGCCTCGTCGCCGAGCGATTCGTAGGCGACGGTGCCGCGGATCTCCGCCCGCAGCTCGTCGGGCCGGAAGCCGCCGCCCAGCGCGACGGTCACCAGGTGCTGCACCAGCACGTCCAGCGGCTCGAGCGGGCCGTGGCGGGACTCGATCTGTCCGGCGCGGACGGCGTCGCGCGCGGCGGCGGCCTCGACCAGTTCGAGGCTGTGGGTCGGCACCAGCGTGATCCGCGACGGCCGGCCCGGGGCGTGGCCGGAACGCCCGGCACGCTGCACCAGCCGCGCCACGCCCTTGGCCGAACCGATCTGCAGCACCCGGTCCACCGGCAGGAAGTCCACGCCCAGGTCCAGGCTGGAGGTGCAGACGGCGGCCTTGATGCGGCCCTCCTTGAGGCCGAGTTCCACCCACTCCCGCACCTCGCGGTCGAGCGAGCCGTGATGCAGGGCCAGCACGCCGGCCCAGTCGGGCCGGGCCTCCAGCAACGCGCGGTACCAGCGCTCGGCCTGCGAGCGCATGTTGGTGAAGACCAGGCAGCTCGCGCTGGCGTCGATCGCCTCGACCACCTGCGGCAGCATGCGCAGGCCCATGTGGCCGGCCCAGGCGAAGCGCTCGGCGGTCTCCGGCAGCAGCGTGTCGATGACCAGCGTCTTGTCGGTTTCGCCGCGGACGATGACGCCGCGCGCGTGATCGGCCGAGGCGCCGATCGAGGTCGTGGAGGGGTCGACCGGCTTGTCGGCCGGGTCGGTGCCCAGCAGCGTGCGCAGCGCCTCGTCGAGGTTGCCCAGCGTCGCTGAGAGTCCCCAGGTCATCAACGGACGCGGCGTCTCGGCTCCCTCTCCCGCACCGCGGGAGAGGGCGGGGGGTGAGGGCCGCGCGCCGCGCTCCCGGCGGAAGGTCCGCAACCGCGCCAGCGCCAGCTGCGTCTGCACGCCGCGCTTGTTGCCCATCAGCTCATGCCACTCGTCGACGACGGCCAGCCGCACCCGGCCGAGCTGCTCGCGGGCCTCGGCGCGCGAGAGCAGCAGCGACAGGCTCTCCGGCGTCGTCACCAGCACCGTCGGCAGGCGCCGCTCCTGCGCGGCGCGCTCGGAAGAAGTCGTGTCGCCGCTGCGCAGCGCGGCGGTCCATCCCGGGCACAAGGCCGCCATCGGTCCCTGCAGCGCGCGCAAGGTATCGGCGGCCAGCGCCCGCATCGGGGTGATCCACAGCACGGTCAGCGGCGGCGCGAGCGGCTTGCCGCGCAAGGTGCCGCCCTCGCCGACCTCGTCGCGCAACGCGGCCAGCGCGCCCAGCCACACGGCCAGCGTCTTGCCGCTGCCGGTGCTGGAATGCAGCAGCCCGCTGCGCCCCCGCGCGATCTCGGCCCAGACCTCGCGCTGGAACGGAAACGCCGTCCAGCCGCGCTCGTCGATCCAGGCCTCGACCGCCGCCACGCTCATCGCGCAAGTCCTTCGTCAGAACGATTCGTCCCGCCATCCACCGGAACCGCATCGCCGGATTCGCCGGATTCGCCGGATTCGCCGGAGTCGGCAGAGTCGGCAGAGTCGACCGGGTCGACCGGGTCGACCGGGTCGGCCGGGTCGCTAGGGTCGCTAGGGTCGTTAGGGTCGGCGGGGTCGCCGGGGTCATCCGGTCCTGCCTGCCCCCCAACCGGCAGCAACGCCTGCAGCGACTGCAGCGTGTCGGCCTCCTCGACCGGCTTGTCCTCGCGGCGACGCAGCATCCGCGGGAAGCGCACCGCGATGCCGCTCTTGTGGCGGCCGCTGCGCGCGATGCCCTCGAAGCCGAGCTCGAACACCATCGTCGGCGTGACGCTGCGCACCGGGCCGAAGCTCTCGACGGTGGTCTTGCGGATCGCGGCGTCGACCTCGCGGATCTCCGCGTCCGTCAGCCCGGAATAGGCCTTGGCGAAGGGCACCAGCTGCCGCGCCGGATCGTCCTGCGGGCCGTTCCAGACGGCGAAGGTGTAGTCGGTATACAGGCTCGCGCGCCGCCCGTGGCCGCGCTGCGCGTAGATCAGCACCGCGTCGACGGACAACGGGTCGATCTTCCACTTCCACCAGACACCGACATCCTTCGTGCGCCCGACGCCGTAGCGGGCGTCCAGCCGCTTGAGCATCATTCCCTCGACGCCGAGCGCCCTGGCCTGCTCGCGTTGCCGCGCGAGGTCCCGCCAGTCCGCGCCGTCGACCAGCGGGCTCAGCTCGAGGCCGGGCAGCGGATGCGCCGCGACCAGCCGCTCCAGCCGCGCGCGGCGCTCATGCTGCGGACGGTCGCGCAGGTCGGCGCCGTCTTCCTCGAGCAGGTCGTAGACGCACAGCGCCACCGGCAGCTCGCGCAGCAGCTTCGGGCCGAGCGTCTTGCGTCCGATGCGCCGCTGCAGCTCCGCGAACGGCATCGCGCGGCCGTCGCGCCAGACCAGGATCTCGCCGTCGAGCACCGTGTCGTCGGGCAGCGCCTCGCCCATCGCGCGCAGTTCGGGGAAGCGGTCGGTCACCAGTTCCTCGCCGCGCGACCAGATCGCGACCTCGCCGCCGCGGCGCACCAGTTGCGCGCGGATGCCGTCCCATTTCCATTCGACCAGCCAGTCCGCCGACGGCCCGAGCACCGCGTCGAACTGCTCGACCGGCAGGTTCTGCGGATGCGCGAGGAAGAACGGATACGGCTGCAGGCCGCGGGTCGCGCCGCCCTCGCCGTCGGGCCCGGGCGGCGCGATCAGCGCGGCGTAGTCGGCCGCGGTCGGCCGCGCGCCGATGTGCGTGTAGCCCATCAGCCGCTGCGCGACGAGCTTGGCGTCGACGCCGCCCACCGCGGCCAGCGCCTGCGTGACCTGCAGCTTGGACACGCCGACGCGGAACGCGCCGGTGATCAGCTTGAAGTAGGTGAAGCGCTGGTCGACCGCGAGCGAGGCCCACTGGCTCTGCAGCGCGAGCGCGAGCGCCTCCGGCGGCTGGCCGCGCAGCGGCAGCAGTTGCTCCGTCATCCAGTCCGACAGCGGACGCTCGACGGCCTCGGCCGGGTCCGGCAGCAGCAGCGAGATCGTCTCCGCGAGATCGCCGACGGCTTCGTAGCTCTCGTCGAAGAGCCACTCCGGCAGGCCCGCGGCCACGCGCGCCTGCTCGCGCAGCAGCTTGGTCGGCACCAGCTGCCGCGGCTTGCCGCCGGCCAGGAAGTAGACGGCCCAGGCCGCGTCTTGCGGCGGCGCCTGGCGCAGGTAGGCCTGCAGCGCCGCCTGCTTCGCCAGGTTGGAGGTCGAGGCGTCCAGCTCGCGGTACAGCGCGGCGAAGGCCTTCATGAGGCGGCCTCGTCGCGTCGATCGCGTGGATCGCCTGGATCGCCTTGATCGCCTTGATCGCCTCGACGGGCTGGATCTGAGGCGCCCACGGCGTCGGCGGCGCCAGCGGCCTCGACAGGGGCGGCCGCGGCCTCCGGCGTGTCGTCCTCGCGGCCGTACTCCGTCTCGAAGGCCTGCGCCCGCAGCCCCTGCTCCGCGAGCCATCGCACCATCACCGGCACGCTGCCGTGGGTGACGAAGACGCGCTCCGCGCCGGTGCCGAAGATCGCCGCCATCAGCCCGGGCCAGTCGGCATGGTCCGAGACGACGAAGCCCCGGTCGACGCCGCGCCGGCGCCGCGTGCCGCGCAGCTGCATCCAGCCGCTGGCGAAGGCGTCCGCCGGATCCGCGCCGAAGCGTCGGATCCACGGCGAGCGCGCGGCCGACGGCGGCGCGATCACCAGCGCGCGCGACAGCGCCGCCTTGTCCAGCGCCGGATCCTGCGCATGGAAGGTCGGCGGCAACGCCACGCCGGCGTCGCGGTAGACGGCGTTCAGCGGCTCGACCGCGCCATGCGCCACGATCGGCCCGATCGACGCGTCCACGCCGTGCAGCAGCCGCTGCGCCTTGCCCAGCGCGTAGGCGTAGAGCACCGACGCGCGCCCCGCCGCCGCGTTGCGGCGCCACCATGCGTCGATCTCGGCGAATAGCGCGGCCTGCGACGGCCAGCGGTAGATCGGCAGCCCGAAGGTCGATTCGGTGATGAAGGTGTCGCAGCGCACCGGCTCGAACGGCGCGCAGGTGCCGTCGGCCTCGAGCTTGTAGTCGCCCGACGCGACCCAGACCCGGCCGCCGTGCTCGAGCCGCACCTGCGCCGAACCCAGCACGTGGCCGGCCGGATGCAGCGACACGCGCACGCCGCGATGCTCGATCGCCTCGCCGTAGCCCAGCGTCTGCAGCGTGATGTCGTCGCCGAGCCGGCGCCGCAGGATCGCCGCGCTGTCGCGGTGCGCCAGGTAGTGCGCGTGGCCGACGCGGGCGTGATCGCTGTGGCCGTGCGTGATCACGGCGCGGTCGACCGGCCGCCACGGATCGATGTAGAAGTCCCCCGGCGGGCAGTACAGGCCCTCCGGCCGCGCGACGACGAGGTCGTCCGATGCCGCGCCGTCCGACCGCCGGTCCGAAGGATTCGCCGTGCCCATGGCGACCGATGCTAGTCGGGCCCGCCCGGCGCCGCTGTAGGACGAGTCCGCGTCCCGGACCCGGCCGTCGACGGCGGGCCGTCGCAGGTCGCGGCGCCGAGCCGTTCGCCATCCGTCGCCTGAACCAGGGCCCGGCCCGCCGGGACCAAGCGGCCCTTGCAGCCTTCCGCCACCGCCATGTTCCCTTCCCACGCCCTCCCCGACCCGGGTTACGACAGCTTCACCAGCCTGCCCGCCGATGCCGAGGCACCGGACGACGGCTCCCTCTCCGGCCGCCTGCGCGCGGGCATCGTCGACGTCTCGGCGGACCAGGTCCGTGCGGCCCTGGACGCCTTGATCCACCGCCGTCCTCCGCTGCCGTCCGCGGCGCTGTGCGCGGCGCTGGCGGCCGCCTCGCGCGACGGCGACACGATGCTGCATGCCGCCGCCGCGCCCGGTCGCAAGGTCGTGCTCGACGTGCTGCTGGACGGCATCGGCACGCTCGCCCGCGCCGGGCGGATCGACCCGGCCGACCTCCGCCGCCTGCTGTGCGCCGTCAACGGCGAACAGGAGTCGGCGCTGCACCTGCTGGCCCACGCGCCGGGCGCGCCCGGCCTGCCCGGGTTCCGCGACCTGCTGATGCGGCTGCATGACGACCGCCGCCTGCCGCGCGACGACGTGGCCGCGGTGGTCCTGCAGGACAGCTTTGGCGAGACCCCGTTGCAGATGGCCCTGCGGCACGGCGGCCCCGTGGCGATCGACCGGACCTTGCGGCTCTTCGCCGAGGCCTTGACCCGCGACGCCATCACGCCGAGGCAGGTCGTCGCGGCCCTGACCGCGTCCCGGACGCCGGATCGGGGGGCGATGCGCCGCCCGCCGCCGCTGCACCCGCCGTTCATGCTGCCGGAGATCGCCTGCATCCAGGCCATCGTGGCCGGCGTCGACGCGCTGCAGCGCACGGGCCGGATGTCCGCGGCCGACCTGCGCAGCGGCATGGCGGCGGCGCTGGACCGGGGCGACGACGACGCGCTCGACAGCATGGACGTGATGGCGGACCGCGGCCGGGCGCGAGCGCTGGTGCAGGCCGCTCGCCAGCGCTGGTTCGACGACCCGGCGCCCTGAGCGCGCCGCCCCTGCGCAAAGCCGCGCAATCGCCCTACACTGCCCCGGCGTTCATCCATCAACAGCCCGGCGGCCGCCGACCGGGTTTTCCGGGGAGGGAAAGGGATGGGTCGTGTGTCCGACTGGCTGCTGGGACATCGCCGGATCGCGTGGCTGCTGGCCGCCGCGCTCGCGCTTGCATTGGGCATCGCCGCGAGCGAGACGCACCGCCGTTCGCTCGAGCACGACTTCCGGCATGCCCTGGCCAACGCCGCCCAGCGCGAGGCGCTGGCCCTGCAAGGCCTGACGCTGACCGGCAAGGGCATGGGCGCGGTCGTGCTGGCCGGCCAGCTCAACCCCGCGCTCAAGGCCGCCGCCGAGCTCACCGACACCGAGGCCGCCCGCCTCGCCCGCCCGGCCAGCGAGACGCTGGAAGTGGTGGGCAGCAGCGTCGGCGCGCAGCTGGCGTACGTCGTCAACGCGCGCGGCCGCATCATCGCGGGCTGGGACGACGAGGGCAATCCGCCGATCGGCCTGGACGTCAGCTTCCGCCAGTACTACCGCCAGGCGATGCGCGGCCAGCCCAACGTCTTCGCCGGCATCAGCATCTCCACCGGCCAGCGCGCCTACTGGCTGGCCGCGCCGGTCTACCGCCGCCCCGGCCAGAGCGGCGAGATCGCCGGCGTGGTCGCCGCGCGGCTGTACGCCGACGCGCTCGACCGCTTCCTGGACACCCGCAGCTACGCCGGCGCGCTGCTGGTCTCGCCGCAGGGCGTGGTGATCGCCGCCAGCCGCCCGGACTGGCGCATGGGACTGGACGGCGCGGTCACGCCGGAGCGCTCCAAGGCGCTGACCGCCGGTGGCCAGTTCGGCAAGCTGTTCGAAGACCCCGCCCGCGTGCACCGCCTGCCGTTCGCGCTGGGCGCGGAGACCGCCGAGGTCGAGGGCACCCGCCACGCGGTGGCGCAGGCCGAGGTCGCCTGGAACGACGCCAGCGGCCCCTGGCGGCTGGTGCTGCTGGGCGACCTGGACGCGCTCGAGCCGCGCCGGACCTGGCTGGCGATCGCGGCGCTGGTCGCGCTGCTGGCCTTCGGGCTGCTGGCGGCCTCGCTGCGCAGCCTGGCCCACGGCCGCGCGCGCGACCGCAAGGACCTCGAGCTGCAGGCCCAGCACCGCCAGCTGCAGGCGCTGCTGGAGGAGCGCGGACGCGCCCAGGACGCGCTGCAGCGGGCCAAGGAGGATGCCGAGGACGCCACCCGCGCCAAGTCCGACTTCCTGGCCAACATGAGCCACGAGATCCGCACCCCGATGAACGCGATCATCGGCATGTCGCACCTGGCGCTGCAGACCGGGCTGGACGCGCGCCAGCGCAACTACATCGAGAAGGTGCACCGCTCGGCCGAGAACCTGCTCGGCGTGATCGACGACATCCTGGACTTCAGCCGCATCGAGGCCGGCAAGCTGAGCCTGGAATGCGTGCCCTTCCGGATGGAGGACGTGCTCGACCACCTGGTCAACCTCATCGGCTTCCGCGTCGAGGACAAGGGCCTGGAGCTGCTGCTCAACGTGCCGGCCGACCTGCCCACCGCGCTGGTGGGCGATCCGCTGCGGCTCGGGCAGGTGCTGGTCAACCTGGGCAACAACGCCGCCAAGTTCACCGACCACGGCGAGATCATCATCGGCATCGAGGCGGTCGCCGTCTCCGGCCGCGACGACGCGGCCGCGCTGGACACGACCTGCACGCCCGAGGTCGAGCTGCATTTCCGCGTCCGCGACACCGGCATCGGCATGACGCCCGACCAGCAGGCGCGGCTGTTCAAGAGCTTCAGCCAGGCCGACAGCTCGACCACGCGCAAGTACGGCGGCAGCGGCCTGGGCCTGGCGATCTGCAAGCAGTTGGTGGAGATGATGGGCGGGCGCATCTGGCTGGAATCGGCGCCGGGCCAGGGCTCGACCTTCCACTTCACCGCCCGCTTCGCGCTGCAGCCCGAGGGCTCCGACCTGCCCGCGCGCCGCGCGCTGATGGCCCACGAGCTGGCGCGGCTGCGCACGCTGGTCGTCGACGACAACCGCGCCGCGCGCGAGATCCTGTCGACGCTGGGCGCGAGCTTCGGGCTGGACGTGAGCACCGCCGCCGACGGCGCCGAGGCGGTCCGCGACGCCGAGCGCGCGCAGGCCGACGGCCGGCCCTACGCGCTGGTGCTGATGGAC
>NZ_JAOCCU010000024.1 GCF_029840635.1 Mitsuaria sp. GD03876 | reverse complement strand
TATTCGCGCGGCTCGCCGCGCGCGTTGACGGTCACGGTCGCTCCCGGCGGTCGCCGGGTCTGCATGTAATGGTCCTGTCCCTTGAATCGATAGGTCACGTCCCAGTACTGGGGGTTGCCGTTGTTGGGCGCCGCGCCGCAGCGCTGCACGTTGCGCACCTCGCGGTCGCGGTTGACGTTGCTGCCGACCACCGCGCCGCCGACCGCGCCGGCGGCCGTCGTCACGGCCTGCCCGGAGCCGCCGCCGAACTGGTGGCCCAGGATGCCGCCCAGCACGCCGCCGATGACGGCGCCGCCGACGTTGGGCCGGTCGCGCACTTCCTTCTGCTCGATCCAGCAGCGCTGCTGCGCGTCGCCCATCACCGCGCGCACGGACACGACCTGCGCCTGGAAGGTCGCCTCGTCGCCGCGGCGGTAGTAGGTCGGCTGCGGATCGGGGCCGTAGCGGTCGCGGCCCACGTCGACGCCGCCGTCGACGCGGCGCGCGGAGCTGATGCGGTCGTCCAGCCCCATCGACTGCAGCGACGGATAGCTGCCGGGCTGCAGCACGCGGCAGCGGCCGCTGTAGCCCGGGTCGGCGCAGACCTCCCAGCGCTCGCCGCGGACCTCGATCGACGACGCGCGGTCGTCGAAGCCGATCTCCTTGAGGAAATTGACCTGCGAGTCCGCGCCGGCCGAGCGGCCGCGGAAATGTTCGTGCTCGTAGAAGGTGATGTCGGCCATCGCCTGGCCGGCCAGCGCGCAGGCGGCGGCCGCGACGGCGACCTTCATCGCGCGCTTGAAGACGGGTGTGGAGCAACGGGTCATGGCAGTCCCCATCGTGGTTGGTGTGATGCCACCACTGTGGACCGCGCGGGGCCCCGGGTCTGTCGGGCCGCGCTGGCGACCGCTGTAGGACGGCATGCCGCCTCGTTCATCGTTCGGACTGGAGCCGCGGCAACAGCAGCTCGAACAGGGTGCCCTGCCGCGTCCGGGACGTGCCGATCAGCGAGCCGCCATGCGCCCGCGCGACGCGCTCCGGCTCCTGCAGCCCGGGGCCGACCTGCGCCGGCGACATGCCCGAGACCGGCTCGTTGCCGCCGAACAGGTGCAGCGTGGCTTCCGGATCGAGCACCGTGTCGAAGCTGATGCGCAGCATCAGCGAGCGCTGCGCGCCGCCGTCGACCTGGATGCGCAGCGCGCTGTCGCCGGCGTGGGTGGCGGCCTGCATCAGCAGCTGGTCGATGGCCTGCGCCATCAGCTCGGGGTCGAAGTCGCCGCTGGTGTCGCCGATCCGCTCGAAGGCGGGCGGCGACCACAGCACCGTCTGGTTGCTCTCGATGTCGAGCCGCTGCGCGGCCAGCGCCGCGAGGTCGCCGCGCACCGCCTGCACCTGCAGCAGTTCGCAGGGCCGGCGCGCCAGGCTGCCCAGGTGGTCGACCTGGCGGCCCAGCAGCGTCGCCGCTGCCTTGACGCGCTGGCCGGCCTTCTGCAGCGACGGGGATTCGGTCTGGCGGATCAGCAGCTCGGCGTTGAGCATCATGACCGACAGCGGGCTGCGGATGTCGTGGCTGAGCGCGCTCAGCATCAGCGCGTTGACGCGCGCCAGGCGCTCCTGCTCGACGATGCGCTCGGCCAGCAGGCGGCGCTGGCGATGCAGGTCGGCGAAGACGGCGACCTTGCTGCGCAGCACATGCGCGTCCACCGGCTTGTAGATGAAGTCGACGGCGCCGGCCTCGTAGCCCTTGAAGCTGCGCTGCGCCTCCTGCGAGCCGGCGGTCAGGAAGATGATCGGCACGTGGCGCGTGCGCGCCGCGCCGCGCATCAGCTCGGCCAGCGCGAAGCCGTCCATGCCCGGCATCTGCACGTCCAGCAGCGCCAGCACCACGTCGTGGACCAGCAGCAACTCCAGCGCGGCGGGTCCGCTTTCCGCCGTCAGCACGCGCAGGCCGGAATCGGCCAGCAGCGCTTTCATCGCGAGCAGGTTCTGAGGCTTGTCGTCCACCACCAGCACGCTGATCTCATCCACCACGTCGTTCTCCCACCGTTGATCTTTGGTTTGTCGGACAGGGCCATTGGGCAACCGGCGTGCCCGCCCTGGCTCGGGACTTACCCGCCCCTGATCCTCGCCCAGGGAAGCGCTGCCGTACGCTGTGGCGACGTTAGGATCGCGCCCGCCGCGAGGTCCGTCGCGGCCCTTTTCCCCCTTGCTGAATCCGAGGCGCCCCGCCCTCCCCGCGCCCGAGAGGAACCCATGAAACAGAACAGCGCCGCCGTCGAAGACCTCCTGTCCGCGCAACGCGACCGGGTGCTTGCCGAGTGGCAGGCCGAACTGACGGCCGGCGGCGGCAACCGCAGCCTGACCAGCGAACTGCGCGAGACCGGCGAGCTGCTGGAGGCCATCCTGGCCGGCGTGCGCGCCAACGGCAACACCGAGAACTTCGACGACGCGCCCTGGGCCCATGTGCGCGAAGTGCTGGGCAGCCTGTCGCGCTCGCGCGCGGCGCAGGGCTCGACGGCCGCCGACACCAGCCGCTTCGTGCTGGCGCTGAAGAAGCCGATGTTCGCCGGCCTGCAGCGCCGCTTCGGCGACCAGCCCGCGGCGCTGGTGGACGCCACCTGGGAGATCTCCTCCCTGCTGGACAACATGGCGCAGTACACCGTCACCACCTACCAGCGCAGCCGCGAGGAGATCATCGCGCGCCAGCAGCAGGAGCTGCTGGAGCTGTCCACGCCGGTGGTCAAGTTGTGGGAAGGCGTGCTGGCGGTGCCGATGATCGGCACGCTGGACAGCGGCCGCACGCAGCTGGTGATGGAGACGCTGCTGCAGCGCATCGTCGAGACCGGTTCCGGGCTGGCGATCATCGACATCACCGGCGTGCCCACCGTCGACACGCTGGTGGCGCAGCACCTGATCAAGACTGTCACGGCGATCCGGCTGATGGGCGCGGACGCGATCATCAGCGGCATCCGTCCGCAGATCGCGCAGACCATCGTGCACCTGGGCATCGACCTGGAAGGCATCACGACCAAGGCGACCCTGGCGGACGCGCTGGCGCTGGCGATGAAGCGCGCCGGGTTCGTCGTCACCAAGGGCCGGCCCGCGGCCGGCGCGGGTACCGCCGCATGACCACGCGCATCCCCATCCTGCGCATGGGCCGGACGCTGCTGGTGACCATCCAGGTCGACCTGCAGGACCAGACCGCGCTGGCGCTGCAGGACGACCTGGCCAACCGCATCCAGGACACCGGCGCGACCGGCGTGCTGATCGACATCTCCGCGCTGGAGATCGTGGACTCCTTCATCGGCCGCATGCTGGCCGGCATCTCCAGCATCGCCCGGGTGCTGGGCGCGACCTCGGTCGTCGTCGGCATGCAGCCGGCGGTGGCGATCACGCTGGTGGAGCTGGGCCTGTCGCTGCACGGCGTGCGCACCGCGCTGGACGTGGAACGCGGCATGGCGCTGCTGCGCGAGGCTGGCGTCGCGTCGGAGGCCGACGCCGAAGAGCCGTCCGGCGAGGCCGACGGCGCCGGCGAGGAGCCCCCGCGTGCCGGCCGCTGAGACCGCCGGCGCGATGCCGGTGCAGGCCGAGCCCGACATCGTGCTGGCGCGCCAGCTGGTGCGCCGGCTGACGCAGGAGCTGAAGTTCTCGCTGGTGGACCAGACCAAGATGATCACCGCGGCCAGCGAGCTGTCGCGCAACACCGTCGTCTATGGCGGCGGCGGGACCATGGAATGGGCGATCGTGACCGCCGGGCTGCGCACGGGCCTGCGGCTTGCCTTCGTCGACCAGGGACCGGGCATCCCGGACATGGAGCTGGCGATGAAGGACGGGTGGACCTCGGGCAACGGGATGGGCATGGGCCTGTCGGGCAGCAAGCGGCTGGTCAACGATTTCGAGATCGACTCCGCGCCCGGACGCGGCACGCGCGTGACGATCACGCGCTGGAAGTAGCCGTGCGCGCGCATCGACGCATTCCCGTCGACGACGCCAGCCAGGTCGGCGAGGCCCGCCGCGCGGCGCTGGCGCTGGCGGCGGAACTGGCCTTCGACGAGGAAGCCGCCGGCCGGCTCGCGCTGGCGGTGACCGAGCTGGGCACCAACCTCTTCCGCCACGTCGGACCCGGCCGCGAGGCCGCGCTGCTGATCGGTCGCGACGAGACCGGCGGCGAGCCCGGCCGGGACGGCGACGCCGTGCAGGTGCTGTCGCTGGACCGGGGCGACGGCATGGACGTCGAACGCTGCCTGCGCGACGGCTACAGCACCGCCGGTTCGTCCGGCACCGGCCTGGGCGCGATCAGCCGCCAGGCGTCGCGCTTCGGCGCGTTCTCGGCGCCAGGCCGCGGCACGGTCATCGCGGCGCGTTTCGCGCCTCGGGTCGAGCGCTCGCACATGCCGGTGCGCGCCCCCGCCTTCGACGTCGCCGGCCTGTCGCTGGCCGCGCCCGGCGAATCGGTCAGCGGCGACGCCTGGGCCTGGCGCCGCGACGGCGCGCGCGGGACGCTGGCGATGGCCGACGGGCTGGGCCACGGCCCCGACGCCGCCGCGGCGGCCGACAAGCTCATGCTGCTGCTCGGTCAGGCGGCGCCGGGCGCGCTGAGCTCCCCGGCCGCGTTCCTCGAACGCGCGCACGATCCGCTGCGCAGCACCCGCGGCTGCGCGGCCGCGGCCGTCGCGCTGGCCGAGGACGGCACGCAGCTGCTGTTCGGCGGGGCCGGCAACATCGCCGGCCGGCTGATCTCCGGCGTCGCCGACCGCTCGCTGATGTCGCAGCACGGCACGCTCGGGCTGCAGGTACGGCGCTTGCAGGACGCGGTCTACGAGTGGCCGCCCCATGCGGTGCTGGTGCTGCATTCGGACGGCATCGTCAGCCGCTGGTCGTTGGAAGACACGCCCGGCCTGCTGCGGGCCGACCCGGCGGTGATCGCCGGATGGATCGTCCGGGACCACCTGCGCGGCCGCGACGACGCGACCGTGGTGGTCGTGCGCCGGCACGAGGGCCCGGGGGAACGAGGATGACGCCGATGGACGACACGACCGCCGCCGGGCCGGACGCCGACGCGCTGCGCGCCGCGCTGGCCGCGTCGCGCGCGCAGGTCGAGGCCTTGCAGACCGAGATCGACGAGACCAACCGCGGCGTGCTCGCGCTGTACGCCGAGCTGGACACGCAGGCCCAGCAGCTGCGCCAGGCGACCGAGCTCAAGAGCCGCTTCCTGGCCTACATGAGCCACGAGTTCCGCACGCCGATCTCGTCCATCCGCAGCCTCACCCGGCTGCTGCTGGACCGCGTCGACGGGCCGCTGACCGAGGAGCAGGACAAGCAGATCACCTTCATCCAGCGCACCTCGGAGGAATTCGCCGACATGGTCAACGACCTGCTCGACCTGGCCAAGGTCGAGGCCGGGCGCATCGACATCTCCCCAGCCTGGTTCGAGCTGCTGGACCTGTTCGCCGCGTTGCGCGGCATGTTCAAGCCGGTGCTGGTCAACCCGGACGTGCAGCTGATCTTCGAGGAGCCGCAAGGCGTCTCGCAGCTGTTCACCGACGACGCCAAGCTGTCGCAGATCCTGCGCAACTTCATCTCCAACGCGCTCAAGTTCACGACCCAGGGCGAGGTGCGGGTCAGCGCGGTGGTGGGCGACGGCGCTGACGGCGGCGGCCAGCCCGAGATCACCTTCGCCGTCAGCGACACCGGCATCGGCATCGCGCCCGAGTTCCACGGCGCGATCTTCCAGGACTTCACCCAGATCGGCTCGCCGATCCAGAAGCGGCTGCGAGGGACCGGGCTGGGCCTGTCGCTGAGCAAGCGCCTGGCGGAGCTGCTCGGCGGCCGCGTCGGCCTGCGCAGCGAGCCCGGCGTGGGCTCGGTCTTCTCGCTGACGCTGCCGCTGCGGCTGCCCGACGCGCCGTCGTCCGTGCCCGCGGACGGCCGCGCGCCGATGACGGAGGTGCCCGACGCATGAACGAACCGCGCGCCATCGACCGTTCCCTGCACCGGCTGCTGGTGGTCAACGACGACCCGATCGGCCGCTACACCACGGTGCGGCTGCTCAACGCGGCCGGTTTCCCGACGATCGAGGCCGGCACCGGCGCCGAGGCGCTGCTCGCCGCGGACCAGCGGCCGTCCGCGGTGGTGCTGGACATCCACCTGCCCGACATCGACGGCTTCGAGCTGTGCCGCCGGCTGCGGGCGCAGGAGACCACCTTCCGGCTGCCGGTCATCCACCTGACGGCGGCCTACCTGACCGACGAGGACAAGGTGCGCGGCCTGGATGCCGGCGCCGACGCCTACCTGACGCACCCGGTGGAGCCGGCGGTGCTGGTGTCGACGATCCAGGCGCTGGTGCGCACGCGCGCGGCCGAGGAGGCGATGCGCCGCAGCGAGGCCAAGTTCCGCGCCGTCTACGCGCAGGCGCCCGGCGGCATCTGCCTGCTCAAGGCCGGCGACGGCACGGTGCTGGACGCCAATCCGGCGATGCTGGCGCTGCTCGGGCTGGGCGCCGACGCGGCGCAGGCGATCGTCGGCCGGCCGCTGACGGACTTCGTCCCGGCGTCGGGCCTGGCGGCGGCGCGCGCCTTCGTCGCGGCGCTGGGCAGCGAGGGGCTGCGGTCCGAGTTCCCGCTGCAATCGGCGCAGGCGCTGGCCGTGCCGGTCGAGTGGACCGCGTCGCCGCCGATCGAGCCCGGCGTGTGCATGGCGATGGCGGCGGACATGTCGCAGCGGCTGCTGATCGCGCGGCAGCGCCAGGAGCTGCTGGACCGCGAGCGCAGCGCCCGCGGCGAGGCCGAGCGGCTGTCGCGGATGAAGGACGACCTGATCGCGGTGCTGTCGCACGAGTTGCGCACGCCGCTGAACGCGATCATGGGCTGGACCCACGTGCTGCAGCGCCACAGTCCGCCGGACCTGCTGGCCAAGGGCCTGGGCGCGATCGACCGCAACGTGTCGATCCAGGCGCGGATGATCGCGGACATCCTGGACATGTCGCGGCTGAACCTGGGCAAGCTGCCGCTGGCGCGCGAGCGCGTGGAGGCCGGCGCGGTCGTGCGCGCCGCCGTCGCCGCGATCCAGCACACGATGGACGACAGCGGCCACCGGCTCGAGCTCGACCTCGAGGACGAGGCGACGATGCTGCTGGCCGACAGCGGGCGGCTGCAGCAGGTGATCTGGAACGTGCTGGGCAACGCGGCCAAGTTCTCGCCGCGCGACAGCACGATCACGCTGGCGATGCGCGCCGCCGACGCGGGCGTGCGGCTCGAGGTCCGCGACCAGGGCCAGGGCATCGCGCCGGAGTTCCTGCCGCACGTCTTCGACCGCTTCACGCAGAGCGACGCGGCCGGCAGCCGCCAGCACGGCGGGCTCGGCCTGGGGCTGGCGATCGTCAAGAGCCTGATCGAAGCGCATGGTGGCTGGGTCGACGTGCGCAGCGAGGGCCGCGGGCTCGGCACGGCGATCCGCTTCTGGCTGCCCGGCGCCGACACCGCGCCGGCGCTGCTGGAGGACGACACCGGGCCCGGCGGCCTGAGCAGCTTCGGCACGCTCGGCCCGGCGGTCGACCCCTCCGGGCCGGACGGGGCGCCGGTGTCGCTGGCGGGGCTGCGCGTGCTGGTCGTCGACGACGACGTCGATGCCGCGGCGATGCTCAAGCTGATCCTGGTGGACCGCGGCGCGCGGGTCACCGCGGTGAACGGCGCGGACGAGGCCCTGCTGGCCCTGGCGGGCCACGCGTTCGACCTGCTGATCAGCGACATCGGCATGCCGGGCCGCGACGGCTACGAGCTGGTGCGCGACATCCGCGCGCTGGAGACGCCCGGGGAACGCCTGCCGGCGATCGCGCTGACCGCGTTCTCGCGCGACGTGGACCGGCAGCAGGCGCTGCAGGCCGGCTTCGACGCGCACCTGGCCAAGCCGCTGCGGCCGCAGCTGCTGATGCGGCTGGTCGAACAGGTCGCCGGCAAGCAGGCCGGCGGCTGAGGACGGCCGGGCCGCGCGGGGACGCAGCGGCACCGCATCGGGTCAAGCAGGTCAAGCAGGCCGAGCAGGCCGAGCAGGCCGAGCAGGTCAAGCAGGCCGAGCAGGCCGAGCAGGTCAAGCAGGCCGAGCAGGCCGAGCAGGCCGAGTAGGTCGAGCAGGCCCGGTGGGCCGAGCGGGCCGGCGGCCCTGTCGCACCCTCGAACCGCGGGACATTGCCGGTCGACACACCGGCATGCCACAAGTTCCCCGCCCTCGCCCGACCGATGTCGATGCCTCCCCACGCGCCACGCCGCCCCAGCGCGGCGTACCGGCGCTCCCGCCTCCGCGCCAGGCCTGGTCCCAGATGCGCCGCCGGCTGCACCTGGCGATGGCTGACCTGCGCCGCGTCGTCCTCGATCGCTGCGACCGGCATCCGGAACGCACCCGCCTGGCGCTGGCGCTCGACGGCGCGATCGGCGACCTGGACAAGCTGCTCGACGCGTTCGACGGCCCGTTGATCGAACTGCTCGACGCCGCCGAAACCGCGCCCGACCGCGAGATCCGCGAGGACGTGCTCCAGCGCCTCGGGACCCACATGGCCGATGGCCGCGCCCGGTTCGCCCAGGATGAGCTGGTCGACCTGATGGACCGCAACGGCTTCGTCGACCTCGGCGTGCAGGCCCAGCTCGACGACGCCCTCACCGCGCTCGCGCGACGCCTCGGCATCGACGCGGGTGCCCCGGTCCCCTTCTCGCCAAGAAAAACCTGAGCCAGGCCACCTCGCCTGCCGCTCGCCCGCCCCTCGGATCGCCCCTCGGATCGCCCCTCGGATCGCCCCTCGGATCGCCCCTCGGATCGCCCCTCGCGCACACCGCGTCGGCGTCGGCGTCGGCGTCGGCGTCGGCGTCGGCGTCGGCGTCGGTGTCGGTGTCCGCCGCGTCGCTTGTCCGCCGACGATCGAACAACCCGGCGGGTTCAGCAGGAATTTCCATCTCGCGGCCTCGGCGGATGACGGACGTCAAGCGCGGCGTCAAACGGAGGGCGGGTGGTCCGTTGACAAAACCGGTCTCTCAACAGTCGGCCGGCGACGGTCCTCCCACGATGCTGAAGATGACCGCGGAACCCTTGCTGGTGTCCTTCGAGGACGACGACGGATGGGAGTACGTGATCGACCCGCGCGCCAAGGGCGAGCTGAGCCAGGAGCAGAGGACCTTCATCAACTGCGTGGAAGCGCGCGATCGCGCCCTGGGACCCACCGCGTTCAGCAGGATCTTCGGGGCTGAATCGCTGATGGACGCCTGCGGCGTCGAGAGCGAGCCGGATCGGGCGAGGGACCAGTTGACCGTCCGAGGGCTGGAGTTGCTCGTCGCCAGGCGACCGGCCCGAATGCAGGCGGCCCTGCGCGTGCGCGACGCGGCGGATGCCTTCCTGACGACGAGCACGAGCCCCAGGGAAACGCCACGACAGGCCGCTGCGACCATGCGCCTCGCGGCGGGCCTGACGCTCCAGGAGGAGCTCGGCGGTCCGCTGCGCGCCCTCAAGGCCGCCGACCGCGACCGTCTTGACGCGCGAGCCCCCGTGCGCGCGATGGCGCTGCGCGAGCATGCCCGGATGCTGGCGCGCTTCTTCGGCGTGCATCGCTCCGCGGCGCTGGGGATCGATTTCATCCTCGACGCCAACGGCCGCGTGGCGTATGCCTTCAAGGCGATGACGGCACGGGCGCCGCGCGCGCTCTGCGGTTCACACACCCAACGCGCGGTGGAAGCGGCCCTTTGCCCGGGTCCGCGCGCACCCGCGCCCCAGATCGTCGCCATGCCGGGACGTTGGTGCGCCGGCACCGGCGATGCCACCCGTCCCGCGCTGTTCGGGGCGGAGGAGCCCTCGGAAACCCTCGGCCTCCTGATGCCTGCGCCGGCGGGCTTCGACCTGTGCCTGCCCAGCGGGAATCCGGACGGCGAGGTGGCGCGCGATTTGATCGTCGCGAGGCACAACGGCAGGCTGGCGCCCGAGGCCATGGACCGGCTGCTTCTCGTCAAGCTGTTGTGCGGCGGGGCGGACCTGACGCCGCCCGAGGTCCTCGTGGACGTCAACGGCAAGCCATGGCTCCTGGACCCGGAGCGCCTGCTGGCGAGCGACGAGGAGGCGCGAAGCCTGGCGGCGGCGCGTCGCTTCCCGGACCCGGACGACGCCGGGCAGGGCGACACCGAGCCCGGCGCCAGCGAAACGTTCGAGCCGATGCCGATGCGAACCGATGCGCTGCAGACGCTCGCCGACCTCGACCTGGAGAAGCGGCAACGGGCGCTGGCATCGCGATGCCAGCCGACGGCACGAGAGAAGTTCCTGCTGTCCGAGGCGCTCGGACACACCGCGGTGGACGACGTCGCGGCGTCGGCGAGCCTGTGGCCCGGCGCCGGGGCGCAGGCGCGCGCCTTGCGGCTCGCGGGCGAGATTGCCGCCTGGGCGCGCGAGGCGATCCAGCACAAGGACCGCCTGTTGAACGAGCCGCTCGACGGCATCGAAGCCATCGACGCATTCGAGGACATGCGCCGGTTCGCCGACATGAGGAGTTCGGTCGCCTGGCTGCTCGAGACGATCCCGCTCGCGCCGCCGGTCGAAGAACCGCCGCTGCCCTGACCCGCCCCGCCGCGGGACCGCCCCGCGACCGCCCGGACACCTTCCTTCACCCCCAGGAGACCCCTGATGTTTCACCTGAACGCCAACGCATCCGGCTTGCCGGACGACAACCTGATCGAGCAGTACGACTACGTCGAAGTTCCCCCGGACCGCGACATGACCGCGGGCCGAGCCGCGATGAGCCCCTGGTTCCTCGCGCTCGACTGGTGCCGCGAGGCGCAGCCCCGGCCGCGCCGCTTCGGCCCCGATCACAAGGGCGACACCGAGTTCATCGCGGTCTGCAGGGCCGCGATGGCGCTGGCCAGCCCCGACCCCGACAAGGAGATGGAACTGGCGGCCAAGGCCTACGGCGCGGTCGGTACCTATATCGAGCGCCATCGGGGCGAGCGGAAGCGCCGGCTGCATCTGGAGCGCGCCGAGACGATCCGGGAAGCGGTGGAGGCGCTGTTTCAGGAACGTGCCGAGCAGCGCTCGCGCAGCAACAGCAACAGCGGCGACGGCGCGCGCCGCGACAGCAGTGGCGGCAGTGGCGGCGTCGTGCACCTCTCCGAGACATCGGGCGAATGGGCGCTCGACTTTGACCAAGCAATGTGGAACATGTCCGAGCGATCTTCGGCGGCCTCTGGCCCACGCTCCACGCCGCGATCTTCGCCGCGCGCTTCCCTGTCCCTCGTCTCCTCGTGTCAATCCTCCCGATCCTCGTCCCAGGTCACGTCCTATCCCCAGTTGACCCCCGAGTCCCGCGCGACCGATCGCGCAGGGCGACTCGACGAGGGGCTCGAGGCTGAATGGCGCCAGGCGCTGGAAGGGCAAGACCTGGCATCGCTGCATGGCCGCGCCCGCGAGTTGGACGGGCGCCCCAAGGACGCGAGCGCCACCGAAGCCGCGCGCGCGTTGCTGGCGGAGGCCTCCCAACTGCGCGAGCAGGCGCAGGCTGACCTGGACGCGCTCGATGACACGGCCGAGAACGAGCTCCGCGCCGTGACCGCGCGATTCAACGCCCTGCAGCATGTCATCGAGTTCGCGAGCCAGTACTGACGCTGACCCTCGCCGCGGCCGGCGGGCGCCTCGCGGTCAGTCCGCCGCGCCGGCCGCGCGCAGCGACAGGCCGACCCAGAACGCCCGGCCGGGTGCCGGCTCGAAGAACCGGCCGTTGCCGTCGTTGACGATCACGCTGCCCGCGTAGCGGCGGCCGGCGATGTTGTCCACGCGCGCGGTCAGCTCGGCGCGCAGGCCGGCAACGGTCCAGCCGCGCCGGGCGCGCAGGTTCACGATGCCGTAGCCGGCCGCCCAGTCGCCGTTGAGGTCGTTCACCGCGGTGCGCCGGGCACCGCGCCACTCGGCGGCGACTTCCCCATCCGCCGCCGTGTCGAAGGGCCGCCAGGCCAGCTCCGCGAAGCCGCTGCCGCCGTTCGTGCCGGCGATCCGGTTGCCGGCCGGCACCGGCACGTTCGCCGTCGGACACGGCGTGCCGGTGCAGGTCAGGAAGCCGTCCCGGTAGCTCGCCTTCAAACTGCCGACGGCCATGCCCGCGCGCCACCGCGGCGCGAAGTGCCATCCCGCCGACACCTCGATCCCATGACGCCGCGTCCGGCCGACGTTCTGGTAACTCGACCGTCCGCCGCTGTTGGACAGCACGCCGATCTCGTCGCGCGTCGCGACATGGAAGGCGGTCGCGTCCAGCTCGACATCGCCACCACGCCACTTCGCGCCGATCTCCTGCTGCAGGCTCTTCTGCGGCCGCAGCGCCGTGTTGAAACCGCCCTGCCCGTCGGCGCGATACGCCAGTTCGTTGAGCGTGGGCGATTCGAAACCGCGCCCGATCGCCGCGTGCAGCAGCAGCGACGGGACCGGCTTCCAGCCGACGCCCACCGCCGGGTTCGCGTACGTGTAGCGCAGCGATCCCGAGTCGTCGCCGTTGGACAGGAACCGATCCCGCGCCGACATCGTCACCCGCCCGGCGCGCACGCCGGCGCTGGCCGTCCAGTCCGTCGCGACCGGCCATTCCAGCTGCGCGTAGGCCTCACGGGTCGTCGCCGCGTTGTCCTCGTCGCGCCGCGGCGCGCCGGTGACGCCCAGCTGCTGCGCGGTTCCCGAGCCGATGAAGTTCTCGTAGCCCTGGCGGTCGTCGCGCTGGCGCTCCAGGTTCACGCCGGTGGCCAGCGTCGCCGGGCCGATCCGCCACAGCGCGCGGGCGTCGACGCCCTCATACCGCCGGCTGAAGTCGACGACCCCGCCGCCGCTGCCGGCCGGCGCCTGCGCCGCGACCGGAATCGCCTGCCACTGCGTCACCGAGCGCCGGCCCCCATAGGCGGCGACGACGGTCTCGGCCAGCGCGCCGGCGTCCTCGACGCGATGGCGCCAGCGCGCGCCGAGCTGCGTCTGGCGCGCGTTCTTGCGGGTGTCGAACTGCTCCGCCTGCGGCGCAGTCTGGTCCGGATCGGCGGCGAACTGGGCGGCCGTCAGGCCCAGCGGATCCTGCGCGCGCTGCTCGAGGTGGTTGAGCATCACCAGCACCTGGTCGCGCGCGCCGGTCCAGGCCAGCCGGCCGTCGGCCAGCGTGCGCCGCGCCGCGGCATGCGGCCGCGCGCCGTCGGTCTCCAGGTGGGACACGCCGAACCGCGTCTCCCAGCCCTGGCCGAACGGCGTGCCGGCGCTCAGCCGCGTCTGGCGCAGGCCGTCGCCGCCGACATCGACATCGACGCCGGCGAATCGCTCCCGCACCGGCGCGCTCACCAGCGCGATCACGCCGCCCGAGCTGTTGCCGTACAGCGCCGAGAACGGCCCGCGCAGCACCTCCACCCGCGCCGCGGACGCCAGGTCGAAGTGCGTGACCTGACCCTGCCCGTCGGGCATCGTCGCGGGAATGCCGTCGGTGTAGAGCCGCAGGCCGCGCACGCCGAACGGCGCCCGGGCGCCGAAACCGCGCGAGGACAGCTGCAGGTCCTGCGCGTAGTTCTGGCGGTTGTTGGCGGTGAGGCCGGGCACGCGGCTCAGCGCCTCGGACAGGTTGATCCGCGGTCCCGCGGCGCGCAAGGTGTCGGCGTCGACCACCGAGGCGGCATAAGGCGCCTCGTCGAGCCGACGCTCGCCGACGCTGCCGGACACGAGCACCGGCGGCAGCGCCGCCGGTTCGGACGCCTGCGACTTCGCCGCGGGGCTCAGCAGGCAGGCGGCGGCGCCGAGGCACGCCGGTCCGAGCATGGACTTCATTGTTCTCCCTGGTGTCATGGATGGTCCGCCCAGCGGGCAGGCCGCAGCTTGGGCAAGCGGGGTGCCGGCGCGCCGTGAAGCTCGGGCCTGTCGATGGCCCGCGTCGCCGCTGCGCGATCCACCCAGCGGATCAGGCCCTCCGACGAGGGCGATCGAGCCGGCGGCGGACGCGGGAGTCTCCCTCAACGCCAGGCCTGCCCGCCCCATGCGAACCCTTCGAATGAAAAAAGGATCCTGACGATGTTTCCTCGCGTCAATCTCACGGCCGACCTCGTCGGCAATCCCTTCGCCGATCCCTGGCTGAGCCCGCCGTCCTCGGGCACTGTCGGCCCCGCCCCGGCACCGGGCCCGGAGGCCGCGCGGCACGCGCGGCACGAACAAGCGCAGACCCCGGCGCAAGCGCGCTTCCTGGACGGGCTGGGATCGTGGATGGCGCGCCGGACGGCCGCCGCGCGCGCGCAGGTGTCGACCTTCGCCGTCCTGCACCGGCCGGGCTGGTCCAAGACCAAGCCGGTGAACTTCTCGGAGGTGCGCGCGCTGCACGGGAAGTGGCAGCAAGCGGGCGCGAGGCCGCGCGGCGAGGCCGCCGACGCGCTTTACCGTCGCGCCACGGCCTACATCGAGACGACGCGGGGACAGGCGACGCAGGGGCAAGCGCCATCGATGCGGCGACAGCAGGATCGCGACGCCGCGCAGCGCTACCTCGACGTGCTGCGCGCGGCGCGACGTCGAGGCGCGTCGGCCACTCGCTGGACGGAGTCCGGTGGCCTGACGACGCGACTGCTCTCGCTGCTGGCCTGCTGCGCGCCGGGATTGGCCAGCCGGATCCGCCGGCAACGTCGCCGTCGACGCTGGACGCCGGACCTCGAGCGCCTCCGGGCCGCGCCCGGCGCCCCCCGCACGAGCACCTGGCCGCTCCGGACGGACCGTCCCGGGCGGTGACCGCCCGCCGCCCGCCGGCGCGTGGCGACGGGGCGATGTCCGGGTAGGCACCCCGCTTGCTGCTCCCGCCAGGGCCGCCGCCCCGGCCGGGGCGGCCCCTGCCTGGAGAAGCCGATGAACAACAACATGCCCGCGCCCGCGCGATCCCGTCGCCGGCGCACCCGGATCGCCCTGGCGTCCGCCGCCCTCGCCGCCCTGGCCGCCTGCGGCATCCCGACGGTGCGCGCGCTGGAGGCCCAGCCCGCCACGCCGCCCGGCTACGGCCCCAACCCCGCGCTGCCGGAGCCCCAGAAGGGCCTGCTGCCGACGATCAACGTCGCCAAGGCGGTCGGCTGGCCGGCGGGCGCGAAGCCGCAGGCCGCCACCGGCCTGGCGGTCGCGCGCTTCGCCGACAAGCTGGACCATCCGCGCTGGGTCTACACGCTGCCCAACGGCGACGTGCTGGTGGCCGAGACGAACGCCCCGGTGCGCCCCGACGACGGCAAGGGCCCCAAGGCCTGGATCACCAAGCAGTTCCAGAAGAAGGCCGGCGCGACGCCCAAGAGCGCCAACCGCATCACGCTGCTGCGCGACACCGATGGCGACGGCGTCGCCGACCAGCGCTTCGCGTTCGCCGAGGGCCTGCACTCGCCGTTCGGCATGGCGCTGGTGGGCAACATGCTCTACGTCGCCAACACCGACGCGGTGGTGCGGTTCCCCTATGCGAACGGCCAGACCCGGCTGGGCGGCCAGCCGGTCAAGGTCGCGGACCTGCCCGGCGGCTCGATCAACCACCACTGGACCAAGAGCCTGATCGCCAATGCCGAAGGGACCAAGCTCTACGCCGGCATCGGCTCCAACAGCAACGTCGCCGAGAACGGCATCGAGAACGAGCAGCGCCGCGCGGCGATCCTGGAGATCGACCTGCAGGCCGGCACGACCCGCGTGTTCGCGTCGGGTCTGCGCAATCCGGTCGGCCTGGCCTGGGAGCCGACCGGCAAGGCACTGTGGGTGTCGGTGAACGAACGCGACGAGCTCGGCGACGACCTGGTGCCGGACTACATCACCTCGGTCCAGGACGGCGGCTTCTACGGCTGGCCCTACAGCTGGTACGGCAAGCACGTCGACGAGCGGGTGAAGCCGCAGCGGCCGGAACTCGTCGAGAAGGCGATCGTGCCGGACTACGCGGTCGGCGCGCACACCGCGTCGCTGGGGCTCGCGTCCGCGGACGGCAACAAGCTGACGCAGGACTTCGCCCACGGCATGTTCGTGGGCCAGCACGGTTCCTGGAATCGCAAGGTGCCGGCGGGCTACAAGGTGATCTTCGTGCCCTTCGTCGGCGCCAAGCCCAGCGGCATGCCGGTGGACGTGCTGACCGGCTTCCTCAACGACAAGGGCGAGGCGATGGGCCGCCCGGTGGGCGTCGCGCTCGACCGCCGCGGCGCGCTGCTGGTGGCCGACGACGTCGGCAACGTGATCTGGCGCGTCACGGCGACCGGCGCCGCCGGTCCGAACGCGGCCTTCCCCGCGGCGGCGGGAGCCGCCAGCACGCCGGCGTCGCGTTGACCTTGCCGCGTTGACCTTGCCGCGTGACGCGCCCGGCGTCACGCGGCAAAGCGCCCCGGCGACGGGCCACCGGGGCGCGGGGACGACCCGCCGTCAGTGGTGGGTCGTCTTGCGTTTGGCCGGCACCTTCGCGCCGGCCTTGCGGGCCTTGGACAGCCCGATGGCGACGGCCTGCTTCGGGTTGGTCACCTTCTTGCCGCTGCGGCCGCTCTTGAGCTCGCCGTGTTTCTCCTCGTGCATGGCCTTGTGCACTTCGTCCTGGGCCTTCTTGCCGTATCGCGCGGTCATGACGGTTCCTTTCAGCGTCGTTGCATGCCCTGGGAGCGGCAACCCGCATGCCGTGCGGTGGCATCGCGATTGCCGAACTGCCTGGCGACGGCTGCGCCGCCATCGCCCGCCGCGGGCCCTCGCCGCCCGCCGCCGCCCTCCATCGCCATCCCCTCAGGAAGCCCCATGGTCACGAAGAAAACCGCCTCCGCCGCCGCGCCCGCCGCCGCCGGCAAGTCTTCCCGGTCCTCGAAGAAATCCAACGGCCACGGCACCGCGCCCGGCGTGCCGGCGGCGGGCACGGGCCCGTCCAACGAGGGCCTGGGCTCCGCGCTGAGCACCTTCGGCGGACCCGCGCGGGCCGAGCTCAGCACCGCGGCGGGCCTGACCGAATCGCAGGTGCGGCTGGCCCGCAAGGCCGGCGGCACCGCCGCGCTGGCCGAGGCGATGCCGGCCAATCCGCTCAAGGCCGTCGAGCACGGCCGGGAGAACGCGATCAACCCAGTGCCCGGCGCCGCCACCGGGCCGAGCGACGACGTGGTCGCCGGCAGCACGGTCACCGAGGACTTCGCCTCCGACAAGGTCGGCGACGGCCTGCCCGAGGCCGGCTACAACGCCACCACCGAATCGCTGGACCGCGTGCGCGTGGACAGCGGCGGCCAGCCGCTGACGACCAACCAGGGCGTGCGCGTGGCCGACAACCAGAACTCGCTGAAGGCGGGGCTGCGCGGCCCGACGCTGATGGAGGACTTCATCCTCCGCGAGAAGATCACCCACTTCGACCATGAGCGCATCCCGGAGCGCATCGTGCATGCGCGGGGTTCCGGCGCGCACGGCTACTTCGAGTGCTACGACGCGCTGGACGACCTGACGGTGGCGGCGCCGTTCGCCGCCGCGGGCAAGCGCACGCCGGTGTTCGTGCGCTTCTCCACCGTGGCGGGAGAGCGCGGCTCGGTCGACACCGCGCGCGACGTGCGCGGCTTCGCGGTCAAGTTCTACACGGACGAAGGCAACTGGGACCTGGTGGGCAACAACATCCCGGTGTTCTTCATCCAGGACGCGATGAAGTTCCCGGACCTGGTCCACGCGGTCAAGCCCGAGCCGCACCACGGCATGCCGCAGGCGGCCAGCGCGCACGACACCTTCTGGGACTTCGTCTCGCTGATGCCGGAGTCCACCCACATGCTGATGTGGGTGATGTCGGACCGCGCCATCCCGCGCAGCTACCGGATGATGCAGGGCTTCGGCGTGCACACCTTCCGGCTGGTCAACGCCAAGGGCCAGTCGCAGTTCGTGAAGTTCCACTGGACGCCCAAGGCCGGCACGCATTCGCTGGTGTGGGACGAGGCGGTCAAGATCGCCGGCGCCGATCCCGACTTCCATCGCCGCGACCTGTGGGAGGCGATCGAGGGCGGGCTGCAGCCGGAATGGGAACTCGCGCTGCAGGTCTTCACCGAGGAGCAGGCCGAGGGCTGGTCCTTCGACATCCTCGATCCGACCAAGATCGTCCCCGAGGAACTGGTGCCGCTGCGCCCGGTCGGGCGCCTGGTGCTGACGCGCAATCCCGACAACTTCTTCGCCGAGACCGAGCAGGTCGCGTTCTGCGCCGCGCACATCATTCCCGGCCTCGACTTCACCAACGACCCGCTGCTGCACGGCCGCATCCATTCGTACGTGGACACGCAGATCTCGCGCCTGGGCGGACCCAACTTCCACGAGATCCCGATCAACACGCCGGTCGCGCCGGTGCACAACAACCAGCGCGACGGCATGCACCGGCAGGCGCTGCATCGCGGCCGCGTGGCGTATGAGCCCAACTCGCTGGGCGGCGGCTGTCCGTTCCAGGCCGGCGCCAGCGGCTTCGTGTCCTTCCCGCAGACGGTCGACGGCGAGTCGCTGCGCGGCAAGCCGGAGCGCTTCGCCGAGCACTTCGCGCAGGCGACGCTGTTCTGGAACAGCCAGAGCGAGGCCGAGCAGCAGCACATCGCCAACGCCTTCCGCTTCGAGCTGACCAAGGTGCAGGTGCCGGCGATCCGGCAGCGGATGCTGTCCAACCTGCTGCGCGTCGACGCGGGCCTGGCCGCGCGGGTGGCCGAGGGCCTGGGCATGGAACTGCCGGCCCCGGCGCCCGACCTGCTGCCGGCGACCGCCGTGGGCGCGCCGGTCGAGGGCTCGGTGCAGGCGCCGGAGGTGCGCAAGTCGACGGCGCTGTCGCTGACGGCGCATCCGGGTGACGGCTCGCTGCAGGGGCGCAAGGTGGCGCTGCTGGTCCACCAGGGCGTGGATGCCGACGGCTTGCGCGCGGCGCACCAGGCGGTGCTCGAGGCCGGCGGCGTGCCGCGGTTCGTCGGGCACCGGCTGGGCGACGTGATGCCGGCGTCCGGCGATCCGATCCAGGTCGAGGTCACCCTGGACACGGCGCCGGGCCCGGTGTGGGACGCGGTCGTCGTGCCGGGCGAGGCGGACGACCTGCCGACGCTGTCGACGTCGACACCGGCGGTGAACTTCGTGCAGGACGTCTACCGGCACTGCAAGCCGATCCTGGTGCTGGGCGCCGAGAGCGCGCTGCTGGAAGCGGCCCGGGCGCCGGGCTCGGCCGACGAGGCCACCGGCGACGCGCTGCTGTTCTTCCAGGACGGCGGCGCCGCCGGCGCGATCGAGGCCTTCGTCATCGCGCTGGGCCAGCACCGGCGCTTCGACCGGGAGCAGGAGCCGGTGTTGGTCTGAGACCGGCGCCACGATCCTTCCGTCGTCCGACCTCCACGGCAGCACCATGGCAATATGGTGCTGTTTTTTATTGTTTTGGCACTTTAATTCCATTTCCCTTTGGCGCCGTTTGGAACTAAAGTTCCATTCAGCCGTGATTACGCACTTTATTACCATGATGACCATGCCCGACATCGCCGAGAGTCTCAGAGACGCCGCCCGCCGCAACGGGATGACGCAGGCTCGCCTGGCCGATGCCGCCGGCGTGTCTCCCCGCACGCTGACCCACGTGTTCAGCGGCCAGGAGGACTACCGGGTCTCGACGCTGATGGCGCTGGCCAACCGGCTCGGCCTGGAGCTCGTGCTTCTCCCCAAGGGCGCGGGCGCCGGATTGGCCGTCGGAGAGCCCGCCGGCCCGCCGGTGCGATCCGTGATCAATGAGGCGTTGGAGGCGGCACAGGCCCGCCGCGATGCCGCGACCAGGACTTCAGGACGATGAACGTCAAGGCCCTCGCGATCCATCTCGGCACGACCCGCCTGGGCGTGCTCTTCCAGTACACGCTCTCGGCGGACACGGTGGTGAACCGGTTCGTCGCCGACGACGCGCTGGGCGCCGGCGACGCGACGCCCACCCTGTCGCTGTCGCTGCGCGCCTCGAGCCCGCAGGCGCAGGCCGCCGTCTGGCGCGACGTGCTGTCCCGGAGCTTCAACGGCCGCCATTCGAGCCGAGGCGGATGGCTGCTGCCGGCCTTCTTCCAGAACCTGCTTCCCGAAGGCGTCTTCCGCGACCACGTCGCGGCGCTGCGCGACTGCTCGCCGACCGACCATTTCGAGATGCTCGCCGCCTGCGGCAAGGACCTGCCCGGCAACGTGCACGCGCTGCCGGTGGCCCTGTCCCGCGACGAACTGGCGCGCTGCGTGACGCAAGGCCAGGACGCCCTGGAGATGTCGGTGACGGCGGATCCGCTGGACGAGGGAGTCTCGCTGTCCGGCGTGCAGCCCAAGCTGGGCGTGGTCCGCGACGGCGACCGCTATGTCGGGCGGACCAAGGACCAGGACACCCACATCATCGCGAAGCTGCCGGTGGTGGGACAGCCGCGGCTGCCGGAGGTGGAGGAACTGACCCTGCGCCTGGCGCGGGCGGCCGGCGTCGACGCCTGCGAGGCGACGCTGGAGCCGCTGTCGCGGCTCGGCATCGCGCACGACTACGACCTGGGCGATGCCGATGCCAGCACGCATTTCCTGGCGGTGACGCGTTTCGACCGCTCGCCGGCGGGGCGGATCCATGTCGAGGACTTCGCGCAGATCTTCAGCCGCATGCCCGAGGACAAGTACGGCGCCGGACCGGACGGGCCGGCGATCAGCTACGTCGACCTGGCCCTGGCGATGATGACGCAGCCCTCGCTGGGCGAAGCCGCCGTGCACGAGCTGCTGCGGCGGCTGGTCGTCAACGAGCTGGTCGGCAACCCCGACATGCATCTCAAGAACATCGGCGTGCGTTATCTCGACGGCGTCACGCCGACCCTGTCGCCGGCCTACGACCTCGTGGCCTACGCCGTCTACCACCGCATCCGCGGCCACGCGCTGCGCACCGTGCCCGAGGCGATGGCGCCTGACCGCGGCGAGATGCGGCACGCGACGCCGGCCGAGCGCCAGGCCCTGGGGCCTCAACTGCTGAGGATCTTCTGCGACGAAGCCGGCCTGACCTTCAAGCCGGCCGAGCAGGCCGTGATGCGATGCGTGAAGGCGGCCTTCGACCACTGGCCGGCGATGATCGACGCGTCGGCGCTGACCGACGCCCAGAAGCAGCGACTCCTGTCGCACTTCATGCAGCACCGGATGATCCAGTCGCTGGCCCGGCGCGCCGAGCGCGCGGCGGCGCGGATGGCCGGTCGGGCCGACCAAGCGGACCCAGCGGGCCCAGTGGACCGAGCGGACCCGGTCGACCCAGTCGGTCTCGCCGGCGATTGAGGCGCCGGCCGCGGGGTCGCCGCGGAATCGCCCGCGCGCTCAGGCGTCCTGCTGGCGCTCGTACTCCACGCTCTCCAGCGTGAGCTCGTCGCGCCACTGGCGGTCGAGCTCGTCGCGGCGGCGGCGCATGGACGTCGACAGCGATCGCCAGTCCACCGACGACGCATGCGTGAGCCGCGGCAGGATGCCCTGCTCCACGTCCTTGGCGTGATGGCTGACGTAGCGTCCCAGCACGCCGACCAGCGGCGCGAACTGCGTGTCGTCGGCGCGCATGCGCCGCAGCTGCGACATCAGGATGCGCACCACCAGGTGCTCGATCTCGGCCTCGTTGATCAGGCGGCGCTCGACCGCGCCGATCTCCGGGCACTTGCGCACCGCCGGATAGAACAGCTCTTCCTCCAGCGTCGCGTGCAGCGTCAGCAGCGCGCAGGTGCGGCGCACCAGCGTCTCGCAGGACTCGGCGTCGCCTTGCGCCCACAGCCGGTCGAACTGGTGGAACGCGTGCTGCGCGCGCTGGTGGTCGTCGACCAGCAGCGCGACGACCTCGTCGCGCGCCACCAGGTCCGATCGGATCTCGCTCTGCGGCAGGACGTGGGACCTCATGCCGGCACTCCTTCCTCGGCGCTTTGGCGCGCCGGCGTCGCGTGGTCGTCGTGATACCGGCGCGGCCCATCGGGATGCACGCCGGGATCGTCGGGATGCTCGTGCGGCGCCTGCTCGGGGCCGGGGGCCGGCGGCTCGGCCGGCTGGTCCTCGTCGGTGCGCGGCCCCGGACCGGGCTTGGGCGCGGCGCCGGCCTCCAGCGGCGGCCGGCTCGCCGGGTCGCCGCGCCAGGCCGGCGGCCAGGACGTCTCGAAAGCCTTGTCATCCATGGAACTGCACTCCTTGAGGGCCTGCCGGCAATCCGGGTGCCGTCCCGGGCCAGGGGACACGGGCGACCCCACGGCACCGGAACGGGTCAGATCGCGCCGACGCTGCCGGTCACCGGCAGCACGATGCCGGTGACGTAGCCCGAACACACCGGCGAGGCCAGGAACACGTAGGCCGGCGACAGCTCCTCAGGCTGCGCGGCGCGTTTCATGTCGCTGGTCGCGCCGAACTCCGGCACCTTCTCCGCCGGCGCGTCGGCCGGATTCAACGGCGTCCACACCGGCCCGGGCGCGACCGCGTTGACGCGGATCCCCCGCGGCAGCAGGTTCTGCGCCAGCGACTTGGTGAAGGCGTGGATCGCGCCCTTGGTCGAGGCGTAGTCGAGCAGCGTCGCGCTCCCCTTCAGGCCGACGACCGAGCCGGTGTTGACGATGCTCGCGCCCGGCTTCAGGTGCGGCAGCGCGGCCTGCGCCATGTGGAAGTAGCCGAAGATGTTGGTCCGGAAGGTCAGTTCCAGCCGCTCCTCGGTGATGTCGCCGATCTCCTTGGCGTGCTCCTGGAACGCGGCGTTGTTGACCAGCACGTCGAGCCGGCCGAAGCGCTGCACGACCTTCTGCACCGCTTGCAGACAGAACTCCCGGTCCTGCACGTCGCCCTTGATCAGCTCGCACCGACGGCCCTCGGCCTCGACATGGCTGGCGGTCTGGCGCGCGTCGTCGTCCTCGTCGAGGTAGACGATCGCGACGTCCGCGCCCTCGCGGGCGAACAGCACCGCCACCGCGCGGCCGATGCCGGAGTCGCCGCCGGTGACGATCGCGGCGAGCCCGTCGAGCTTGCCGCTGCCGCGGTAGTCCGGGGCGAGGAAGCGCGGCGCGGTCGACAGGTCGCCCTCGTGGCCGGGCTTGTCCAGGTGTTGCGCGGGAAAGCGGCTCGGCTCCTCGCGGGCGCCGGCCTGCACCGGCTCGCCCTTCGCCGGCTTCCTGCCGCCGTCCTTCGCGGCGGCCTCCTGGTCCTTCACGTCCTGCTGGTGCTGGACATGGCGCTGCTTGTCCGTCGTGTCCTTGGGCGTCTTGCTGGTCATCGCGGGGCTCCTCGGGTCGGTCGTCGATACCGGGAATCGGCAAGGGGCGGACCGTGCGCCGGCGCGCATCGCCCGCGAACGCCGAGGCCATCGGGCGCGCCGCTTGCAGGCGGGCCGGCAGAACAAGGACCACCCATGACGCCATTCGCCCTGCCGTTGCGTGCCCACACGGTGCCGCCGTCGCCCCCGCATCCCAACGAGGTGCCCTTCGTGCCGCCGCCGCCGCACGGCCCCGCGCCGGAGCCCGACACCGATCCGCCCGACGTCATCGACCCGCCCATCCCGGGCGAGAACCCGGTGCCCGTGCGCGAGCCGCCCTACATGCCGCCGCCCACCGCGGTGAACTGAAGGGCGGCACGGCGATTGCCTCTCGGAGGGGCTTGTTTCCCTCTGTCACAGGAGTCGCCTTTGAATGCATTGCTGCTCCCGGCGCTGCGCCGGGCATGCGCCGACGGCGTGTTGGCCAGCCTGTTCTCAGGACTGGCGCTGTTGCGCGGCAGCCGGTCCGACCTGGCTCACCTGGTCGGCCGATCCGAGTACCGCGTCGGCCGCCCGCCGCTGAAATCCTCCGCCGCCGACATCGCGCTGCACGCCGCCACCGGCCTGGTCTGGGGCGCGCTCTACGACCGCGTGCGCGCGATGCGCCAGCGCCCCACCCCGGCCAACGCGATCACCGACGCGCTGCTGCTGACCGCGGTCGCGGTCGGCGTCGACCGCGTGGTCACGCCCAGCGTGCTGACGCCCGGCGCGGACAAGCGCGCGACGGCCTCCGGCACGCGGCCGCCGTCGGCCATGAGCCTGCTGATGGTCTACGGCGGCTTCGCCGCCGGCCTGGCGCTGGGCGGCCTGCACGCGCTGCGGGACGCGCCGGCGCGGGACGACGACCCGGGCGATGCGGCCGACTACGACGAGGACTTCGGCGTCCTGGCAGATCTCGCGCCCCGTCGCGCGAGCGGCCGGGCATGAAGTCGCTGCACCTCCAGATCCGTTTCCTCGTCCCGCTGCTGATCACGCTGACCGTCGCGGCGCTGCTGGCGCTGCCGCTGCTGGACCGGATGACGCTGCGCTGGTTCTCGCGCGACCTGAGCGCGCGCGGCGAGATGGTGGCCAAGACCCTGTCGGTCGCCATCGCCGACATCGAGCCCACCGCCAAGCGCGACCGTCTGCGCAACCTGCTCGAGCGCGGCGTGCTCGACGAACGCCTGGTCGGCATCGCGATGTGCGCGGCCGACGGCACGCAGGTGCTCAGCACCAAGGGCTTCCCCGACACGCTGGGCTGCAAGGAGGCCGAGCTCACCGCCCGCCAGAAGGACCCGCGGCTGGAACTGGCCAGCGGCGCGGTGCACGTGGGCGTGTTCCCGGTCAATCCGCAGCAGGCGGACTCCGACCGGCTGGTGCTGCTGCACGACCTCAGCCTGCCCGACCGCCGCAGCCTGGACACGCGGCGCTACATGATCATCTTCATCACCGTGCTGGGCCTGGCGGTGGCGGGCATCACGATGATCGTGGCGCAGCTGAGCTGGCGCGGCTGGGTCTCGGGCATGCGCGCGATCCTGCGCGGCGAAGGCCTCGTGCGGCCGCTGCTGGGCACCGGCACCGGCGCGGAACGCGGCGGCCCGCAGAGCGCGCCGCCCGAGCTGCAGCCGCTGGAGGTCGAGATCCGGCAGCACATCCGCGAGCTCGAGGACAACCTCTACCGCGAGCACGGCCCGCTCACGCCCTGGGACCCGGAGCGCCTGCGCGGCCTGCTGCGCACGCAGCTGCGCGGGGACCAGGTGATCGTGGTCTCCAACCGCGAGCCCTACATCCACCAGCGCGGCCCGGACGGCATCTCCGTCAGCCGTCCCGCCAGCGGCCTGGTGACCGCGGTGGAGCCGGTGATGCGCGCGTGTTCCGGCACCTGGATCGCGCATGGCAGCGGCACGGCGGACCATGACGTCGTCGACGCCAACGACCGCGTCGCGGTGCCGCCGGACACCCGCGAATACGTGCTGCGCCGCATCTGGCTGACCGACGAGGAAGAGCGCGGCTACTACCAGGGCTTCGCCAACGAGGGCCTGTGGCCGCTGTGCCACGTGGCGCACGTGCGGCCGGTGTTCCGCGAGTCCGACTGGGCGCAGTACCGCGCGGTGAACCAGCGCTTCGCCGACGCGGTGGTGGCCGAGGCGCGCGGCGACGATCCGGTGGTGCTGGTGCAGGACTATCACTTCGCGCTGTTGCCGGCGATGGTGCGGGAGAAGCTGCCCAAGGCGACCATCATCACCTTCTGGCACATCCCCTGGCCCAACCCCGAGTCCTTCGGCATCTGCCCGTGGCGGCGCGAGCTGCTGCAGGGCATGCTGGGCAGCACCATCCTGGGCTTCCACACCCGCTTCCACTGCAAGAACTTCACCGAGACGGTGGACCGCTACCTGGAGGCGCGCATCGAGCACGAGCACTCGACGATCAGCTACCAGGGCGAGCCGACGCTGGTGCAGAGCTATCCGATCTCCATCGCCTGGCCGACCGACGAGGAACGCGCCGGCTGGCCCTCGCCGGCCGATGCGCGCGCGGCGGTGTTCGAGCGGCTGAACCTGGCGCCGGACACGGTGATGGCCGTCGGCGTGGACCGCTTCGACTACACCAAGGGCATCCTGGAGCGGCTGCACGCGGTCGAGCGCCTGCTGGAGAAGTACCCGCAATGGCAGGGGCGCTTCGTGCTGGTCCAGGTCGCGGCGCCGACGCGCAGCGCGCTGGAGGAGTACCGCGAGTTCCAGGACCGCATCCACCGGGTCACCGAGCGCATCAATTTGCGCTTCGGCGGCGCGGGCTACAAGCCGGTGCTGCTGCTGGCCGAGCACCACGACCATTCGGCGCTGATGTCGCTGTACCGCGCGGCGCACATGTGCGTGGTGACCAGCCTGCACGACGGCATGAACCTGGTGTGCAAGGAGTTCATCGCGGCGCGCGACGACGACCAGGGCGTGCTGATCCTGAGCCGCTTCGCCGGCGCGGCGCGCGAGCTGCCGGAGGCGCTGGTGATCAATCCGTACCACGTCGAGGAGACCACGGACGCCTTGCACCGCGCGGCCACGATGCCGGCGCAGGAGCAGCGCGAGCGCATGGCCAGCCTGCGCATGACGGTGCGGGAGTTCAACGTCTACCGCTGGGCCGGCCGCATGCTGGCCGACGCGGGCCAATGGCGGCTGCGCGAGCGCATCACGCGGCGCGTGCAGCGCCGCTCGCGCGAGTCGGGCGAGGAGGCATTGCTCCCATGATGCCGACCCGCTACCTGCTCGACGCCGAGGGACGCGCGGCGATCGATCGGCTGCTGGCGCGGCGCCCGCTGCTGGGGTTCGACTTCGACGGCACCCTCGCCCCCATCGTGATGCACCCGGACGAGGCGCGTATCCCGGAGCACACCGCCCGGCTGCTGGAACAGCTGGCCGCGCGGCTGCCGGTGGCGGTCGTCAGCGGCCGCCAGGTGCTGGACGTGCGGCACCGGCTGGGCTTCAAGCCGACGCATATCGTCGGCAACCACGGCGCGGAGGACGAGTTCGACGGGCCCGATCCGCGCGTGGTGGCGACGCTGGCCGCCTTCCGGGAGCGCGCCAAGCGCATGGAGCCGGCGCTGAACGCCGCGGGCGCGACGATCGAGGACAAGGGGGCGTCGATCGCGATCCACTACCGGATGGCGCCCAATCCGGCGCTGGCGCGCGAGGCGATCGACGCGTTGATGCGGGACCTGCCGCCGGGCATCGACACCGAGCCCGGCAAGCGGGTCGTCAACGTGCTCGCGGCCGGCGCGCCGGACAAGGGCCAGGCGTTGCTACGCCTGGCGGCCCGCTACGGCACCGACGCCGGTTTCTACATCGGCGACGACACCAACGACGAACCGGCGTTCGAGCGCGCGCACGACACCTGGGTGACCGTGCGCGTGGGTCCCCGGCTGGACCACAGCCATGCGCGCTACTACCTGAACGAGCAGGCCGAGATCGACGACGTGCTGCGGCTCATGCTCGATCGAATCGGTTGAGCGGCGACGACCGCTTCGCCGCGGCCTCCGCTCGCATCGCCAGCACGGCGGCCAGGTCCTCCGCCGCGGCGCAGTGCATCAGGCTCTCGTTCGTGGCGAGGTCGACCGCGCTGAAGTCCTTGCGCTCGAACGCCTTGACGGCCTGCCCGAGCGCGTTGTGCGCCTTGTCGATCTCGGTGGACAGCGGCCGCGACCGCGTGCCGTCCACGGGCATGAGCGCGGCCTTGAGGTGCTTCAACTCGCCATGGGCTTTCTGAAGCCGTTCGATGGCGGCCCTCGCGGCGGGACTGATCGGCGTCGGGGACGGCAGCCGTTGCGGTGGCCAGACCACGTGGTCCGAGTCGATCACCGGGCGCGAGGTGTCCATCGCCGTCGCCCTCGGTGTCGCCCTCGGTGCCGCGACCGCGACCGGTGCGCGAGCCACGTCCTGAAGATCGCCGGCCCAGGCCTTCGCGCTCAGTTGCTCGAACTTCCGACGGTCGTGCAGGAAGTTCGCCGCGGTCACGCCCTGGGCCAGGGCCCGGATCTCGCGGACCGGTGTTGTCGCGGAGGCCTGCCCGGCCTGCTTCTCGTGCTCGATCGCTGCCCTGGCGGGCGCGAGGTCGCGCATGATCGCCCGTTCCCACGTCGCCCAGGCGTCGCGTTGCATCGCCCATTCGTGCTGGAGCGGCCCCGGCTTCTCGGCCAGGGCCGACGACTTCGCGAACATGCCCTGCGCCAGCGGCAACGCCTTCACGTAATCCACCGTCGTCTGGCCGTGCCTGTCGAGAGCCACCCAATCCGCCCCCGCCGGCAAGGGCGCGCCCGCTGTCGATTCGAACTCGATACACATGCCTGGGCCCGCCATGGTCGCGTTGATCGGCCTGTCGTACATCGCGCAGTCTCCTCGATGGAAAGGCCGTTGAGTTGCCTCCGGCCTGCCCCGGTTCCCGCGTCCGTGCTCAAGGCGCCGGCGACGGCGGCAACGACGGCTTGACCACCGGCGCCGACGGCGCGGGGATGTCCTCCACCAGCGCCCTGACCCGCGGCAGCGACTGCGGATGCGTCTTCTGCAGCCAGGCGATCAACCCTTCGCGCAACTCGCAGCGCAGGTCGAAGGCCTTGCCCGAGTCCTTCGCGCTGACCAGCACGCGGATCTGCATCGTGCGTTCGGTGGTCTCGACGACCTGCACGCCGCACACCCGCCCGTCCCAGTGCGCCGAGGCCTTGCACATGGCCGCGGCCTTCTCGCGCAGTTCCGACACCGGCAACGTGAAGTCCACCCACAGCATCACCGTGCCGAGGATGCTGGCGCTGGTGCGGGTCCAGTTCTGGAACGGGTTCTCGATGAACCACTGCAGCGGGATCACCAGCCGGCGTTCGTCCCAGACCTTGAGCACGACGTAGGTGGAGGTGATCTCCTCCACCCGGCCCCACTCGCCCTGGATGATCAGCACGTCGTCGAGCCGGATCGGCTGCGCCATCGCGATCTGCAGGCCGGCCAGCAGGTTGCCGAACACCGAGCGCGCGGCCAGGCCGAACACCAGCCCGGCGATGCCCGCCGAGGCCAGCAGGCTGGCGCCGACTTGCTTGGCGCGCGGGAAGGTCATCAGCACGAAGGCCAGCGCGGTCAGCATCACCGCGCCCTTGGCGATGCGGGCCAGCACCTTGGTCTGCGTCTGGATGCGGCGGGCCTCGAGGTTGTCCTCGACGTCCACGCGGTGCATCGCGGCGACGCCGTTGGCCACGCCGGTGATCGCGCCGCTGGCGACCGCGCCGATGGCCACGATGGTCAGCACGCCCAGCAGATGCTGCACGCCGTCGATCCCGGGCACCGTGTCGGGCACGCCCTGCGCGGCGATCAGCAGGCCGGCGACGGGCATCGCCCAGCGCATCGGATTGGCGCAGCGCTGCACGACCGAGGTCAGCAGCGACGAGAAGCGCGTCAGGCGCAACGCGATCGGCTTGAGGATCGCGTGCAGCAGCAGCGCGCCGGCGACGATCACCAGCGCGCCGAGCAAGAGCTGGCCCCACAGCAGGAGGGTGCCGTCGTACGCCGCGAGGCGGGATGTCCAGTCGTTCATGTCCGCCAGGCGGCAAGCGCCGTTCCGGCCGGCGCGTCGGGTCAGCGGCGCTCGAACAGCGGCAAGGGTCCCTGGGCCAACTCGGCGCGGAGTTCCCCGGCCTCCTGTCGCGACAGCTCGTGCCACGTGGGGTCGTCCGGTCGCGGCGCAGGCAGCGCGGTCAGCCCGTGGGCGGCGGCCGACGGTCGCTGCAGCGCGTGCAGCGCGTCGACGAACTCGTTGGCGAACTCGGGCGTGACGACGAGCTCCGGTGCGAACCGGTCGAATTTCCGGGCCAGGTCCTGCAGCTGGTGGGCATCGCCGGTCGTTCCGCCACGCTTGATGGCAGACCCGGCCCGGCTCAGGTGCTCCTCCATGTTGTTCAACGACAGGCTCAACCAGGTCGCGTCGCGTCCCCCTTCGCCAATGAGGCGGAGCGCCCGGGACAGGGCCACGCCGCCCTCCATCGCTTGCTCCACGCGCTCATGCACCTGCCCGAGCGTGAAGCGCGGGACGGCCGGCGCGGCTTGCGCCTGCCCGCCGGCGTGCCCGGCCCCACTCTTCAGCGAGGTCAAGCTCTCCTGGGCCTCGGCCAGGGCCCCTTTCAGCCGGTCCATGCGCGGTCGGCAAGGCGCCGACATCACGTTCTGCCGCAGCTGTTCCTCCAGGTAGAGGCATGCCGCCGACAGCATGTCGACCGAGGCCTGGAGCCGGTCGAGGGTCAGGTCTTTCGCCGACGGCAATCCCTCGAAAAGGAAGCCCCTCAAGGATTGGTCAGTCGGCACGCGTGCTGGCGCCGCCTCACCGCCGGGGTGGGCCTCGGGAGGCATGGGGTGATCGGGGCATGCGCCGCGGCCGTTGATGGGATGCATGAGAACTTCTCCTGGAAAGCCCCCGGACGAAGGGCCCGGGACAGCGGCCGTGAGTGGCCCCGGGTGGCCTCGCCGCAGGCCGGCGGATTGCCGAACCGGGGCAAGAAGAACTTCAGGAGAGTGCTCATGACCACCGCGCAAGACGGAACCCCGCGTCCCGGCGACAACGGCGATGCCGGCCGCGGCGACGAAGGGCGCGCGGGCGGCGCCGGCGACGCCTCCGCCGCGCCCCGCCGCATGCTCGACAAGGCCCCGGTGTCGCCCGGCACGGTCCCGCCCGACGAGGCCCCTCGCCACAACGACGACGTGCAGCTGCCGCACGAACGCGACCAGAGCGTCGGTGGCGATTCGACGGGCGGCCATGGCACCGGCGCCGCCGGCGAGAACCAGCGCGAGGTCATCGGCCAGGCGCGCGAGGACCTGGCGCAGGGCCAGGTCGACACCGACCTGCGCGGCACGCCCGGCCTGGACGCGGAGCGCCGGGACCGGCTGGACGCGGAGCGCCGGGACCGGCTGGTCAAGGACGCCGGCCCGCAGACCCCGCCGTCGGCGCCGCGCCGAAAATGACGACGGGGCCTCGTCGGGCCCCGTCCTTGTCTCCATCGCGCCTCGGGAAGATCCGGGTCGTCAGCTGTGCTGGCGGCGGCGCTCGACGGCGTCGATGCGCAGCATCTGGCGGTACTTGGTCACCGTGCGCCGCGCCACCACCAGGCCCTGGCGGGCGAGCTGGCGGGTGATCTCGGCGTCGGACAGCGGGTTGTCCGCGCGCTCGGCCTCGATGATGTCCTTGATCAGCCCGCGGATCGCGGTGCCCGAGCAGGCGCTGCCGTTGCTGCTGACGATCGCGCGGGAGAAGAAGTACTTCAGCTCGTACACGCCAGTCGGCGTCGCCAGGTACTTGTTGTTGGTCACGCGCGAGACCGTCGACTCGTGGATGCCGACCTCGTCGGCGATCTCCTTGAGGCCCAGCGGCTTCATCGCCATCGCGCCGAATTCCAGGAAGTGCCGCTGGCGGCGCACGATCGCGTTGGCCACGTCCAGGATGGTGGAGAAGCGCTGCTCGATGTTGCGCATCGTCCAGCGGGCTTCCTGCAGGTGGTTGGCCATCTCGGCATGGCCCTGCTGGCGGTGACGCTGGAACAGCTCGGCGTAGACCTGGTTCATCCGCACCTTCGGGATCACGGCCGGATTGAGCTGCACGCGCCACTGGCCGCGCACCTTGGTCGTCAGCACGTCCGGCACGATGTACGCGGCCTGCGTGGTCTCGTAGCGCCAGCCCGGGCGGGGGTCGAAGCGGCGCAGCTTCAGGCAGACGGATTCGGCCTCGGCCACGCTCACGTCCAGCAGCTGCGCCAGCGCCGGCACGTCGCGCGAGGCCAGCAGGTTCAGGTGTTGCGTGATGATCCGCTCGGCCAGCGTCCGGCTGCGGGCGTCCTCGATCTTGGGCAGCTGCAGCAGCAGGCATTCGGCGACGCTGCGCGCCCCGACGCCCAGCGGATCGAGCGCCTGCACGCGCTTGAGCGCGATTTGCATCTCCTCGATCGCCACCGGCGGCTGCATCTGGGCGACCGCCGCGAGTTCCTCGAGCGAGCTGCGCAGGTAGCCGTCGTCGTCGACCGACTCGGCCACGATCGTCGCCAGCACCAGGTCGCGCGGGGACAGGCGCAGCACGTTGAGCTGGCTGCGCAGGTGTTCGCGCAGGCAGGTCTGCGCGGCGGTCATCTCCAGCGCGCTGAGCTCGCCGTCCTCGGCGCGGCGCATCGATCCGGAGCTCTCGGCGCGCCAGATCTCGCGGTCGTCGGGCAGCGGCTCCGGAGCGTCGGACATCACCGGTCCCGGCGCGACCGGCACGTCCGCGTCCAGCGGCAGCGCGTCGTCCGAGCCTTCGGTGACCTCCAGGAAGGGATTGCGCCCCAGCATGTCGGTGACCATCGTGGAGAAGTCCAGCGACGACATCTGCAGCAGCCGCACGGCGTGCTGGAGGCGAGGCGACAGCGTCTGCGTCTGCTTGTGCTCGTGCCTGAGTTCCATTGCTCCCACTTGTGAGACTCCTGTCGAAAGGGGGTGAAACCGCCTGCAACCCGTTCCGTTCCTCCCGCGATGCGCAAGGCCGGGAACGGCTTGTAGGCAGTGCCGGTGACCGGCCTGATGGAACCCACAGCGCAAGGACCATGCCATCGCCGCTTCGAGGTTTCACATCGCGAAGACCGCGTCATCCGGCGTGCCTGCCCGATCGCCGCAAACCCACTGGGCACGGGGCCTGCCGGGGAATCGTCGACGGCGAGGCCTGACCCCGTCTCCTCCTCAGCCCGCCCGCCGTCCGTCCGCATCGCGGACGCGCCATGCCGTCCCCCGGCCCTTCCCAGGCAAGGCTTTCGGCATCCTTTACCGATGCGAGGCCCCTCGCTCCCCCCGCCAAGAAGAAAGCGAAGGCCGCGGGCGCTACTGGGACCGGAATGAGGCTTGGGGGTCCAGGAGGGATCCCCCATGCCTCGTGGAGGGTCCGCGCTTGGCGTCGAGCAGTTGGGCGGTGCATCGCCAACCCACGCAAGACAGGCCCGAGGTAACCCCCTGTACCCACGTCGCCAACGCGGTTGGCCCGTCCCTTGCTTCGCCGCAGTGACCGCCCTCGCATTTCGTCATCCTTACCATCTTGCGTTCCGCCCCCCTGCCCCCGACCTCGATGCGCCGCTGGGCGACGCGGGGCCTGCTGTTGATCGCGCTGGTCTTCCTGCTGAAGGAGGCGAGCGCGATCGTGTTGCCGGTGCTGGTGGCGTTGATCCTGACCTTCGTGCTGGCGCCGGCGGTGCGGACGATGCGGCATCACGGCATGCCGGAGGCGGTGAGCGCCGCGATGTTGGTGACGACGCTGGTGGGCTGCACGGTATTGAGCGTGGCCTTGCTGGCCGAGCCGGTGGCGGACTGGTGGCAGCGGGCGCCGGTGGCGGTGTCGCAGGCCTTGAACCGGGTGGACCGGTGGCGGGCGGCGATTCCGGGTTTCGGTCCGCCGGTGGAGCGTCGCGCGGGACGCGCGGCCGCGGCGACGCCGCCGAACGATCCCTTGCGGGAGCGGCTGGCCAGCGAGGGTGTCGCGCTGACGGCGCAGGTGCTGGGCACCGGCGTGAAGTTCCTGGTGTCGGCCGCCGCGACGACGATCCTGCTGTATTTCCTCCTGGCGTCGGAGCACTGGGTGCTGTCGCGCTGCATCGAGCTGCTGCCGCACCGGCAGCGGCTGCGCGCGGTGGTGCTCGGCGGGCTGCGCGCGGCGCAGCGCGACATCTCGCGCTACGTGGTCTCGGTCTCGGCGATCAACCTCGTCATGGGGCTGGTGGTGGCCGGCACGATGTGGCTGGTGGACCTGCCCAATCCCGGCCTGTGGGGCGCGGTGGCCGGCCTGCTGAACTTCGTGCCCTACCTCGGTCCGCTGATCATGTCGGGGCTGCTGCTGGCGGCCGCGCTCGCCTCGTCGCTGGGCGATGCCGGGGTCGGGTCGCTGCTGGCGCCGGTGGCGGCCTACCTGTGCATCCACGCGGTCGAATCCAACGTCATCACGCCGATGGTGATCGGCAAGCGGCTGTCGATGAATCCGCTGTCGGTGCTGCTGTCGGTGATGTTCTGGGGCTGGCTCTGGGGCGTGGCCGGCGCGGTGCTCGCGGTGCCGCTGCTGATCTGCCTGCGCAGCCTCAGCCAGCGCAACCGCCGCATGCGTCCGGTCGCCGTCTACCTGCGCGGCAGCGACCGCCCCTGCCCGCCGTTGAGCGCCTTGCTGCGTCCCCATCCCGACGGCCCCGCCGGTCCCGTCTCCCCAGGCGGCGCCACCGCCGCCGGCCGCCCCACCCCACGCTCGGACCCCCTTGAACAGCACCGCCCATAATCTGCCGCCTCGACGCTCCCGCGTCCGCGCCGCCGCCTTCTGGCCGCGGCGCCACGCCCGTTCCTCCGCCGCCCCCTCGCCCATGCCCCTGCCGATCCGTTCCCGCCTGCTCGTGCTCGTCCTGTCCGTGATGCTGCCCGGCATCATCGCGGCGCTGTGGGTCAGTTGGCAGACCTGGAGCGACGAGCAGGAAGCCACCGTGCGCCACATGCGCGACAGCACGCGCGCGCTGTCGATGGTGGTGGACAAGGAACTGGCGCGCCGGGCCAACATCGCGCGGGTGCTGTCGCTGTCGCAGATCCTGGACAGCTCGCCGCAGATCCCGGCCGACGACCTGGCGATGCTGGAACTGCAGTCGCGCCGCGCGATGCAGGGACTGGCCGGCTGGGTCGAGCTGGCCGCGCCGGACCGGACGCTGTTCAGCACGCGGCTTGCCGCCGGGCGGGTGGCGGACACGCCGCCGACGGGCGCGGTTCCCGCCGCGCCGCTCGCGCCACCCGTCGCCTTCCCGCCCGCCACCGGCGCCTCGGCCGCCGCCACGTCGGCGGCCACCGTCCCGCCGGGCCTGCCCACGCGGGCCGCCTCGCGGCCGGTGCTGGTGCGCGAGTCGGTGCCACTGTCGGAGCAGGCGGTGATCGGCGACCTCGGCCCGGACCGCGCCACCGGCCAGCTGCGCGCGCAGATCGTCCAGCCGATCGAGCGCGGCGGCCATGTCTGGCTGAACATGACGATCACCGTGCTGCCGCAGGAGCTGCAGCAGATCATCGACGCGCAGCGCCTGCCCGGCGACTGGACCGCGACGATCATGGACGGCAGCGGCACCATCGTCGCCCGTCACCCCGGCGGCATCAGCTACGCCGGGCGCCCCGCCACCGACGACCTCAAGCGGCTGATGGCGACGCGGGACGAGGCCCAGTTCGAGTCGGTCAACCTCGACGGCAAGCCGGTGCTGGGCTACTTCAGCAAGTCGCCGCAGGGCTGGACCGTGGTCACCGCGGTGCCGCGGGTGTCAGGCCTGGCGGGCCTGGGCGGCAGCACCGCGCTGCAGCCGATCGCCGTGGGCGCGCTGCTGCTGGTGCTGGTGGGCATGTTCGGCGCGCTGTGGATCAGCCGCCGCATCTCGGGCCCGATCCACGCGCTCAACGAGATCGCCAACGCGCTGCGCGCCGGCGAGCCGGTGCGCGCGCCCAGGACCGGCATGCTCGAATGCGACGAGGTGGCCCTGGCGCTCGAGGATGCCAGCGCCGCGATCCGCCAGGGGCGCTCGGAGCTGGAGGACCGCGTCAACGAGGCGATCGACCGCACCCGCGAGGCGGAACAGCTGAGCTCGCGCGCGCAGCGCATCGCCGCGCTGGGCCGGCTGACCGGCGGCGTCGCGCACGACTTCAACAACCTGCTGGGCGTGATCAGCAACAGCGCGCACCTGATCCAGCGCAGCCCGCATGCCGAGTCGATGGCGATGCCGCTGGGCGCGATCATGCGGTCGGTCGATGTCGGCAGCCGGTTGACGCAGCATCTGCTGCGCGTGTCGGGACGCCAGCCGGTGCATCCGCAGGTGATCGACCTGCGCTCGACGCTGGGCGAGATGAACGAGCTGCTGGCCACGGTGCTGGGCAAGCGGATGCAGCTGACGACGACGATGGCGCCGGACCTGCCCAGCGTGCGGGTCGATCCGTCGGAGCTGGAGCTCGCGCTGATCAACATCGCGCTGAACGCGCGCGACGCGACCAACGGCATGGGCGAGATCACGCTCGAGGCCGGCCGCGCGTCGCCGGGCGACGTGCAGGACCTGGCGCCCGGCGAGTACGTGGCCATCACCTTCACCGACCGCGGCCCGGGCATCCCGGACGACATCCTGGGACGCGTCTTCGAGCCCTTCTTCACCACCAAGCAGGTCGGCAAGGGCACCGGCCTGGGGCTGAGCCAGGTGATGGGCTTCTGCGTGCAGGCCGGCGGCACGGCGCGCATCGCCAGCCAGCTCGGCGCGGGCACGACGGTGACGCTGCTGCTGCCGTCGCAGGCCAGCGCGCCGGTGCGCGCCCGGCCCGACCAGCCGCGCGAGGACGCGCGCGCCAACAGCCTGGCCGGCGCGCGGGTGCTGCTGGTGGAGGACAACGAGGAACTCAACCGCGTCACCGCCAGCCTGCTGCGCAGCTTCTCCTGCCAGGTGCTGTCGGCCAAGGACGCGGACGAGGCGCTGCAGCTGTTCGGCAGCGGCGCGGCGGTGGACGTGGTGTTGTCGGACGTGGTGATGCCGGGCTCGATGGACGGCCAGGCGCTGGCCCGCGAGCTGCGCACGCGCCGCGCCGGGCTGCCGATCGTGCTGATCAGCGGCTTCAGCGAGGCGCTGACGGCCGAGTCCTCGTTCATCGTGCTGCGCAAGCCGGCGTCGCCGTCGCAGATCCTGGAGGCGCTGCGGCGCGCGATGGGGCTGCCCACGGGTACGTGACTTGCTGAATCCCTGGCATCTCCACTCCCCCTTTCGGAAAGGACTGCCATGGACAACAAGGACGTCATCGACGAACTGAACACGCTGATCGAGACCTGCAAGGACGGCGAGTACGGCTTCCTGAGCTGCGCCGAGCACGTCAAAAGCACCAGCCTGCGCGAGGTCTTCGCGCAGCGCGCCGCGGACTGCCGCCAGGCCTGCGCGGAATTGCAGCAGCTGGTGCGGCAGCACGGCGGCCAGCCCGAGGACGAAGGCAGCACCAGCGGCGCGATGCATCGCGGCTGGGTGGCCGTCAAGGGCACGCTGACCGGCTACAGCGACAAGGCGATGCTCGAGGAATGCGAGCGCGGCGAGGACGCGGCCGTGGGCCGCTATCGCAAGGCGGCGCAGAAGGACCTGCCGGCCGGCGTGCTGGAAGTGGTCCAGCGACAGCTCGCCGGCGCGCTGCGCAACCACGACCAGGTGAAGCTGCTGCGCGACCAGGCGCGCAACGCCGAGAAGGTGTAAGGCAAGAAGGCGCCGCGCGTCAGCGCGGCGCCGCGGGATCGTCCTCGCGTGACGCCTCGCGCTTCTGCTTGCGCCCGTGCATGAACCCGGCGATCACGCCCAGCAGCAGCTGGGACACCTCCGGGCCGAGCTTGCCGCGGATGCTCAGCGGCATCAGCCCCCACAGCATCGTCAGCAGCTGCAGCGTGCCGAACTCCGGACGCGCGGCGTTCTCGCCATGCGCCGGGCCCTGCCCGTCGCCCGCCGCCGGTGCCGCGCCGTGGAAAGCATGCCGCCCGCGACCGGCATGCCGGTCGTGGTGCCCGCGCCCAGGGCGCCGGCCACGGATCAGCCGCCAGAACAACCAGCTGGCGCCGGTGCCCAGCGCCGGCAGCAACCAGCGGCTCGGCACCAGCACCGCCTTCCCGCGCTTGTGCAGCGCGTCCCAGTGCAGCTGAAACTCCAGGTCGCGCCGGACGACGCGCAGTTCGGCCATCTCGATGCGCAGCGTCAGGTCCTCGATCGTCTCCGGCAGGTCGGCGCGATCGGGGACGTCGGGAATGCGGCGGGGATCAGGGCGTGGGGGCGGTGCGGGCATCGGCGCTCGGTTCCTCGGGATCCATCGGATCGTTGAACAGCCAGTGGAACTGGCGACGGGAGGCCGGCAGCGACAGCATCGGCGCCAGCGCCTTCATCGCCGCGACGACCCACAGCAGCACCAGCAGGTTGAGCACCAGCACGCCGCCGAACGCCCACGGCCAGCTCAGGCCGAAGTGCACCGCCAGCGCGGCCAGCAGCGCCCACAGCGCCAGCCAGGCCGTCGCGCCGGCGATCGCGGCGACGACGCCCAGGATCGCCAGGCTCACCAGCCCGTGCCGCGCGCGGCGCAGCTCGAGCGCCAGCAGCAGCAGGCGGCCCGACAACATTCCGCGCGCCGCGCGGGCCATGCCCTGCAACTCCCCCAGCCATCCCGCGTCGGGCGGCAACTCGCCGCGCGGCGGCGCCCCGGAGGGCGGCGCCGGCGGCGGAGGGAACGGCGGCATGCCGTCCCCGGGTCCGGTCGCGGAAGCGGAAGACGCGGAGAACGCGGACGAAGCAGCGCTGTCGCTCATGGGCGCGCCGCGCTCAACGCGTCAGCCGCGCGATCAGCATGCCAACCGCCAGCGCCGTGCCCACCGCCATCAGCGGATGCTCGCGCACGTTGTCGCGCAAACTGTCACACCACTCGTTGCCCGTCGTGCGCAAACGCTCGGCACGCTCGTGCAGCAGATCGTTCGTATCCTCCAGGCTCTTCTGCAAATGCTGCGCCGCCGGGGCCGCCGACGTCGCCAGCCGATCGATCGTCGCGTGCGCCTTGTCGGCCACGCGATTCACCATGTCGACCGCGGCGGTGCTCGACGGCGCGGCGCCCGCACCGTTCGAAGCCTTGGCAGCGTCCTCGGACGTCGTGAACGGCACAGTCTTGTCGCTCTTCTCGTTGTTGGGAGTGGTGCTCATGACTCAAATTCCTTTCTTGATGCTCGGCAAGGCAGTGGAAGGTGGACTCGTTGATGGCAAGGAGCGTTCCCTCCATCCGCACCACTCGCACGGGTGAGCGATCGCGGAGGAAAACCGGTGCCCCCTTGCGCTCAATTTCCTCCTCGCCGCTCGGAATTCGCTCCAGGGGGCACCGGTTTCCCTCCGCTTCACCCACAGCGAGACAGTCGACGAGGGGAGCCGTGGTGCGCTGCGGCGCGGCGCGACGCTGCGCGGGCGGTCGTCAGCGCGGGAGCGGCGGCTTCGGGTGCGCGTCCAGGCCGCGGTGCGGCGACTCCGCCACCTGCGGGCGGCCGCCCTCCGGCTCCAACATCTCCTCGATGATGAAGTGACCGTAGTACTGCGCGCGCTCGGCACGATTGCGGCGCGCGATCTCGGCGATCTCCCGCGCCTGCGCGTCGTCCTTGGCCTTCACGACCAGGAAGTGATAACCGCGCTCGGCCAGCTCGCCGTGGCTGCGCAACAAGTTGATCTCCTGGCCGATCGCCGCCAGCGGACTCGCGCGCTTCAGGTCGCGCTCCACCAGCGCCACCATCTCGCGATCCCCCACCGCATGCAGGTCGCCATCCGCGATGCCGTGCGCGCTCAGCGCCGCCCGGGCCTGCGCCGCCTGCGTCGCGTCCGCGAAACTGATCACCAGGTGATCCACCGGCTTGTGCACGCCAAAACTGGTGGGACGCTCGTCGTCACTGCCGGCAGCGCCGGAACGGATGCTCGTGGCCATGTCGACCTCCTTGAAAGTCCAAAGGACCCTTCCCCACCAAGGCAAGCCTCATACCCATCGCCGCTCGCGCCTTTGCGGATCGCGAAGCGATCGCCGCCCAAAGCCCCGTCATCGTGTCGCCCCCGTTGACGCGGGGGTCATCCGCCGGTTACACCGGACGCGCTGAATCCCTCCGTGGAATCCCCAACCCTGGGGAGCCTCACGGGCACGGCGATTGCCCTTTTTCGCGACCAACTGATCAGAACAGGGAAGGAGCGAACGATGAATGACGGCCTCAGCTCGGTGCTGTACATCGAAGACAGCCCCCTCAACGTCATCGTGATGGAGGCAATGTTCGAACAGCGTCGCGACCTGCGCCTGCATGTCGCCGAAGCCGGCATGCCGGCCTGGCGCCTGAGCGCGAAGCTGCAGCCGTCGCTGCTGCTGGTGGACCTCAACCTGCCCGATTGCCACGGCTCCGACCTGCTGAAGCTGCTGCGCATGCGGCGCGGCTGGGCGCAGGTGCCGGCGATCGCGGTGACGGCCGATTCCGACTTCGATGCGATCGGCTGCGGCTTCCTCGAGCTGTGGGCCAAGCCGCTGGACGTGCGCAAGACCCTGGACCGCCTGGCCGAACTGCTGCCGCCGCCCAGGCTGGCGCATCTGCCTGCCGCTCGCTCGGCCGGCGCGATCGAGACGGCGGCCCCGTCCGGCGGTGTCGTGATCGACCCCGCCACCGAAGGCACGCGACGAGAGCCCGGGATGATGGCCCGGCACAAGCAGTCGCTGGCGCCGCGCCAGACCGACTACGGCTGGATGCGCTGATCGCGCCAAGGAGGCCACCCCCGTGACCGCCTGGCTCGACGCACCGCTCACCACCCTCTCCCTCCACGACCTGGACTTCTCCCGCGAACAGCGGGAAGTGGCCTCGCGCGCGCGGCTGCGGCCGGCCGTGTTCCTCGACAAGGACGGCACGCTGGTCGAGCCGGACGACGCCGCCGTCGCCGATCCCAACCGCCTGCGGCTGGTGCCGGGCGCGGGCGAGGCGCTCGCGCGGCTGGGCGCGGCGGGCCTGGCGCTGGTGCTGGTCACCAACGAGAGCGGCATCGCGCGCGGCGCCTTCACCCGCGCCCAGTTCGCGCGGCTGCAGGGCGCGCTGCTGCGCCGGCTGCAGGAGGAATTCGGCGTGACGCTGACGGACGTGGCCGTCTGCCCGCACGCGCCGGACGCGCAAGGCCGTCCGGCCTGCCTGTGCCGCAAGCCCGCGCCCGGCATGCTGACCCGCGCTGCGCGGGCGCACGGCCTGGACCTGGCGCGGTCGTGGATGGTGGGCGACCTGCTCGACGACGTCGAGGCCGGCCATCGCGCCGGCGCGGCGGGCCTGCTGCTGGACACCGGCGGCGAGACCGCCTGGCGACGTTCGCCGCTACGGGAGCCCGACGGCGTGTTCAGCGACTGGCCGTCGCTGACCGATCACCTGCTGCGCGCGGCCGCGACGACGGACGCGGCGCTGCTCGCGGCGAGCGCGCCGGACGACCCGGACGCGTCGACGGCCGATCCGCTGGACTCGATCTGCGACGCGATCGGCCCGTCGCCGGGCCCGTCGTCGACGGTGCAGGCGCCGGCGTAGCGACCTCCACCCGCGGCTGGGTCTTGAGCAGGCCCATCAGGCGCCGTTCCGCGATGCTCAGTCCCTGGCCCGCCGGCGGCGCCCGCATCCAGCGCTGCGACGGCAGCTCGGCCAGCCGGTCCGACTGACCCCAGGCGAGCACCGCCGGATGGATGTACGACTTGCGGCAGACCGCCACGGTGTTGCCCAGGCGCGTGGCGACATCGGCCACCGTGCGCTTGAGCGCGTCGACCGGCGCGGTGCCGGCGCGCGCGTGGCCCAGCAGCAGGTCCAGGGCCAGCACGCTGGCATGCCAGGTGCGGAAGACCTTGGCGCTGCAGGTCGGGCCGCCCGCGCTGGCGAGCCAGTCGTTCACGTCGGAGGCATCGATGCGGTGCGGCTCGCCCGCTTCGTCCTCGTAGCCGAAGAGTTCCTGGCCCGGCAGGTCGCGGCAGCGGCGCACCAGCGCGGCCACCCGGTCGTCGCGCACGGCGAGCTGGTGGCGCACGCCGCTCTTGCCGGGAAAGCTCAGCAGCAGCGCGTCGCCCTGGACCTTCACGTGCCGCGACAGCAGCGTGCTCAGCCCGTAGGAGCCGTTGCTGCGGGCGTACTCGCGGTGACCGATCCGCATCCAGGTGCGGTCGAGCAGCCGCACCAGCGCGGCGATGACGCGTTCGCGGTCGAGCCCGCCCTCGCGCAGGCGCCGCGCGACCTGGCGTCGCAGGCGCGGCAGGCGCTGGCCGAAGTCCAACAGCAGCCCGAACTTGTTCTCGCCGCGCAGCGCCATCCAGTCGGCGTGATAGCGGTACTGCTTGCGGCCGCGCGCGTCACGCGCCGTGGCCTGGATGTGGCCGTCGTCGCGGGCGCAGATCCAGACGTCGACGTAGGCCGGCGGGATCGCCAGCGCGCGGATGCGCCGCAAGGTCGCGGCGTCCTTGACCGGTCGCCCGTCGGCATCGACGTAACGGAAGCCCTTGGCCGCGCGCCGGCGGCGCAGGCCGGGCTCGCAATCGGACACCCAACGCAGTGACATACACATCCTCCTGCCTCTCCCGAGGCAGGCGGCATGCCAAGACCCTCACCCCAGCCCTCTCCCGCAGTGCGGGAGAGGGAGAAGAGAAGAGAAAGCGCCGCGCGGGCCTTGCCGGGCGGAGTTACTGCGCGGCCTTGTCGGCGGCGGCGGCATCTTCGGCCGCGTATTCCTTGAGGCGGTTGTAGAGCGTCTTCAGGCTGATGCCGAGCACGGCCGCCGTCTGCTCCTTGTGATGCTTGTAGTGCTGGAGCGTGGCCAGGATGAAGGCCTTCTCGACCTGCGCCATCGAGCTGCCCAGCGGCATCGTCACCGACGGGCCGGAGGACTCCGACGACACCGTCGCCGTGGCCGCCGGGGCCGCGGCCGGCGAGGCGATCGTCGTCGAGGCCGCGGACGAAGCGGCCGTGGACTGCGGCTCGGCGCCCTCGCCCTTGGGCAGCCACTGCTCGTCGACGACGTCCGCCGCGGCCATCACGTAGGCGCGCTGGACCGCGTTGCGCAGCTCGCGCACGTTGCCCGGCCAGTGGTAGGTCTGGAGCTGGGCCAGCGCCTTGGCGGTGAAGCGCTTGTTCTTGCCTTCCTTGGCCGCGATCTGGCGCAGGAAGTGGTCGGCCAGCAGCGGCACGTCGTCCAGGCGCTCGCGCAGCGGCGGCATCTCGATCGGGAAGACGTTGAGGCGGTACAGCAGGTCCTCGCGCAGCTTGCCGGCCTGCACCGCCTGCAGCAGCGGCCGGTTCGACGCCGCGATGACCCGCACGTCGGCGTCCAGCGTCGTCGTGGAGCCGACCCGCATGAAGCGCCCGGTCTCCAGCACGCGCAGCAGCTTGACCTGCAGCTCCATCGGCATCTCGGTGAGCTCGTCCAGGAACAGCGTGCCGCCGCTGGCGCGTTCGAAGAAGCCTTCGTGCTGCTTGTCCGCGCCGGTGAAGGCGCCCTTCTCGTGGCCGAAGATCTCGCTTTCGATCAGGTTGGGCGAGATCGCGCCGCAGTTGACCGCCAGGAACGGCTTCTTGCGGCGCCGGCTCAGGTCATGGACGGTCTGCGCCACCAGCTCCTTGCCGGTGCCGCTCTCGCCGTTGATGAAGACCGACACGCTGGTGCCCGCCACGCGCGAGATCTGCTCGTAGATCCGCTGCATCGGCTGGGTGCGGCCCCACAGCAGCCCGAAGTGGCCGCTCTGCGCCAGGTCGGCGTTGAGCGCGGACACCTCCGCCTGCAGCGCCGCCGGTTTCATCACCCGCGACAGCACGCCTTGCAGCTGCGTGATGTTGATCGGCTTGACCAGGTAATCGGCCGCGCCCAGGCGCAGCGCCTGGATCGAGGTGTCCAGGCTCGCATGGCCGGTGATCAGCACGACCTCCGAATTGGCCACCAGTTGCGGATCCTGGAACAGCTCCATGCCGTTGCCGTCCGGCAGTTGCAGGTCCAGCAGCACGACATCGGGCTGCTGCAGCGCGATGTGCCGCCGGGCATCGCGCAAGGTATGGGCCACCGACACGGTGAACTTCTCGCTCGCAATCAGTTCCTGCAGGGTGGCGACGGAATCGACGTCGTCGTCCACGATCAATGCATGGGTCACCGGTACATCCTTCGTTGTGTAAAGGGAGAGGCGCCTGGGCGCCGTCGCGCTCTGCGGCGCGTCACTGGGGGATTCGTGAGGAAAGTCTTCCAAGCCTCCCTAACTCATTCTTGCAGCAAGCTGACCGCTTGCCAGCCCCCCGCGCGAATCGATTTGAAAAAAATTCCGGTGACGAGATGGCGAGAGGCGTACCGAGCCAGACGACATACGAACAACACCCACGAAAGAACGGCACCGGTCCACGATCCGCGGATCGCGCCGGTGCCGGAGGACGGTCAAGGACCGGAGGACGTCGGGAGCGGGTTCAGGCATCCCGACGGCGGCGCTGGATCCAGCCCACCAAGGCCAAGGCGACGACCAGGGTGAGGAAGTTGCGGATCTCGAACGAAGCGCCGGCCACCTCGGCATCCGCGTCGAGGACGGCGGACGAGGTCGGCAAGGCGGTGGTGGACGTGGCCGGCGCCTGGCCCTGGGAGGCGTTCCGAGGGGCGGCCGGGGGACGATGGGAGGGGCTGTTCGCCGGGGCCGCGGCCTCCGGTCGGGCCAGCGCCGCGAGCTTGGCACCCTCCAGGAAACTGCCGGAGCCATCCGCGTGCGCCGCGGTCGCGGCGAGCATCAGCGGCATCGCCCAGGCGAGCTTGCGCAGGTGCATGAAAGATCTCCTGTGTTGGAAACGACCGGCCGGGATCGGCGCGATCGGCCCTGGCCGGACATCCGTCCAGCCGGGGCGAGCGCCGCGCGTTCGCGCGCGGCCCGGCACAGGAGGCAAGCACCGTGCCCGGCGCAACGTTCGGTGACGATTTCGCACCGGTTCGCGGGACAGCGGAAAGTGGCAATCAGCCCAGGAGCCGCTCTCGGCGCAGCGCCTCGCCGGGCAGCACCGCCGGCACGCGCGTGGCCGCGGCGATGGTCAGCGGCAGGTCGTCGACGGCGATCAGCACGCGCGCGCTCGCCATCAGCGCCGCGAGCTCGCCGATCGACGCCACCGGCGGCAAGACCTGGCCCCGCGCCGGCATCGCGGCCCGGAGTTCCGCCAGCGCCGCCTCGTCGCCCGGCCGCGCGCAGAGCACGACCGCGGTGTCGTCGGCCCAGGCGTCCAGCAGCACGTCCGCCGCCGCCGCGAAGGCCGCGGCCGGGCAGTGCCGCGCGCCGCCGCCGCCCGGGCACACCAGCACGTAGCGCTGACCGAAGCCCAGCCCCGCTTGCTGCAAGGCGTTCCGCATCTGGTGGCTGTCCTTGGGCAGCAGCCGCAGCCGCGGCCGCTCGTCGGCGGTTTGCATGCCGATGTGGTCGACCAGGTCCAGCTGGCGCCGGGTGTCGTCGTGGGCGGCGCCGTCGTCCGCGACCTCGTCGCTGAGCAGCCCGTGCGCCGGTTCGCGCACATGCGCCAGCGTCAAGGGGATGCCGGCCATGCGGCACAGCAGCGCCGCGGGCAAGGCGCTCTGGGCGGAGGGGCAGAACAGCACCGCCGCGTCGAAATGGCTGCGGCGCAGCTTGCGCACCAGGTGCATCTCGGCATCGCCGCGCATCGTCGACGGCTCGGCGTTGAGCGCCGCGGCGCCCGAGGCGGTCCAGGGCGCGTTGAAGCTCATCACGTCGTCCACCGACTGCAGGTGCGGCCGCAGCACCAGCGCCTCGGGCGCCGCCAGCAGCGTGCGATGGGTCCAGGGCATGGTTTCGTGCAAGGCCGCGAACGCGGCCGTCGAGGCCAGCACGCCCGCCACCCCGTCCAGCCGCACCAGCAGCACGCGGCGCACGTTGCACCAGCGGCGATGGCGCTCCTCGGCGAGCAGGCGGGCGTCGAGCGGCGCCGGGCCCTCGAACACGGGCACGCCCGCCTCGTCGGGTCCCGGAGGACTCGGCGGGCGGGCGCGCTGTTCGAGGGACGTCGCGATCATGGCGCTTGTCGGGCAAGCGGCATGCCGGACGGAGAACGAGGATCGGCGCGGCCTGCCGCGTGATCGCCCGCTCGCGTCGAGGGCGACGCCGGCCCCCTCGCGGGGGCCGTCAGGACGAGGTCACTTGGTCTTGCCGGACGACGAGCCGGACGAGCCCGAGGACGTGCCGGACGCGTTCGGCGTGGTGCCGGTGGAGCCGCTGGACAGGCTCGACGAGCCGGTCGACGTGGACAGGCTGCCCTCGTGCGTGCCGGTGCCGCTGCCCAGGGAGTTGCCGCCCTGGCCGTAGCGCGTCGAGTCGGACGTGTCCTGCTGCCCGGCGTACTGGCTGGAGGACGTGCCGGACGACGCGCCCAGCGTTCCGGCCGCGCCGCCGGTGCCGCTGCTCGATCCCTGGCGCGACGAGCGCTCCGTGCGCCACTTGTTGAAGTCGTCGGAGAACTTCTGGTACCGGTCCTGGCGCCAGCTGTGATAGTCGTCGTCGAGGTTGCGCATCTGCTCGGCGCGCCACTGCTGGTAGTCGGGGTCGTGGTGGTGTTGGGCCTGCGAACCGCCTTGCGAGCTGCCTTGGTAGCCGCCCTGCCCGCCTCGATAGGTATCGCCCGGGCCGCCGCCGTAGCCGCCGCCTTGATAGCTGCCGCCCTGGTAGCCGCGGCCTTCATGCGAACCGCCGTGCCAGCCCTGGCTGCCGCCGTAGTGCTCGCCCAGCGTGCTGCCGTAGCTGCTGCTGGCGCTGCCGCCGGCCATGCCGCCGTAGTCGCCGCGGCGGCCGGCGTCCTCGCGCCAGCCTTCCTGGCGCGGCCCCTGGTCGCGGTAGCCGCCGCCGCCGGAACTGCCCTGGCCATAGCCGCTGGACGCGCCGTAGCTGCTGCTGCCGTAGTTGCCGGAGCCGCTGTAGCCGCCGTAACCGCCGGAGCCGCCCTGGCTGCCGCCGCCGTAGTTGCCGCTCATCGAGCGACCGCGGTCGCCGCCCCAGCCTTCGTTCTCATAACCGCCGCGATAACCGCCCTGGCTCTGCAGGTCGCCGTGGCCGCGGTAGTCCTGGCGGTACTCGTCGCGGGACTCGCGCCCGCCGCCGTAGCCGCCATAGCCGCTGCCGCGCTGCTCGTCGCGATCGGCCTGGAAGCTCGAGCCCTGGTAGGCCGCCTGGTCCCCGTCGCGCGAGCGATCCTGCGACCGGTAGCTGCCAGACTGCGCGCCGTAGTTCGGGCGATCGCGGTCGCTCTGATCCCATTGGCTCTCTTGACGCTGGTCCTGTCGTCCTCGTTGCCCATACTGGTTCATGGCACTTCCTTTCAGCCGTTTGGCCGGTTGAACAAACCCGGCGACACGCGCCGCCGAATCACAAGGGAACAGGCAAGCACCATGCCTTCCACCGCACGCCTGATCGCCGGGATATCCCTGTTCATCGGGCCTGTCGTCGATCAGCCCTCGCGCAGTGTTCGCGTGGCGGTGGCCGCGGCCTGCTCCCGCAGGCTGTGGCGCTTGGCGAAGGCCCAGCTGAGTTCGGCGCCCATCAGGAACACCTGGGTCGAGTAATAGACCCACAGCATCATGACCACCAGCGACGCGGCCGCGCCGTAGGCGGAACTGACGCCGCTGCGGCCGATGTACAGCCCGATCAGCGCCTTGCCCAGGCTGAACAGCGCGGACGTGATCAGCGCGCCGACCCAGACGTCGCGCCAGCGGACCGGGACATCGGGCACCCACTTGTAGATGACGGCGAACATCACGGTGATCAGCGCGTAGGCGAGCGTCGCGTTGAGGATCTGCGCCAGCAGCACGAACTCCGATCCCAGCCATGGCGTCCACCACTTGCTGATCGCGGCGAGCGCGGCGCTGGCGACCATCGACACCATCGACAGGAACCCCAGGCCGAGGATCAGGCCGAGCGACAGCAGCCGCTTGCGCAGCAGCGTGAGCACGCCGCGCCAGACGGGGCCTTCGCGCAGGGTGGGCGCCTTCCAGATCCGGTTGAGGGCGTTCTGCAGTTCCGCGAACACCGAGGTCGCGCCGACCAGCAGCACGACGGTGCCGATGACCGCGGCCCAGCCGCCCTCCTCCGGCCGGTTGACGCGCTTGAGCAGGTCCTCGACGGCCATGGCGCCCTGCACGCCGATCAGGTCGGAGAGTTGGTCCATGACCTCGCCGCGGGCGGCCTGCTCGCCGAAGACGATGCCGGCGACGCTGATCACGATCAGCAACAGCGGCGCGATCGAGAACAGCGTGTAGTACGCGAGCGCGGCGCCCATGCTGGGGGCGTTGTCGTCGCTCCAGCCCTGCGCGGCCTCGCTGACGATCTCGACGGCTTCGTGGACGGCGGGGGGCAGCTTGGGCATGCGCGGTGGGCCGCGAGGCGTGTCGCGGCCGTCGGAGGCTGAAGCGGATTCCGTTGTCCAGGCAAGGGAAATTCCCGGGGCGAACTGCGCTTCGGCACGCGATTTGCCTCGTGGTTCCTATCTCAACTGACTAGGAGCTCCCCTCATGGCCAGCACCACCATCGCTTCGGACCGCGTCGAAGGCACGAAGGTCTACAACGGCAACGGCGACAAGCTCGGCACCATCGACAACCTGGTGATCGACAAGCGCTCGGGCCTGGTCCGCTACGCGGCGCTCGAGTTCGGCGGTTTCCTGGGCATCGGCACGGACCGGTATCCGATCCCGTGGAACATGCTGAAGTACGACACCAGCCTCGATGGCTACGTCGTCCCGCTGCGCGAGGACCAGCTCGAGAAGGCGCCGCGCTACGCGCAGACCGACCGCCCCGAGTACACCGACGAATACGGCCGCAAGGTCTACGACTACTACGGAGTAGCTTGGATGTGACGCCCGCCGCGGCGCCGAGTTGGGCGCCCGGCGGCGTTGCAGATCCTCGCCATAGCGCCGCTATGGCTCCGGTCTGCGCCTAGCCGCGCATCCCAACTCGGCACCGCGGCAGGCATCACATACGGTTTCGCAGGCTGCAATGAAAAACGCCCCGGAGTTCGGGGCGTTTTTTCGTGCGTGGGTGGCGGCGATCAGGCGGCGTTCGCGCCATCCTCGCTCGGCCAGTCGCGGATGTAGGCCTTCAGCATGCGGTTCTCGAAGTCCTGCGCGTCGACCACGGTCTTGGCCACGTCGTAGAACGAGATCACGCCCATCAACTGCTTGCCGTTGAGCACCGGCATGTAGCGCGCATGGCGCCCCAGCATCATCCGGCGGACCTCGTCGATCTCGGTCTCCGGGGTGCAGGTCAGCGGTGCGTCGTCCATCACGCTGCGCACCAGCCGGGTCCCGACGCTGCCGCCGTTGCCGACCACCGCCTGGATGACCTCGCGGAAGGTCAGCATGCCCACCAGGTCGCCGAACTCCATCACCACCAGCGAACCGATGTCGCGCTCGGCCATCGTCTCCGCGGCATGGGCCAGGGGTTGGTCGGGAGAGACCGTGAAGAGCGTGCTGCCCTTGACGCGCAGGATGTCGGAGACTTTCATGGCCGCCTGAGAAAAAGTTGGCGGTGAACATAGCACACAATGCCCGGCGCCAGACACCACTCGTCACGACTACAGGCAGGAGACACCCATGGCAGGTCCCTCGGACCCCGGCTTTGATACCTTGGCGCTACACGCCGGCGCCGCCCCCGATCCCACCACCGGCGCCCGCGCCGTCCCCCTGCACCTGACGACCTCGTTCGTGTTCGAAAGCGCCGAGCAGGCCGCCGGCCTGTTCAACATGGAACGCAGCGGGCACGTCTACTCCCGGCTGTCCAATCCGACCACCGCCGTGCTCGAGGAACGCATCGCCGCCCTGGACGGCGGCGTCGGCGCGATCGCCACCGCCAGCGGCCAGGCCGCGCTGCACCTGGCGATCGCCACCATCGCGGGCGCCGGCGACCACGTCGTCGCCTCGAGCGCGCTGTACGGCGGCTCGCACAACCTGCTGCACTACACGCTCAAGCGCTTCGGCATCGAGACGACCTTCGTGCGTCCCGGCGACCTCGACGCCTGGCGCGCCGCGATCCGTCCGCGGACGAAGCTGCTGCTGGGCGAGAGCCTCGGCAACCCCGGCCTGGACGTGCTGGACATCCCGTCCATCGCGCAGATCGCGCACGAGGCCCACCGCCCGCTGCTGGTCGACGCGACCTTCGCGACGCCCTACCTGCAGCAGCCGATCGCGCTGGGCGCGGACCTGGTGCATCACTCGGCGACGAAGTTCCTGTGCGGGCATGGGACCGTCGTGGGCGGCCTGCTCGTGGACGGCGGCCGCTTCGACTGGGACCGCGCCCATGCGGCCAGCGGCGACCTTCGCCGCTTCTCGGAACTGTCCGAACCCTACGACGGCTTCCACAGCATGGTGTTCACCGAGGAAAGCACGGTCGGCGCGTTCCTGCTGCGCGCCCGCCGCGAAGGCCTGCGCGACTTCGGCGCCTGCATGAGCCCGCACACCGCCTGGCTGATGCTGCAGGGCATCGAGACGCTGCCGCTGCGGATGCAGCGCCACGTGAGCAACGCGCAGCGGGTGGCCGAGTTCCTCGAGGCGCAGGACATCGTCGAGCGCGTCAACTACCCCGGCCTGGCCTCGCACCGCGATCACGCGCTGGCGCAGCGGCTGCTGCCCAAGGGCGCCGGCGCGGTGTTCAGCTTCGACCTGAAGGGCGGACGCGAGCCGGGCCGGCGCTTCATCGAGTCGCTGCGGCTGTTCTCGCACCTCGCCAATGTCGGCGACGCGCGGTCGCTGGTGATTCATCCGGCATCGACGACGCACTTCCGCATGGACGACGCGGCGCTGGCCGCCTCGGGCATCGGCGCCGGGACGATCCGCCTGTCCATCGGACTGGAGGACCCCGACGACCTGATCGCCGACCTGAAATCCGCGCTGAAGGTGGCCGCCAAATGAGCAGGACGACATTCGACGTGCAAGGCCGGACGGCCTACGCCTACACCGGCGGCAAGGCGTTCGACGCCACGCTGCCCTGCGTCGTGTTCATCCACGGCGCGCTGCATGACCACAGCGTGTGGACGCTGCTGGCGCGCTACTTCGCCCACCACGGGCGCAGCGTGCTCGCGGTCGACCTGCCGGGCCACGGCCGCAGCGCCGGGCCGGCGCTCGCCGACGTGGCCGCGCTCGGCGGCTGGATCAACGCGTTGCTCGACACGGCCGGCGTTGTCGGCGACGGCGCGGTCTCGCTGGTCGGCCATTCGATGGGCTCGCTGATCGCGCTCGAGGCGGCGGCGCAGCGCCCGGCGCGCGTGGCGCGGCTGGCCCTGGTCGCCACCGCCTGGCCGATGAAGGTCTCGGACGCGTTGCTGAGCACCTCGCGAGAACGGCCGAAGGCGGCGATGGCGATGGTCAACGCGTTCTCGCACTCGACGACGGCGGGCAAGCCCTCGTATCCGGGACCGGGCGCGTGGATGCACGGCGGCAACCAGGCGCTGATGGAGCGGATGCAGGACGGGTACGCCGACGGCAACCTGTTCGAGCACGACTTCCTCGTCTGCGATCGCTACCAGGGCGCGCCGGACGCTGTCGCCCAGATGACGGCCGCGGGCGTGCCGGCGCACCTGATCCTCGGCGCGAAGGACGCGATGACGCCGCCCAAGGCCGCGAAGGCGTTGGCGGAGATGCTGCAGGCGCGCGTGCAGACGCTGCCCGCCGGGCATTCACTGATGACCGAGGCGCCGGAAGGGATGTTGAATGCGCTGAAGGCGGCGCTCGGCTGAGCGCCGTTCAATCGACCGAGCAGAAGGCCCCGCGATCGTCGACGAGGGCCTCGCCAGGAGACGCCCATGAGCACCAGCCCCCTGCCCCACGCGCCGCACGAGGGCGATTCGACCGCGGATCGCGTGAAGGCGATGCGCAGCTTCGCGGAGTTCTATCCGTTCTACCTCGGCGAGCACCGCAACCGGACCTGCCGGCGGCTGCACTTCGTCGGGTCCACGCTGGGACTGCTGTGCCTGGCGTACGCGCTGGCGACGCAGCGCTGGGGCTTCGTGCTGGTGGGCTTGCTGTGCGGCTACGCGTTCGCGTGGATCGGGCACTTCGGCTTCGAGAAGAACAAGCCGGCCTCGTTCAAGCGCCCGCTGTACAGCTTCATGGGCGACTGGGTCATGTACAAGGACATCTGGACGGGGAAGATCCCGTTCTGAAACGAGCTAGGGCAGCTCCAAGCCCCAGTCCTCCCTCGCCGCGACGCGCACGTCCTTGAGCATGCCGTCGAGCTTCATGAGCTTCTCATCCGCGAAGAGTTGCTCATCCTCGTCGGACGACTCGGACGACACCTTTTGAAGGTGCTGCTCGTAAAGCTTCAGCGCCTCCCAGAGCAGGTTGTATTCGCTGACGATGAGCGAGCCAGCTGCGGCGAAGAGAGACATGGACGGCACCTCCGGAAGGAAGGCGGTGACTCTGTCCGTCGACGCCGCGCCCGTCATTGACCTATGCATGTGAATCGCATCCGGCTCACCCTTCGGTGCGATTCACTCCCCCGGAAGACAGCAACCCCTTCGCCGCCTCGATCCTCAGCGCCATCGGCACCGACGCGTCGTTCATCACCTGCAGCAGGAACTCCCGCGGATCGGTGAAGCGGGTCGCGGGGGCGAAGACGGCGGGCGCTTCGGGCGTCGATGCCGGGGACGTCGAAGGCCCCGACGACGCGGCGACCGGCGTTGCCGACGCCGTCGGCTTGCTCGCGGCGAGCTGTTCGAGCGCCACCTCCCACGCCGACGGCGTGATGCGCTTCAGCCCCTTGAGCAGATCGGCCTGCCCCTCGAGCCCGGGTGGAATGTCCAGCCAGGTGGCCTCCACGAACACCGGTGCCAGGTCCGGCGCGACGAAGGCGGACCATTGGTCCTCCCGGACCTCGGCCGGCACCTCGGGAATCGCCGTCAGCCAGCGGATGCGCGACGCAGCCACGCCGGCCAGGAAGCGCGCCTGGATCCCGTCGAAGAACGCCTTCGCCTCGTCCGGCGCGACACCGCGCTCGAGCGAGAACCACAGCTGATAGCTGTTCTCCCCGGCGATGGCGATACCCGGCGCGGGCAGCGAGAGTTCGAGCTGCACGCCCCGCCAGACGGCCCCCATCAGGTCCCAATCCGACGGCCGCCCCACATCGAGCACGAGCGCGCGCGCCGATCCCTCGGGACCGGCGGCGTAGAGGCGTTGGAATTCGGCGGCGAATCGGGACACGGGCAGTTCGGAGCGTTGCGGCAGCCCCGGACTCTACGTCCTCACGCCTGCGTCGCCGCGGCCGCCTGCTGCTCGGCCTGCGCCTTCAGCGAGGCCAGCATGTCGTCGACCATCGCGTCCAGGTCGTAGCCCAGCTTCCAGCCCCAGTCGCGCTGCGCGACCGCGTCGTCGATCGACTGCGGCCAGCTCGCCGCGATGTTCTGGCGGAAGTCCGGCGCGTAGTCGATCGCGAAACCGGCAATCCGGCGGCGGATCGACGCCGCGATCTGCTCCGGCGTGAAGCTCACGCCCGCCAGGTTGTAGCTGCCCCACTCGGTGATCCGCTCCGCCGGCGCTTCCATCAGCTCGATCGTCGCGCGCAGCGCGTCCGGCATGTACATCATCGGCAGCGCCTGGTCTTCCCGCAGGAAGCAGGTGTAGCGGCCCTGCTTGAGCGCCTCGTGGAAGATCTCGACCGCGTAGTCGGTCGTGCCGCCACCCGGCGGCGTCTTCCAGCTGATCAGGCCCGGATACCGCAGGCTGCGCACGTCCACGCCATGGTTGGCGTGGTACCAGCGGCACCAGCCCTCGCCGGCCAGCTTGGAGATGCCGTAGATCGTCGTCGGATCCATCACCGTGGTCTGCGGCGTCTCGCGCTTGGGCGTCTGGGGTCCGAAGGCGGCGATCGAGCTCGGCCAGAACACCCGCTCCAGCTTCACCGTGCGCGCCAGCTCCAGCACGTTGAGCAGGCCCTTCATGTTCAGGTCCCAGGCCCACATCGGGTGCTTCTCGCCGGTGGCCGACAGCGCCGCCGCCAGGTGGTAGACCTGCGTGATGCCATGGCGCTTGACCACCGCCGCCAGCGCGGCGGCATCCGTCACGTCCAGCATCTCGTGCGTCAGCTGCGGCACGCGGCCCTGCGGGGCCACATCGCTGGTGATCACGTTGGCGTTGCCGTGCCGCTTGGCCAGCTCCACCGCCAGTTCCGAACCGATCTGGCCGTTCGCGCCGATCAACAGGATCTTCGTCGTCATGGGGATCTTCTTCTCGACGCCTTACTTCACCAGGCCCAGCTCGCGGCCCGCCTGCGCGAACGCCGCCACCGCCTTCTCCAGGTGCTCGCGCTCATGCACCGCCGAGATCTGCACCCGCACCCGCGCCTGCTCCTTGGGCACGACCGGGTAGAAGAAACCGACTGCGTAGACGCCCAGCTCCAGCAACCGCGCGCTGAGCTGCTGCGCCTTGACCGCGTCGAACAGCATCACCGGCACGATCGGGTGGGTGCCCGGCTTGATCTGGAAACCGGCTTGCTGGATCGCCTCGCGGAAATAGGTCGTGTTGGCCTCGAGCTTGTCGCGCAGCGCGGTGCTGCCTTCCAGCAGGTCCAGCACGGCGATCGACGCGCCGACGATGCTCGGCGCCACGGTGTTGGAGAACAGGTAGGGCCGCGAGCGCTGGCGCAGCAGCTCGATGACTTCCTTGCGGCCGGTGGTGAAGCCGCCGGAGGCGCCGCCCAGCGCCTTGCCCAGCGTGCCGGTGATGATGTCGACCTTGCCGAAGACGCCGCGATGCTCATGCGTGCCGCGGCCGGTCTTGCCCATGAAGCCGCTGGCATGGCACTCGTCGATGCCCAGCAGCGCGCCGTGGCGGTCGGTGATCTCGCGGATCCTGTCGAGCTGCGCGATCGTGCCGTCCATCGAGAACACGCCGTCGGTGAACACCAGCACGTGGCGCGCGCCGGCCGCGCGGGCGGCGACCAGCTGCGCGTCCAGGTCGGCCATGTCGTTGTGCTTGTAGCGATAGCGCTTGGCCTTGCACAGCCGGATGCCGTCGATGATCGACGCGTGGTTCAGCTCGTCGCTGACGATCGCGTCCTGCTCGCCCAGCAGCGGCTCGAACAGCCCGCCGTTGGCGTCGAACGCCGCCGCGTACAGGATCGTGTCCTCGGTGCCGAGGAAACGCGCGATCCGCTGCTCCAGTTCCTTGTGGATGTCCTGCGTGCCGCAGATGAAGCGCACCGACGACAGGCCGTAGCCATGCGTGCGCAGCGCCTCATGAGCCGCTTCCAGCACCCGCGGATGAGCCGACAGGCCCAGGTAGTTGTTGGCGCACAGGTTGATCACCTCGCGGCCGTCGTTCGTGCGCACGATCGCGCCCTGCGGGCTGGTGATGATGCGTTCGCTCTTGTAGAGCCCCGCGTCCCGGATGCCCTGCAGCTCGTTCTGCAGGTGACGGTAGAAGTCGTCGGCGGTCGGTTGAGCGATGTTGGTCATGCGGTGCTCCTGCGGCACAATCCGTTAAATCGAACGCGTTCGTTATATCGAACAGCCGTGCAGTATCAAGGAAGAGCGGTGGCCGGTCAAGGCGCCGCCTCCCTGGCTGACCGCTCCCCCACCGCCCTCGCCTTGCCGCCGATGTCCGCCATTCCGACTGAAAAGCTAGAACCTCCGCGCGTCGGCGCCACGCTGCAGGCGCTGCGGCAAGCGCAGGGCCTGTCGCTGGACGAGTTGTCGCGGCGGGCGGGCGTGTCCAAGTCGATGCTCTCGCAGATCGAGCGCAACCAGGCCAATCCCACGGTGGCCGTGGTGTGGCGGCTTGCCAATGCGCTGCGGGTGGAGTTGTCGGAGCTGCTCGGCGGCGAGCGCCCGGCCGCCCCGCCGATCGAGATCGTCGCCTCGCACGCGACGCCGGGCCTGTCGAGCCCGGACGGCCTGTGCCGGCTGCGCATCCTCGGGCCGATCGACCTGGCCGGCAACTTCGAGTGGTACGAGCTGACGGTGCAGCCGGGCGGCGCGCTGGAATCGGCCGCGCACGAGCCGGGGTCGCGGGAGCACCTGAGCGTGCTGGGCGGCGAGCTCGAGGTCACCGCCGGCGGCAGCCGGCAGCTGGTGAAGACGGGCGAGACCGCGCGCTACGCGGTCGACGGCGCGCACGCGATCCGCAACCTGTCGAAGAAGGCGGCCACCGCGCTGCTGGTGGTGCTGCACGCCTGACCTCCGCCGCGCTCCGCCGGGATCGGCCGGACCGCATCGCGACCACACCTCCTGTTACTTGACCCTCGCGGTCACATGCCGACAATCGCGCGATTCGCGGAGGCGAGGGAGCGTTCCCAGCATCAGAGGCAGTACATCCATGCAGCAGCGCTCGTTTTCAGAGAAGCACCCCCACATTCCCACCCCGACCCAACCGGCCACCGTCGACACCGAGACCCAGGCGAAGCAGCTCCAGCTGCTCGACGGTTCGGCGCGCCTGCGCGTGGCCGAGCAGCGTGCCCGCGAGCACCGCGCCTCACCGCTGATCGACAAGGCCGCCCTGCCCCTGGGCGCGACGCCCAAGTACGGCATGAAGCCGACCGGCCACACGCGGCCCAAGCCGGCGTACCGGCGCGCGATCTATTCCGTGGTGGCGCTAGCGGCGGTGATCGGCGGCGCGGCCTTCACGTTCCTGCGATAGCCAGCGGCGCCTCGCGCCCGATCAGGACGCCCAGCGTCGTCTGCTCCCAGCCGGCCTTCTCCCACAGCGCCGACAGGCCGTCCTGGCGCTCGGCCAGCAACGCGCGGATCAGCGGCTCCGCCATCGTCGACGACGGGTCGCACAGCAGCACCAGCCGCTGCGCGCCGTCCTCCTCCAGGCGGCCGACCCAGTCCAGCTTCTGCAGCTGCTGGATCACCGGTTCGAGCTGCAGCGGATCGACCCGCATCCGCTGCGACATCAGGATCATCGACAGCCCCGACTCGCCGCCCACGCGCGCCGCGTCCAGCTCCCGGACGACATCCAGCGCCAGCGCCATCGGCATGCCGGGCGCGTTGCGGCGCACCGCCACGCCGCCGGCCAGCGCCGGCGCGTTGGCCGCCAAGATCGCGCCGAGCAGCACGATCGACCAGCCGACATAGATCCAGATCAGGAAGATCGGCACCGCCGCGAACGCGCCGTAGAGCGTCGAATACGTCGGCACCAGCTTCAGGTACCAGGCCAGCGCCTGCTTGGCGCCGTGGAAGGCCACCGCGACGAAGGCCGCGCCGGTCAGCGCGTGGCGCCAGCGCACGTCGGTGTTGGGCACGTAATGGAACAGCGCCGCGATCGCACCCCACAGCACCAGCAGGTCCACCGAGTTCAGCAACACCACCAGCCCGCGCGGCATGTTGTCGACCAGGTCGCGGCTGGCCGTGATCAGCACGCTGGTAACGGTCAGGCTGCCGCCCAGCAGCAGCGGGCCCAGCGTCAGCGCGGCCCAGTACACCAGCACGCGCTGCGCGATCGGGCGCGGCCGCTGCACGCGCCAGATCTGGTTGAGCGTGCGGTCGATGGTCAGCATCAGCGACAGCGCGGTCACCGCCAGCACGATCAGGCCGACCACGCCGAGCCGGTTCGCCTTGGCCGCGAACTGCGTCAGCGACATCAGCACCGGGCGCGCGATGTTGTCGGGGATCAGCGACTTCAGGAAGTACTTCTCCAGCGCCGACTGGAAGCTGGAGAACATCGGGAACGCGGTGAACAGCGCCAGCGCCACGGTCAGCAGCGGCACCAGCGAGATCAACGTCGTGAAGGTCAGGCTGCCGGCGGTCAGGCCCAGGCGCTCCTCCCGGAAACGCTGCACGAACAGGCGCAGCGTGCGCGCGTACGGCCACTTCAACAGCTCCCGCCCGAGCTCCCGCACTCCCTCTTTCCAGCTCTGCGTCTGGGCCTCTTCTCGCTTGATCATGCTGGCTATGATGCCAGCCATGTCAACCCTCGCCGCCGCTCCCGAGATGCCGTCCCCGCGCACCGAGCCCACCCCGCGCGAGCGCGGCAGCCGCCACCTGGCCTTCCTCGCGACGCTGGCGCTGGCGCTGGTCTGCCTGGCCTGGGAACTGTGGCTCGCGCCGACCGGCCGCGGCACGCTGGCGATCAAGGCGCTGCCGCTGCTGATGCCGCTGGCGGGCCTGTGGCGCTACCGCATGTACACCTACCGCTGGGTCAGCCTGATGATCTGGCTCTATGTCACCGAGGGCCTGGTGCGCGGCACCTCCGAACGTGGCATCGGCATGGCGCTGGCCTGGGTCGAGGTGGTGCTGTCGGTGACGATCTTCATCGCCTGCGCCGCGCAGATCCGGCTGCGGCTGGCCCAGGCCCGGCAGGCCGGCGACACACCGAAGGACGCCTGAATGAGCGCCGCCCTGATCGACGCGCTGCGCGCCCAGTTGGGCGAGGCCCAGGTGCTGCTGCCCGCCGCGCAGGACCTGTCCGCCTATGAGCGCGACTGGCGCAAGCGCTACGCCGGCCGCGCGCTCGCGGTCGTGCGGCCGGCCGACACGGCGCAGGTCGCCGCGGTCGTCGCGCTGGCCCGCGAGCACCGCGTGCCGCTGGTGCCGCAAGGCGGCAACACCGGGCTGGTCGGCGGCGGCGTGCCGGACGGCTCGGGCACGCAGCTGCTGCTGAGCCTGCAGCGGCTGAACCGGATCCGCCAGATCGACCCGTCCAACCTGACGATGACGGCCGAGGCCGGCTGCGTGCTGCAGAACGTCCAGCAGGCCGCGCGCGACGCGGGGCTGCTGTTCCCGCTGAGCCTGGCCGCCGAAGGCAGCTGCACGATCGGCGGCAACCTCGCGACCAATGCCGGCGGCACGCAGGTGCTGCGCTACGGCAACGCGCGCGAGCTGTGCCTGGGCCTGGAGGTCGTGACCGCCGACGGCACCGTCTGGGACGGCCTGTCCGGGCTGCGCAAGGACAACACCGGCTACGACCTGCGCGACCTGTTCATCGGCTCCGAAGGCACGCTGGGCGTGATCACCGCCGCGACGCTGAAGCTGCATCCGCTGCCGCGCGCGCGGATGACGGCGCTGGCGGCCTGCGACACGCTGCGCGACGCGGTGACGCTGCTCGGGCTGGCGCAGTCGCGTTGCGGCGCGGCGCTGACCGGCTTTGAGGTGATGAACGCGCTGTCGCTGGCGCTGGTCGCCAAGCACTTCCCGCAACTGGCGCAGCCGCTGGGCCCGCGGCCATGGACGGTGCTGCTGGAACTCTCGGACAGCGAGGGCGAGGAACACGCCCGCACCCAGTTCGAGTCGCTGCTCGAGGACGCGCTGGAGCGCGGCGCGATCGACGACGCGGCGGTGGCGGAAAGCCTGTCGCAAAGCCAGGCGATGTGGCACCTGCGCGAGTCCATCCCGCTGGCGCAGAGCGAGGAAGGCCTGAACATCAAGCACGACATCGCGCTGCCGGTGTCGCGGATCCCGGACTTCGTCGAGCGCTGCGACGCGCTGCTCGCCGAGCGCTTCCCGGGCGCGCGGCTGGTGGACTTCGGCCACCTGGGCGACGGCAACCTGCACTACAACCTGCAGGCGCCCGAGGGCGTGGCCGCCGCCGACTTCCTGCGCGAGCACGAGGCGGCGGTCAACGAGATCGTCTACGACCAGGTGACGGCCCATGGCGGGTCGATCTCGGCCGAGCACGGCATCGGCCAACTCAAGCGCGACGAGCTCGCGCAGCGCAAGAGCCCGGTGGCGATGCAGCTGATGCGCCAGATCAAGCAGGCGCTGGATCCGCGCGGACTGCTGAACCCGGGACGCGTGGTCTGAGCCCGCCCCGGGGCAACCCGGGGTCGTTCGTTTAGAGAGGCAAGTCACCGCGGCTTGCAGGTCGCGCCGGGATGGCGAAGGCACAATCCGCCGGCTTCCGCGCCCGAGCGCGCCGCCCGCCTTCCCTGCCTCGTCGATGTCCTTCCCGCGCCCGGTTCGCTTTCCCTTTCCATCGCCGTTCGCGCCCGCCGCGCTGGCGATCGCATTGATCGCCGCCTGGGCGCCGTGGCCCGCGCACGCCCAGTCCTCGACGCCGTCCGAGCAGCCGCTCGCGCACCTGCAGCACACGACCTGGACGCTGAAGGACGGCATGCCCGGCCCGGTCATGGCCATCGCGCAGACCACCGACGGCTACCTGTGGCTGGGCACGGGCGCCGGGCTGTATCGCTTCGATGGCCTGCGCTTCGAGCGCTTCGACACGATCGCCGGCCAGGCCTTGCCCAGCCGGCAGGTGCTGTCGCTCTTCGCCACCAAGGACAACGGCTTGTGGGTCGGGCTGCTCGACGGCGGCACGGCGTTCGTCCGCCAGGGCCGCGTGCTTCATGTCGATCCGCCGACCGGGCACTTCGTGACCTCCACCCGCGCCTTCGCCGCGGAACGGGATGGCACGCTGTGGACCGCCACCGGCCGCGCCCTGCTCAGGCACCAGGGCGAGGGCTGGGTCGCGATCGGTCCTGAATCCGGCTACGACGACGGCAGTGGCCACGCGCCGCCGACGCTCAAGGTCGACGTCGACGGCCGCGACAACGTCTGGGTCGTCACCGACCGCACCGTGTTCGTGAAGGCCGCCGGCAGCGCGCGCTTCGTCGCCACCGAGGTGCCGGCGCTGGGCCTCACCCAGCTCGTCATCGGCGCCGACGGCAACGCCTGGGCCAACGACATGTCGGGCGCGGTGCGCGGCCTCATGCGGCTGCCGCCGCCCTTGTCCGCATCGCTCGCATCGCTCGCATCGCCCGCATCGCCCGCATCGCCCGCATCGCCCGCATCGCCCGCGTCGTCGGCGTCGTCGGCATCGGCATCGGCATCGGCATCGGCATCGGCATCGTCGTCGGCATCGGCATCGGCATCGGCATCGGCATCGTCGTCGGCATCGGCGGCACCGGGAGCGCCGGCCATGGCCGCGCCCTACCCCGTGCCGAGGAGCTTCTTCATGCCCGCGTTCGACCGCCGCGGCCTGCTCTGGTACGGCGCGAAGGACGGGCTCAACCGCCTCGACGTCTCCGGCACGCCCGAGGCGGCCGGGGCGACCCACCAGTTCCTGGGCACCGACAAGGGCCTGTCGGGCGAGCTGGTGATGCGCGTCTTCCAGGACCGTGACGGCGCGATCTGGGTCGGCACCAACGGCGGACTCGACCGCTTCCGAGGCGCCGCGGTCGACCGCATCGACCTGCCCAACCGCAGCGCCAGCATCGCGATGGCCACCGACGACGCCGGCGCCCTCTGGGTCGCGTCCGGCGACACGGTGCGGCGCCTGGCACCCAGTGGCGCCACGCTCGAGGAGGTCCCCACCGATCCAGGCATGGAGACCTTCACCGCCATCCACGTCGATCGCCACGGGCGGCTCTGGGTCGGCGGGCGCAAGGGCTTGTGGCGCCAGGACGGCGACCGCTTCGTCCAGTTGCCCACGCCGGACGGCCTGCCCTGGCTCGCGGCGGTCTTCGAGATCACCGAGGCCGCCGACGGCTCGATCTGGTTCAACGGCCATCGCTACGGCCTGATGCGCTACGCCGACGGCAAGGTGACGCGGCTGTCCGGCCGCGACGGCTTCCCCTACAAGGGCCCCGACGCGATCGCCGCGGACGCGCGCGGCCGGATCTGGATCGGTTACGGCGACGGCACGCTGCTGCGCCGCGAGGGCGACAAGACGATCGCGCTCACCCCGGCCGACGGGCTGAAGATCGGCGGGATCAAGGTGATCGCGCGCCAGGGAACGCGGCTCTGGATCGGCGGCGACCGCGGTGTCCAGTTGGTCTCGGAGCCGGGGATGCCCGTGCTGCGCCTGGCCGATCCCGACGCGCTGGACGGCGTGTCGGGCATCGTCGAGACGCCCGAGGGCGAGTTGTGGATGAACGGCGCGAACGGCATCACGCGGCTCACCGCGGACGAGGTCCGGCGCGCGCTCGAGGTCGCGCCCGACACAGGACGCGCCGCCACGCCGAATACGTCGGGGATGCCGGACGCGCCACGCGCGCCGGCCGCCGCCCGTCCCGCGGGTCGGCGCTTCGACCTGACCGACGGCCTCAGCGGCCGCGCCGAGCAGTCCTGGCCCTTGCGGACCGCGGCGCGCACGCCGGACGGACGGCTGTGGTTCTCGCTCAGCAACGGGCTCGTGCGCATCGATCCCACGCGCTTGCCCAAGGGCGACGTCGCGCCGCCACCGGTCGACGCGCAGCGCCTGCTGATCCACGGCGAGCCGGTGCCGATGCCCGAGGGCGGCCTGCCGCGCCTGGCGCCCGGCACGCGCGACCTGGAGATCGCCTACACCGCGATCAGCCTCGCGCAGCCCGAGCGCACCCGCTTCCGCTACCGGCTGGTCGGCCAGGACGCCGACTGGCAGGAGGCCGGCACGCGGCGCCGCGCGTTCTACACCAACCTCGGCCCGGGCGCCTACGAGTTCCGCGTCGAGGCCTCGCAGGACGGCGGTCCGTGGAGCGCCGAGCCCGCCACGATGCGCTTCGAGATCGCGCCGACGCTGACGCAGAACGCGTGGTTCCGCGCGGCGGCGGTGCTCGCCGGGATCGCCGTGCTCGGCGTCCTGGCCGCGCTGCGCGGCCGCCAGCGCCGCGCGCATGAGCAGGACCGCCTCGCCGCCCGCGTGCAGGAACGCGAGCGCATCGCGCGCGACCTGCACGACACGCTGCTGCAGGGCGTCTACGGCCTGATCCTGCGCTTCGAGGCGATCGCGCGACGCCTGCCGGGCACCGAGCGCGCCGCGATGGAGCGCGTGCTGCTCGACGCCGACGCCCTGCTGATCGAGGGCCGCGACCGCGTCACCGACCTGCGCCTGCCGCCGCCCGATCTCAACCGGCTGGAGCAGACGCTGGAGGCGCTCGGCCGCGAACTGTCGCACACGCACGGCGCGGCCTTCGCGCTGCGCGTCGACGGCGCGCCGCGGCCGCTGGCGCCGTCGCTGTCGGCGTCGTTGTGCCTGATCGCGCGCGAGGCGATCTTCAACGCGTTCCAGCATGCGCGGGCCAACCGCATCGAGGTGACGGTGCGCTACGGCGAGGACGCGTTCTCGCTGACCGTCCAGGACGACGGCGTCGGCGTGCCGGCCGAGGTGCAGGCCCGCGGCGGCCGCCCCGGCCACTGGGGCCTGTCCGGCATGCGCGAGCGCGCCGAACTGGCCGGCGCCACCTACCGCCTGGCCTCCGAGCCGGACGCGGGCACGCGGGTCGAGCTGTGCGTGCCCGCCACGCGCGCCTACGACACGAGCGACGGCGGCGGCAACCCGGCGCGCGGCGGCGCCTGGTGGAACCGCCGACGCGCCGGCTGATCAGTCGTCGCTGCCTTGCGGCGCGAAGGACTGGGCCGGTGCCGGCTTGAAGCGCCGGTACACCCACTCCAGGATCCAGAACACGAACAGCAGCCAGCTCAGGTAGGCCAGCGCGACCACGATGGTCTGCAGGATGCTCAGCGCCCAGGCGCCGCCCGCGGTGAAGCGCTGCGCGCGGCGCGGGAAGTTGGCCTTGAGCCGCTCGAAGAAGAGCTCGATGCTGTCGTAGAAGCACGGGATCATGAGCAGCGTCAGGAAGGTCGAGGTGATCGTCCCGCCGATGATGGCCACGGCCATCGGGCGGTAGAACTCGCCGCCCTCGCCCACGCCGATCGCCACCGGCAGCATGCCCGCCACCAGCGCGAAGGTCGTCATCAGGATCGGCCGGAAGCGCTTGCGGCCCGCGTGCATCAGCGCCTCCTCGCGCGGCACGCCGGCGTTCTCCTCCTGGCGCGCGGCGTCCAGCAGCAGGATGGCGTTCTTCGCCACCAGGCCGGCCAGCATGATGATGCCGATGAAGCTCATCAGGTTCAGCGTGCCCTTGGTGATCAGCAGCGCCACCACCACGCCGATCAGCGCCAGCGGCAGCGAGTACATCACCCCGATCGGCGCGGCGAAGCTGCCGAACTGCATCACCAGGATCAGGTACATCAGCGCGATGCCCGAGAACAGCGCGATGAACATCGCGCCGAAGACCTCTTCCTGGTCCTTGGACGCGCCGGCCAGCTCGATGCCGTAGCCCTGCGGGAAGTTGATCGACTTGGCCAGCTTCACCGCGTCCTTGGTCACCTCGCCCGGCGAGCGGCCGTGCGCGTTGGCCGACACCGCGATCATCCGCTTGCCGTCCGAGTGCTGGATCTTGGCCGGGCCCTTGCCCATCGACACCTTGGCGATCTGCTCCAGCGGCACCATCACGCCGGCGCCCGACACGGCGATCGGCAGCCGCTCGATGTTGCTGGCGTCGACGCGGTCGGCCGGCGCCAGGCGCACCGCCACGTCGCGGGTCTCGCCGCTGGGGTCGACCCAGTCGCCCACCTCCACGCCGGCGAAGGCCACGCGCAGCGCGCTGGCGGCGTCGCCCACCGAGATGCCCAGCGAATTGGCCAGCCCGCGGTTGAGCTCGATCTGCAGCTCGTCCTGCGGGTCCTGCTCCGACAGGCCGACGTCCACCGCGCCCGGCACGTTGCGCAGCTTGGCCATGTACTCGGTGGTGATCTCCATCAGCTTGCGCGACTCGGTGCCGTGGAAGCGGATCTGCACCGGCTTCTGCGCGCCGTTGTTCAGGTCGTCCAGCACCACGTACTCCGCGCCCACCAGCCGCGACACGCGGCTGCGCAGGTCGGCGGCGATCTCGGGGGCGCCGCGCTTGCGCTCGGTGCTCTTGCCCAGGTCGACGTAGATGCGGCCGCCGCTGACGTTCACGTACTCGTTGGTGGCCTTGGTCTCGGGCAGCTGGCGCGCCAGCGCCGAGCCCGCGGCCATCTTCAGCCGCGCGTACTCCAGGCTGGAGCTCGCGGGCGTGCGCACCTCGATGGCGATCGTCCCGGAGTCCGACGCCGGCAGGAAGCTCGAGCCGCCCCAGGTCGACTGCAGGAACAGCGCCAGCACCAGGCTCGCCGAGGCGAAGAAGGCCATCCAGCGGCGGTGGTGCAGCGCCCACTCGATGACGTAGCCGTAGCGGTCGGCCTGGTGGTCGAACCATTCATTGAAGCGCTGCAGCAGCTTGGAGATGCCGGTCTTGGGCGCCTCGTGATGCCCCGGGGGATCGCCCCAGTAGGCCGACAGCATCGGGTCCAGCGTGAACGAGATGAACAGCGACACCAGCACCGAGGCCACCACGGTCAGCCCGAACGGGCGGAACCATTCGCCGGACACGCCCGGCATGAAGGCCACCGGGATGAACACGGCCACGATCGAGAAGGTCGTGGCCGCGACGGCCATGCCGATCTCGGCCGTGCCCTTGAGCGCGGCGGTGCGGCGATCGGCGCCGCGCTCCATGTGGCGCACGATGTTCTCGCGCACCACGATCGCGTCGTCGATCAGCACGCCGATGGCCAGCGACAGGCCCAGCAGGCTCATGAAGTTCAGCGTGAAGCCGCACAGCCACACCGCGATGAAGGCGGCGATGACCGAGGTCGGCAGCGACAGCGCGGTGATCAGCGTCGAGCGCCACGAGTTCAGGAACACGTAGACCACGAAGATGGTCAGGCCCGCGCCGAAGACCAGCGCGTGGATCACGTTGTTCAGGCTGTCCTGCGCGTCGCGGCCGCCGTCCTGCGTGACCTCCAGCTTCGTGCCCTTGGGCAGCGTCGCGTTGATCTCCTCGACCAGCTTGCGGGTCGCGTCCGCGACCGAGACGGTGGAGGCGTCGCGCGAGCGCGTGACCGACAGGCCCACGTTGGGATGGCCGTTGCGCACCGAGAAACCGGTCTGCTCGGCGAAGCCGTCCTGCACCGTGGCGACCTGCCCGAGGCGGATCAGCTCGCCGCCGAAGCGCTTGACGACGATCTGGTTGAAGTCGGACGGCGACTCGATGCGGCCCAGCAGCCGGATCGACTGGTCTTCCATCAGCCCGCGGACCTTGCCCACCGGCGCGGTGGTGTTCTGCATCTTCAGCGCGTTGACGACCTCGGTCACCGACACGTTGAACTCACGCAGCTTCTGCGCGCTCAGCAGCACCGACAGCTCGCGGTTGAGCGAGCCGTTGACCGTCACCGTGGCCACGCCGGAGATCGCCCGGAAGCGGTCGGCGAGCTGGTCCTCCGCCAGGCGCGAGATCTCGGCATGCGTCTGCTCGCTGGACGACAGCGCCAGCTGCATGATCGGCTGCGCCGACGGGTCGATGCGCTGCAGCACCGGCTCGCGCATCTCCAGCGGCAGCTTGTGCCGCACCGCCGCGATCGCGTTGCGGACCTCGTCCGCCGCCTCGATCATGTTCTTGTTGAAGTTGAAGATCAGCAGCAGCTGCGCGTAACCCTCGCTCGCGGTGGAGCGCACCTCGGTCACGCCCGAGATGCTGTTGAGCGACTTCTCGATGCGGTTGATGATCTCGCGCTCGGCCGTCTCTGGCGACGCGCCGGGATAGGTGATGCCGACCACGAGCAAGGGCTGCTCGACGTCGGGGATCTGGTTGACCCGCAGCTTGGACAGCGCGAGCAGCCCCAGCGCCATCAGCCCGATGATGATCACCACCATCGAGATCGGCTTCTTGACCGAGAAATTGGACAGGAACATCGGAGGTCTCCTCTGACTCGGTCCGGATTCAGATGCCCGAGGCGGCCGAGGCGGCCACGCCCGGGACCAGGCCCGGCGCGACGCCCGGCACCGCCGGCGACGCGCCCGTCTTGGCGCTGCCGGCGTCGGCCACGGCCGGCACCGCGGCCTTGGTCAGCTCCACGCGCTGGCCGTCGATCAGCGTGCTGGTCGGGTGGCGCAGGATGCGGTCGCCATTCTTGAGGCCGTCGGCGACGACGTACAGCCCCTGCCGGTCGTCGCGGGCGCCGAGCTTCACGGCGGACTTGCCGACCTTGCCCGCGTCCACGCGCCAGACATAGGCCCGGTCGCCCTCGCGCACCAGCGCGCCGTCCGCCACCATCAGCGCCGAGACGCTGTTGGTCTGCACCCGGCCCTCGGCATACAAGCCGGCCACGCCGGGCTGCTGCGCGCCGGCGAAGTCCACCAGCACCTCGACCTGGCGGGTGCTCGCGTTGGCCGCCTGGGCGATGCGGCGCACCTTGCCCTGGAAGTCGACCTGCGGATAGCCGTTGACGCGGAAGTAGACCGTCTGGCCCAGCTTGAGCTCGGACATGCGGTCGGCGGACACCAGGCCCTCGAAGCGCATCGACGCCGGATCCATCACCTTGATCAGTTCCTTGCCCAGCTGCGCCGAGTCGCCCGGCGAGACCTTGCGGTCGCTAACCACGCCGTCGAACGGCGCGCGCACCTCGGTGCGCTGCTGCTGCTGGCGCGCGGTGGCCACGCGGGCCCGGGCGGCGACCAGGTCGCTCTGCGCGTTGTTGCGGCGGATCTCGGCATCCTCCATCGCCTGGATGGAGCTCATGCCCTGCGCCTGCAGCGTCTTCAGGCGCTGGTACTGGCGCTCGGCCTGCTCGAAGCTCTGCGAGGCGGCGCGCGCGGACTCGTCGGCGGACTGGACGGTGTCGCGGATGGCGGTGTCGTCCAGGCGGACCAGCAGGTCGCCGCGCTTCACGCGCTCGCCGTTTTCCTTGTGGACCGCCAGCACGATGGCCTGCAGCTCGGCCCGCAGGTCGGCGCGGCGTTCAGGCTGGATGGAGCCAGTGATCACCGGGCCGCTGGCGTATTCGCTGACCCCCAGCGTCTGCACGTCCTCGGGGGCCACCAGCAGGCTGGGCGCGCTGGCCGCGGCAGCGGCGGGGGTGGCCTTCTTGTCGGGAGAGGGTTTGCCGCAACCGGCAAGCAAGGACATGGCGACAAGGGCAAGCAGCGACAAACGCAACATGAAGCGGGCTCCGGAGAACGTGGCGGGTGGCGTAAAGATGTGTTTTTCGTGCGCAGGGCGCAAAAAGGCGCGCTAGCTTAACTTCAATACCACTGGGGGTAGCTGGTCATATCTGCGGCTCATCCCAGTCAATCTGCGCTTCGTCGCGCCGGCCGTTCCGGCACCGAACCAATTCCCTTCGCCCCGCCACCCGGCGCGGCCGCTCCGCGCGTTTCCCGTCGTCCCGGCACCCGATCTGTTCGCTTCGCGTCAACAGTGGACGGGGAATTGCGCACACCCCTTCGATTCCTGCAAGCCGCGCCCCCTTCGAGTACGGGGTACGACTAGTTATATTGCTGATTGTTAAGAAATAGACTCCGAACGTTTTTTAGCCTTTTTGCCGTTTCGACGTCATGCGCGCACTTTCCATCGTTCACGTGGTGTTCTCTTCCCGTATCGCCGGCGGCGAGCATCACTGCGTCGACCTGGCCAACGCCCAGGCCGCGCTGGGTCACACGGTCCACGTGATCGGCCCCTCGGGCTCCGCAGTCCGTCATGCGCTGGACCCGCGCGTGCGGTACCACGGCCTGCGGCTGCCGGTGCTGCGCGGGGCGCGGGTGAAGCGGCTGGCGGCCCGGCTCGGCGCGGACATCGTCCACGGCCACCTCGGCCCGGCCTGCAAGGCGGTGGCCGCCGCCAAGCAGAGCGCGCGGGTGGGGACCCTCCATGTGGGCTATAAGGCCCACCATCACGCGCGAATGGACGCGCTGGTGTGCGTCAATTCGGCGCAGGTCGGTCACCTGAAGGAATACGGCGGCATGCATCGCGTCATCTACAACTGGGCCCCGGAGCGCAACCCCGGCGCCTGCGCCGCGAAGGCGGCCTCGGGCTCGCTGCGCCTGGAACTCGGGCTGCCGGCCTCGGCGCTGGTCATCGGCTGCGTCGGCCGGCTGCACGCGGCCAAGGGCATGCACACGCTGATCGAGGCCTTCCGCCGCCATGCCCCGGCCGAGGCGCACCTGGTGCTGATCGGCGAAGGCCCGCAGCGCGCCGAACTCGAGGCGCTGCGCCAGGACGATCCGCGCATCCACCTGCTGGGTTTCCGCTGGAACGTCGACGAGCTGCTGGCCGAGATGGACCTGTACGTGTCCTCGTCGCGCGAGGAGCAGTTCCCGCTGGCGATCCTGGAGGCGATGCGCGCGCGGCTGCCGATCGTGGCGACCGCCACGCTGGGCGCGCGCGAGATGCTGGACCCGGCGCGATCGGCGATCGTGCCGGTCGACGACGCGCCGGCGATGGGCGTGGCGATCGCCGAGGCGCTCGAGCAGCGCCTGCGCGGCGGCCGCCGCCCGGTGGACTACGACATGGACCGCTACGACCGTTCCACGGCGGTGCGGGCCACGCTGGGGCTGTACCAGGACGTGCTGTCGCGGCAAGGCGTCGCGGTGCACGACATGGCGGACCTGCGCGTGGAAGACGCGCGTGGTTAAGCGGCCGAAGTCGGACTTCTGGACCGTCGGCGTCGTCCCCGAGCGCCTGGACCGGCTGAACCCCGAGCGGCTGCGCGAACTGCGCGACCGCATCGTCTGGATGCCGCCGGCGGGCGACTGGCGCTACTACGCCGATCCGTTCGCGCTGCGCGAGGGCGACGAGCTGCATGTGTTCGTCGAGAACTTCGATTACCGGACCAAGCGCGCCGACCTGCAACGCCTGACCCTGAGCCTGCGCGACGGCGCGTGGAGCGCGCCGCGGCCGGTGCTGCAACTGCCGGTGCATCTGTCCTACCCGTTCGTGTTCGAGCACGACGGCCAGGTGTGGATGGTCCCCGAGTCCAGCCAGGCCGAGGAAGTCGCGCTGTACCGCGCGGTGGACGGCGCCGAGCGCTGGGAGCGATGGGAACGGGTCTGCGCGCTGCTGCCGGGCGTGCGCGCGGTGGATGCCTCGCTGCTGCGCCACGACGGGCTGTGGTGGATGTTCTACGCGGTCATCGGGCCGGACAAGCGCGACCAGCGCGAGCTGCACGTCGCCTTCGCCGAGTCGCTGCAGGGACCGTGGACGCCGCACCGGGCCAATCCGGTGCGTTCGGCGCAGGACGGCGCCCGGCCCGCCGGCACGCCGTTCATCGGCGCCTACGGCCTGGTGACGCTGCCGGTGCAGGACAGCCGCAACGGCTACGGCGGCGCGACGCGCTGGGTGCGCTTCGACCGGCTGTCGCCGGAGGCGGTCGAGGTCCGGGCGCTGCCCGAGACCTTCACCGGCGACCTCGCGCATGGCGAGTTCACCAGCGGCCTGCACACGATGTCGGCCTGCGGCGAGCTGACGCTGATCGACGTCAAGCGGATCGACCGCTCGCGCCATCGCCAGTGGCTGGACTGGAAGCGCCGCGTGCGGCGCTGGCTCGGCCGGCGCTGACGCGCCTGGCGGGCGCTCAGCCCGCGTTCGCGGCCCTGGGCCCGAACATGATGATCGCCATCCCGACGGCGCACACCGCCACGCCGAGCCAGTCGGTCGGCGTCGGCGTGATCTTGTCGACCAGCCACAGCCACAGGATCGCCACGCCGATGTAGACGCCGCCGTACGCGGCGTAGACGCGGCCGGCGGCGGTCGGATGCAGCGACAGCAGCCACGCGAACAGGGCGAGGCTCGCGGCCGCCGGCACCAGCAGCCAGATGGACTTCCCCTGCTTCAGCCAGAGGTAAGGCAGGTAGCAGCCGACGATCTCGGCGAGCGCGGTGACGATGAACAGGGCGAGCGTCTTGAGGAGGTCCATGGGGCGCGATTGTCGTCAAGCGCGGATCGGCTCCGGGAGGACCCGGCGTTCCGCTCAGCGCGCGGAGGCGAAGCGAACGCGCCAGCTGCGCGATGTCGGCACGATGTCGGCGTCGTAGCCGCCAGCGATCAGCACGCCACCGCCGGGTAACGCCGTCGCCGTGCTGAAGGCATAACCCGCCGCGACGCCGCCGCGCAGCTGGACGAAGCGGTCGGTGCCGGGGCGCCACAACTCCACGTCGTCCGCATCGCCAGCGACGATCACCTCGCCGCTGTCGAGCACGGCGGCGGCGCTCGCAATCTTGTAGCGAGGATTCAGCAGTGCGGGGCCGGGCGTGAACGCCCCCGACGCCGGGTCGTAAATCTCCGTCGTCGCGAGGCGGTGGCGGTCGTTGCAGTCGGAGGAACCGGCCAGCACCATCACTCGCCCATCCTTCAGCAGGAGCGCCGCCAGCTTGCATCTCGGCTGGGTCAACGCGCCCGTCGGCGTGAAGCGTCCGGCCGCCGGATCGAACAGCTCCGCCGACGCGGTCGACGTACTGCGGGCGACCAGCCCGCCGACGATCAGCACCCGCCCGTCGTTCAGCCGCACCGCGGCATGGTGAGCGCGCGGCGTGTGCATGGCGCCGGTGACGCGTGTCCTGTCCGAAGCCGGGTCGTATCGCTCCACCACATCCGTCGGCCGGTTGGTGGCGGTCGCGCCGCCAGCCAGGAGGACCTCGCCGCCGCGCAGCGCTGTGGCGGTGAAGTCCATGCGCGGCGTCGACAGCGGCGCCGCCGGCACGAAGCGACGCGCGGCCCTGTCATAGCGTTCGATCGAGGTCATCGTCGACGTGCCGTTCCAGCCGCCGGCCACGATCGCGCCGCCATCGACGATGGGCGCGGACGCATGGGACACCCTGGCGTCCCGCATTCCGGCGATCGGCGCGAAACGGCCCGAGACCGGATCGAAGAGTTCGGCCGAAGCCTGGATCGCTTCGCAGCTCGAGCGTGCGCAGCCACCGGTGATCAACACCTGGCCGCCCAACGGCGTCGCCTGATGCCCCGCTCGCGCCGATCGCATCGCGACACCCTCCTCGACCACGAGATCCGGTGTACCCAGGGTCGCCGCGGCGATCGCCATGGCCGGCAATGCCAGCGCTACAAGCAGGATCCTCATCGCGTGCCTCCGTCCCGATCCACATCGATGGCCGGAGATTGTGCTCAACGATGAGCTGAACCTCCAGTGGGGGCGCCTGCGATCGGAGTCGCTTCCGGCGGGCGGTCCATCGACGGCGCGATCTCCTCCAGCGGCTTGCACTCCGCGTCCACGCCGAAACGCAGCGCGAGCAGCCCGGCCACGATCACGAGGAACGCGCCGATCCCATATCCGATCGCGACGTTGGCGCGCAGACCGCTCTCCACGAGCCAGCCGAAGAACAGCGGCGCGGCGAAGCCGCCGGCGCCGGTGCCGACCGCATAGAAGATCGCGATCGCCATCGCCCGCATCTCGAGCGGAAAGATCTCGCTGACCGTCAGGTAGGCGGAGCTCGCCGCCGCCGAGGCGAAGAAGAACACCACCGACCAGCACAGCGCCTGCGAGCGCGCGTCCAGCACGTCCGAGACGAACGCGACGCCGGTGGCCGCGAGTCCCACGCCCGCCAGCGAATAGGTCAGCGCGATCATCCGCCGCCGGCCGACGCGGTCGAACAGCGGGCCCAGCAGCAACGGCCCCAGCACGTTGCCCAGCGCGAACGGGAAGATGTAGAGCGCCACGCGGTGGTCGGCGACGCCGTAGAAGCGCGTCAGCACCAGCGCGTAGCTGAAGAAGATCGCGTTGTAGAAGAAGGCCTGCGCCAGCATCAGCGACAGCGCGACGCCGCTGCGCGCGCGGTAGCGGCGCAGCAGCACGTGCAGCACCTCGCGCATCTCGGGCACGCCGCGGCGGTGCTCGCGCTGCGGGGTCGGCTCGAGCGGCGGCAGCGGGCCGTGCTGGGCGGCGACCTCCGCCTCGATCTCGGCCACGATCCGGTGCGCTTCCTCGGCCCGGCCATGGCGAAGCAGCCATCGCGGACTTTCCGGCACATGGCGCCGCACCAGCACCATGCCGACCGCGAGCAGCGCGCCCATCGCGAAACCGACGCGCCAGCCCTGCACCGGACCGAGCACGTCCGGATGCAGCAACAGCAGGCTGGAGGCCGCCCCGAGCGCCGCGCCGATCCAGAAGCTGCCGTTGATGGCCAGGTTCACGCGGCCGCGCACGCGCGCGGGGACCAGCTCGTCGATCGCGGAGTTGATCGCGGCGTATTCGCCGCCGATGCCCAGCCCGGTGACGAAGCGGCACAGCGCGAAGAAGGTGAAATCGGTCGAGAACGCGGTGGCGAGCGTGGCGACGGCGTAGACGGCCAGCGTGGCGAGGAACAAGCGCTTGCGGCCGAGCCGGTCGGACAGCCGCCCGAACACCAGCGCGCCGACGATCGCGCCGGCCAGGTACAGCGAGCCGGACCAGCCGACCTGCACGGCGGTCAGCGCGAGGGTGTCAGGTCGTTCCAGCACCGCGCCGACGGAGCCGACGAGGGTGACCTCCAGCCCGTCGAGCACCCAGGCCACGCCCAGGGCGAGCACCACGCGCCAATGCCAGCGCGACCACGGCAGGCGATCCAGCCTGCGAGCGATATCCAGAGAAGCCGTCATCGACGGCGAAGGCGGCAATCGGCGTTCCGCCCGGCCTTACCCGATCACCAATCACCGTTCACCGTTCACCGTTCACCGTTCACCGATCACCGATCACCGATTGCCGATTGCCGATCACGCCATCGGCGGCCGATCGCCCTGCCTCGGCGCCTCACTCCGGATCGATGAACTTCCACGTCTCCGCGCCGTCGAAGCGACGCACGCGCACTTGGTCGAGCAGCGCGCGCGGGAACATGTTCAGGTTGACGCCGTGCCGGTCGCCCGCCTTCGGCGTCATCGGCTCCCAGTGCGTCGCGCAGCCGCAGTGCCGGCAGCGCATCGTGCGCAGGCATCGGTCGCCCCACACGTACTCGGTCAGCGCGCCGCCGTCGTCCTCGATGCGGACCGTGCCCCACTCGAAGTAGCCCCACTTGCCGCCGATCCGGTGGCACAGCGAGCAATTGCAGGCGGTCGCCTTCTCCGGTCGCTCAGGCAGCGTCAGCCGCACGGCACCGCAGTGGCAGGACCCCTGCAGCAGCGGGTCGGCGCCGGGGGTCGCATCGCCTTCGTTCACGTCAGCGTTCATCGTTGGGCTCCTGGTCGGCCGGGTCTCTGATCGGGCATCTGGATCGTGACGCACCCGCCCGGCTCAACGCCAGGCGGCGGCCGCCTCGTCCCACACCTCGGGGCTGCGCGCCACGAGCAGGCCCGGCTGCCGGTCGCCCGCGCGGTACGGCGTGCCGTCGAAACGCGCCGCGACGCCGCCCGCCTCGGTGATGAACAGCGTGCCCGGCGCGTGGTCCCAGGCCAGCTTGCGCCAGTACACGGTGGCGTCGAAGGCGCCTTCGACGAGCGCCGGATACTCCGCGCCGGCGCAGTTCAGCCCCGGCAGCAATTCCACGCCGGACCAGGTCGCGATGCGCGCCTGGTGGTCCTGCGGCAGGAAACGCGTCTTGACGACCGCTCGCTTCAAGCCCGGGCCGGCGGCCGCGCGCAGCCGCTGGCCTTCGCGCCAGGCGCCCTGCCCGCGCCGCGCGTGATGCAGCACGCCGGCGATCGGATCCAGCATCCAGGCGGCGACGGCCACGCCGTCCTCGAGCAGCGCCACCATCGACGACAGCGGCTCGCGCCCCGAGATGAAGTTGAAGGTGCCGTCCAGCGGATCCACCAGCCAGACCGCGCCTTCGTCGAGCTGGTCGAGCAGCTCCGGCGTCTCGGCGCATTGCTCCTCGCCGACGACGCGCGATCCGGGCACCAGCGCCTGCAGTTCCGGCGTCAGGAAGGCCTCGACGTCGCGGTCGACCGTCGTGACCCATTCGCCGGGCGCCTTCTCCATCACCTCGTCGTCCGCCAGGTGGCGGAAACGCGGCGCGATCCAGGTCGTGGCGGCATGCCGCAACAAGGCGGCGACGGGGTCAGGCGTTGTCGAGCTCATGCGGACATGCTACCCGCCGCGCCATGCCCCTGATGGCACCCGGTGCGCGGGACAACCGCTCCCACGCACCACGCGACGCTCGGGCAGCCGGCCGACAGCGGCGACAGCGGCGACAGCGGCGACAGCGGCGACAGCGGCGACAGCGGCGAGCCTTGGGCCGTTGGCCGCTGGCCGTGGGCAGCGGGCCGCGATGCGCCTCCCGCCTGGTGGATCACCGCGCCCGCGCCCCGCCCGCCTTCACGGCATCTTCACGCCGCCTGCCTCGCCGTCACTGCGTCTTGGCCGCCGCCACCAGCCGGTCCATCGCCTGCGCCGGCGTGATCGCGTCGCTGTTCCAGAACTGGCTGACCACGTCCTTCATCGCACCCTCGGCGGCGGCCTTGACCGCCATGCCGTGCGCGATCGACGGCAGCAGCGTGTTGGCCTTGCCCGCTTCCGCGAAGTCCGCCGCCGACGCCTTGGCGCAGTCGTCGTACTTGGCCAGGTTCACGCCCTTGCGCACCGGGATCGAGCCCTTCTCCAGGTTGAACGACTCCTGCACCGCCGGCGACATGATCGCCACGGCCATGTCGCGCTGCGCCTGCTGGTTGGCCTCGCCCTTGACCTTGAACATCGCGAACGAGTCGACGTTGAAGGTGTAGCCCTTGGCCGTGCCCGGCGCCGGCACGCACAGGAAGTCCTTGCCCGCGACCTTGCCGGCCGCCAGGAACTCGCCCTTGGCCCAGTCGCCCATGATCTGCATCGCCGCTTCGCCCTTCATGACCATCGCGGTGGCCAGGTTCCAGTCGCGGCCCGGCGCGTTGCGGTCGGTGTAGGCCTTCAGCCGGCGGAAGGTCGCCAGCGACTTCTCCATCGTCGGGCTCTTCAGGCTCGCCGGGTCCAGCTGCACCAGCGCCTTGCGGTAGAACTCCGGCCCGCCGGTGCCCAGCACCACCGTCTCGAAGGTGGTGAAGTCCTGCCAGGACTGGCCGCCGTGCGCCAGCGGCGTCACGCCGGCCTTCTTCAGCGCGTCGGCCGCGACGAAGAACTCGTCCCAGGTCGTCGGCGGCTTGACGCCCGCCTTCTTCATCACCGCCGGGTTGATCCACAGCCAGTTCACCCGGTGCACGTTCACCGGCACCGCGATGTAGTGGCCCTGGTACTTCACGATGTTGCTGATCACCGGCAGCAGCAGCTCGTCCCAGTGCTCGGCCTTGGCCACGTCGTCGATGTTGGCCAGCATGCCCTCGGCCGCCCAGTCCTGCAGCAGCGGGCCCTTGATCTGCGCCGCGGTCGGGGCGTTGCCCGAGATCGCCCGCGACTTCAGCACCGTCATCGCCGCGTCGCCCGCGCCGCCGGCCACCGCGAAGTCCTTCCAGCGATGGCCCTTGGCCTGCAGCGCGTCCTTCAGGCCGGAAATGGCCTTGGCCTCGCCGCCGCTGGTCCACCAGTGCAGCACCTCCAGGTCGCCGGCCCGCGCCGGTCCGGCGGCCGCGCCCAGCGTCGCGAGCGCCGCGGCCGCGATCAGCGCGCGGCGGTTCCAGGTCATCGTCTTCATGCGTCTGTCTCCTGTTGTGGCCACGGGATCGTGGCGTTGGGGTCCTGGCGTCGGCTCGCGCCGCGCCGGGTTTCTGAAAAGGATCGGCGCCCGCTCAGGGACCTTCGCCGGCGGTGGCCGGCCGCGCGTCGTCGGTCGCCTGCAGTTGATCGAACAGGCGCCGCGCGGTCGCCGCGTCGGGCGGCGTCGCGCCGCGCTGCAGGCACGCGGCCGATCCCGCCGCCAGCGCCGCGTGCAGGTGGGCCCGCAGCGCGCGGTCCGGATGCCGGTGCAGGCTTTGCAGCAGGCCCGCCATCGCCGCGTCGCCGGCGCCGACGGTGTCGGCGACCTCGACGGCCGGCGCGCGCGCCATGCAGGCGGCCTCGCCGCGCGACAGGTAGGCCACGCCGCCGCCCCGCGTCAGCAGGTGCATCGCCGCTGGATTCAGCGCGCGCAGCCGCGCCATCGCGTCATCCAGCCCGAGCCCGGGGAACAGCCCGCGCAGGTCGTCGTCGGACACCTTGATCACGTCCGCCAGCGCGGCCATGCGGTGCAGCGTCGGCGTGTAGCCCTCGGCCATCAGCGTGCGGTAGTTGGGGTCGTAGCTGATCGAGACGCCCTACCCCTTCAGCCGCTCGGCCAGCGCGACCAGGCGCGTGGCCAGCGGCTCGCGCGCCAGGCTGATGCCGCCGAAGTGCGCCCAGCGCGCCTGGCCGGACCACCCCTCGGGCAGCGCCTCGGGATCGAAGGCCAGGTCCGCGCTGTCGCCGCCGACGAAGAAATAGCGCGGCGGTTCCCCATGCTCGACGATCGCCAGCAGCGGCGCGCGATCGGCGCGCTGCATCAGCCGGGTGTCGAGCCCGACCGCCTCGCTCGCCCGCATCAGCGCGTCGCCGAACAGGTCCCGGCTGACCGCGCCGGCGAAGGCCGCGCGCTCGCCCAGCGAGGCCAGCGCCCGCGCCACGTTCCAGGTCGAGCCGCCGACGCGGCTGACCCACTGGTCGGCGTCGGCCTGCTGCAGCAGGTCGGTCAGCGCCTCGCCCAGGCACAGCAGGTCCGGCGCGTCACGCATGGCGGCTCCCGGTCAGCACGTCCGCCGCGTCGATCGCATCGAGGCCGTCGAGCACGTCCACGATGTCGTCGCAGGCGCCCATCGTGTGGTAATCGACCTTGCCGGCCGGGCTCTTCTCGTCGCTCAGCTTGCGGTTGTGCCCATCCAGGATGCGGTACCAGGCGCCGTGCTGGTGGTCGACGAAATGCGTCCAGCTGTAGGCCCACAGGCGCTGGTACCAGTCCCAATAGGCGCCGTCGCCGGTGCGGTGCGCCAGCCGCGCGGCCGCGGCGGCGCTCTCGGCCTGGACCCAGAAATACTTGTCCGGGTCGCAGACCGTCAGGTCCGGCGCCAGCGAGTAGCACAGCCCGCCATGCTCGCCGTCCCAGCCGCGGCGCACCGCGACGCGGAACAGCTGCGTCGCCGTCGGCACGATCCAGGACAGGTCCTGGTCCAGGTGCCGGCCGCGCGCCTCGAGCTGCAGCAGCAGCTTGGTCCACTCGGTGAAGTGGCCCGGCTGGTAACCCCAGGGGCGGAACAGGTTGGCCGGATCGTCGCGGTTGAACAGCCAGTCCGGCTGCCAGTGCGCGTCGTAGTGTTCCCAGATCAGCCCGCCGCAGCGCTGCGCCTGGCGGCGCGTCACGTGGTCGGCGACGCGCGCGGCGCGCGCCAGGTAACGCGCCTCGCCGGTGGCGTCGAAGGCGGCCAACAGCGCCTCGCACGCATGCATGTTGGCGTTCTGCCCGCGGTACGGCGACAGCACGTGCCACTGCGGACTCGCCTCGTCGGCGTACAACCCGGCGGCCTCGTCCCAGAACCGTTCCTCCATCAGCGCGAAGGTCTCGGCGATCCAGGGCCGCGCCTCCGCCACGCCGGCCATCGCCGCATGCGCGTAGGCCAGCAGCACGAAGGCCAGCCCGTAGCAATGGCGCGTCGCGTCGATCACCTCGGCCCGCCCGTCGTGCCAGTCCAGCCGCCAGGCATACCCGCCCAGGATCGGATCGAGGTGGGCCTCGCGCAGGAAACGCACGCCGTGGCGCACGCCGTCCAGGTAGGCCGGGTCGCCGAAGCGGCGATGCGCCATCGCGTAGGTGAAGACGAAACGCGTGCTGCTGACCAGGTGCCGCTCGCGCGCGTCGTAGACGGTGCCGTCGTCCTTGAAGAAGTGGAAGAAGCCGCCGCTCGGGTCGATCGCGCGCGGGTGATAGAAGTCCATCGTGTGCTTCGCGTGGGCGAGCAGGACCTCTCGGGAACGGAAATCGGGCAGGTCGGACATGGTCGATGCGGGTCGATGCGGGTCGATGGGGATCGATGCGGATGAAGTCGGAGGGCGCGCGGCGGTGGCGGTTCAGTCGACGCTGCTGGAGCTCTCGCGGACGATGAGCTCCACCGGCAGCGTCAGGTCCAGCGGGGTCTCGGCCGGCGTGCCGAGCAGCAGCTCCACGCCCTTGGCGCCGAGCGACTCCTTGTCCACGCGGACGGTGCTCAGCGGCGGATGCGCGACGGACGCGCCGCCGATGTCGTCGAAGCCGACGACGGCGATGTCTCCCGGCACGTTCAGGCCTTCGTTGAGGCAGCGGCGCATCGCCACCAGCGCGGCGCTGTCGTTGAAGCAGACGACCGCGTCGGGCCGCGGCCGGCGCGCCAGCAGCTGGCCCATCGCTGCGGCCACGCCGGCCTCGCCGTCGCCGAGCTGCGGCGCGATCACCTCCAGGTCGGGATCGGCGCGGACCTGCGCCTCGAACAGCGCCCGGCGGTAGCCGCGCGCGCGCTGCTCCAGGCTGTAGTGCGCCGGCGATCCGGAGATCAGCGCGATGGTGCGGCGGCCGCTGCGCAGCAGGTGGCTGGTGGCCAGGAAGCTGCCGTGCTGGTGGTCCGGGTTCACCGAGGTCATGCCGCGGCGGTGCAGGTCGACCAGCACCAGCGGCTTGCCGGTGCGCTGCAGGCTGTCGAGGATCTCGGGCTCGAAGTAACCGACGCACAGGAAGGCGTCGAGCTGGTGCAGCCGCATCTGCTCGACCACCGGCTGCGCCGGCCCCGCCACGATGAAGGACAGCGAAACGCCCTCGCGCCTGGCGGCCTGCTCCGCGCCTTGCAGCACCGCGGAAAAGAAGGGGCTGGAGGCCAGCGTGTTGTGCTGGCTGTGCAGCAGGAAACCGATCCGGCGGATCCGGTGCTTGCGCAACTGCGCGAAGTCGTAGCCCAGGCGCAGCGCGGTCTCGCGCACGACCTGGCGGGTGGACTCGGACAGGCCGGACTGGTTGCGCAGGCCGCGCGACACGGTGCCGATGGACAGGCCCGAGGCCTTGGCGATATCGCGGATGGTGACGGAGCTCATGGGTGGAGGCGATTCTTGGAAAGGCCCTGAGGCGGGTCAACGAAACCGCCCCAGTTTCCCAAGTGTTTAGCCGCGACGGCTAAACACGCTCGATCAGCCCCTCAGGTCGTCACCGCGTCACGCCATCGCCCGGCGCGGCCATCGCCGGGCCCCAGGGGCACCGAGCCCTGCGTCGCCGAGCCCCGCGTCGCTGAACCCCGCGGCCGCCGGCTCAGGCCTGCACCGGCTGCGCGTCCAGCGTGATCAGGTCGCGGCCGCCGTGCGCGGTGTTGACCTTGCCGCCCAGCGTGACCTTGCCGCCGCCGAGGAAGCGCTCGGCGAAGCCGGTCGGGCCCGCTTCCTTGTCGTCGATCTTGTTGGGCGAGGCCCGCACCTCGCCGCCCACGGACGATTCCTTGGACCGCTGGTTGGTCTCGTTGACGAACAGCCGGAACGGCTGCCAGTTCGCTTCCTGGCCCACCTGCGCGGCGATCTGCTCCTTCAGGTGCTGGATCTGCTCGGCCGCGCCCGGGTCGGGCGGCGTGCCCGCCGGCTGCTGGCGTTGCAGCACGGCCATCCGTTCCATGCAGGCGTTGATCGTGTCGGCCGCGTCCTGCGTCAGGCACTTGCGTTCGATGAACAGGCGGTTGTTGCCCGGCGGCAGGTCGGCCATCTGCTGCAGGAAGCCGTCCAGCACGCGGTCGCCGTCGCGCAGCCGGCCGTCGGTGGTGCGCTCGCCCAGGCGCGGCTCCCACTGCGCCCGCTGGCCGTTGACCAGCTTGACGAAGTCCTCCTCGACCGCGAACTCGCGGTGCTTGTAGGAGATGTTGGGCTTGACCTTGCCGTCCTCGGTGGTGATGCGCACGAAGCCGTTCTTGGCCTGGATCACCAGCTCGGTCTCGACGCCGACCTTGTGCCGCGCGAACAGCCCGATGTCCGGGTTGGCCGGGTTCTTGATCGTCGGATGCGAGATGCCGGCGCTGGCCGCCATGCCGATCGAGGTCCGCGAGCCGCTGCCCGCCTGCACCGTCTGCGTCGCGCCGGCGGTGTCCTTGGCCTTGTTGCGATTGAGGAAGGTGTGCTTGATGCCGGCGCCGCCGGTGACCGAGAAGCTGGTGCCGGCGCCCATCTTGGCCGCGACCGTGCCGTCCACGCCGACGCTGCCGGTGATCTGGTGCGACTGGCCGGTGTTCCAGCCGAAGGAGATGTCGCGGAAGTCGCCGACCTTCCCGACCATCTGCGTCCACATCTCGCCGCCGTTCATCGGACGGCTCCCGGGCGGCGCGGCGCCCGGCGCCGTGCCCTTGGGCGGCTTGGGCTGCGCGGCGATGTCGAAGACGCTGTTCACCGTCAGCTCGCTCATGCGCTTCCAACTGTCCACGGGCGCGGTCAGGCGCGCCTTCTGCGCGTCGTTCAGCGTCTCGTGCTCGGTGCCCTGCTTGTTGGTGCGCATCATCAGGCCCTGCGAGAACAGGTGGGAGCCGCCGATGCGCGCCATCGCCTGGCCGGTCAGGTTCACCACCGGCCCGGCCTCGGCGCCCAGGCGCACGCCGCCGCCCAGCATCTCGTTCACCTTGCGCTCGTTGCCCAGGAAGATCACGCCGGTGTTGGAGGCCACGCCGGCCTTGAGCACCGCGGTGCGGGTGTGGTCGACGTTGAACTCGCCCACCGGCGTGACGCCGGTCGTCAGCCCGCCCAGGCCCTCGAAGCGCGCGACGCCGTAGCCGAACATGCCGCCCACGCCGTTCTTGCGGCCGTCGCTGTAGTCGGTCATGTCGCCGCCGGCGACGACCTGGATCATCACCTGGCGCAGCAGGTCGCGCCGGTTCTCGGGCGTGGCCGCGTCGAAACGCCGCTGCAGGTCCTCGAAGGCGCTGTCCATCGACGCCTTGCCGCGCAGGATCTTCAGGTCGTCGCCCAGCGCGGTCATCTCCGCGCCGGTGTCCTTGGGCCCGGTCGAGCTGGCCAGCCGGCCCTCGCCCACCCAGCCCTGCAGCGTGTCGGGCAGCAGCGGTCGCGCCTGCTGCGCCTGGGACTCGGCCTGCACCGTCGCCGCGTGCAGCGGGGCGGCGTTGGGACCGCCCAGCTCGCGGTTGAGCGCCTCGGCGCGGGCGCGCACGCCGGCATCGGGGACGCGCGTGCCCTGCGACAGGTCGATCATCGGATCGGCGCCGCCCGGCACCTTCGCCGCCCACTGCTCCATCGCCGCCAGGCGCATCAGCGCGCGGGTGCGGTCGGCCTCGCCGAGCGTGGCGAAGTTGGCCGTCAGGTCGTTGCGCATCAGCCGCTGGCCGGTGGCCAGCGCGGTGGTCAGCCGCTTGGCGTGCTCGCCGGGCACCGTGCCCAGGTTGGATCCCAGCGGCCCCGACTGCATCAGCGTCTTCAGCGGCGTCTTGTCCTTGCCGAGCTTGCGCCGCGTGCCGGTGACCGTGCTGCGGATCGGATGCTTGAACGCGTCGCCCATGTTGGGCAAGGTCCCGGCCGGCGATGCGCAGGCCAGGTCGATGTACTTGCAGAACTTGTGCAGCCGCTTCGTCATCAAGTGGAATTCGGAGCCCTGGCCGCTTTCGGTGAAGCCGTTGCGCAAGGCGACGTAGGCCGGCTTGTATTGCGAGACGGCCGGGTCGGCGTGCGTCGCATGCGTCATGTTGGCCTTCGCATAGAGGAAGGCCTGGCTCGCGAGCGTCATCGGGTCTTCCGCCTGGCGGCGGCCGCCGCCGGCGCGCTTGGCGTTGCCGGTGCCCAGCCAATCGGCGTTGAGCAGCTGCGTGCCCTGCGCGCGGGCGCGGACTTCCGTCTCGATCTGGTCGGCCGACTGCGGCTGCGGCACGCGCAGGCCCTGCGCCAGCAGCGCGCTCTCCGCGCGCAGCGCGAGCTTGTAGTGCTCCACGCCATGCTCGGCGTGGCGCCGCGTCGCCCGGCTGGCGACGTCGGTGCCGGCCGGCGGCAACGTCAGGCCGTGCAGGTCCAGCAGCGCCTGCATGCCGCCGGAGGTCGAGGCCAGCGCGCGGCGCGCGGCATTGGCCAGCTGCTGGATGTTGGGACCGGTGCTGGGCGCCGTGTCGCCAGGATTGGCCGCCATCGGCGACGCGCCGCGGCCGGCCGCCGGCGTCAGCCCGTCGATCGCCGGGGCCGGGTCGTTCCAGAGGTGGTGATAGACCTGCGCGGCATCGGCCGGGTTCTCGGTGACCGAGCGCAGCACCGACGCGATCAGCAAGGCCTGCTCGTGGCGCAGCGGGTGGCCGTCGGGCCGGCCCGCGGGATCGGGATTGGGATGGCGCAGCAGCGCGTCGGCGAGCTGCGTGGCCGCCGGGGTCGCCTCCGGCGCGCCGGTCGCGCCCGCGGCCGGCGTGAACAGCCGGCCCACCTCCGACGTGAAGGCCACGGCGGTGCCGAATTCCGCCGGCGCCTGCGCGGCCTGGCCGGCGCTGCCCTTGCCGCCCGCCAACAGCTTGGACGCGCCGTCCGCGGCGACGTCGACCTTCTTGTCGACCGACTTCAGCTGCCCCGGGCTGGTCGCCGTCGTCAGCGTCTTGGCCGGCGTCTGCCCGTCGTGGAAACGCGTCGGCGCGGTGCCGCTGGAGGACGCGCTGAACGGTCCGACGGTGACGTCGTACTTGGCCGGCGTCATGCGGTTCTGCAGCGCGTGCAGCGGCTTCTTCATCGCGCTCACCGGTCCCTGCGCCGGATTGTTCTCCGGCGCCGGACGCGGCGTGTAGAGCGCGTTGCTCAGCGCGGTCAGTTCGTGATCGATGCGACCGGCGGCCGCGTCGGCGGCGGGTTGCAGGTGGTCGCGCGCCACGATCGAGGCCGCCGCGGTGCGGTCCGCCGTCGCGGCCGCGGTCGCGCGCTGGTCGCGGGTGTTCGCCGCCGTCGCGACATGCGCGGTCTCCTGCGTCAGCTGTTGCGCCATCGGCTGGAGCTCGGCGTGGCCCTGGTCGGCGGCGGCCTGGGTGTCGAGGGCGGTCTGCTGCTTGGTGCGCAGTTCCGCGCGGGCCTCGTCGCGCGCGTCTCGAGCGACCTGCAGCGGATCCGGCCCCGGGGCGGCCGGCCGCGCTGGCGCCTGCGAGGTCGACGGCGCCGCGGCCTGCTGCTCCAGCCGCTGGACCTGCCGTTCGAGGTCGGCGATCCGCGTGCGCAGCGGCGAGTTCGTCGCGATCTCCGCATGCGCCTCGTTGTTCAGCCGGTCCAGTTCGGCGACCTGGCCGCGCTTGTCGTTGACCGCGCCGCGCGTGGTCTCGGCGGTCTTCGTCAACTCGGCCAGGTCGGCCGCGGCGCGTGCGACCGCCCGATGCGCGTCGCTGGCGGCGGCGGCATCGTTCAACGCCGTCCGGGCGGCGTTGGCATGAGCGGTCATCGGCGCCAGGTTGGCCGTCTGCACCGTCGTCAGCGCATCGCGCCGGCCCTGCATCTGCGCGCGCGCCTGGGTGACGGTCGTCTCCACCCCTTGCGCCGCGGTGTGCGCGGCGGTGGCGGTAGTCAGGTCGCCCCGCGCCGCGTCACGCTCCTCGCCGCGCGTCTGGATCAACCGGTCATGCGCGGTCAAGGCCTGCTCGGCCGTCGTGACATGCCCCTCCTGCGTCGCCAGGTCGGCCCGCGCGGTCCGCAACTGGTCGGCCAGCCGACGGCGCTGCGCCGCGGGATCGCCCGACGACGCGCCCGCGGCCGGCGGAGCGCCCAGGTCCGCCTCGAGGTCGATCACCCGCTCCCTCGCCGCCGCCAGCGCCGGCGCGGCGCGCGCGTCCAGCACCGCCTGATGCAGCGGTCCCCGGTCCGTCGTGGCCTGGTCGAGCGCACCCTGGCGACGGGTCACCTCCGCCTGTTGCTGCTGCACCCGGGTATGGGCATCGCCAACGGCCGTCCGCGCGGCCGCGATGTCGGCGTCCAGCGCCGTCAGCTTGTTGTCCACCTCGCGCAAGGCGTGATCGCCACGCTTCTGCAGCTGCTGCATCGACTGCTCGCGCGCGGTGTGCACCGCGGCGACAGGCGCCTGCTGGTCCACGCGCACCGGCACCGCCGCATGCGCGTTGTGCGCATCGGTCAGCGCGACGGCCACCGCCGCGGGCAACGCGGCAGCCCGCGGCCGCAAGGTGCCGCCCGCCGCATGGTTGCCGCTGTTCTGGCCCATCGGCAGCAAGGGAATCGCCGGCGTGTGATGCGTCGTGCCCGTCGTCCCCTGCGTGCCCGTGCCGGTGCCCGTCGTGAGCACGTTCGGATTCACCGGCGGCGGCGTCTGCGGGGTGTTGGAACGAAGGAACTTGAACATCGCCGGCTCTCCAGAAGCTGCAAGACTCGGCCGCCAACTCTGGACGACAGCGCCGTGACAGACCGACGTGATCCGAAGAGCGCATCACGAAGGCGAAGCGGGCTTCGGGAATCTCGGGGCTTGGAGCGGGGCGAACAGGTTGGAGGTCGTCGGGAAGCACCCTTCCCGCGGTAGGCCCGGCGCGGGCTCTTCACGACGCAGGGGGCGTCCCTCCGGGAACCCCCAGCATCATTCCGGCCCCACCCTCGCTCGCTGCCCAACAACGAGCGGACTGCGATTGAGGATCCGTCATCAGCGATCAGCGATCAGCGATCGGCGATTCGCCGTCAGCGCTCGGCGCCATGCTCCTGGCGCGCGGCACCGCCATCGCCGGTGCCATTGCCCGAGTCGCCCGACGGCGACAGGTCAAACCATCCGGCGGCGATGACCACGACCAGCGCCGCCACCGCGGCGAGCAGCGCACCCCAGCTCGCGATCCGCATGCGCGGCGAGCCGCCGACCCGCGGCGCCGCATCGGGACGCACGCCCTCGATGCGCGCCGCGCCGCGGCGCGGCTGGACGCGGGATTCCGGCCCGACGACGCGGCCGGGCTCGTCGGCGCCTTGCACTTCCTGCGACCAGACGTCGTCCTCCGGCGCGGAGGCGCGTCGCGAAGTCGACCCGGCACGACGCACCGCGCCGCCCGGCGGCTGGCGCTGGGTCGACCGGGTCCCGCCGCCACCGCCGACCGCGCGCGTCGCGGTCTTGCCGGCGCCCTCATGAGTCGACGAGGTCGCGGTGGCGCCGCTCGACCCGCCCTCGCCCCGGCCCTCGCCCGTGACGCGCTCTTCCTCGTCGTCCAGCAGCTGCCGGGTGACGGCCCCCATCAGGCGGCTGGCGGAGGCGCTGCGCCGGCCGCCGGCGTCGTCGCGACGGCGCGTCGAGGCATCGCCGAGGATCGACGGGCCCCGCGCCTCGTCCGCCGCGCCCAGCGGCGATCCGCCGTGCGCGCTCGATGCGCTCGGTCCCGTCGCGACGGGCCGCGCGGGCAGTCGGGGCGGATCGGCGCGCATGACCGGTCGCGTCCGCCGTCAGTCCGCCCCGAGCACCAGCGACCTCGGCGGCTCGATGGCCGCGGCCGCCGTGGCGACGGCCGCCGCGGTAGACATCGCCACCGCGATCGAGGGGCGCTCGATCTGGCCTGCCTGGCCGGAGGTCGCGCTGGGCGTCTCGCCGAATTGCTGGCGGTAGTTGTGCGCCAGCGTCGAGCGGTTGGCCAGGCCCCAGCGCGCGGCCACCGCCAGCACGCTGTCGCGGCCGGCCATCTGCTGGAGCTCAGTGCGGATGCAGGCCATGCGCAGCTTGCGGATCACCTCCGCCGGCGTCAGCCCGAGGTGCGAGCGGAACGCCATCTGCAGCGCCCGCTCGGTGACGTCGATCTCGGCGGCGATGCGCCGCACCGACAGCGTGCGGTCGTGCAGGTGGTCCAGGATGTATTGGTAGGCGCGTCGGTAGCGCGGCGGCAGCCGCAGCTGGTCGGCGTCGGCCTGCTCGGCGCGCTCCTGCTGTTCCAGGAACCGGGAGTACGGCATCCGCGTCAGCTCGAAGCGCAGCCGCGCCAGCGAGAGTTGCGCGTGCTGGCGGTAGCAGCGCAGCGCGTCGGCATGCCGGCCGTTGACCGCATGCAGCTTGGATGCGCAGTACCGCAGTTCGATCGCGTGGCGGTGGTGCAGCTGCCGGCCGTCGTCGATCGCCAGCGGGCCGAGGATGTCATAGGCGGTGCGCGCCTGGCCGCGCTCGAGCAACGCCAGCGCCGCCTCGACGCGGGCGCGTTCCTCCAGCGGCGGCAGGCGCCGCTCGCGCTGCCAGCGCACGCCGTCGAAGAGGCCGTCGTGGCCGCCGCCGGACTGGCCCGCCTCGATGGTCATCAACGCGATCAGGAACTCGAGCCGCGCGACCGCCGCCGGCATCGCCGCCAGCGCGCTCGCCGACGCGCGCAGCGCGCCGACGGTCTCGCGTTCGCGCGCCGGTTCGACGGCGGGCACGTCGTCGAAGCGCCGCACCGCGCGGCACACGTCGATCTCCAGCCCGATCGCCGTCAGCAGCGCCCGCATCGCCGCCGGGGCCTGCGGCGAGGACGCCAGCGCCGCGGCGACCGCCAGCGTGCGCGTGGCGCGGCGGTGCTCGCCCATGGCCTGCATCGCCTGCGCCATGCCGGCCAGCGCGTCGACGCGCAGCGCCAGCGGTGCGTCCTCGGCATCGGCGACGACGTTGAAGGACTCGGCCGCGCGGCCCGGCTTGTTCAGGTGCAGGAACAGGAAGCCGCGGTCCATCGACGAGAACCAGCGCACCTGCGCCCGCGGCAGCGCCTCGTACAGGCGCAGCTGTTTCTGGAAGAGTTCCTCGGCCTGCTCGTCGCGGCCGGCCGCCAGCAGCGCCTGGCCCAGCACCTGGCCCAGCGCGGCGAGCCGCTGCGGATCGCCGGACGGCCCGCGGTCCAGCCGGCCCAGTCCCAGGCGCAAGGCCTCCTGCACATCGCCGCGCCGCAGCGCGTCGGCCACGTCCGCGTCCCTGTCCGATACCCGCAGGCTTCCCAGCGCAAGCAACAACATGTGAACTCCCTTCCTTCGCATTTCGATGCAGGCCGCCATGTCGCGACGGCAGCGAATGCTAGGCAGCGCCCCTGCGCGGCGGGCTCATGTCTTCACGATGAAATCCTCAACAATCCTCACGCCGCTCCGAGCGCGAGACCTGGACGCCCGGCGCGATTTCGCATCCGCGCAAACCGCTTCGCCCCATCCCCGTGTCCCCTGCGCGTGGCCGCCGACAGTGAGCCACGACCAGGAGGAGCCCACGTGTCGCTTGCCTTTTCACCGATCGAACCGCAGGTCCGGGCGCTGTCCGTCTCGCTCGCCGAATCGGCCGCCCGCCTGACCCCGCTGCCCATCGAGATGCGCCCCGCGGACATTGCCGACGCGGCGTCGATCGCGGCGATCTACAACGCGTCGCTGCGCACCCGGCCCTACCAGCCCGACGACACGGCCGAGGCCGTCGCCCCGCACTGGCTGGCCAGCGAGCTGGCCCGCACCCGGGAGATGACGGAGCCGCCCTCCCCGCACTACCTCGGCCCGATGAGCCTGCCGATGGCGCGGATGCAGGTCGTCGCCCACCTGCATCACCGGCGCCACCTGCTGGTGGCCGTGCATGACAGGGAGATCGTCGGCTGGCTGGGGTCGCTCGGCCTGCACGACCGGCCGGGGCTGTCCTCGCTGTTCGAGCTGGCCTACTACGTCGCGCCGCGCTGGCGCGGCCGCGGCGTCGGCGCGCAGATGGTCCGCCACGTGATCGGGCAGGCGCCCGGCTGGGGCGTGGACCGGCTGCTGGCGATGGTGTGGAGCGACAACGGGCCCAGCCTCACGGTGCTGCGCCATGCGGGCTTCGCGTCCTGGGGCGTGCTGCCCGGCGCGATCACCGCCTTCGGCAAGCGCCGCGACATGCTGATGCTGGGCCTGGTGCTGCCCGCGGCCGTCTCGTGAGCGCGCGCCATGGGTGAGAAGACCGAACAGCCCAGCCAGAAGAAGCTGGACGACGCGAAGAAGAAGGGCCAGTCGCCCAAGAGCCAGGACATCAACGCCGCGGCCGGGCTGCTGGTGGTGACGGTGTGCCTGAGCGCGGCGGCCGGCACCGCCTTCGGCCACCTGGAGCGGCTGTTCGCGCTGGCCAGCGGCCTGGGACTGCAGGCCCGCACCGACGAGGACATGCTCGCAATCGCCTACGACATGGCCATCGAGGGCCTGTGGATCGTGCTGCCCTTCGTGGTCGCGGCGATCTTCGTCGGCCTGGTCGCGTCGTTCGCGCAGGTCGGCTTCAACATCACCTTCGAGCCGCTGACGCCCAACTTCGACAAGGTCAATCCGGGCTCGGGGCTGAAGAAGCTGATCTCGCTGCGCTCGCTGATCGAGTTCGCGAAGACCGTGTTCAAGGCGATCCTGGTCGGCAGCGTGGTCGCGATGATCACGATGGGCCTGATCCCGCTGATGGTCGGCGCGGCCACGCAGACGCCCGCCGGCGTCGCCGCCGTGGCCTGGGCCGCGATGCTCAAGCTGTTCGTCGCCGCCGTGATCGCGCTGGTGGTGCTGGGGCCGGTGGACTTCGCGCTGCAGCGCTGGCTGTTCATCCGCGACCAGCGCATGGACAAGGACGAGCTCAAGCGCGAGTACAAGGAAATGGAAGGCGACCCGATGATGAAGGGCCAGCGCAAGCGGCTCGCCTTCGAGCTCGCCCACAGCAGCCCCAAGCAGACGGTGCCGAACGCGACCGTCGTCGTCACCAACCCGACCCACTACGCGGTGGCCCTGCGCTACCTGCCCGGCCAGACGCCGCTGCCGCTGATCGTGGCCAAGGGCGCGGACGCGCAGGCGATGGAGATCCGCCGCATCGCCGAGGCCGCCGGCGTGCCCATCGTCGGCGACCCGCCGCTGGCGCGCGCGCTGTTCAAGGTGCCGGTCGACGAGACCGTGCCCGAGGCGCTGTTCGAGGCCGTCGCCACCGTGCTGCGCTGGGTCGCGATGCTGGACCGCGTGACGCCGGCCGGCGGATCGCCCGCCGCCTCATCCGCCTCGCCGGCCTCGCCGCGCTGATCGCCTGACCGGAGTTCCCCATGGCGAAATCCCTGACCGACAAGAGCACCTGGGGCAACGACCTCGCGATGAGCTTCCTCGTGGTGGCGATCGTGGGGCTGATGATCCTGCCGCTGCCCACGGTGGCCATCGACAGCCTGCTGGCGGTGAACCTGGCGGTGAGCGTGCTGCTGCTGATGACCTCGCTGTTCATCCCGAACGCGGTGGCGCTGTCCTCGTTCCCGTCGCTGCTGCTGTTCACGACGCTGTTCCGGCTGTCGCTGAACATCGCGTCCACGAAGTCCATCCTGCTGCACGCCGACGCCGGCCACCTGATCGAGAGCTTCGGCGAGCTGGTCGTCGGCGGCAACCTGGTGGTGGGCATCGTGGTGTTCATCATCATCACGGTGGTGCAGTTCATCGTGATCTCCAAGGGCTCGGAGCGGGTGGCCGAGGTCGGCGCGCGCTTCACGCTGGACGCGATGCCCGGCAAGCAGATGAGCATCGACGCGGACCTGCGCGCCGGGCTGCTCAGCGGCGACGAGGCGCGCCGCAAGCGCGCGCTGCTGGGCATGGAAAGCCAGATGCACGGCGGCATGGACGGCGCGATGAAGTTCGTCAAGGGCGACGCGATCGCGGGCCTGATCATCACGCTGGTCAACATCCTGGCCGGCATCGTCGTGGGGATCATGTACCACGGCATGACCGCCGGCGAGGCCGCGAACCGCTTCGCGGTGCTGTCGATCGGCGACGCGATGGTGTCGCAGATCCCGTCGCTGTTCATCTGCGTGGCCGCCGGCGTGCTGATCACCCGCGTGGCCGACGAGCACCAGAAGAAACCCCGTTCGCTGGGCCAGGAGATCTTCGCGCAGATGACCGCCAACGTGCGGGCGATGTACCTGGCCGCGGGCCTGGTGATCGCCTTCGCGGCGGTGCCCGGTTTCCCGGCGCTGCAGTTCCTGGCGCTGGGCGTGGGCCTGGCGTTCGCGGGTCGCTACCTGTCCAGGCAGCGCAAGGCCGGCGAGGCCACCAGCCTGTCCGCGCCGATCGCCGCGCTGCAGCGCGAGGGCGCCAAGGGCGACGCGCCGTCGATCATGCAGGAGGCGCCCCACTTCTCACGGCCGCTGGCGGTGCGGATGTCGGCGTCGCTGGCCGCGCTGCTGCTGCCGCAGCAGCTGGACCAGGCGGTGGAGCGCGAACGGCTGCAGCTGCAGTCGATGCTGGGCGTGCCCTTCCCCGGCGTGTCGATGTGGGTCGAACCCACGCTGGAGGAACTGCGCTTCGAGGTGCTGATCAACGACGTGCCGGTGCGCCGCGTCGAGCTGCCCGGCCGGCTGCTGCTGGTGCCGGCCGCGCTCGCGGGCGAGCCCTGGGCCGCGTCGGCCGAGCAGCACGGGCCGGTGCTCGACCAGCCCGGATCGCTGTGGCTGCCCGCGGCGCAGGTGCCCGAGGCCGAGCGCGCGAAGTGCCTGGACATCGAGCAGGCGATGGCGCGGCAGGTGATGCTGCTGCTGCGGCGCAATGCCCACCTGTTCATGGGCGTGCAGGAGATCCAGTGGATCGTCGACAAGGCGACCGCGGACTACCCCGGCCTGGTGGCCGAGGTGCAGAAGATCCTGCCGGTGCAGCGGATCGCCGAGGTGATGCGGCGGCTGCTGGAGGAGCAGGTGCCGATCCGCAACGTGCGCACGATCTTCGAGAGCCTGATCACCTGGGGCCCGAAGGAGAAGGACATGCTGCTGCTGACCGAGTACGTGCGCGGCGACCTGGGGCGCTACCTGGCCTTCGAGGCCAGCGGCGGGCGCGAGTACGTGTCGGCGATCCTGCTGGACCCGGGCGTCGAGCAGGCGATCCGGCAGTGCATCAAGCCCACGCCGACCGGCAACTACCTGGCGATGGCGCCGGAGAGCGCCGCGGCCATCACCGAGAAGGTGCTGCGCATCGCGGGCGAGGCGCCCGAGGCCGGCGTCGCGGTGATCACGTCGATGGACATCCGCCGCTACGTGAAGAAGATCATCGAGTCGCGGCTCGAGGGCCTGCGGGTCTATTCCTACCAGGAGCTGGGCAACCAGGTCGAGCTGAGGCCGCTGGGCCGCGTGGCGGCGTGAGCGCGGCGGAGCGCCCATGACCGACGACGAGATCCGCCGGATCCGGCGCATCGTCGCCGGCGATCCGCAGCTGCCGCCGTTGCCGCCGCCGGTCGACCCGCGTCACGCGGAACGGTTCCAGCGCGCGCTGGGCGGCGTGCGACGCGGGCTCGCGCCGGTCGATGCGCTCGCGGCCGACACGCCATCGAGCACCGCCGCGCCGCCGCCTCCCGCACCTCCGTCGGCATCAGCATCAGCATCAGCATCGGCATCGGCATCGGCATCGGCATCGGCATCGACGTCCGCCAGCCCGCAGCACGCGTCGGCGCACCCGGGCGCGGCCGCGTCCGCGCCCTCCTCCCGGACGGGATCGAACGAAGCGCCCTCCTCGAGCGACGGTGCCGGACGGCGAGACGGCGGCGCGGCATCCGCGCGCCGCAAGGACGGCTCCCGCGCTCAGGACACGGGGCCGGCCGCCGGTCGCCGGCCGCTGGCGCCGATCGCCGGCGTGGCCGGCGCGGCAGCCCAGGAGACATCGAGCGCGGACGGCGAGGCGACGCTGCCTGAAGAGGCGGTCGTCGCGCCCCACCTGCCGATCCCGGCCGTCAACTGGACGCCGTTGCCCGAAGGCTGGGAGACCTCGATCGCCGACACCGTGGCCGCGCTGTGCCACGGCAGCGATCCCGCCTTCCACAGCTGGACGATCCAGGTGCCGCTGGACGCCGAGGCCCTGCCCCACACCGAGCTGCGGCTGACGTTTTCGCCTCACCACCTGCTGCTTCGCTTCAGCACGCAGTCCACGCGCTCGCTCGCCCTAGTGTCCGCGCACCAGTCGCAGTTGCGCGGGCTGCTGGCCCGCGCGCTGCCCGACCAGCGGCACATCGACATCGACATCACATGACCGGGCCGACCCTTTCCGAATCGATCGCCGCCGCGCCGCTGGCCGGCCGGCTGCCGACGATGGCGCCCGGCGACGCGGCGCTGTCGCGCCTGGCGCATGACGCGCGTTTCACCGCCTGGCTGCGATCGACGCTGGGGCACGCCACGGTCACCGTCGCGGCCGCGGCCGTTCGCCAGGAAGCGGATCAGGCGACGGACCAGGTGGCGAATCCGGCGGCGGACCCGGCCGCGGGCTCGGACCCGGACACGCCGATGCCGTGGCGGATCACCGTCGAGACCGCGCATGGCCGGTTCAGCCTTCGCCTGGACGCGGCGGCCTCGCCGGCCCTGCAGCTCGCGCTGGCGCATCGGCCCCGGGACACCGCCTGTGCCGTCGTCACGCTGCTGCTGGCGGGTTGGGCCGAGGCCTTCGCCTCCGCGCTGGGCCCGATGCGCGTGGTCGACATCGCCCCGGAGAACCACGGCGATGCGCGTCCGGTCGTGCTTGGCGGCTCGACGCCGGTGACGCTGCTGGACGCCGATGCCGGGCTGCTCGAGCGCCTCGCCGCCGTCATCGCCCGAGCCGGCATCGACCTGTCGCCGCTGGCGCGGCTGCCGTTGCGGCCGTCGATCCGCCTGTTCTCGCGCGCCCTGCCCCGCGGCGTGCTGCGCGCGCTGCAGCCGGGCGACGTCGTGCTCGCCGGCGAGCAGGCCCCGCTGCTGCGCTGCGGCGTGGGCCGCGCGTGGCGGGCCCGCCTTCACATCGATCCCCAGGAGTTCACCGTGCACCTTGCCGAGCCGCCCATGATTTCCGACGACCCGGCCGCGGCCGACGCGATGCCCGACGCCGCCGGTTCCGACGCGCCGCTGGCGGCCGCCGGCTCGCTCGACGAGCTGCAGCTGCCGGTGGCCTTCGAGCTCGACACCGCCCGCATCGGCCTGGCCGACCTGGCCAGCATGCAGCCGGGCTACGCGGTGGAGCTGGACGTGCCGCTGCGCGAGGCGACGGTGCGCCTGGTCTGCCACGGCCGGCTGCTGGGCCAGGGCCAGCTGATCGCCATCGGCGATCAGCTCGGCGTGCGCATCACCCGGCTGGAGTTCGCGCATGACGCCGCTGCAGCACGCTGATCCGGTCTCGCTGTTCCTGGTCCTGCTGGCGCTGGCGGCGTTGCCGTTCGCGGCGATGGTGGTGACCTCGTACACGAAGATCGCGATCGTGCTGGGCCTGCTGCGCAACGCGATCGGGGTGCAGCAGGTGCCGCCGAACATGGTGCTCAACGGCGTGGCGATCATCATCTCCTGCTACATCATGGCGCCGGTGTTCATCGACGCGGGCAAGAGCGTGAACCTGGGCGGTTCCAGCGGCGCGATGGGCACCGGCACGCAGACAATCATGCAGGCGGCGGACGCGGCGCGCGAGCCGTTCCGGCGCTTCCTGGACAAGCACGCGGAGGAACGCGAGAAGCAGTTCTTCCTGAAGTCCGCGGCCATCATCTGGCCCACCGAGCAGGCCGCGGCGCTGAAGAAGGACGACCTGATCGTGCTGGCGCCGGCCTTCCTGCTGAGCGAGCTGACGGCGGCCTTCCGCATCGGCTTCCTGCTGTACCTGGCCTTCATCGTGATCGACATCGTCATCGCCAACGTGCTGCTGGCGATGGGCCTGTCGCAGGTGACGCCGAGCAACGTCGCCATCCCGTTCAAGCTGCTGCTGTTCGTCACGCTGGACGGCTGGTCGCGGCTGGTGCACGGGCTGGTGCTGACCTACCGCTGAGCCGCCGACGGACGCGGCGAGGAGACGATCTGATGACCTACGACGTGGTGGTGCAGCTGACCTCCGAGGCGCTGATGATGTGCGTGCTGCTGTCGCTGCCGGCGGTGGCGGTGTCGGCGGTGATCGGGCTGCTGGTGTCGTTCTTCCAGGCGATCACGTCGCTGCAGGACTCGAGCATCTCGCAGGGCATCAAGCTGCTGGCGGTGACCGGCGTGGTGGTGGTGACGGCGCCGTGGGCCGGCTCGACGCTGATGAAGTTCAGCGAGAACCTGTTCGCCGCCGTGTTCCAGAAATGAAGCTCGGACAAGCGCGGCACAACGCCGAGGCCCAGCAGGCGCGCGAGGCGCAGGAAGCGGCCAAGGCGCGCGACGGCGGCTCGTCCGGCGCCGGCCAGTCCGGTTATGCCGGCGG
>NZ_JAOCCU010000023.1 GCF_029840635.1 Mitsuaria sp. GD03876 | reverse complement strand
GTCCTGGACGACGGTCGGAATGGCGGAGGCGCAAGCGGCGGAGGAAGGCCACATCATCGGCGGCGCCCGGCAGGGCGCGAAAGGGAAACGCGCTGCGTGCCGGGGCCCGGAGGCCGGGTTCCTCGCCCGATGGGGGAACTAGGACACGTCGCGGTGCAGGCCGCGCGCGTGCTCGACGGCGTAGCGGATCAGCTCGGCCTGGCCTTCGAGCTCGAGCTTGCGCTTGATGTTCTGGCGATGCGTCTCGACGGTGCGCACCGACAGGTCCAGCGCCTTGGCGATCTGCTTGCTGGACTCGCCGCGGCCGAGCGCGGACAGGATCTCGCTCTCGCGCGGCGACAGGATGGGCCGCGGCTGCTGGCTGCGGAACATGCGCTTGGACACGCCCGGGCTCAGGAAGGTGCCGCCCGCGGCGACGGCGTCGATCGCCGCGACGATCTCGCCCGCCGGCGCGTCCTTGAGCACGTAGCCGCGGGCGCCGGCCTGCAGCGCGCGCTGCACGTACTCGGGGTTGTCGTACATGCTGTACATCAGCACCCGCAGGTCGGGCGCGCGTTCCAGCATCGTCTGCGCCAGCTGGATGCCGTTGTGCCCCTTCAGCCCGACGTCCAGCAGCACCACCTGCGGCTGCGTGGCGATCAGCATCACCATCGCCTCCTCGGCGTTGCCGGCCTCGCCGACGACCAGGTAGCGCGGCTCGCCCTGCAGCCGCGAGCGCACGCCCTCGCGCACCAGCGGATGGTCGTCGACCAGCAGCAGGCGCACCGGCGCGGCCGGGCCGCCGGCGATGCCGGTGCCGCCTGGGGAAGGATCGGGAGTCATGGGGCGGGATTGTCGCGCGCCAGCCGGCGGATCGCCGCCGCCGTCACGATCGCCTCGATCTGCGTCCCATGTCCGGGGCTCGACTGCAGGTCGAGCACGCCCCCCACCGAGGCCATTCGCTCGCGCATGTTGCGCAGCCCGATGCCGTGGTGCGGGTCGGCGCGTTCGGCGTCGTCGGGGTCGAAGCCGGCGCCGTCGTCCTGCACCCGCAGCAGCACGCCGCCGGGTTCGCCCCGGGCGTCGGCGGGCGCGAATTCGAGCGACATCTCCACCCGCGCCGCGCCGGCGTGCTTGGCGACGTTGGTCAGCGCCTCCTGCGCGACGCGGAACAGCACCGTGTTGAGCAGCTCCGGCAGCTCGCGCGGCGCGCCGGTCACCCGCATCGCGACCGGCACCGCGCCGCCCTCGTCGAACTCGCGCGCCAGGTGCTCCAGCGCCGCCGGCAGCCCCAGCGTGTCCAGCAGCGCCGGGCGCAGCCGGTGCGACAGCCGCCGCACCTCGGTCAGGCTGGCGTTGAGCCGCTCCAGCGCGCGCGGCAGCAGCGCGGCCGCGCCGCCCGGCACCGCCTGCTGCGCCGACTCGATCAGCAGCTTGGTCGACACCAGCGTCTGGCTGACGCCGTCGTGCAGCTCGCGCGACAGGTGCGCCCGTTCCTCTTCCTGCGAGCGCACCACCTGGTGCGCCAGCGCGCGCAGCTTGGCCTCGGACTGGCGGTGTTCGCTCAGGTTCAGCGCCAGCGCGCTGGCGCTGATCAGCGCGACGCCGAAGACGGCGATCGCGGCGATGCCCCACATCGTGCGGGCGATGTTGGCCTGCGCCTCGCGGTCGAGCTGCTCCAGCGTGGCGCGGATGCCGTCCAGGTACAGCCCGGTGCCGAGCATCCAGTTCCAGCGCTCCATCGCGACGACGTAGCCGAGCTTGGGCGCCATCTCGCCGCTGGAGGGCTTGCGCCACAGGTAGTCGACGTAGCCGCCGCCGGCCTTGGCCTGCTCGACCAGCTCCTGGATCGTCGGCCGGCCGAGCGGGTCGCGCAGCTGCCACAGGTCGCGCCCGATCAGCTCGGGCTGGCGCGAGTGCATCAGCACCCGCCCCTGCAGGTCGTAGACGAAGAAATAGCCGTCCTCGCCGTAGTCCAGCGAGGACAGCAGGCGCAGCGCCTCGCGCTTGTCGCGCTCGACGTCGGCGGCGCTGCCCTGCGCGGCCAGTCCCGGCGTGCGCTCGTACAGCGGCTGCAGCGTGCTGACCGCGAGCTCGACGTAATGGCGCAGCTCGTCGCGGCGCGCGTCCATGTAGGCGCGCTGCACCGCGGCGTGCTCGCGGGCGAGCAGCTCGCGCTCCTGCTGGCGCACCGCCACCGCGATCAGCAGCAGCGACGCCACCAGCGGCAGCAGCGCCAGCAGCAGGATCTTCAGGCGCAGTCTCATGGCGGCCTCATGCAAACCTCATCCGGGGGGCGCACTGTAGCCGCACGGCGAGCCCGCGCCGGGCGCTACAGTCGAGGGTTTCGCGCGCACGCGCACGTCGTTCCCCTTCGCAGCATCCATGGCCACCAAGTCCCCGTCCTCGAGCAACCGCCTGATCCAGTGGCTGGCCATCGCCCTGCTGGTCATCGTGGCCGACCAGTTCACCAAGGTGCTGATCCTGCACAGCTTCCAGTACGGGGACAGCCACTACGTCTTCCCGTTCTTCAACCTGGTGCGCGTGCACAACACCGGCGCGGCCTTCAGCTTCCTGGCCGGGGCCTCGGGCTGGCAGCGCTGGTTCTTCGTGGCGCTGGGCGCCGCGGCGACCATCTTCATCGTCTGGCTGCTGCGCCGGCACGGCCACCAGACCCAGTTCGCCTGGGCGCTGAGCCTGATCCTGGGCGGCGCGGTGGGCAACGTCGTGGACCGGCTGCTGCACGGCTACGTCGTCGACTTCATCCAGCTGCACTGGGGCGGCTGGTACTACCCGTCCTTCAACATCGCCGACAGCGCCATCACCGTCGGCGCCGTCCTGCTGATCTGGGACGAACTTCGCCGCGTCAAGCGCGGCTGAACGCGCTTTTTTCCTCACCGCCGCGCGCGGACTCAGGGTTCCTCCGGAGAAACGAGGCTGGCGCCGCCGCGCCCGTCTGCGTAGCCTTGCCTGATCGAGGGCCGTCGCCACGCATGCGGCGGTTCGGAGGGTTCTCTCGGGCGGCGTGGCGGGCGCTATTCACGCACTTCAGGGGGCATCGGCACGCCTGTGCCCGTGACGTGAAGGAATGGGCACCCCGGACCATGGACATGACACGACCGGAAGCGACAATCCGCTGCGACCGAACGTAACCAAGAACAGGGCCTCGCCCCCATGCTCGACTTCTCCTGCCTGACCCACTATGACTGGCTCGACGTGCCCATGTGGGTCTACGACCAGGAGCGTCAGCGCAACCTCTGGGCCAACGCCGCGGCGCTGAGTTTCTGGCGGGCGGACAGCGCCGAGGAGTTCCTCTCGCGCGACCTGAGCGACATGAGCCCCTCGGTGGCGGAACGGCTGGCGGTGACCGCGGCCGACCACACCCAGGGCAAGCTGGTGCGCGAGCAGTGGACGCTCTACCCCAAGGGCCAGCCGACCACGGTGATGCTGGTCTCCCGCGGCATCCGCACGCCCGACAAGCGCCAGGTGATGCTGTTCGCGGCGGACTCGCTGGTCAGCGGCGTCGACAAGAGCCTGCTGCGCGGCGTCGAGGCGCTGCAGCACACCTCGGTGCGCATCGCGGTGTTCTCGCTGCGCGACGGCAGCGTGCTGATGCGCAACCCGGCCGCGGCGATGTGCTTCAACGGCCTGCGCAAGACGATCGGCGCGACCGACTTCAGCGCGATCTTCCCCGACCCCGACCTGGCGCGGCGCATCGTCGCGCAGGTGCGCGGCGGCCAGACCTTCGGCGCCGAGCTCGAGATCAACACCGCCAACGGCCGGCGCTGGCACGCGATCGACGCGCGCCCGATGCGCGACCCGGTCAGCGGCGAGGTCGTGCTGCAGCTCAACGCGCGCGACATCAGCGACTTCAAGGCCACGCAATCGCAGCTGGAAGCGGCGCGCGAGGCCGCCGAGGCGGCCAGCCAGGCCAAGAGCTCCTTCCTGGCCAACATGAGCCACGAGATCCGCACGCCGATGAACGGCGTGCTGGGCCTGACCGAGCTGGTGCTGCAGACCGAGCTCAACGAGCGCCAGCGCAAGTTCATCGAGCTGGCGCACAGCTCGGCCAAGGGGCTGATGGTCATCATCAACGACCTGCTGGACATCGCCAAGATCGAGGCCGGCCGCGTGATCATCGACCAGGCGCCGTTCAGCCTGCACGACTGCCTGCGCGAGGCGCTGCATCCGCTGCTGCTGCAGGCGCACGAGAAGGGCCTGCAGCTGCACGCGCGGGTGCAGCCCGGCGTGCCGCAGCACCTGCTGGGCGACGCGCTGCGGCTGCGCCAGATCCTGGTGAACCTGGTGGGCAACGCGCTCAAGTTCACCGAGAAGGGCGAGGTCCGCGTCGACATCCAGCGCATCGACGCCACGGCCGACGGCCAGCCGGCGCATGCTGGTCCGCTGCGGCTGCGCATCGCGGTGCACGACACCGGCATCGGCATGACGCGCGAGCAGATCGCGCAGATCTTCAGCCCGTTCACGCAGGCCGACGGCAGCATCACGCGCCGCTACGGCGGCACGGGGCTGGGCCTGACCATCGTCAAGCGGCTGGTCGAGCTGATGGGCGGCGAGGTGCAGGTCGAGAGCCAGCCCGGCGCGGGCTCCTGCTTCAGCTTCGAGGTCCGGGTCTCGCAGCCGCTGGTGCTGGACGAGGTGCTGCGCACCGAGACGGTGGACGTCGACGTGCATGAGACGACGGCCGGGGCGCTCGACGGCGAGCCCTCGACCGACTTCGGCGCCGACACGGTGCCGGCCGGCCTGGACGACCTGCCGCCGCCGCGGCGCGTGGTCACCGACGCCGGCGGCCCGGACAGCCGGCTGGACGCCAGCGCCAACGATGCGCTGCTGGACGCGGAGACGGTGGCCGCCGACCTCGACGAGCCGCTGCCCGCCTCCGCCGGGTCAAACCAGCAGCACGCCTGATCCCGTCGTCGTGCGGGCTTCCAGGTCGCGGTGGGCGCGCTGGACCTCGTCGAACGGGTATCGCTGCTCGACCTCGATCTTCACGTCGCCGCGCTCGACCGCCGCGAACAGCGCGCCCGAGATCTCCTGCGTCGCCTCCAGCGACGACAGGTGCACGAACAGCGAGGGCCGCGTCAGGTAGAGGCCCGAGGCCGACAGCGCCTTCAGCGGCACCGGCGGCACCACCCCCGACGCGTTGCCGAAGCTGACCATCAGCCCGAAGGGCCGCAGGCTCGCCAGCGAGCCTTCCCAGGTCGACGCGCCGACCGAGTCGTACACCACCTTCACGCCGCGTCCGCCGGTGATGGCCTTGACGCGGTCGGCGACGTTCTCCCTCGAGTAATTGATCGCGAACTCCGCGCCGTGGTCGAGCGCCAGCTGGCACTTCGCGTCGCTGCCGGCGGTGCCGATCAGGCGCAGGCCGAGCGCCTTGGCCCACTGGCAGGCGATCAGCCCGACGCCGCCGGCCGCCGCGTGGAACAGCACGTGGTCGCCGGCCTGCAGCCCGCCCTGGGGCAGCGTGCGCTGCAGCAGGTACTGCACCGTCATGCCCTTGAGCATCATCGAGGCGCCCTGCTCGAAGCTCAGGAAGTCCGGCAGCTTCACCACGCACCGGGCCGGCATCACGCGCGCGGTGGCGTAGGCGCCGATCGGGTTGCTCGCGTACGCCGCCCGGTCGCCGGGCCGCAAGTGCGTGACGCCCTCGCCGACCGCCTCGACGATGCCGGCGCCTTCCATGCCCAGGCCCGACGGCATCGGCAGCGGGTAGACGCCGCTGCGGTGGTAGACGTCGATGTAGTTCAGGCCGCAGGCGGCGTGGCGGATGCGGATCTCGCCGGGACCGGGGTCGCCGACCTCGACCGCCTCGATGGCCATGACCTCCGGACCGCCAGGTTGCGCGATGCGCACGGCTCTCTCGCTCATCAGGGTTCTCCTCACCAGGGAATGTCGCTCGCGCGTCGCCCGACGCGTCGATCGCGGCTATCGTGCCAGTCTCGCGACCCGCGCGCATCGCCGCAATGACGTTGACCCCACGCCTGGCCCTGATGCTGACCCTGCCGCCGCTGCTGTGGGCGGGCAACGCCGTCGTGGGGCGCTCGGTCGGCCCGCTGGTGCCGCCGCTGCTGCTCAACGCGATGCGCTGGACGCTGGCCGTGGCCTTGCTGCTGCTGATCGCGCGGCCCGCGCGGGCGCTGCTGCAAGACCTGACCCCGTTGCGGCGGCGCTGGGGCTACTTCGCGCTCACGGGGATCCTGGGCACCGGCTGCTACAACGCGCTGCAGTACCAGGCGCTGCACAGCTCGACGGCGCTCAACGTCACGCTGATCGCCGCCAGCCTGCCGGTCTGGATGCTGGCGGTGGGCGCCCTGCTCTACCGCGTCTGGCCGACGCGCCGGCAACTGGCCGGCGCCGCGCTGTCGCTGGGCGGCGTGGCGCTGGTGATCTCGCGCGGCCACCTGGACCGGCTGGCGCAGGTGCAGTTCGTCCACGGCGACCTGCTGATGCTGCTGGCGGTGCTGAGCTGGGCCTTCTACAGCTGGCTGCTGGCGCGGCCGCCCGCGCACATGCAGGGCGAGCAGCGGCCCGACTGGGACTGGGCCGCGCTGCTGATGGCGCAGATGCTGTTCGGGCTGGCCTTCAGCTGGAGCTCGGCGGGCGTCGAGCAGCTCGTCCATCCGACCCCGGTGCAATGGGGCTGGCCGCTGGTGGCCGCGCTCGCCTACGTGGCGGTCGGGCCGTCGCTGATCGCGTACCGCTGCTGGGGGCTGGGCGTCGCCCAGGCGGGACCGACGCTGGCCGCCTTCTTCGGCAACCTGACGCCGGTCTTCGCGGCGCTGATGTCGGCCGCGCTGCTGGGCGAATGGCCGGCGTGGTTCCACGGCGCGGCCTTCGCGCTGATCGCGGCGGGGATCCTGGTGTCGTCGGGCCGGCGGTCCTGACGGGCCTGACGAACGGGATTCAGCGGGCCAGCGGCACCCAGACGCCGTTGAGCACCAGGCCGCGCGGCGCGGCCGCGGGCGCCTCCTTCGCGGGGATCAGGTCGATGACATCGACGAGCCCGGCGATCTCTCCCGCACGGGAGGACGGTGTCCTCTCGGTGGCGCGCACCGGTCGCGCGCGGTCGATGCGGACGACGCGCTCGATGCGCTCGATGCGCTCGATGCGTTCGACGATCTCGATCCGGTCGGTGGCCATGGGAGGGGGCGGATGCCGCCTTGGCGGCGGGCGTTGGGACAACCGCCGATTGTTGGCCGCGTGCCGGTCGGGAGCGATGGCTCCCATCGAGCGTCAGGGCGCGGCGGTCCGGCCTTCATCGGTCGGACACCCCCTCATGAAGGCCAGCCGTCAGAACGTCCCGGGATAGGCGCCGCCGTCCAGCAGGATGTTCTGCCCGGTCAGGTAGCCCGCGTGGGCCGAGCACATCAGCGCGCAGATCGCGCCGAACTCGGCGGCGCTGCCGAAGCGCTGCGCCGGGATCGCGGTCATGCGCTTGGCGCGCACGTCGTCGACCGGCTGGCCGGACTTCTGCGCGCCGGCGGCCATCGTCTTCTGCAGCCGTTCGGTGTCGAAAGCGCCCGGCAGCAGGTTGTTGATCGTGACGTTGCGGCCGGCGATGCGCGCCTGGCGGGCGATGCCGGCGACGAAGCCGGTCAGGCCGGAGCGAGCGCCGTTGGACAGGCCCAGCACGTCGATCGGCGCCTTCACCGCGCCCGAGGTGATGTTGACGATGCGGCCGAAGCCGCGATCGGCCATCTGGTCGACCGTCGCCTTGATCAGCGCGATCGGCGTCAGCATGTTGGCGTCCAGGGCGGCGAGCCACTGCTCGCGCTCCCAGTCGCGGAAATCGCCGGGCGGCGGGCCGCCGGCGTTGTTGACCAGGATGTCGACCTGGGGCGCGGCGGCCAGCGCGGCGGCGCGGCCGGCCTCGGTGGTGATGTCGCCGGCGACGGCGATCACCTGCACGGCAGGGTTCAGCGCGCGCAGCTTCGCGGCTTGCGCCTGCAGCGCCTCGTCACCGCGCGCGGTGATCACCACGTTGACGCCTTCGGCCACCAGCGCCTCGGCGCAGCCCGCGCCCAGGCCCTTCGAGGCCGCGCACACCAGGGCCCAGCGGCCCGAAAGTCCCAAGTCCATGTCGATCTCCGTCGTCGAATCGTTGCCGGGCGGGATTGTGCGCGGGGGCGGCGACCGCGTTGTGCGCGGGGTGACTCGATCGTGGGCCGCGAGCGCCTCGCGATGCCCTGGTCAGCGGCGTTGGCGCGCGAGCAGCCAGACGCCGCCCAGGACCAGCACGGTGCCGGCGACGACCCAGCCGGTCAGCGGCTCGTCCAGGATCAGCACGCCCATCAGGATCGTCGACATCGGGCCGATCATCCCGGTCTGCGCGGCGACGCCGGCGCCCATGCGCTCGATGGCCATCATCACCATCAGCACCGGCGCGAAGGTGCAGGCGATCGCGTTGAGCACCGACAGCCACCACACCGCCGGCGCGAGTTCGGCCAGCCCCGACAGCGGCCGCGTCAGCAGGAACTGCGCGATGCAGAAGCCGCAGGCGACCGAGGTCGCGAGCCCGGTGAGGCGCATCGCGCCCAGGCGTTTCACCCATTCGCCGCTGTAGACGAGGTACAGCGCGTACGACACCGCGCTGCCGAAGACCAGCGCGCCGCCGAGCCACACGTTGGCGCCGGCCACCTGCAGTTCGTGGCCGAAGACCAGCAGCACGCCGGCGTAGCTGACGGCGAGCGCGCCGGCCTGGCGCGCGGTGACGCGGCGTCCGTACAGGGCCCAGGACAGCAGCAGGACGATGGTGGGGTTGAGGTAGAGGATCAGGCGCTCGAAGCTGGCGGTGACGTAGGCGAGGCCGGCGAAGTCGAGGAAGGATGCGAGGTAGTAGCCGCTGAAGCCCAGGCCGAGCACGGCGAGCCGCTCGCGCGGGGTCAGGGAAGGTTTGCCGCGGCCGGCCCACCAGGCCAGGGCGAGGAACAGTGGCAGGGCCAGCAGCATGCGCAGCATCAGCAGGGTGATGGCGTCGACGCCGTGGCGGTAGGCGAGCTTGACGATGATCGCCTTGCCGGAGAACCCGATCGCGCCGCCGACGGCGAGGAGGAGGCCGCTGAGGGGCACGCGCGCTGACGCGCCGGAATCGGATGTCGCCGAAGGTGAACTGCTCATGCGATGGATTCTAGGAACGGCGTCCTCGGAGGCTTTCGCGAAGGGGAAATGGACGCTGCGCGTCCCCCGATGCTTGGAAGCCGCCGGCGGCCGGCGTGTCCCCTCCCCTGTCCCTTCTCGCGTGAATAGTCGTCGCCCCCACACCCAATGTGCGCCGCCGCGCTCAAGACCTGTCCCCCGCCGCCGATGACCGGAAGCGCCTGCCGTCTTCGAGCGGACGCTGGGCACAGGGATAGGAAACACAAGGGACCGGCCGCCGACGGGCGAGGCCAGGTTCCGGACCTGCGAGGGACCCTGCCGATGAGGTACACCGAGAGCATCGCCGCCAGCGCGCAAGCGTTGCGCACTGCCTTGCCGTTGATGTCGAGGCAGCGCGCCGCGCTGCATCCGGTCACGTATGCCGTCTGGTACGAGCATGTGACGGCGATGAACGGCGCGCTGAGCCGCGAGTTGATGGCGTTGACCCAGGACGGCGCGACGCTGGACGAGCCGCAGACCTGGGCGCTTTACCGCAAGCACATCGCCGAGCTGGACGAGGAGGTGGCGGTGACGTTGGCGCAGGACGTCGGCGACGTGTTGCGTGGCGTGTCGGACTGCACCGACCAGGCCGGGCAGCGGGTGCAGCACTACGCGCGCGCGCTGCAGGGCTGGGAGCGCGCGTTGCGCGACGCGGCGCCGGGGCAGCATGTGCAGGTCCTGGCGGAGGCGTTGCACGGCACGCGGGAGATGGGTCATGCGGTGGGCAGCCTGGTGGCGCGGCTGGAGGCCAGCCGCCAGGAGGTGGCCGCGTTGCGCCAGGAGGTGCACCGGGCGCGCAGCGAGGCCTTGCTGGATCCGCTGACCGGCTTGAGCAACCGCCGCGGCTTCGACCGCGCGCTGGCGGACTGCCTGCAGAGTCCCGAGGCCGGCACGCCGACCGCGCCCTGCCTGCTGCTGGGCGACATCGACGATTTCCCGGCGCTGCGCGAGCGGCTGGGCGAGGCGCGCCTGGACGACGCGCTGCGGCAGGTGGCCAACACCGTGCGCAGCATCGCCCAGAGCCACCATGTCGCCGCGCGCCTGGAGGACGACGAATTCGCGCTGCTGATCCCCGGCGCCGGCCTTCACGAGGCCTACACGCTGGCCGAGCAGCTGCGTCACGGCGTGGCGCAGCTGCAGGCGGACGCGGAGCGGCGGCTGAGCCTGTCGGTGGGCGTGACGCAGCTGGGCCAGGGCGAGACGGCCCGCGACTTCATCGGCCGCGCCGACCAGGCGCTGCAGGCCTCCCGTGCCCAGGGGCGCAACCGGGTCACGGTACTGGCCGCGGATGAGCGTTTCGCCGCATGAGCCGGTCACGGCCGGCCCGCATAATCCGCCGTCACAAGGGTTGGACAGAGGGACGGACGTGGCCCTGATGAAGACTTCGTTGCGCAACGCCGTCATCCTGGCGTTGCTGGTGGGCCTGGCGCTGCCGACCGGCGGCGTGCTGCTGTACGAGCAGCAGCTCAGCCGCCGCGTGGTGATGGAGGACCTGCAGCGCGACCTGTCGCGCGTGTCGGAGGTGCTGGCGCTGTCGCTGGCCGAGCCGATCTGGCAGGTCTCGCCGGACCTTGCCGAGCCGATGGTCAAGGCGCAGGTCGACGATCCGCGCTTCGTCTCGGTCGTCGTGACCGAGAACGCGGCGCAGCAGGCCTTCGTCGAGTTCCATCGCGGCTCCCCCGACGACGCGCTGACGCTCAGCGAGACGCGCCCCGTCCTGCGCGACGGCCGGGAGATCGCCAAGCTGACCGTCGTCATGAGCGCCGAGCCGCTGCTCGCGCGCAAGCGCGACGACCTCTGGAACGCGCTGTGGCGCAGCCTGCTGACGCTGACGGTGTCGATGGCGTTGATCCTGGTGGTGATGCAGCGGCGCGTGCTGCGGCCGATCGCCCGGCTGTCCGAGGCGGCCGACGAGTTGGCGTCCGGCCAGCTCGACAAGCCGCTGGAGCTCGGCGGCGAGGACGAGATCGCGCGCGTGGGCAAGGCGATGGAACGGATGCGCCAGGCGCTGCTGAAGGCCTTCGACGACCTGCGCGGCCATGCCAGCACGCTCGAGGACCAGGTGGCGCAGCGCACCGTGCAGCTGACCGAGGCCAACGCCGAGCTGACCCAGGCGCTGGCCAACCTCCGGACCGCGCAGCGCGAGCTGGTCGAGTCGGAGAAGCTCGCCTCGCTGGGCCGGCTGGTGGCCGGCGTCGCGCATGAGCTCAACACGCCGCTGGGCAACGCGCTGACGGTGGTGTCGGCGCTGGAGGACCGCTGGGGCAAGCTCGACCGGATGCTGGCCGAGAACACGCCGATGCGGCGCAGCCAGCTCGAGGAGCTGGTCAAGGACACCCGCCGCGGCCAGGACATCCTGCACCGCAACGTGCAGAAGGCCGCCGACCTGGTGCGCGACTTCAAGCAGGTCGCGATCGACCAGACCAGCGACACGCGGCGCGATTTCGAGCTCGCGCAGGTCGTCGAGGACGTGCTGGTGATGGTCGAGCCCAGCTTCAAGCACACGCCGTTCCGCGTCGTCACCGACCTGCAGCCGGACCTGCGCATGAGCAGCTATCCCGGCGCGCTGGGCCAGGTGCTGACCAACCTGCTGATGAACGCGCTGGTCCATGCCTTCGAGGGCCGCGAGCGCGGCGAGGTGCAGGTCAGTTGCCACCGGCTGGACGCGTCGCAGGTCGAGCTGTGCGTGTGCGACGACGGGCGCGGGATGGATGCGTCGGTCGTGCGGCGGATCTTCGATCCGTTCTTCACGACCAAGCTCGGCAAGGGCGGTTCGGGGCTGGGCATGCACATCGTCCACAACATCGTGACGAACGTGCTGGGCGGGCAGATCGAGGTGGTCTCGCAGCCCGGCGAAGGGACCCGCATGGTGATGCGGGTGCCGGTCGACGCGCCGCTGCGCGCCGCCGGCGAGGAACGGATCGGCTGATCCGTCCCGGGCGGCCTGGCTTACCGCGAGGCGCCCGACGCGGCGGCGGAGGCCGCGTCCATCGGGATCGCCGCGGAGGCGGCGGCCATCGCGGCGGAGGCGGCGTCGCTGGCGGCCTGCTCGGCATGACCGCCGGTCACGTCATGCTTCTCGCCCGTCAGGTCGATGCTGCCGCCGCTCTTCATCAGCACGAACAGCGCGATCGCGGCGAAGACGATGAATCCAAGGACGAGTTTCCACATGGTTCGGTAATTCCTCTCGAGGTTGCCGGTCGCGACGGACTGACCGGGTCGGAGGCCATTGTGGGAAGCGAGGCTGACAGCAGGCTGAGCGGCCCGGACGGGCCATCCTGCCGCGGGTTTCGTTTATCCGAGCTGCTCGATCGCGTAGGCCACCGCGCGCCAGGTCGGGTCGCTGCTGGTGGCCAGCACGCGCTGCACCAGCGGCTGCCACTGGTGCTGGCCGCCGGCCAGCCGGTCGACCATCGCGAACACCAGCGTCGCCGCGTCGGCCTGGCCGGAGTGCTGCTCGCTGGCCAGTTCCGCCTGGCCCACGGCGGCGTTGCCGCCCAGCAGCGCGCCCACGGCCACCAGCACCTTGACGGCGCGCGCGTCGCCGAGTTCGCGCTCGAGCGCCGCTGCGATCGGCACCGCCTCGTCGGCGCGGCCCATCCGGCTGGCCAGCAGCAGGCAGGCCGACAGGATCCGGCGCCCCGACCAGGACGCCTCCGGCCCGGGCATCGGCGACGGGTGCGCGCCCATCGCGGTCGACAGGGGATGGAACGAGGGGCTGGCGAGGAACGGCTGGTCCATGGTGTCGGGCTCATGGCGGCCCGCACGGTGACCGCTGCGCGAAAGGCTTGCATGGCGGCCTCGCGCGCGAGCCGGCCGTCGCGAAGCGGCATACCGCCACGCGAAGGGCCCGCCCTTCCCCACGCGGCCGCCACGATCCCTTCGCGGCACCGGCCCTCGCTTCGCGTTGGGCCGGCAGCGCGTGACGGACTGCCCAAGATGGACGCTCGTCGACCCACGTCCCCAACCCCCAGAGGAGTTCCGTCATGTCCATGAGCGTTCAAAACCAACCGATCGGCCTGGACGGCCTCGGTCAACTGGGCCTGCAAGGCATGCAGGGCCTGCAGGGCATGTCGCCGCAGTCCGCGGCCGACATCCAGGCCAAGCTGACCGAGGTGGTCATGCAGATCCTGCAGTTGCTGATCAGCGAGATCATGAAGGCCGCGCAGCAGCTGCAGAACCAGCAGGCCGGCGGCGGACAAGGCGGTGGCGGCGGCGGTGGCGGCGCGCCGGCCGGTGTCGGCGGGGCCGGCGGCCCGCAGGGCGCGGGCAACGGCTGCCGCCCGAACGGCGGTCAGCAGGCCTGGAGCGACACGCCTCCCGGCGGCGGCCAGCAGGCGTGGACCGACAAGCCCCCGGGCGGCCAGCAGGCATGGACCGACAAGCCGCCCGGCGGCCAGCAGATGTGGAGCGACACGCCGCCCGCGGCCCAGCAGACGCCGGCGGTGAGCGACACGCCGCCCGCCGTCGGCGGCCGCGGCCCGTCGGGCATGCCGGCGGACCTGTGGCAAGGCTGCCAGGAGGCGGCGAAGAAGACCGGCGTCGACCCCTACCTGCTGGCCGCGCAGATGGAGAAGGAAAGCCAGTTCGGCAAGGCGCTGTCCGGCAGCCCGAGCGCGGGCGACGGCCTGATGCAGGTCGAGCCCAGCACCCGCCAGGCCTATGCCGGCAAGTTCGAGCAGAAGATGGGCCACGCCTACGACCACAACGACCCGAAGGACCAGATCGCCATGGCCGGCGTGATCCTGGCGGACAAGGGCGGCGACGCGACCAACATGCTGCAGAAGTACAACGGCGGCGACAACTGGACGCCGGGCACCACCGATTCCTACGGCCGCGAGATCAAGGCCAACGAGTACGCGGCCTCCGTGCTGGCCAAGGCGCAGCAGATGAAGGCGGCGGGCTGACGCCGCGGGTCGCGCCACGCGCCGCGAACGCGGCAATGAAAAAAGGGCGGCCAGTGGCCGCCCTTGTCGTTGCGGGGGACTGGCGCCGCGGCACCGGTCCCTGCATTCGCCCGTTCAGTCGCGGGCGTAGATGTCCACGTCCTTGGTTTCGCGCACGAACAGCAGGCCGACCACCAGGGTGAGCGCGGCGATGCCGATCGGGTACCAGAGGCCGTGATAGATGTTGCCGTTCTGCGCCACCATCGCGAAGCTGATGGACGGCAGCAGGCCGCCGAACCAGCCGTTGCCGATGTGATACGGCAGGCTCATCGAGGTGTAGCGGATGCGGGTCGGGAACAGCTCCACCAGCATCGCGGCGATCGGGCCGTAGACCATGGTCACGTACAGCACCAGCACCGTCAGGATCGCGATCACCAGCGGCGTGTTGACCTTGGCCGGATCGGCCTTGGCCGGGTAGCCCGCGGCCTTCATCGCGTCGGACAGTTCCTTCTTGAACGCGGCGATCTTCTTGGCGCTGTCCTCGTCGAACTTGTGGCCGCCGGCGGTCAGCGTGGCGGTCGGCGCCTCGATGACCTTCTCGCCGACCTTGACCTGGCCGCTGCCGGCCGCGCCGGGCAGCGTCTCGTAGTTCGCCGCGGCTTGCGCCAGGGCGCGCTTGGCGATGTCGCAAGGCGTGGTGAAGTCCACGTCGCGCGCCACCGGGCTGCCCTGGAACGAGCACTGCGCCGGGTCGGTCGTCAGCGTGATCTGCGCGGTCGCCTGGGCGCGGGCCAGGTCGGGGTTGGCCGCGTTGGTCAGCGCCTTGAACAGCGGGAAGTAGGTCAGGATCGCCAGCAGCAGGCCCGCCATGATGATGGGCTTGCGGCCGATGCGGTCCGACAGCGTGCCGAACACGACGAAGAACGGCGTGCCGATCAGCAGCGCCACCGCCACCATGATGTTGGCCGCGGCCGCGTCCACCTTGACCACGCTGGTCAGGAAGAACAGCGCGTAGAACTGGCCCGTGTACCAGACCACGCCCTGGCCGGCCACCAGGCCGAACAGCGCCAGCAGCACGATCTTCAGGTTCTTCCACTGGCCGAAGGACTCGGACAGCGGCGCCTTGGAGGTCTTGCCCTCGGACTTCATCTTCTGGAAGGCGGGCGACTCGTTCATCGACAGCCGGATCCAGACGCTGATGGCCAGCAGCAGGATCGACACGACGAACGGGATGCGCCAGCCCCAGGCCGCGAAGGTCGCCTCGCCGAGCGCCGTGCGGGTGCCCAGGATGACGATCAGCGACAGGAACAGGCCCAGCGTCGCCGTGGTCTGGATCCACGACGTGTACGCGCCGCGCTTGCCGTGCGGGGCGTGCTCGGCGACGTAGGTCGCGGCACCGCCGTACTCGCCGCCCAGCGCCAGGCCTTGCAGCAGGCGCAGGCCGACCAGGATCACCGCCGCGGCGGGACCGATCGTGTCGTAGGTGGGCAGCACGCCGACGATGAAGGTCGACAGGCCCATGATCAGGATCGTCACCAGGAAGGTGTACTTGCGGCCGATCATGTCGCCCAGACGGCCGAACACCAGCGCGCCGAACGGACGCACGATGAAGCCGGCCGCGAACGCCATCAGCGACGCGATGAACTGGGCCGTCGGGTCCAGCCCGGTGAAGAACTGCTTGCCGATGATCGCGGCCAGCGAGCCGTACAGGTAGAAGTCGTACCACTCGAACACCGTGCCCAGCGACGAGGCGAAGATGACCTTCTTCTCCTCGGCCGTCATCGGCGCACTCGTGGTCACTGCGCTTGCAGTTGCCATGGGGTTGTCTCCTCGGATTTCCCAGGACCATCGACCGATGGCCCTTGCGACGGCACTATCCGAGCGCGCTCTGACCCATTTCTGACGACTTGCTTGCCCTTGGCTGACAAACCGGGGAGCAACCCTCGCTCCCGATTTCTCGATGCGGAATTTGAGCGCCTGTGCGGCGCAGCAAAGGGTATGTCCCTAGCCGCGCGTCACGCCCACCGGCAGCGTCGCCGACGACGGCCACGCGGGGCCGTCGAACCAGGGGTCACCGTCGAGGCAGGCGACCAGCATGTCGATCGCGTCCAGGCCCCAGAAGAGCTTGTCGTCGACGGCCATCGTCGGCACGCCGAAGACGCCCCGAGCGAACGCCGCGTCGGTGGCGGCGCGCAGGTCGGCCTTGACTGCGTCGGAGGCGGGGTCGCGCCGCGGCGCCAGGTCCGCCGCCAGCGCCGCGAGCCGCGCCGGATCGCCGGCATCGAGCCCGCCGCGCCAGACGTGGTGCAGCACGCGCTCGACCGCGTAGCGGCCCGGGGTCTGGCCATCGGGCGCGGTCGCCCACAGCAGCCGCAGCAGGCCCAGCGGGTTGAACGGGTGCGCCGCCGGCAGGTCCAGCGGCACGCCCAGCCGATGGCCCAGCCACTGCACCTGGCGGTAGGTCCAGTCGCGTTTGCCGGGGATCTCGGCCGGACCCTTGTGGTCGAGCGACTTCAACATCGCGCCGAACAGGATCGGCACGTAACGCACCGCGACGCTGCGTCCGGCGAGCGCCTCGGGCAGCCGCTCGAAGGCGAGCGCCGCGTAGGGCGAGATCGGGTCGAAGTAGAAGTCGATCGTGCGCATGTCAGGGCTTCGGCAGCAGCGCCCGCCGCTCGGGCAGCAGGTTGAGCACGCGGATCCGCTCCGCGTCGTCGGCCTTGCTCCAGCCGGCAATCTCGGGGATCGTGCGGGCGCAGCCGAGGCACAGCGCGGTGGGTTCGTGCATCTTGCAGATGTTGATGCAGGGCGACGCGACCCGCCCCTCGGGCGTGCGCGCGACGTTGGCCGCGGTGACGGCGACCGGTGCCTCGGTGGTCATGACTGGGCCACCTCGATCACCGGCGCGCCGGTCAGCGCGACGAGTTGCTGCGGCGTCATCAGGAACACGCCGTTCGGATGCCCGGCCGCGGCCCAGATCGCGTCGAAGCGGAACAGCTCCTGGTCGATGAACAGGTGCGGGGGCGCGTTGTCCCCGTCGCCGTGGCTGGGCTGGAAGCCCAGCGGCGACACGCCGCCGATCGAGAAGCCGGTGCGCGCCTTCACGTAGTCGGCGTCGGCGCGGCCGAGCTTGCCGGTGTGGGCCTCGAGCTTGCGCTCGTCGACGCGCTTGTCGCCGGAGGCGATCACCAGCACGGCGCTGTCGTCGCTCTTGCGGCGGAACACGACGCTCTTGGCGATCTGGCCCAGCGCGACGCCCAGCGCGTCGGCGGCCTCCTGCGAGCTGCGCGCGGAGACCTCGAGCCAGCGCGGCTCGTGCGCGTGGGCCAGCGCGCGCAGCGCGGCCTGGACGCGCAGGAAACCATCGGGGCGCGCGGCGGTGTCGGGGACGGGAGGGGTCATGTCGCTCATGGCGCGCATTGTGCCGAAGCGGGCGATGCCGCACGGCGCGCGGGGATCGTGTCGCCTGCGCGTCAGGCCGCTCTAGGGCGAGCGCTCTCCTGCGGCGCGCGGCCTTGCGCTAAGGTCCGCGCCCATGACCGACGCGACTTCCCACACACCTCCCGACGCGATCTCCCAAGCGCCTTCCAGCGCGACCACCGAAGCGGCCTCCGCCGTGCAGGGCCCCTTCGAGCCCGAGTTCAGCACCGCGCTGTGCCAGATCTTCGAAGAGCTGATCACCTTCAACCAGGTGCTGGGCCTGAAGGTCGACGAGCTGCGGCACGAGATCGTCCGGGCCCATCTGAAGATGCGGCCGGAGCTGGTCGGCCACTACGCCCACAACCGGCTGCACGGCGGCGTGATCAGCGCGACGCTCGATTCGATGGGCGGGCTGGCGGTGATGGCCGCGATCGGAGCGCGGCACCTCGACGAGCCGCCGCAACAGCGGCTGCAGCGCTTTGGCAAGCTCGGGACCATCGACCTGCGCATCGACTACCTGCGCCCCGCCATCGGCGCCCTCTTCCGCTGCGAGGCCGAAGTCATGCGGCTGGGCAGCCGCGTGGCCAACACGCGCATGGCGTTCACCGATGAACAGGGACGGTTGCTGGCGACGGGGGCGGCGGCGTACATCGTGTCTTGAAGACATGGCCCCGCGGCGCCTCCACAGTTTTGACGATGTCGCAGCCTGAACGAGACCCCGGCATGAGCCCTTTCGGCGCACCATGTCGAGCCCCCTCATCGAAGGCGCCTCATGGTCATCGCGGAGCTGCTCGCTCACAACTTTCGCCGGCTGCGCAGTGTGTGGGAGGGATTGAAGGCTCTCTTGCGGCCTGCCGTCCTGCTTTGGCCGTGGTTGCTTTCATCAGTTGCGTATGCGGCCTTCCTGCAGAGCTCCCAAGGTCGCGCCCTGACCTGGCAGATGCCTGTCGATGTCTGGCGTGACTGGCGAACCATCGCCGCCGTCGCGCTCGCTTTTGCTGCCACGCTGTGCGCTTGCCTGCTGACCTCGCTGGTCGTTCTGAGCTGGCAGAAGCCGGTCACCCCGGCGCCGAAGCCGAACGCCGAGCCGATCCTGGCGGCGATCGATCGCAGGTTGCTCGGGTTGCTGCACATCGGATGGGCGTTTGCGCTTTCCTCGGCGCCCATGCTCATGTTGAGCGGGTCCACCGGAAGTGGCTGGCCCGTCCTGATCGCCGCTGCCTTGGGATTGCTCGTCATCGCCGTGTTGCGCCGATGGATCTTGCGCGGCGCCTGGCAAAGCGCCTCGACATGGTCGATGGTCCTGCGACGTCTGCACGGCATCCGGATGCGTCTGGCCGTCGGCGTCGGATTGCTGGCAACGGCCCCCTTGCTCGTCGGTGCCGGACAGCTCGTCCGGGCGCCTGATGAGTTCAATGGCCTCGGGCCGGTGTTCATCGCCCTCCTCGGCTTGAGCGCACTGTCCAGCCTCTTCGCGACGCTGTTCATCGCGTTCCCCTACTGCACGCCGTACCCGCGCCTGGTCGCGCTGCTGCCGACCGGGCTGGTGGTCGCCAACGTCGTGTTCCAGCCGCTTGCGGATCCGGTGAATCCGCTGCTCAAGGGCGAGAGCGCGTGTGCCCGGGCGCTCTACGACGTCGAAGCGAAGACACCGGTCCACTGCTACAGAACGGATCGCTCGCTCGGACATGGGCTGAAGGACGAGGCCCAACGGGTCGTCCAGGCCGCGAGAGGTCCCGAGGACGTGCCTGCGCTGTACTTCGTCAACGCGGAAGGCGGAGGTATCCGGGCAGCCTATTGGACCGCCATGGGTCTTGTGCACCTGGAAGAGGCGATTCCCGACTTCAAGGATCACATCGCGGTGATGTCGGGCGTTTCAGGAGGCAGTCTCGGACTGGCCACGTGGTTGGCCGCCGTGGAGGCGACCGAGCGGCTGGAGGATCGCCGCAGGCTCATCGACAGGTTCCTCGGTTCGGACCTGCTGTCACCTGCCATCGCAGGATTGCTGTTCCTCGATTCGCCTCGCTTGATCTTCGGGCCGCTGTGGCGCACCGAGCGACGCGACGACATCTTCGAAGCGGCGGTCACCCTGCGGTGGAGGAAGGCCGTGGCGGAGGTGCTCGGCATGAAGGACAACGAAGGCGCCGATTTTTTCGTGCGGCCCCTGGTCAATCTCTGCTTTCGGCGGATGGAGCACCCGCCCACGATCTACTTCAATGCGACGGAGGTCCTTTGGGGCGCCTATGCGCCTCTCGGAAACACGAACTTCGGTCTTCCCGCGGGGGATCGACTCTTCCTGGGCGGCTTGCTGCGACAGTCCGACATCCTGGTCGGGAACGTCGTTCGTTCCGTCGTGCTCAGCGCGCGATTCCCGCTCCTGGCGCCGACCGCGGACATCGGGGTGTCGCTCGAGAACGTGAACGACTACCTGCATTTCAATCGTTCCCCGCAGACTCGTGAGCTACGGATCAAGTTCAACGAAGGAAAGCTGCCGGAGGGCCTGCCTGTCATTCCGGGCAGCGCGCGGCTGGGGGTGCTTGTCGATGGAGGCTATTTCGACAACAGCGGTCTGAGCATGACCCGGTATGCGCTGGACACGCTGAGTGCCAGACCGCCTCCTCCGCGCCGCTGGCTCCCCGCGGGGACCATTCAGCCTGAGCGAGACAGCGCCCACCATGCGGGCGCGACGCTCGCCGCGGCGGACGCCGTGGCCACCCATGTGATTCTTTTCTCCAACGATCCGGCGGGCGCCTGCATCGATCCCCAGGGTTGGGAATCGACCAGCAGTGCCGCATTGCTGGAGACAGCGAGCCTCGCTGGCTTCACGCCCGTGTGCAGGTCCCAGATCGAGGAGTTGGAAGAGCTTTTCCGCCCACGCTGGCTCAGTTGGTTGTCGAGTCCGATCGAAACGATCCTCGCGGTGCGAACGGGCCATGCCGCCCATGAGTCCAAGGCAATGGCAGCCCACCTGATGGCTCGGCCCCGCCCCAGCATCCTGGTGAAGTACGACCTGGCAGGGGAACTCAGCCAACAGCTCTGCGAAGACCGAAAGGATCTTCCCTCGTCCCACTGCCTCGGCGCCGCAGGGCGGCCACCATCCAATTGGGAAGAGGTCGACAGTCCGGACCTCTTGAAGGCGCTGCCCGACTCGCTGCGGGAACAGGCTCGCGGATGCAAGGGCCTGCTCCAATCAACGCCGCTTCCGCTCGGTTGGAGCCTTCACGCCGGTGACAGGAGCCTGATGCGATGCCTCTCGGCGAACGCGGCCCTGGATGCGCGGCTTCATCTGGAAACGGCTCGGAGCGCCTATCTGAGCATGGGCAAACCCGAGTCGACGGCGATCCCCCGCCCGTCGCCGCCCTCTAGTCCGCAGCGAACTCTTCCTTCACCGCGCTGATGCGGTACGCGCAGCGCCGCGCGCCGGCGAGCAGGTGCTCCGTCCGCTCCACCGTCAGGCCCGGGCCCAGGCAGCGCTGGAACAGCGACAGCTCCGAGCGGCAGAAGCCCTGGCAGCTCGTCGCCGCGGCGCAGATCGGGCAGTGGTCCTCGATCAGCAGCCAGTCGCGGCCCGAGCGCTCGACGCGCGCCATGTAGCCCTCCTCGGCCCGCAGCCGCGCGAGCTCGCGCACCCGGTCGCCCGTCGTGCGGCAACGCGCCAGCGCGGCCCCGTAGCGCCGCTCGCTGTCGCGTTCGCGGGCGCCGATCAACTGGTCCAGCCCCGCCTCGCCAAACACCGCGCGCGCCTGCTGGATCAACTGGACGGTGAGGTCCCCATGCCGATCCGGAAAACGCCCATGCCCCGCCGCCGTCAGCGACCACAGCTTGCGCGGCCGGCCCACGCGCGCCTCGGCCGGCTCCCTGTCACGCACCGCGGGAGCGGGTTGGGGCGAGGGCTCGACCAGCCCCTGCTCCTCCAGGCGCGCCAGCAGCTTGTGCGCGCCCATCGGCGTGATCGCCAGCGTCGCGGCCAGCGCCGCGGCCGGTTGCGGCCCGCGGCTCTTGAGCTCGAACAGCAGCCGGTCCTCGTTGCCCTGGCTCATGAATGGCGCCTCGCGAAACGGATGAAGCCGATCGCCGCCAGCAGGCAGGTCGTGCCGCCCAGCAGCATGATCCAGCGCGCCGAGAGCATGCCCAGCACCCCGCCGATCAACGCGATCATCGTGTTGGACAGGCAGAACACCGTCGTCAGCAGCCCCATCACGCGGCCCTGGCCATGCGCGGCGAAGCGTTCCGACATCCAGGCCGGCATCAGCGCGTTATAGAACGACAGCGGGATCCCGAGCGCCGGGATCAGCGCCAGCCCCAGCCAGGACGGCGCCAGGCTCAGCGCCAGCAGCCCGATCGCCGCGACGACGGCGAAGCGCGCGGCGCGATGCAGCGGCGCCGGCCCCGAGCCGATCCGCGCCGCGACCACGCTGGCCGCGGTCATCGCCGCGCACTGCACCGCCGTCACCAGCGCGATGCCGCGGCTGCCCAGCCCGGCCTGCTGCAGCATCCACAGCGGCGCGAACTCGTACAGCGCGTTCACGCCCAGCGTGTAGGCCAGCTGCAGCAGCGCGAGGTGGCGCAGCACCGGGTCCTGCACCACCAGCCCGAGCGACTGCTGGCGCCGCATCGCCGCCAGCAGCCCGCCCTGCGGCGCGGTGGCGGGACGGTCGTCCGGCAGCCCGAGGCCCAGCAGCACCAGGCAGGGGACCAGCACCACCGCCGCAACGATGAAGGGCACCGCCTCGCCCCAGGGCAGCGTCAGGCCGCCCAGCAGCGGCCCCACCAGCCAGCCGATGTACAGGCTGGCGTTGAGCCAGGCGAAGCTGCGGGTGCGCTCCAGCTGCGGATGCCAGTCGGCCAGCAACGCCCGCACGACGGCGACGTTGCCCTCGGTCAGGCCGGTGGCGAAACGCGACAGCACGAACAGCGGATAGTCCCGCGAGGCCAGCGCGAACGCGCTCAGCCCGTAGCCGACCAGCGTCGCGGTGATCGTGATGCTGAGCACGCGGCGCCGGCCGTAGCGGTCCGACATCGGACCGACGACCAGGCTGCCCACCAGGATGCCGGCCGGGTTCACCGCCAGCGCCAGGCCCATCAGCAGCTCGGGCCGCAGGCCCAGGAAGTGGGTGAAGGCGTCGACCGGGCCGTCCACGAAGATCGGCGCCAGGATCGGGTACGGCAGCGCGACGCCGGCCGTGCTCATCAGCGCGAGCGCGCAGACCGCCCACAGCAGCAGGTGGGGATGGCGCAGCGGCGCGGGCGAGGCGGTGGGAGCGGAGGACGACAGCACGGCGCTCATTGTGCGGCTCCCTCGCGGCGCAGGCACAAGGCATAGCCCGGCCAGCCGCGATGGCGCCATTCCTCGCGCGACGCGTCGGCGAGCTTGATGCGGTGGTCGTTCATCGACGCGTGCAGCGACGGCAGCTCGCGGGACCAGTCCTCCTCGGACGCGCCGCCCGCGTGCACCAGCGCCCAGGCCGGCGCCGGACGCAGCTCGGAGAGATACGCCCCCAGCCAGGCCCGCCAGACGTTGCGCAACACCTGGCCCTCGTCGATCGCCAGGCCCCGCGAGGCCGCGGCCGCCAGCAGCACCCGCACCGCGTGCGTGCCGGTGACCAGGTGCAGCGCGGTGAAACCGTGGCGCGACAGGTAGACCGCCAGCGACGCCTCGGCCAGCGCGTCCAGCGTCAGCCGCGGGCGCTCGACGTAGGCGTCGAAGCCGGGCAAGGCCGCGGCGTGCTGCATCCGCGTCGTGATCAGCGACCCCGCCATCGACGGCATCGCCAGCGCGGCATCGGCGCGCACCGCGTCGATCACCTCGCGCAGGCTCGCGACGCCCTGCCCCGACGGCACCGGCGGGCCGAGCGGGCTCTGGATCCCGACGGTCGTCCGCAGCGCGGCGTCCAGTTCGCGCGGGTGTCCCGACTGCAGCGCGTAGGCCAGCCGGATCGCGACGTGGAAGGCCTGCGCCTCCGGCGCGGCCAGCACGCGGCGCAGCGCGTCCTCGACCGAGGGCGGCGGCGCGTCGTCCTTCACCGCCGGGCGCGACAGTGGCGCCCAGTGGTCGAGCTGGCGCCGCAGCGCCTCGCGCGGCGCGCCGAGCCGGGCCAGCGCGCCCAGCGCCATCGGCAGGTGGTTGAACAGCGGCATCGCCTCGGTGCCGTACATCGGGCCGAAGGCCGCCGACTCGTCCAGCGCCTCGTGCAGCCCCTCCGGCCAGGGCGGGCCCTTGAGTTCCAGCACGTTCCCGTCGGGATCGAACAGGTACAGCGACGGGCCGTCGCCCTCGGCGCCGTAGCGCGAGCCGTAGGCGTCGACGACCACGCCGCGTTCGGTCAGCCAGCGGCGCAGCGCCGGCTCGTCCAGCGCCTCGACGCGCAGGCAGAAGTGGTCGACGTTGCGGCCTTCCGTGCCGGGCCCTGCACCGCCGGCGCTGCCCAGCTTGCCGTCCAGCGGCACCAGGTCGATCAGTTGGGCGCCCGCGCGCAACTGGACCAGGCCGATCGCCTCCTGGCGCCGCTCGACCGTGCAGCCCAGCAGGTCCACGTAGAAATGCAGCGAGGCCTGCAGGTCGCGCACCCGCAGCACGAGGTGGTCGAGTCCCTGGATCTTGATCATGGCGAGCTCCTTGCGCTTGCGTTCTGGCTTGCTTGTCGTCCGGTCCACGTCGATCGCGTCGATCGCGGGATCGTTCCGGACACCGTGGCGCCATGATCGCCGTCCCTCCCAAATAAATAAACTTTCTGTTTATTAACACTCCGGCCGACAGGGAGACACGACAATCGCGCGCATGGCTTTCCGACCCCTTCCCTTGCCCGACGCGATCGCCGGCCGGCTGTGGCTGCAGTCGATGCCGGGCCGCCGCGAGCCGTGGTCCGCGTTCCTCGACGAAGCGCGGCTGAACCAGCTCAACCTCGTGGTCTGCCTCAATCCGCTGGAGGAAGTCGCCGAACTGTCGCCGGCGTATCACAAGGCCGTCGCCGAAGGGCGCCTGCCGTTCCGCTGGCTGCACGTGCCGATGCGCGATTTCGGGCTCGCGTCCGACGCGGCCGCCTTCCGCCAGGGCGTCGAGCAGGTCGCGCAGGGCCTGCGCCTGGGCGACCGCGCGCTGCTGCATTGCGCCGCCGGCATGGGCCGCACCGGCACGATGGCCGCCTGCGTGCTCAAGCGGCTCGGCCTGCCGGCGGACGCGGCGCTCGCCACGGTCAGCGTCGCCGGATCGAACCCGCAATCGGCGCTGCAGTCGGGCTGGATCCACCAGTTCTGAACCTGCCTCCCTTCCGCCATTCCACCCGTCCGATCCTCCGATCTCCCGCCCCCCGATGACCGACTCCCCGCTGCCGGCGCTGTCCGTCCTTCACGCGGACGCGTGGCGCGTCATCGTCGACAAGCCCTCCGGGCTGCTCTCGGTGCCCGGCCGCGGCGAGCACAAGCAGGACTGCGCCTCGGCCCGCGCGCAGGCGCTGTATCCGGACGCGCTGATCGTGCACCGGCTCGACCAGTCGACCTCCGGCCTGATCGTCTTCGCGCGCGGCGAGGCGATGCAACGCGCGCTCAGCGAGGCCTTCGCGGCGCGGCTCGTCGACAAGCGCTATGAAGCGGTCGTGCAAGGCGTCGTCGAGCGCGACGCCTTCGAGATCGACCTGCCGCTGATCGTCGACTGGCCGAACCGGCCCCGGCAGAAGATCGACCTCGAGCGCGGCAAGCCCAGCCTGACGCGCGTGCGGGTGCTGCATCGCGACGTCGACGCGGGCACGACGCGGGTCGAGCTGGAACCGGTCACCGGCCGGTCGCACCAGCTGCGCGTGCACCTGCTGGCCGCCGGCCATCCGATCCTCGGCGACGCGCTGTACGCGCCGCCCCAGGCCCTCTCGCGGGCGCCCCGCTTGCTGCTGCATGCGCGGGACCTGCACCTGCCGGCGGTGCTCGACGCGCCGGCCCTCACCCTGCATTCGCCGCCCGGCTTCTGAGCCGCGGCCATCCCTCGATCAAGGAGCGATTCCCATGTCCACGTCCCCGTCGACCGCCACGCCCGCGGCCTCTCCCCGTTCCCTGACGATCGTCACCGGCAGCTCGCGCGGCCTGGGCGAGGCGCTGGCGCGCCAGTCGCTCGAAGCCGGCCACCTGGTCGTCGGCATCGCCCGCGGCCGCAGCGAGGCGCTCGAGCGCTTCGCCCACGAACGCGGCCTTGCGCTGCAGCAGTGGCAGGCGGACCTCGCCAATCCGCTCGCGATCGCCCAGCACCTGGCGGACTGGCTGCGCACGCAGCCGCGCGACTGGGAGAGCGCGACGCTGATCAACAACGCCGGCGTCGTGCCGTCCCCCGGGCCGATCGACGGCGAGACGCTGGAGGCCTTGTCCTCGGCGATGCGCGTCGGCCTGGAGGCGACGCTGCTGCTGAGCGCCGCCTTCCTCGACGCGACCCGCGACTGGCCGGCCGGGCGCAAGGTGCTGAACATCTCCTCGGGCCTCGGCCGCCGCGCGATGGCTGGCAGCGCCGTCTACTGCGCCGCCAAGGCCGGCATGGACAACCTCAGCCGCGCGATGGCGCTGGACGAGGAGCACAAGGCGTCGCGCGGCGAGCCCGCGGCGCGCGTCGTCTCGCTGGCGCCAGGGATCATCGACACCGACATGCAGGCCCAGCTGCGCGGCGGCGACGCGGCGAAGTTCCCCGACCGCGACCGCTTCGCCGCGTTCAAGGCCGAGGGACAACTCGTCAGCGCCGAGGACACCGCGGCGCGGGTGCTGAAGTTCCTCGCCAGGAACGACTTCGGCCAGCAGGTGCTGGCCGATGTGCGGGACGCCTGACGCGTCGGGGCGCGGTACGCCGGAGCGCCGCGCGAAAGGGTGCCGGGTGTCGGGTGTCGGGTGTCGGGTGTCGGGTGTCAGCCCACCAGGTTGGCCAACGTCAGCAGCACCAGCAGCATCATCCACAGCACCACCGAGCGCCACACCAGGCCGACGACGCTCTGCAGATGCCCCAGTTGCGGCGGCACGCCGCCGGTCGAGCCTTCGGCCCGGGTGGCGTCCATGTCGCCGCCGGATTCGAAGGTCTTGCTGCGGTCGGGCGTGACGCCCGGCGCGGCGCTGCCGCCCAGTTGCACGCCAACCGCGCCGGCGGCGGAGGCCAGGATGATGCCCTCGTTGTCATGCGCCCAGAGCGCCGCGTCGCGGCGCCAGGCGCTGACCGCTTCCTCGAAGTTGCCCACGATCGCGAAGCCGGTCGCGGTCAGGCGCGCCGGGATGTGGTCGATCATGCCGAACAGCTTGCGCGAGAGCTCCATCAGGCGCTCGTTGGTCGGCGCATCGAGCGTGCGGCTCTTGAAGGCCCAGTAGCGGCCGGCGAATTCGGCCATCCGGTACAGCACCGCGCCGGCCGGCCCCAGGCCGATCGTCGAGAACAGCACGAACCAGAAGAACACGCCGAAGACATGCCGGTGCGCCGCGAGCAGCGAGTGCTCCAGCACGTGGCGCAGCAGCTCGGTGCGCGGCAGCTCGCTGGCGTCGAGGTGGCGCCACTCGGCCAGCAGGCGGCGGGCCTCGAGCTCGTCGCCGCGCTCGAGCGCGTCACGGATGTCGGTGAAGTAGTGGCTGAACTGGCGGAAGCCCAGCGTCAGGTAGAGCACCAGCACGTCCAGCGCCAGCGACAGCAGCAGGCTGTAGGGCCGCACCAGCGCGTAGATCGCGCCGACCAGCAGCGCCGGGCCGACCACGGTGATCGTCCACACGACGGCCGCGTGATGCGACCGCCCCGCGTCGAAGTTGCGCCCGGTCCAGCGCACCCAGGCGATCATGCCTTGATGGACCGGATTCCCGTGCGGCAGAGGCTTGAGTTGCTCGCACACCAGCGCCAGCAGGACCGCGAAGAAGTTCATGGCCCGGGATGATAGCGGCCCGCCACACCCTCGGAAGAGGGACTCGCCTCAGCGCTGCAAGAAGCGGTAGAGGTTGCGCAGCATCGCCGCGGTCGCGCCCCAGATGAAGAACTCCTTCGGGGCCGCGGCCAGCAGGCCGACGTCGGGATCGGCGTTCGACACCGCAAGACCTGGCCCTGTCCACGGCATCGACAGGAACTGCCGCCGGCCCTTCAACGGCCCCTCCGCGCCGGGGCCGCCACCGTCGACGGGGACCTCGTACTCGAACGCGTGGCGCTGGTGGTGGGCGGGGTTCATCAGGAACTCGAGCGGCACCTCGAAGGCCTCGGCCACCTCGAACGCATCCAGCCGCAGCGAGAAGCCCGGCCGGATCAGCGCCACGACCGGCGTGACCTCATACGCCGTCACCGTGCGATAGACCGGCAACTGGCCGATCAGGTCGACGAAGCGTTCGTCGAGGCCGATCTCTTCCTCGGCCTCGCGCAGCGCGGTGCGTTCGGGGGAACCATCCTCGGGCTCGGCGCGGCCGCCCGGGAAACTCACCTGGCCCGCGTGATCGCGCAGATGCGCGGTCCGTTGCGTCAGCAGCACCTGCAGGCCTTCGGCGCGCAGCACCAGCGGCACCAGCACCGCGGCCTGCGTCGGCGCGCGGCCGGGGAAGGTACCGCCGTCGCCGGGGAACTCGGGGTCGAAGGCACCCGCGTGCAGGAAGCGCTCGCGCAACGCGTCCGGCGTCAGGCGATCGCGCGGGACGGCCGGCAGGTGGGCATCGGTGCCGATGACGGGGACGACGCGGGGATCCTTGATGGCGGGACGGCTGGGCGGGAGCGTCGACATGCGGGCGGGATGTCCGGTGCGCCGGACTTGTTCGTGGGGGCTCGGGGAGCGAAGCCCCGATTGGACGCCAGAAACGACAAAGCCGCTCCGGGCAGGGCCTTGGAGCGGCTTTGAGGGGGGCGTGCGCCGAGGATTATTCGGCTGCCTTGAAGGTCAGCTTTTCCTTGATGCGTGCCGACTTGCCCGAACGCTGGCGCAGGTAGTACAGCTTGGCGCGACGGACGTCGCCGCGGCGCTTCACTTCGATCGAGGCGATCAGCGGGCTGTACAGCTGGAACGTGCGCTCAACGCCTTCGCCGCTCGAGATCTTGCGGACGATGAAGTTGGAGTTCAGACCGCGATTGCGACGGGCAATCACGACGCCTTCGTAGGCCTGCACGCGCTTGCGGGTGCCTTCGACGACGTTCACGTTGACGATGACCGTGTCGCCGGGGGCGAACGCGGGAATGGTCTTGTTCAGGCGAGCAATTTCTTCTTGCTCGAGGGTCTGGATCAGATTCACGAGGATCTCCTGGTGATCATTGCCGGCGCGAATCAGGATGATTCCAGGACTGGCCGCCATCGAATTGACTTCATCGGCGCCGCCCGCGTGGGGATTCAACCAACAGCACCCGGAACTCGCGTTCCCTTGCCGCCCTTGCCCCATCAGCCCGGTAGAGGATCGGAAAAACCCGCGATTATAGACGCGCTTGGCCGCGCGTCAAACAGCGCCCGGCTTGCGGACGGCGGCGGCGACCAGCGCGGCGAGGAATTTCTCGTCCTTCTTGTCGAGCCGGCCGTCCCGGCGCGCGGCCTCGATCAACTCCGGCCGGCGGCGCAGCGTCAGCGCCAGCGACTGCTCACGGCGCCAGCGCGCGATCTCGGCGTGGTGGCCGGACAGCAGCACCGGCGGCACCGGCAGCGGGCCCTCGGGCGTCTCCAGCACCTCGGGACGGCTGAAATGCGGGCAGTCCAGCAGGCCCTCCGAGAAACTGTCCTGCTGGTGCGAGGCGGCGTCGTTGAGCACGCCCTCCTGCAGGCGCGTCAGCGCGTCCAGCATCGCCAGCGCCGGGAGTTCGCCGCCCGACAGCACGAAGTCGCCCAGGCTGACTTCCATCGTCACGTGACGATCCAGCACGCGCTGGTCGATGCCCTCGTAGCGGCCGCACAGCAGGATGGCGCCCTCGCCTCGCGCGAGTTCCTGGACCAGCGCCTGGTCCAGCTTGCGCCCGGTCGGGCTGAAATGGATCACCGCCGGCGCACCCGGCTGGGCGGCGGCACGGTCGGCCTGGACCGCGGCGAGCGCGCGCTCCAGCGGCGCGGCCAGCATCACCATGCCTGGGCCGCCGCCGAACGGGCGGTCGTCGACGCGTCGGTAGTTGTCGTCGGCGAAGTCGCGCAGCTGCCACAGGCGCACGTCGACCTGCTTGCTCTCATAGGCGCGACGCGTCACGCCGACCCGCAGGAAGGGGTCGAAGAGCTCGGGAAACAGCGTCAGGACATCGAAGCGCATGGGCGTGCGGAGCCCGGCGGCTTCAGTAGTCCGTGTCCCAGTCGACCGAGATGGTCTTCGCGGCCTTGTCGACGGTGCCGACGAAGGCGTTCACGAAAGGGATCAGGATTTCCTCGTCGGGCTTGACCGGCGCGGTCTTGCCGGCGGGCAGGATGCGCAGCACGCAGTGCGGGCCGGTGTCGATCAGGTCGATGACCTCGCCCAGCGTCCGGCCGTCCTTGTGGACGACCGACATGCCGATCAGGTCGATCCAGTAGTACTCGTCGTCCTCGGTCTCGGGGAACACGCTGCGCGAGACGAAGATCCGCGCGCCCTTGAGCGCCTCGGCGCCGTTGCGGTCGGAGACGCCCTCGGCCTGGGCGACGATGCCCTCGCCGTGGTCGCGGACGGAAAGAATCTTGAGCACGGGCGGCACGACATGCGGCTTGCCCGGCAGGGCCTTCTCGCTCGGTTGCAGGAACCAGCGGCGAGAGGCGAAGAGCGCCTGGGGATCGGCGGAGTGGCTGAGGATCTTCATCCAGCCCTTGATGCCCCAGGCGTCCAGCACGCGCCCGACTTCGATGGCGTCCTCCGGAAAGGCCGGGGAACTCTCGATCACGTCGTCGGGCGTCTGCTTCATCGATGGAGGTCCGTCGATGAATTAAGCGGCAGCGGCCGGAGCCACGGCAGCCTTCTTGGACACGTCGACCAGGCGGGCGACGGCCGGCGACAGCTGGGCGCCGACGCCAACCCAGTAGGACACGCGGTCCTGGGCCAGGCGCAGCGTCTCGGCGTTGCCCGAGGCGACCGGGTTGTAGAAGCCCAGGCGCTCGATGAAGCGGCCGTCACGACGGTTGCGGCTGTCGGTCACGACGATGTTGTAGAACGGACGCTTCTTGGAGCCACCGCGGGAGAGTCGAATCACGACCATGATCTATCCTTCAGTCTTTTGGCGTTCCACCGCACCACAGGGACACACAGGGGCAAGCAGAGTTGAATCGACCGCACCGGACGGGGAGCGCGTGTGTCGCGCATCGAATCCCCACGGCAGGTCGGAAACTGGCACCGTAGATACGCCCCTGGTCCGTCCATCGCCCCGGAAGCTCCGGATCAGGAAGCTTCGAAGCATGACAGCCACACCCAGGGGCCAGCGCCAAAACCGGGCATTATAAACTCGCTCCTGACGCTTTGTCCTCCTCCCCCAATGACGACGACCACCAGCAGTTCCGCCCCCCTCCTGATCCGCCCCAGCCTGGAAGGCGATATCGCCGCGATCCAGCAGATCTACGAACACGCGGTGCTGCACGGCACCGGCACCTTCGAGACCGATGTGCCCGACCGCGCCGAGATGGCCCGCCGCCGCACCGAGGTGCTCAGCCGCAGCCTGCCCTACCTGGTCGCGGAGCGTGACGGCCAGGTGCTCGGCTTCGCCTATGCCAACTATTTCCGCCCTCGCCTGGCGTATCGCTACTTCGTCGAGGACTCGATCTACCTCGCCCCGCAGGCGCAGGGCCAGGGCGCCGGCCGGCTGCTGCTGGCGGAACTGATCGCCCGCTGCGAGGCCGCCGGCGCGCGCCAGATGGTGGCGGTGATCGGCGATTCGCAGAACGCCGGCTCGATCGGCGTGCATCGCGCGCTGGGCTTCGAGGATGTCGGCGTGATGAAGTCCGCCGGCTGGAAGTTCGGCAAGTGGCTGGACGTCGTCATGATGCAGCGCCAACTGGGCCAGGGCGACACCAGTTCGCCCACCGGCGCCTCGGCCGCCGCCCCCGCGCCGGCCGCCACGCCCGCCGCATGAGCGCCGCGGCCCCGGGCGCCGGCGGCGCGGTGGAACACAAGTCCAAGACCGTCGCCACCTGGCTGAGCTTCGCGCTCGGCAGCTTCGGGGCGCATCGCTTCTATCTGCACGGATTCGCGGACCGGCTCGCCTGGCTGCATCCGTTGCCCACGCTGCTTGGCCTGTACGGCATCCACCGGATGGACACGCTGGGCCAGGACGACGTCGCCGCCTGGATCCTGATCCCGTTGCTGGGCCTGATGCTGGCGCAGAGCATGCTGGCGGGCATCGTCTACGGGCTGATGCCCGACGAGCGCTGGGCCGAGCGCTTCAACCCGGGTCAGCCCGCGCGGCGCACCGGCTGGCTGCCGATCCTGGGCGTGATCGCCTGCCTGATGGTGGGCGGCGCCTGCCTGATGGCGACGATCGCGTTCTCGGCGCAGCGCTACTTCGAATCGCAGGTCGAAGCGGCGCGCGAGATCAGCCAGTAGCTCAGAACAGCGTGAAGCTGATCCAGTAGAACAACCCGGCGATGAAGGCCGACGCCGGGATCGTGAAGATCCAGGCCCAGACGATGTTGCCCGCGACGCCCCAGCGCACCGACGATGCGCGCTGCGTCGAGCCCACGCCGACGATGGCGCCGGTGATCGTGTGCGTCGTCGACACCGGGATGCCCAGCGCCGTCGCCAGGAACAGCGTGATGGCGCCGCCGGTCTCGGCGCAGAAGCCGCCGACCGGCTTGAGCTTGGTGATCTTCTGCCCCATCGTGCGGACGATGCGCCAGCCGCCGAACATCGTGCCCAGGCCGATCGCCAGGTAGCACACGACGATCACCCAGGTCGGCGGCGAATGCTCGCCGGCGCCGGCGTAGCCCGAGGCGATCAGCAGCATCCAGATCAGGCCGATGGTCTTCTGCGCGTCGTTGCCGCCGTGGCCCAGGCTGTACAGGCCGGCCGAGACCAGCTGCAGCCGCCGGAACCAGTTGTCCACCCGCAGCGGCGAGCTGCGGCGGAACAGCCAGGCCACCGCCACCATCAGCAGCGAGCCCAGCAGGAATCCCAGCAGCGGCGACACGAAGATGAACAGCACCGTCTTGCCGATGCCGCTCATGATCAGGCCCTTGGTGCCCGCCTTGGCGATGGCCGCGCCCACCAGGCCGCCGATCAGCGCGTGCGACGAGCTCGACGGGATGCCGTAGAACCAGGTGATGACGTTCCAGGCGATCGCGCCGATCAGCGCGCCGAAGATCACATGGTGATCGACGATGCTCGCGTCGATCGATCCCTTGCCGATCGTGGCCGCCACCTTCAGCTCGAAGAACAGCACCGCGATCACGTTGAAGAAGGCCGCGAACAGCACGGCCTGCTGCGGCTTGAGCACGCCGGTCGAGACGACCGTCGCGATCGAGTTGGCCGCGTCGTGGAAGCCGTTCATGAAGTCGAACGCGACGGCCAGCACCACCAGCATGGCCACGACCCAGAAGGCCACCTGCATCGTTCCCATCGGAGACGCTCCTGCTCAGCGGTTCAGGAGTTCTCGAGGACGATGCCCTCGATCAGGTTGGCGACGTCCTCGCAGCGGTCGGAGATCGATTCCAGCTGCTCGTAGATCGCCTTGAGCTTGATGAGCTCGCGCACGTCCTCCTGTTCGCGGAACAGCTTGGACATGGCCGCGCGCATCACGCGGTCGGCGTCGGACTCGAGCTTGTCGATCTCCTCGCAGGCCTTGATGGCGGCCTCGGCGGTCTGCGGCACGCTCAGCTTGGGCAGCAGCGTGACGGCGTGCTTGACGCGCTCGCAGCACTTGGCGGACAGCTCGCCCAGGCGCAGCACCTCCTCGGGGATGGAGCGCACGTCGTACAGCTGCATCGTCTCGGTGGAGTCCTGCAGCAGGTCCAGGATGTCGTCCATCGCGTTGATCAGGCCGTGGATCTGCTCGCGGTCGATCGGCGTGATGAAGGTGCGGTGCAGCAGGCGGTTGACCTCGGCGGTGACGCGGTCGGCGTGGTGCTCGGCCCGGTCGACCTCGGCGGCGTACTTCTCGCGCAGCGTCAGGTCGTTGTAGTTCTGGATCATGAGCATGAAGGCGCGCGCGCCTTCGACGATCTGCGCGCCGTGCTCATTGAACAGTTCAAAAAAGTTGCCCTCTCGGGGCAGCAGCTTGCCGAAAAACATGGGGAGGCTCCGCGCCGTGCGATCCACGCCGGACCGTCACAAAAGGTTCATTTCCGTGTCACGGAAAACCCGCGAGTGTAGCGGCCCATGGCCCGAAAGGGCCATCCCGGCCTTCCCCGCGTGCGCGATCAGCCGCGGAAGATGAAGTACACCGCGCCGAGCAGGCACAGGCCGGCCCAGATGTAGTCGGTCTTGAACGGCTGGTTCATGAAGAACATCGAGAACGGCACGAACACCGCCAGCGTGATCACCTCCTGGGTGATCTTGAGCTGCGCCAGCGAGAAGCCGCCCTGGTAGCCGATGCGGTTGGCCGGCACCTGCAGCAGGTACTCGAACAGCGCGATGCCCCAGCTGATCAGCGCCGCCACGTACCACGGCCGCGCGGCCAGGTCCTTCAGGTGGCCGTACCACGCGAAGGTCATGAAGACGTTGGACAAGGTCAGCAGCAGGACCGTCTGCCAGCCGGCGGCGGTTGCGAACATGGGCGGCTCCCGTGAAGGTGGGTCGTGGGTGGGGGGGAGTGTCAGGACGGTCCGCGCGCAAGCCGCAGCGGCGCCGGCTCGCGCTCGATCGCCTGGCCGGCGACGGCCCCGAGGTGATCGGCCAGCGGACCCAGCCCCGGCGCGGCGAGCGCCGGATCCAGCTCCAGCAGCGGCCGCAGCACGAAGGCGCGCTGGTGCAGCCGCGGATGCGGCACCGTCAGCCGGTCCAGGTCGATGGCCTGGTCGCCGTACAGCAACAGGTCCAGGTCGAGCGTGCGAGGCGCGTTCACGTAGGGCCGCTCGCGACCGTGGCGCAGCTCGATCGCCTGCAGCGCCGCCAGCAGCGTCAACGGCGGCAGCCCGGTGCGCACGCGCGCGACCGCGTTCAGGTAGTCGGGCCCCTCGCAGCCGACCGGCGCGCTGCGCCAGGCGCTGGAGACGGCCTCGAGCCGCAGGTCGGGCACGTCGGCGAGGTCGGCCAGCGCCGCTTCCAGCGTGCGCCGCAGGTCGCCGAGGTTGGCGCCCAGGCCGACGTGGGCCGAGATCATTCGTCGGAGGAAGGCGCTTGCGGCGCGCCGCCCGCCTCGCCGGCCGCCTTGGGCTTGCGGCGGCGACGGCGCTTCTTGGCCGGATTGGGCGCGCCGCCCTCCCCGTCGAGCGCGTCCGGATCGATCGGCAGCGCCGCGGCCGATTCACCGGCGACCGGCAACGGCCGGGGGTCGTGCTGCACCGAGCCGCGCGGCACCGAGTGCACGCGCCCGCCGCCCGCCTTGGGCTTGCTGCGCGGGCCGCCCTGGCGCTGCGTCTCGCGCGCCAGGTCCAGCAGGGCGCGGCGTTCGTCCTCGGTGCCCAGCGCGAAGTCCTCCCACCAGTCGGCCAGCGCCGGATCGATCTCGCCCGCCTCGGCGCGCAGCGCCAGGAAGTCGAAGCCGGCGCGGTAGCGCGGCTGCTCGATCAGGCGGTGCGGACCGCTGCCGGTGCGGCGCTCGAAGCGCGGCTGCATCATCCAGATCTCGCGCATGTCGGCGGCGAGCTTGCCGCGGCCGGAGATGTCGCCCACGCGCGCGTCGAAGACCAGGTCGATCGCCTGCTGCAGCGCCGGGACCGCGCCCTCGCCGCCGTCGACCAGGCGCTTCCAGCGCTGCTGGACCTCGCCCCACAGCATGCAGGCGAGCATGAAGCTCGGCGCCACCGAACGGCCCTCGGCCACCCGCTTGTCGGTGTCCTCCAGCGCCAGCCGGACGAACTTGCCGTGCACGTTGTCGGGCAACGCGCCGTCCTTGTCGAGCACCGCGTCCAGGATCGGGAACACGCCGCGGGCCAGGCCCTGCTTGCGCAGCTCGTCGATGCTGGCCAGCGCATGGCCGGTCTGCAGCAGCTTGATCATCTCGTCGAACATCCGCGACAGCGGGACGTTCGCCAGCAGCGGCGCCATCGCGGCGATCGGCGCGCGGGTCTTGGGTTCGATCGTGAAGCCCAGCTTCGCGGCGAAGCGCACCGCGCGCAGGATGCGGACCGGGTCCTCGCGGTAGCGGGTCTCGGGGTCGCCGATCATCCGCAGCACCTTCTTGCGGGCGTCGGCCAGGCCGCCGTGGTAGTCCACGACCAGCTCGCGCTCCGGGTTGTAGTACATCGCGTTGACGGTGAAGTCGCGGCGCGCGGCGTCCTCGATCTGCGGGCCCCAGACGTTGTCGCGCAGCACGCGGCCGGAGGCGTCCACGACGTGCGACTTGCCTTCCAGCGCGCCCTTGGACGTCTTCTCGTTGCCCTGCACCTGCTCGGCGTCGTCTTCCTTGAGCAGCGCGCGGAAGGTCGAGACCTCGATCACCTCGTGCTCGCGGCCGCGGCCGTACACCACGTGCACGATGCGGAAGCGCCGGCCGATGATGAAGGCGCGGCGGAACTGGTTCTTGACCTGTTCCGGCGTGGCGTCGGTGGCGACGTCGAAGTCCTTCGGTCTGCGGCCCAGCAGCAGGTCGCGCACGGCGCCGCCGACGATGAAGGCCTCGTAGCCCGCGTCGGTCAGGCCCTTGACGACCTTGACGCCGCGCTCGTCCAGCAGGGCCGGGTCGATGCGGTGTTCCTCCGCGGCGATCTCCATCCGCTTGCCCAGCGGCGTGGCGGTCCCTTCGGGCTTGCCCAACAGCTTGTTGATCAGTTTTTTAATCATTCGAAGAGCTTCAATATCGGCCAGCCGCGCTCGCGCGCCAGCGTCTCGAGGGCCGCGGTGGGATTGGTCGCCACCGGATGGCTGACCCGCTCCAGCATGGGCAGGTCGTTCATCGAGTCGCTATAGAAATGCACGCGCTCGAAATCTTCCCAGCGCCGGCCCTGGGCCGCCAGCCAGTCGGTCACGCGCACGATCTTGCCCGCCTGGAAGGACGGGGTCCCGCGCACGCGCCCGGTGAAGGCGCCCGCCGCATCGCGCTCCAGCTCCACCGCGATCAGGTGCTCGACGCCGAAGGCCTTGGCGATCGGCGCGGTCACGAACTCGTTGGTCGCCGTCACGACGGCCACCAGGTCCCCGGCGTCGAGGTGGCGTTGCACCAGGGCGCGCGCATTGTCGCGCAACATCGGCCCGACGATCCGGCCCATGAAGGTCTCGCGCGCGGCCTCGGCCTCGGCCAGCGGGCGGGCGCGCCAGACGGAGGTGGCGAACTCGACGTACTCGTCCAGGTCGAGCTCGCCGCGCTGGTACTGGGCGTAGAACTCGTCGTTGCGCGCGGCCCAGGCGGCGCCGTCGGCCCAGCCGATCTCCACCATGTAGGCGCCGAAGGCGTGATCCGAGTCCTGCGGGATCAGCGTGCCGTCGAGGTCGAACAGGGTCAGGTCCACGTCGAGAGTCCTTGAAAAAGCGTGAAATCGGTGCGGCCGGCGGCGACTCGTCAGGCGAGCGCCCCCTGGTCCGCGAGCATCTGCCGCAGCAGCGGCACGGTGACGGCCCGCTTGCTGGCCATCGCGAATTCGTCCAGCCCGTCCAGCAGCGTCATCAGGTGCTTGAGGTCGCGGGCGTAGCGGTTGAGCAGGTAGTCGATCACGTCGTCGGCCAGCGCGATGCCGCGGCGGTCGGCCTCGCGGCGCAGGACCGCGCGGACCTCGCCCTCGGACAGCGGCTGCAGCGCGAAGGTCGGGCCCCAGCCGAGCCGGGTGCGCAGGTCCTCGCGCAATTCGAGGTCCACGGGCGGCGCGGTGCCGGTCGAGACGACGGCCAGGCCCAGCGTGGCGGCCTCGACGAACAGCGCGAAGGCCGCGTGCTGCTGGCCCGGGTCGAAGCGCTGGGTGTCGTCGAGCAGCAGCAGGCTGGGGTGGGTGGGCAGTTCCCAGGGCAGCGGGGTGTCGGCGTCGTACCAGCCGACCTGCGCGCCAGCGTGCTGCCAGTGCTGCGCCAGCGCCCGCAGCAGGTGCGTCTTGCCGCTGCCGGCGGGGCCCCACAGGAACACCGGCGGCGAGCCCGCGCCCAGCCCCAGCACGTGCGTGAGGGCCGCGGTGTTGGCACCGGTGAGGAGCGTGTCAAAGGTGTAGTCGGGCTCGGGACCGAGCGACAGCGGGATCTGCTTCAAACCACTTCAGCGTTGGAGGGGGAGACCCCACGAAGAGGGGCAATTCTAAGCGGCTCGAGGGGACACCCCTCCCCCGCGACCGCCCGTTGACGCGCCGCCGGCCGCGCGGAGGCCCGCTCAATGGAGGGTGGGGCCGTTCTTGTGGTCGCCCATCTGCTGGAGAAACTGGTCGAGCTCGAGCTGCTCGGCGCGGTCCTGCGGCAACAGCGCCACCAGCTTGCGCTGCACGGCCAGCAGGCGCGGCAGGTCCTGCTGGTCCATGTGGATCTGCTTGAGGTTGCGCAGCATGCGCGCCAGGATCTGGCGCGGCGACGCGGTGCCCAGGAAGGCGTCCAGCGACATCGGCTCCTCAGGCATCAGGCCGGCGCGCTCGCGCCAGGGGCTGAGGAACTCGTCGAGCTCGCCGCGCCCCAGCGACCGCCCGCTGAACGGATCGAGCACGACCTCGCCCTGCGGCAGCCGCAGCTTCATCAGGAAGTGGCCGGGAAAGCTGACGCCCTTGACCCGCAGCCCCACATGCGTGGCCAGCTCCATGTAGATGATCGCCAGCGAGATCGGGATGCCGCGCCGCGTCGCCAGCACCTGGTGGAGGTAGCTGTTGCCGACCGCGTAGTAGTCGTTGACGTTGCCGGCGAAGCCGAGCTCGCCATGGAAGTACTGGTTGAGCATGCGCAGCCGGTGGCTGGGCGGCGCGTCGGCCGGCAGGCGCTGCCGCAGCCGTTCGCCCAGGCGGTCCAGTTCCGCCATCACCTGCTGCACGTCCAGGCGGGGCACGTCGTCCAGCGCGATCGCGGTGGCGGCCTCGGCCAGGTTCAGCGTGTCGTCGTCGGCAACCAGCGTCGAGAAATAGTCCAGCGCCGACGGCACCGTCCACTGCAGGGGTGAACTCATGCGCCCGAGTCTACGCCTGCCCCGCGACGCGGCCGCGCGGGCGGCACGGGCCGCGCGCGGGCATCACGCGCGGCGCGCGAACTGGCGCGGCTTCACGCCCAGCGCCAGCAGCAGGCCGAAGTACAGCACCGCCGAGCCGCCCAGGCTCAGGGCCATCCAACCGGCGCGCGCCAGTTCGAAATGCGCCCCCTTGCCGACCCAGGCGACATGGCCGGCCAGCCACCACTGCAGCGCGCCCATCGCCGCGCTGGCGATCGCCACGCGCAGCAGGAACAGCGGCCAGCCCGCCTCGGGCACGTAGCTGCCGAGCCGGCGCAGCCCGCGCAGCAGCAGCAACGCGTTGACCACCGCGCCCAGGCCGATCGACAGCGCCAGCCCGGCCACGCCGATCTTCAGGCCGAAGACGAACACCGCGTTGAACAGCTGCGTCAGCACCAGCACGCCGACGGCGATGCGCACCGGCGTGCGGGTGTCCTGGCGCGCGTAGAAGCCGGGCGCCAGCACCTTGATGGCGACCAGGCCCATCAGGCCCAGCCCGTAGCCCATCACCGCGCGCGCGGTGTTGGCGACGTCCGCCGCGGTGAAGGCGCCGCGCTGGTAGAGCACGGCCACCAGCGGCTCGGCGAACACCAGCAGCGCGACCGCGCAGGGCAGCGCCAGCAGCAGCGTCAGGCGCAGGCCCCAGTCGAGCAGGCCGGAGTACTGCGCCATGTCGCCCTTGGCCTGGCTGGCCGAGAGCTGCGGCGTCAGCACGACGCCCAGCGCCACGCCCAGCAGCGCGGTGGGGAATTCCATCAGCCGGTCGGCATAGGTCAGCCAGGACGCGGCGCCCTCGCCCACCGCGATCGCGATCTGCGTGTTGATCAGCAGCGACAGCTGCGCGACGCCCACGCCCAGCAGCGCGGGCCCCATCTTGCGCAGCACCTGGCGCACGCCCTCGTCCGCCCAGGCGCGGCGCAGCCCCGCCCAGCCCAGCGAGAAACGCGGCATCAGGCCGAGCTTGAGCAGCGCCGGCACCTGCACCGCGAGCTGCAGCACGCCGCCGACCATCACGCCCACGGCCAGCGAGTAGATCGGCTCGTAGCCGTGCCGCGCCAGCAGCGGCGTGAGCCCGTAGCCGGCCGCGATCGAGGACAGGTTCAGCAGCACCGGCGTGACCGCCGGCACGATGAAGCGCTTCCAGGTGTTGAGGATGCCGGCCGACAGCGCCACCAGCGACATGAAGCCGATGTAGGGGAACATCCAGCGCGTCATCACGACGGCGGCGTCATGCGCGTCGCGGGACAGGCCCGCGCCCAGCGCCCACACCAGCACCGGCGCGCCGACCACGCCGATCGCGCAGGTCGCCAGCAGCGCCCACAGCAGCACGGTGGCGACGGCGTCGATCAGGGTGCGGGTGGCGTCGTCGCCGTCCCGGGCGCGCGAGGCCGCCAGCGCCGGCACGAAGGCCTGCGCGAACGCGCCCTCGGCGAACAGCCGCCGCAGCATGTTGGGAATGCGGAACGCCACGTTGTAGGCGTCCGTCATCGCGTTGGCGCCGAACAGCGCGGCCACCATCTGCTCGCGGACCAGCCCGGTGATGCGGGACAGCAGCGTGAAAACCGAGACCAGGGAGGCAGTGCGCAGCAGATTCATTCAGCGGACAGTGAGACGGCGCCCCGCGGGCGACCGCGCATTATGGGTGCCCGGGCGTTTCGCAATACCTCGGATTTGGTTTTTCGATTCCTGCCTGCTATACTCGCCGTCTTTGCACCAACTGGACCCATAAGACAATGGCAAGCTCTTCCAAAGCCAAGAAGAAAACCGTGCGTCTGGCCTCGGGCCGCAAGCGCGCACGTCAAGACGTCAAGCTGAACGCCGCCAACTCGGCGCTGCGTTCGAAGTTCCGCACGGTCATCAAGAACGTGCAAAAGGCGATCGTCACGGGTGACAAGGCCAAGGCCGCCGACCTGTTCAAGACCGCCCAGCCCGTCATCGACTCCGTCGCCGACAAGGGCATCTTCCACAAGAACAAGGCTGCTCGCCACAAGAGCCGCCTGTCCGCCAAGATCAAGGCGCTGGCCGCCTGATAGCCAAATCCAGCTCTGGTGCACGAACAAGCCCGCTTCGGCGGGCTTTTTCATTCCCGCCGCGCCGAGCGCTTTCGGGTTGGGCGCTCAGCGTCGTTCCGAATCCTCGCCATAGCCCCGCTATGGCTCCGGTTCGCGCCTAGCTGCGCATCCCAACCCGAAACCGCTCGACACGGCAGGCCCGGCGTCTCTAGAGCGGGATCGGCGTGGTGATCTGACCCACCACCTCGCGCACGTGGAGCCAATCCACGACGTTGCGCGCCACCCAGTCCCCATCGTCCAGGGGCAGGTCGTGTCCGGCATGCTTGTGCAGCCGCAGCGGCGCGCCCCAGGCGCGGCTGATGGCCTGCGAACAACGCCAGTCCACCAGCGCGTCGCCCTGGCTGCACAGCAGCAGCATCGGAGGCTCGGGCTTGGCCAGGCTCGCGCGGTAACGCGCGGCGGCCAACAACTGCCTCAGCGCGTTGCGGCGCCTCACCGGATGCCGGCGCTGGATGGACACCCAATCGTCGATCACCTGGTCCGGCTGCCGCTGCAGCCGGGTCGTCATCTCCAGCACCTTGGCCTCGCGCCGGCGCAGGCTCAGCCGCGTCAGGCTCAGCAGCAGCAGGGACCAGTAGTTCGATGGCCGCAAGCGGCGGAAGAACGCGCTGAACGGCCGCAGGCTGGTGTTGATCAACACCACCGCATCGAGCTCCGCCGGATGGCGCGCCGCCCACTCGCTGGCGACCATCGCGCCCAACGACATCGCCAGCACCTGGTACGGCGGCGGCACGCCGCGGCGGCGCAGTTCGGCCCGGCATTCCTCCATCATCGCGTCCACGTGCGTGGGGCTGCTCTGATGGTGCTTGTCGCCATTGCCGGGCAGGTCGAGCAGCTCCAGCCGGGCCTCCGGCTGCTGCACGCGCAACGCCCGCAACAGGCGGGTGGGGAAATCGCCCCAATGGGCGCTCTCGCGGGTCAGCCCGCGCAGCAGCACCCAGGTGTGCACGCTCATCGGACACTCCTCCGATACCAGCGAATCAACGCCTGCTCCCCGTGATCAAGTCGTGTTTCCGGCCCCGGCAGCCACCGGAACGCGCTCTGCGTCGCGCGAGTCATGAAATCCATCCAAGCCATGTGCCGTCTCAGCACCCGCTGGCGTCGATGCTCGATCAGCGGGTTGAACATGCCGTGCCGGGAGAGTAGCTGGCGCGGATTTTTCTTGACCCACAGCCATGACCCCATTTCGAGCGTCATCGGCAGGAAGATCCCCTGATCGAGGGTGAGGGACTCGTCGTAGAGGTGGTCCCAGAGGTCGCCATGCGTCAGGTAGTGCTGGCTCTGCGGCTCCATCACGTACGGATGCGGCGACAGGCATTGGTCGAGAACCTCGCACAGCGCATGCACCTCCGCCAGGTGCCGCATCGGCCGGCGGCTGCGCGCGTACGGAAACCAGATCCGGTCGCGCAGCCCGAAGCCGCTGTGGAAGTCGATGACCAGCGACACCGGCCGGCCCAGCAGCTCCTCGCGGACGAAGCGGCACAGCGCCTCGCTTTCCACCTGCATCGGCGCACCGGCCGGGCCGCGGAAGTACGGCAGTCGGCGCGTCAGCCGATGGCCGCCGATCAGGAACGGCACGCCGTGCTCGGCATCCTGCGGCGCGTTGCGCATCAGGTCCACGCCTTGCGGATTCGACCGGGATCCCGCCCACACGCCGCCGGGATTGACCACCGGCAGGAACACCAGGCGCAGCGACTCGAGCTGCTGATGCAGGCTGAGGTCCCAGCGCAGCCGGCGCACCAGGCTGCCCAGGTAGGCCAGCACCACCTGCGCGCCGATGCGCTCCAGCCCATGGACGCCGCCGATGAACCCCAGCGCGGGCGTGGCGGGATCGGGGTTGCCCAGCGTCACGCCGATGACCGGCAGTTCACCCCGCCCGGTGTCGACGCTGGCCAGCTCGCGGGCGCGGACCAGCGGTCCGGCCTGGTCGATCAGGCGCAGCAGCTCCTGCACTTCCGGCAGGACGGCCGCGGCCCGCGGGGCCGCGTGGGCGGTGAAGACGGCCATGGTCCGGCGGCCTGAACAGGATGTCGAAGCGAACCCGCAAGGCTAGGCGCGCCGACGGCGCAAGGCGATGGCCCGATCGGACCAGGAAGACCCGCCGGTTCAGGGGAGTCGCGGAGGGGGCGGAGGCTCAGGCCTTGCCGGATTCGCGGCCGTCGGGCAGCAGGCAGGCGTCGACGACCTGCAGCTTGTTGTCGCGGGCGAAGTTCATGACGAAGTCCCAGGCCATCGGCTCCACGGACTTCAGCGCCTCGTTGACGATGACGCACTTGATGCCGTCGATGACGCGCGGCACGCAGTAGGGGGAGTAACCGAGGTAGGCGTCGCGGCCGCTGCGGGTGCCGCCGGGCCGAAAGCAGGACATCGCACCAGCCAGTCGCTCGGCCCAGTCGCTCGGGCGGAAGGTGCGGCCATCCGTGGTGATCCCCTGGATGAACACTTCTCGCGGCTTGGGCTGCTCAGTCATTGGCTACTCGGTCTCACGCGTCCCGGCAAAACCGCTATTGTGCCTTGGATGTGTTGCGGCGCAGCACGCGGGGACATGCTGCTCGCCCGCTGGTCAGCCGCGCTGCCGTCGCTGTCCAGGAGGAATCTCCTCGCCCGCCAGGGTCGGCCCGTAGAATTCGCCGCTCTCCCCCAAGCCCTGGTCCAGGCCCCGTCCGGACCGGGATTTCTCCCCCACCCTCCACTGCATTCGGAGACTTGATGAACGCCTCGGACTCCTCGTTCGCCGCCCCGACCGAACCCCATGTGATGCAAACCTACGGCCGCCTGCCGATCGCCCTGTCGCACGGCGAAGGCGCCTGGGTGTGGGACACGGCCGGCCGACGATACCTGGACGGCCTGGGCGGGATCGCCGTCAACACGCTCGGACACAACCATCCGAGGCTGGTGGCGGCGTTGCGGGACCAGGTGGGCAAGCTGATCCACACCAGCAACTACTACCACGTCCCGCTGCAGGAGCAGCTCGCGGCCAAGCTCTGCGCGCTCTCCGGCCTGACCAACGTCTTCTTCTGCAACTCCGGCCTGGAAGCGAACGAGGCGGCGCTCAAGATCGCCCGCAAGTTCGGCCATGACCGCGGCAACCACGACCCGAAGGTGATCGTGTTCGAGAAGGCCTTCCACGGTCGCTCGATCGCGACGCTGTCGGCCACCGGCAACCCGAAGGTGCAGGCCGGCTTCGGCCCGCTGGTGCCGGGGTTCGTCCGCGTGCCGCTGAACGACGTCGAGGCGCTGCGCAAGGCACTGGCCGACAACCCCGGCGTGACCGCGATCTTCCTGGAGACGATCCAGGGCGAAGGCGGCATCAACCCGGCCCGCGTCGACTTCCTGAAGGACCTGCGCAAGCTCTGCGACGAGCATGACCTGCTGCTGATGCTGGACGAGGTGCAGTGCGGCATCGGCCGCACCGGCAAGTGGTTCGCGCACCAGTGGGCCGGCATCGTGCCCGACGTGATGCCGCTGGCCAAGGGCCTGGGCTCGGGCGTGCCGATCGGCGCGGTGGTCTGCGGCGACCGCGCCGCCAAGGTCTTCGGGCCGGGCAACCACGGCACGACCTTCGGCGGCAACCCGCTGGCGATGCGCGCCGGCGTGGAGACGCTGGCGGTGATGGAGGACGACGGCCTGCTGGCCAGCGCCGCCACCGTCGGCGCCGAGCTGAAGGCGGCGATCGAGCACGGCCTGGCCGGCGTGGCCGGCCTGGTCGAGGTGCGCGGCCAGGGCCTGATGCTGGGCATCGAGCTGGACCGCCCCTGCGGCGTGCTGCTGACGCGCGCGATGGACGCGGGCCTGCTGCTGAGCGTGACCGCCGACAAGGTCATCCGCCTGGTGCCGCCGCTGATCCTGACCAGCGCCGAGGCCGCCGAGATCGCCGCGCGCCTGGTGCCGCTGGTCAAGGCCTTCCTGGCCGAGTCGCCGGCCGCCGCGCCATGAAGCCGGGGGACACGCTGATGCGTCACTACCTGCAGTTCAAGGACCTGCGCGCGGAGGAGTACGGCCACCTGTTCGAACGGGCGTCGACGATCAAGCGGCGCTTCAAGAACTACGAGAAGTACCAGCCGCTGCAGGACCGCACGCTGGCGATGATCTTCGAGAAGGCCTCGACCCGCACGCGGGTCAGCTTCGAGGCGGGCATGTACCAGATGGGCGGCTCGGTGGTGCACCTGACCACCGGCGACAGCCAGTTGGGCCGCGCCGAGCCGATCGAGGACAGCGCGCGCGTGATCAGCCGCATGGTCGACATCGTGATGATCCGGACCTACGAGCAGACCAAGCTGGAGCGCTTCGCGGCGCACTCGCGGGTGCCGGTGATCAACGGGCTGACCAACGAGTACCACCCGTGCCAGATCCTGGCGGACCTGTTCACGTTCATCGAGCAGCGCGGCATGGACCGCCGCGGCGCGATCGACATGGACTGCCTGAAGGGACGCGTGGTGGCCTGGGTGGGCGACGGCAACAACATGGCCAACACCTGGCTGCAGGCCGCGGAGATCCTCGGCTTCACGGTGCACGTCAGCACGCCCAGCGGCTACGAGATCGACCCGGCGGTGGCCGGCATCAAGGACACGCGCTGCTACAAGGTCTTCCAGGACCCGAAGGAAGCCTGCCGCGGCGCCGACCTGGTGACGACGGACGTCTGGACGAGCATGGGCTACGAGGCCGAGAACGAGGCGCGTCGCGCGGCGTTCGCGGACTGGTGCGTCGACGCGGCCATGATGGCCGTGGCCAAGCCGGACGCGCTGTTCATGCACTGCCTGCCGGCGCATCGCGGCGAGGAGGTCGCCGCCGAGGTGATCGACGGTCCGCAGTCGGTGGTGTGGGACGAGGCCGAGAACCGCATGCACGTGCAGAAGGCGCTGATGGAGTACCTGCTGCTGGGGCGCATCGGCTGAGGCCATGGCGCCGTCAGGCGCCGCGCGACACAGGGCCCGCCATGCGCGGGCCTTTTTCATGCCCGCGCCAGCCTACTTCGCCGCCGGCAGCGGCTTCAGCCCCTCTTCATAGGACCCGGCCGGATAGTGCTTCTGCACCGCGCGCCACATCGCGCCGGAGCGCGCGTTGCGCTCGAGCGCGTCGCCGATCAGCTCGCGGTCCTTGGCCGACAGGTGGCGCGACAGGTAGATGCCGCTGTCGCCCCAGCCCAGCTCCGCGATCGACTCCAGCCGCAGCCGGTCCAGCAACGGACGCGTCCGCGCGTCCTGCACCAGCGTCCCGGCCAGGATCGACGGCGCCATCACCGTCACGTCCGCCAGGCTGCGCTCCAGCGACCGCACCACCGCCGCCGGGTCGGCCTCGACCACCAGCCGCCGCTGCGCCTTCAGCGTCCTGAGCAGTTGCTGGTAGGCCTCGCCGTAGTCGAAGCCGCGCACCACCACCACGCGCAGCTCGCGGCGTTCGGCCAGGTCGGCCAGGCTCTCGACCGGCGCGCGGTCCGAGGCCAGCGAGATCAGCATCGCCCGCGCCTTCATCATCGGCACGAAGTCGCCATGCGCGTCGCGCGGCGAAGTGCGCGTGGCCGGCAGCAGCAGGTCGCCGCCGCCGCTGGCGAACATCGCCTCGACCCGCGCCCGCGGCACGACGATGAAATCGAATTGGCAGCCGGTCTCGGCCCCGACCTTGCGCAGCACCTCCGGGAAGACGCCGCCGACCTCGCCGCCGGTGACCGCGACGCTCATCCCCACCGGCGCCACCGGCACCCGGATCGGCCGTGTGCAGTCGGCCCAGGCAGGCGCCGATGCCAGCGCACCCAGCGCGCCCAGCGCCACCACGGCCGCGGCCAGCCGCCGGCCGGCCCGCCCGCAGGCGCGCGCCCAACGATCGATCGCCGGCGTGCCGTCCCGCACGCCCCGGGCCGGCCGCCCGAATTCCAACGTCGCCATCTTGTTGTCCCCCGTGACGCCGCGCCGGCGACCGGCAGGCGCCGGGGCGCCCGCCTCGCCGCCCGCGCGCCGAGTCCTGGGCCAGCGTAGCAAAGCCGCGCGCGGCGGCAACGCGTGAAACCCGCGTCCGCCGCTGTCCATCGCCCATCCGGAGGGGGAGACCCTCGCCTCGGGGAAGCCCGCCGCGCCGGAATGCGCTCCAATGAGCGCCGCCCCACGAACGCTGCCCGTGTGCGCGGCGCCCTCCGTGCCACCCGATGTGCGCACCGGCGTCATGGCCGTCGCGCGCACGCCAAGCCAGACGTCAGCCGCGCATGGCATCCTTGCCGTTCTCATGAAAACCGCTCTGATCTCCGACCTGCACGCCAACCGCCAGGCGTTCGAGGCCGTCATCGACCACGCCCGGCGGCAGGGCGCCGGACACTTCGCGCTGCTCGGGGACTACGTCGGCTACGGCAGCGATCCGGGCTGGGTCGTCGACCAGGTCCGCGCGCTGCGCGAGGACGGCGCCATCGTGGTGGCCGGCAACCACGACCTGGGCGTGACGCAGGGCCCGCGCCCGACGATGAACGAGGACGCCCGCGCCGCCATCGCCTGGACGCGCGCGCGGCTCAGCGACGCGCAACTGGCCTTCCTGGCCTCGCTGCCGATGTCCGAGGAAGAGGACGACTGCCTGTACGTGCACGCCAACGCCTTCGACCCGACCGGCTTCGCCTACGTCCAGGGCCGGCTGGAGGCGATGCGCAGCCTGCATGCCACCGAATGCCGCTACACCTTCTGCGGCCACATGCACGAGCCGATGCTCTACCACCTGTCGGGCACCGGCAAGGCGGGCGACTTCAAGCCGCAGCCCGGCGTGCCGATCCCGCTGCTGCCCAACCGGCAGTGGCTGGTCATCCCCGGCGCCTGCGGCCAGCCGCGCGACGGCAACCCGGCCGCGGCCTACGCGCTGTTCGACCACGACAGCGAGGAACTCACCTTCCAGCGCGTCCCCTACGATGTCGAGGCCGCCGCCGCCGCCCTGCGCGCCGCGCCGGGCCTGCCCGCCGGGCTGGCCGACCGGCTCGCGCAGCGCCTGGGCGCCGGCCGCTGAATCGATGAACGACGCCGCCCCGCCGCACGCCGCCCCGCCCGCCTCGCCCGTCACCACGCCGCTGCAACCCGGCCAGGTGCTGGACGGCTTCGTCCTGGAGGCGCGGCTGCACCAGGGCGGCATGGCCAACCTGTGGCAGGTGCGGCGCGAGGTGCCGCTGCCCGGCGAGGACTTCCCGCTGATCATGAAGGTCCCCCGCATCAAGGGCGGCGAGGACCCGGCCACGATCGTCGGCTTCGAGGTCGAGCAGATGCTGATGCCCGCGCTCAAGGGCGCGCACGTGCCGCGCTTCGTCGCGCGCGGCGACTGGCGCCGCCAGGCCTACATCGTCATGGAGCGCATCGAGGGCGAAAGCCTGCGCCCGCGCCTGGACCAGGCACCGCTGCCGCTGGTGGAGGTCGTGGAGATCGGCATCCAGGTCGCGCACGCGCTGACCGACCTGCATCGCCAGCACCTGGTGCACCTGGACATCAAGCCCAGCAACATCCTGCTGCGCAAGGACGGCTCGGTGGTGCTGGTGGACTTCGGCCTGTCGCGCCACGACTTCCTGCCCGACCTGCTCGAGGAGGAGTTCTCGCTGCCGATGGGCACCGGGCCGTACATGTCGCCCGAGCAGGTCCAGTTCGTGCGCAACGACCCGCGCAGCGACCTGTTCGCGCTGGGCGTGATGCTCTATCACCTGTCGACGGGCGAGCGCCCGTTCGGCCAGCCGACCTCGGTGCGGCAGCTGCGCCGGCGCCTGTACGTCGACCCGATCCCGCCGCGCGCGATCCGGCCCGAGCTGCCGCCCTGGTTCCAGGAGATCGTGCTGCACTGCCTGGAGGTCCGCGCCGAACGCCGCTACCAGAGCGCCGCGCAGCTGGCGCTGGACCTGCAGCGGCCAGACGCCGTGCCGCTGACGGCGCGCGCGCACAAGCTGCAGCGCAGCGGCATGGTGCGGCGCTTCAAGCGCTGGTTCCTGGCGATGGGCGAGGAACCACGCGCGCCCGCCTCCGTCGGCGCGCAGGTCGCGCGCAGCCCGGTGATCATGGCCGCCGTCGACGTCCAGGGCGCGACGCCGGCGCTGCTCGAGGCACTGCGCGAGGTGGTGCGCCGCCTGATGCAGACCGAACCCGGCGCGCGGCTGGCCTGCGTCGGCGTGATGCGCACCAACCGCATCGGCATGGACGAGCTGACCGACGCGCAGGGCCGCAGCCACCATGTGCAGCAGCTCATCGCGCTGAAGAACTGGGCGCATCCGATGACGCGCGAACTGGCGCTGGAGGACGGCCGGCTGACCTTCCACGTGCTGGAGGCGCCGGACGCCGCCGACGCGTTGATCGAGTTCGCCGCCAAGACCGGCGTCGACCATGTCGTGATGGGCGCGCGCGCCAGCTCGATGATGCGGCGCTACCTGGGCAGCGTGTCGGCGCAGGTGGTGTCGCAATGCGCCTGCACCGTCACCGTCGTGCGCGAGCCGGTGCTGCCCGACGCGCCGCCCGAGGACGACACGCTGATCAGCCCGTCCGCGTCGAGCTGAGCCCGCGGCGCGAATCCGCCCGCCGCTCGCGTCTTCCAGCGTCTTCCTGCCCTTTCCGCCCTCCTTCGTTCCCTGCCCCGCCTGCCCGCCATGTCCGCCTTCGCCGACAACCCCTGCACCCGTTGCGGTGCCTGCTGCGCGAGCTTCCGCGTCGACTTCTCGCGCCATGAACTGCTGAGCGAGGGCGGCAGCGTGCCGGACGGACTGGCGGTCGAGGTCACCGGCTCGACCTGCCGGATGCGCGGCACCGACCATGCGAAGCCGCGTTGCGCGGCGCTGCAAGGCCGGGTCGGCGAACGTGCCGGCTGTGGCATCTACGAGTGGCGGCCGTCGCCGTGCCGTGAATTCGGCATGCGCGCGCCGCTGGGGCTGGGCGACGAGGCCTGCACGCGGGCCCGCGCGCGCCACGGCCTGCCGCCGCTCGAGGCGCCGATCGCCTTCCCCGCGCGCTGACGGCCCGGCCGCCTCGTCGGACCGTCAGCGGACCATCAGCGGGCCATCAGCAGGCCATCAGCAGGCCATCAACGGACCTTCAGCGGACCTTCACCGAGGTCTTCTCCATCTTCGCCTTCAGGCTGTCGAGCTTGGCCGCGTAGAGCTGGCGCTGGCCGGTGGTGACGCTGTACTCCTCGGCCTTGTTGAGCTCGTCGCGCACGACGTCCCAGCGCCCGAGGCCGACGTTGGCCAGCGCCATCCAGAAGTGGAACTCGTGGTAGTAGGCGGAGCGGTCGATCTCCTTGGCGAACAGGTCGCGAGCCTTGGCGTACTCGCCGGCCTTCATCGCGGCGACGCCGAGGTCGAAGAACTTGAACGGCGGATAGGGCTGGAGTTCCGCCAGCCGGGTCTCGAAGCGCTGCGCTTCCTCGACGCGGCCCTGGAAGCGCAACGCCTGCGCCAGGTTGGCCATCGCCTGCACGTTGGCCGGCTCGCGCGCGAGCACGCCGCGGAAGGCGCGCTCGGCCAGCGCGGTGTCGCCGTGGCGGCGGTAGATCACGCCCAGCGTGTTGAGCGCCGTCAGCAGCCGCGGCTCGTGCAGCCAGGCGGCGCGGGCCCACCAGTAGGCGCGCGCCAGCTGGCCCTGCGCCATCACCTCGGCGGCGCGGTTGTTCATGTACATCGCCACGACCATGCGCTCGTCCAGCGGCATCGCGCGCTGGCGCGAGATCTGCGCGCCGGGCAGGAAGTCCACGACCAGCGACGGGTCCTCGGTGCCCAGCACCAGGAACTGGTTCTTGCGCCGGCCCAGCGCGATGTTGACGTGATTGGAGACCACCTGCAGGTCGCCGACGCGGCTCCACTGCTCCTCGTCGTAGATCTGGCGGAAGACGAAGGGCATGTCCATCTCGCGCGCGAAGGCAGCGGTCATCATCGCCAGCGACAGGCAGTTGCCGGCCTTGGCGTCGAAGGCCTCGGCGGCGGTGCGGGTGGTCTCGGCGTCGTACTGCAGCTGCAGCTCGCCGCGGGTGTAGAGCGCGTCCAGCAGCGTGTGGCGCATGTCGCGCGAGTCCAGCAGCAGCGTGGTGCGCGAGGTGGCGTTGGGGATCTTGCGGTGCAGGAACTCGCGCATCTGCGGCGTCAACGAGATCACCTTGTCGGGGTCGATGACGTCGGGGCTGGGCGGGAAGAGCTCGTCGTGGATCAGCGGCGCGGTGTCCATGCGGGGCGGCACCTCGGGCATCGGGGCGCAGCCCGAGGCGGCGAGCGCGGCCAGGACCGCCAGCGCGGCACCCAGCCAGGCCGAATGGATGGAAGCCCGCCGGGCGGGCGCCGCGTCGAACGCGGGGGTCGTCGTTCCCATGACCGTCTCCAACGCGGCCTCTGACAGGGCCGCTGGAATGGGATGCTAGTCCCGCCGGGCGGCCCGCGCACGGCGGCGCGACGGAAGGGGTCTTACGAGGCGCGAATCGGGGTGGCGAGCGCCTGCGACGACCCTCAGCGCCGCTCGACGACGAACACGACCACGCTGCGCGCCGGCACCCGGAAGTCGCCTCGCGCGCCGTCCGCCCTCGCCTGCTCGCGCACGACGCGGTCCGCGGCGCCGGCCGCGCGCTGCACCGGATGCAGCCGCCAGGCGAAGCCGGCCTCGGCGGGCAGGCTCAGCGCGACCGGCGCCGCCCCGGCGTTGACGACGAACAGCACGCGGTCGAACACCGCGTCCGCCCTTCCCTGGCCATCGATCCGCCCGACGATCACCCCAGGCACCTGCCCCGGCCCGGTGTTGTGGAACACCAGCCGGCGCTGGATCTCCGCCGGATCCGCCATCCGGAACAACGGCGTGCTGGCGCGCAGGCGCAGCTGGTCGAGGAACACCCGGCTCGTCCAGGCGATCACGCTCGGCCAGGGCTTGCGCGACGGGTCCATCAGCCCGTGATACGCCGACGACGGGCCCAGGTGCGTCACCCCTTGATAGGCCGACCACGGCATCCCTTCGCCGAAGCCGTTGTCCTGCAGGCTCCAGTCCAGCCGGTTGAACCGGTCGCCCGAGTCGTAGCTGTTCCGGTCCATCGACTTGGACCGCAGCAGTTCGCCCCCGGCATGGAAGTAGGCGATGCCCTGGCTCAGCGCATTGATGCCCAGCGCCACCGCCTGCGTGCGGGCGCGGTCCGTGTCGCTGGTGTCGCGCGGCAGCTTGGCCATCAGCGCGTCGAACAGCGTCATGTTGTCGTGGTTCTCGACGTAGTTGACGACCTCGGCCGGCACCGACGCGTAGCCGCCGGGCTGGTCGCCGTACGGCAGCTGCTCGCCGGTGACGCGACGGCCGTCGGCGGTCTGGAACGCATACCCGCGCAGCGTGCCCGCCATCGCCAGCTTGAGCAGGTCGCCCTGGCGCAGCAGCTCCTCGCGGCGCGCCGCACCGCCCGGGGCGCCGCCCTGGCCGGCCTGCTCCGCCGCCAGCGGGACCACGAAGCCCTTGTTGTCGATGGTGTCGGCGATCGAATCCCCGGCCGAGCCCCCGCGCACCGCGTCGCGGCCGCGGTCGCTGAAGGTGCCGATGCCTGTGCCGTTGAGCGACAGCTGGGACGCCTGCACGAAGCGCCGGCTGTTGGCGACCTCGCCGAAGTTCCAGCCCTCGCCGATCAACTGCACCTCGCGGCCCAGCTCGCGCTTGAGCCGCGCCTGCAGCTGCTCCATCACCGCGCGCGGCTGGTGGCCCATCAGGTCGAAGCGGAAGGAGGCGATCTTGTACGCCCGCGCCCAGGTGAGCACCGAGTCGACGAGCAGCTTGCCCATCATCCGGTGCTCGGTGGCGGTGTTGTCGCAGCAGGTGGACTGCTCGACCTTGCCGGCCGCGTCCAGCCGCTGGTAGTAACCCGGCACGATGCGGTCCAGCACCGAATGCGGGGCCTGGCCGGACGCGCTGGTGTGGTTGTAGACCACGTCCATGCCCACGCGCAGGCCGGCGGCATGCAGGCCCATCACCATCGCGCGCAGCTCCCGCACGCGCACCGCGCCGTCGTTGGCGTCGCTGGCGTAGCTGCCTTCCGGCGCCGTGTAGTGGAAGGGGTCGTAGCCCCAGTTGAAGCAGCTGCGCTCGCCGATCGCCTGCACCGAGCCCGGGCTGGCGCAGGTCCGCTCGGACACCGAGGAGAAGTCGAACACCGGCAGCAGGTGCACGTCCGTCAGGCCCGCGGCCCCCAGCGCGCGCAGATGGCGCATGCCTTGCGACTGCGATTGCGTGAAGGCCAGGTACTTGCCCCGCATCGCGGCCGGCACGCTGCGGTCGTCGCGCGAGAAGTCGCGCACGTGCAGCTCGTAGATGACCATGTCGGTCGGCGTCTTCACCCGATCCGGGATGCGGCTCGCGTCCCAGCCGGGCGGCTTCAGGCGCGACTCGCCGAGATCGGCGACGTAGCTGCGCGCGGAGTCCGCCGACAGGCTCACCGAGTACGGGTCGGTCACCAGGTTGCGGACGCGGCCCAGGCCGGGGACGAAGACCTCGACCAGGTAGCGGTAGTACGCACCGGCCGGCACGCCGGTCGCCTGCGCCGCCCAGATGCCGGTCGCGTCGTCGCGGGTCAGCGGCAAGCGCGCGCGGGCGGCGCTGTCGGGGCCGTCGTAGGCGCACAGCTCGACGCGGTCGGCCGTCGGCGCCCACAGCTTGAAGGCGGCGCCCTTGGGCGTCAGCGCCACGCCGAGTGCCGGCTCGTTCTCGGCAGCGGCGTACAGCTCGTCGAGCGCCAGCGCCGCCTGCGCCGCGCTCCAGCGCAGCACCCGCCCTTGCGCATCCTCGACGGTGAGCAGCGTTTGCCCCCGATGCAGCGCGGCCACCTCCCCCGGCGCGCCGGCGTCCGGCAGCGCGAGTTCCGCGCCTGCGCCCAGGTAGGCGGTCTTCGCGGCGAGCTCGCCGGTCAGCGGCTGGGTCGACGGCACCAGCGTCACGCTGCGGTCCGCGCCGGCGAGCCGCCCCTGCGAGAGGCTCAGCGCGCCCGTCGCGGCGTGATGCAGGCGCACGACCTCCCCCGCCGCCAGCGTGACGCCCGGCCAGCGCAGCCGGCGGGCGTCGAGCCACACCGGCTGGGGCGACGGCTGCGTCACGGTGAGCGTGGCCGACTGCGCCGCCAGCATCGTCGCCAGCTCGGCCACGCAGGCGGCGAGCGACGCGTCCGCGTCGCCCGAGGAGCCTGAGGAGCCTGAGGGGCCTGAGGAGCTCGAGGGGCTCGAGGCGCTTGAGAGGCTTGAGGCCCCCGCCGGGCCGGCCGCCGCCGGCTGCGCGACCAGTCCGCCAAGGATCAGCGCGGCCATCAACGGCCAGGGTCGGGACGAGGTCGAACGCGGGCCCATCGGGTCTCCAACGAAGTGTTGTTTTTCGAGTTCGGCGCCGACCGGGGTCGTCACCGCTGATTGGTTTTGGATAGTAGCAAAACTACATCGCCGAACGATCAGGACTTCCCTTCATAGGTCATTCCTTCTATGCTGCGGCGCGGCGGCTTTCGGAGACTCTGGCCGCTTTTGTACTTTTGCTACAGAACAAAATCTGGAGACCGTGAGATGACTCACCGCCCGACCGTCGCCGCCCTGCTGGCCGTCCTGAGCGGGACGGCCGCGCTGGCCGCCGGCCGCCCCGCCGACGCGGCGAGCGTCGCGCCCACCGCGGCGGCGGCCCGCGTCGCCGCGCCGGTCGACCTGTCCCCGGTGCCCGAGGTCCGCGGCCGCGGCACGCTGCCGGAGGGCTGGCAGCACGGCGCGTTCATGGAGATCTTCGTCCGCGGTTTCCAGGACAGCGACGGCGACGGCATCGGCGACCTGCGCGGCGTGACCCAGCGGCTGGACTACCTGAAGGACCTCGGCATCAAGGGAATCTGGCTGATGCCGATCACCGCCAGCGCCGACCGCGACCACGGCTACGCGACGACGGACTACCGCGCCATCGAGCCGCAATACGGCACGCTGGCCGATTTCGACGCATTGATCCGCGAGGCCCACCGGCGCGGCATCGGCGTGGTGATGGACTACGTGATCAACCACGGCGCGCGGGAGCACCCGCTGTTCCGCTCCGCGGTGTCCGATCCGGCGAGCCCCTGGCGCGACTGGTTCGTGTGGACGACCGAGCCCCTGCCCGCGCTCAAGGACTGGGACATCTGGGGCAAGACGCCGTGGTACCTGCCCGGCGAGGAAGTGCCCGAGGTCGCCGAAGGCGCGAGCGCCCCGCCCAAGCCCGACGCGCCGGCCGGCACGCCGCGCTACTTCGCCACGTTCGGGCCGCACATGCCGGACTTCGACATGCGCAACCCGGCGGTGGTGAAGTACCACGCCGACAACCTGCGCTTCTGGCTCAACCGCGGGCTGGACGGCTACCGGCTCGACGCGGTGCCGCACCTGATCGAGAACAACGCCAAGGATTGGAACGACCAGCCCGAGAGCCGCGCGCTGACCGGCTGGTTCACGCGGCAGATCAAGCGCTATCCGCATCGTTTCGTCGTCTGCGAGGCGACCGCGGAGCCCAAGGTCTACACGCGCCAGGACCTGTGCGGCAGCGCGTTCGCCTTCGGGCTGGAGCGCGCGGTGATCGACGCGGCCAAGGGCGGCGACGGCGCGGACGAGGCCGTGGCGCAGGTCGCGCGGTTCTTCGCCGAGTCGCCGCTGTCGATGGCGACGATGCTGAGCAATCACGACATCTTCGCGGGCAAGCGGCCGTGGGACCAGTTCGACGGCGACGAGGCGCGCTACAAGCTGGCCGCCGCGACCTACCTGCTGCTGCCGGGCACGCCCTTCCTCTACTACGGCGAGGAGATCGGCCAGGCCGGCGTGCCAGGCCTGCCCGGCGACGCGCCGCTGCGCGCGCCGATGAGCTGGACCGCCGACGCCGGCGGCTTCTCCGGCGGCACGCCGTTCCGGCCGATCTCGCCCAACATCGCCACGCACAACGCGCGGGCGCAGGCGGCCGATCCGGGCTCGCTGCTGAACTTCTACAAGGCGATGCTGGCGCTGCGCAACAGCCAGCCGGCGATCGCCCGCGGCCGCTACGAGGCGCCGCTCGCGCAAGGCCGCGTGCTGAGCTTCCAGCGCGTCTTCCAGGGCCAGCGCGTGCTGGTCGTCATCAACTATGGGCAGCAGGCGGCGGACATCGCACTGCCCGGGCTGCCGCCGAAGGCGCGGCTGCGCGTGCTGCACGCCGCCTCGACCGCCGCCGCCACGGGTGGCGCGGTCGGCACGGACCGTACAGTCGGCGCTGCCGCCGCGAGCGCAGTCCCCGCCAAGGGCGCGTCGCGCGGGGCGGCACCGGTCGTCGACGCGCGGGGCCGCCTGATGCTGACCGTCGCGCCGCAGTCGGTGCAGGTCTTCCGTCTTCGCTGAAGGCCGTGCAGGATGACCGCCCTGACCCGCCTTCCGCTGCCCCTCGTTTCCCTCGCCTTGAGCCTTCTCGTCATGACGCACACTCCCGCCGCCGCCGCGACGGCCGCTCCCGTCTCCTCCACCGCCGCGGTGACGATCGACCGCGTCGAGCCGCCGGACTGGTGGGTCGGCATGAAGTCGCCCGAACTGCAGCTGATGCTGCACGGCGCCGGCATCGGCGCGCTGCAGATCGAGCTCGACCCGGTGCCCGGCGTGGCGCTGGCGGGCACGCGGCGCGGGGACAGCCCGAATTACCTGTTCGTCGACCTGCGTCTCCTGCCCACCGCCCGGCCCGGCACGCTGACGCTGCGCTTCAAGCGTGACGGCCAGCTCGTCGCCGAGCACCGCTACCCGCTGCGCGAGCGCGCGCCGGGATCGGCGCAGCGCGAGAGCTTCGGGCCGAAGGACGCGATCTACCTGGTGGTGCCGGACCGTTTCGCCAACGGCGACCCCGGCAACGACGAGGTGCCCGGCATGGCCGAGGGCCTGCGCCGCGACGACCCGGGCGGCCGGCACGGCGGCGACCTGGCGGGCCTGACGGCGCACCTGGACTACATCGCGGCGATGGGCTTCACGATGCTGTGGCCGACGCCGCTGTCGGTGAACGACAGCCCGCAGTGGAGTTATCACGGCTACGGCGCGACCGACTTCTACAAGATCGATCCGCGCTTCGGCACCAACGCCGACTACGTGCGCCTGTCCGCCGAGGCCAAGCGCCATGGGCTGGGCCTGATCCAGGACATCGTGCTGAACCACATCGGCGGGCATCACGCATGGATGTCGGACCTGCCGACGGCGGACTGGGTCAATACCTGGCCCCAGTACACCGAGACGCATCACGCGCGGATGTCGCTGCAGGACCCGTACGCGGCGCCGAGCGACCGCAAGCGCTTCAGCGACGGCTGGTTCAGCCCGGGCATGCCCGACCTGAACCAGCGCCAGCCGCTGGTGGCGACCTACCTGACGCAGATGAGCCTGTGGTGGATCGAGACGGCCGGCCTGGCGGGCGTGCGCACGGACACCTACAGCTACTCGGACAAGGACTTCCTGGCCGCGTGGTCGAAGCGGCTCAAGGACGAGTACCCGCGGCTCAACATCGTCGGCGAGGAGTGGAGCCCGCATCCCGCGGTGGTGTCGTACTGGCAGGCGGGCAAGCGCAACCACGACGGCTACGTGTCGTCGCTGCCCAGCCTGATGGACTTCCCGTTGCAGGAGGCGCTGCTGGCGGGGCTGAACCAGCCGGACTCGCACGACGGCGGCTTCACGCGGCTGTACGAGGCGCTGGCGCACGACTTCGTCTATCCGGACCCGGCCAACCTGGTGCTGTTCGAGGGCAACCACGACACGCCGCGGACCTACAGCGTCCTGCACGAGGACCTGGACCTGACGAAGATGGCCTGGGCTTACCTGGGCGTGGTGCGGCGCATTCCGCAGTTCTTCTACGGCTCGGAGATCCTGATGACCAGCCCGCGCCACCGCGACGACGGCGCGGTGCGGGCGGACTTCCCCGGCGGCTGGGCCGGCGACGCGGTCAACGCGTTCACCGGCGCGGGGCTGGGCGAGCGACAGGCCGGCGCGCAGGCGTGGCTCAAGCGCCTGCTGAACTGGCGCAAGGGCGAGCGGCTGGTGCATGACGGCGCGCTGATGCAGTACGCGCCGATGGCCGAGAGCTATGTGCTGTTCCGCTACGACGCGGCCAAGGGCCTGGCTGGCCGGCGCGTGATGCTGGTGATGAACAAGGCGCGCGAGGCGCGGGAGCTCGACCTGGCGCGCTTCCCGGAGATGCTGCGCGGCGGCGAGTCGGCGCTGGACGTGATGTCGGGCGAACGGCTCACGCTGGGCCGGACGCTGAAACTGCCGGCGCGGTCGGTGACCGTGCTGTCGATCGAGTGAATCCTTCGCGCGACCGATGCCGCCGCCACGGCCGCTGAGGCCGGCGGCGGCCACGCGGTTGCCGGGACGGCCACGGCCCGGGCCGTCACGCCCTGGTCAATCCCGTTCGCTGCACAACGCGCCGAGCAGCAGCCCGCCGGCCAGCGCGAGGTAGACGACACCCAGGCGCGGCGGCGTGAGCCGCGCCTCGAAGCCCGGCGTCAGGCGCTTGGGCACGAGCAGGTAGTCGGTAACGAGCGCGACGCCCGTGAGGGTGATCGCGTCGGTGGCGGCGTTGACCGGCGTCGGGCGGCGATGCCAGCCGCGCATCAGCGCGTAAATGCTGCCCCAGAACAGCGCCGAGCCCAGGTGCGTGGTCACGCCGACGGCGGTGTGGCGCAGGTTCAGTTCGTCGGACGCCAGGGCCTCGTCGCCCCACAGCCAATGACTGGGTGCGTTGAGGCCGGCCACGGCGCGATGGCCGCCGGCGCGGCTTCCCCAGGACACGGCGAGGGCCGAGAGCAGCCCGGAGGCGAGGCCGGCGATCAGCGATTCACGGATGAGATCGGCGGGGCGAAGGCTGCGGAGCGGGAAATGAGGCATGACGAGACTCCATGAGGCGACTGGCGATGTCGCCCGTGGCGGGCAAGGCTGGTTCCCGCGCAGAATCTGCCGAAACCCGACCGCCCCGGAGCTCCCCATGCGCCCTGCCCCGCGTCTGCTGCTGCCGTTCCTCGCCGCGATGGCGATGTCCCTCGCTGCGGCGCGCGATGTCCGAGCCGCAGAGTACACGGGCCCGATCTTCGACGCGCACTTGCACTACAACGAGGAAGCCTGGAACGGCCGCGAGGGCCCGCATCCGCCGGCGGACGTGCTCGCGCGGATGAAGCGCAACGGGGTGAAGGCGATCCTGTCGAACTCGCGTCCCAACGACGGCACGCGCGCCTTGGCATCGCTGGCGGAGACGCGTGCCGCCGGCGTGACGGTCGTGCCCTTCATCCGGCTCTATCGCACGCGAGCGGACTACGACAACTGGTTCCGCGACGAGAGCATCCATCGCATGGTCCAGGAGGAGTTGGCGCGCGGCACCGCGTCGGGCCCGTACCGCGGGATCGGCGAGTTCCACCTCTACGACAGCGCGAATGCACGCGGTCCGGTGGCGCGCAAGCTGATGGCGCTCGCGGAAGAGAAGGCGCTGGTCGTGCTGGCGCACGTGGACGACGAGGCGATCGAGCTGCTGATGGACGCGACGCCCAGCAAGGGCCGCGAGGCGATGCTGATCTGGGCGCACACCGGCATCGACGGCGCGCCGATCGAGCGCGTGGCGGCCTTGCTCGCGAAGTACCCGAAGCTGATGGGCGAGTTGTCCTACCGGCCCGGCCTGACCTGCGAGGACGGCCGGCTCTGCCCCGACTGGCGGGCGCTGATCGTGAAGTATCCGGACCGGTTCCTCATCGGCTCCGACACCTGGGTGAATCAGCGCTGGCAGGCCTACGACGCGACGATGACGTCGTACCGGACGTGGCTCGGCGACCTGCCCGCGGACACGGCGAGGAAGATCGCCTGGGGCAATGCGGCGAGGCTGTTCGGGATCGCCGACGCGCCCTGACCGCGCGCCAGAAGACGCGTACTGACGTTCGACGTTCGGTTCCAAGGCGGAGTGTCTTGTCGGGTCATTGAGACCGTGGCGCCGATGCGCCATTCGCCTGGGACATTCCCGAAGGCCGTCCGAAGCGGATCGCCGATTCGATGGACGCATCCCACTTGCAATGGTCAGTGCGTGCCACGCCTTCCACCCATCGAATTCATCGGGAAAGCGATTCGTCACGCAAACCCTGAAGGCGCTCGTGAGTAGCCGGCCCGGAGACTGCCGGCATGAAGCTCACTGTCCTGCTCGTCATCGCCCTGACGGCGATCCTCCTGGTCGTTCGTGCCTTCGCGCCATTCAACGTCTCCTCGGTGTCCATCACGATCCAGGATCGAGATCTCTGGATTCGGAACGGTCATCTCAAGGACGCCGACATCCGCCGCCTGGAGCGGCTCTTCGAGACCCACATGCGCATCGACACCGTGCACTTCGAAGACGTCGACGGCGGCGACCCGCTGTATGCGCGTCTATCCCTCGATCGCGCGCTGGCGTTCCGCCAGGTCGACGTGCGCGGCCGCTGCGGCACCGCTTGTACCCACCTCGCGCTGGTGTCCCAATCGCCGGTGCTGCATGCGGGCGCCACGCTATCGATCCACGACGGCGTCCCCGTGCTCGATCCCGGCGGACTCCTGAGCGGCCACCTCGTCAACCTGAACTGGATCGCTGAACGGCTGCCGGACCTTCCCCGGCCCGCGCTCGAGAAGGCGTTGCTCAGCTTCGCTCCACACGATCACGAACTCGTGCTCAGCCCGGAAGCGGATCGGTCGATCACGGCCCGTCTCTGCCATCCGTCCCCCGTCGATTGCAAGCTGCTGCGGCACTTCAGGCCGGGCGAGACACGGATGACGGTTTCGCCCTGATGACGCGCTTGCGGAAGCGCCCTCACACGTAGCAACTGCACCCCATCGCGCCCCAGAAGGCCTGCGCCGCCGACGCATCGCGCGCGGCGCTGGCCACCGCCGCGTGATCGTGGCCGTGCACGCCGCAGGCGCTGGCGCAGCCGCACCTCGCGGCGTACTGGTAGCGGCGTTCCGCGTCGCTCGTCGATGACGAGGTCGAGCCCTTGCGCGCCTGGTAGCCGCCATAGCTGCGCACCGGCGACCAGTCCGGCATCGCCGGCGGCAGCGCCGGCGCCAGCGCCGCGTAGGCCCCGCTACCATGCACCGGCTTGCCCGCCACCACGGTCAGCACCGAGGTGATGTCCTGGATCTGGTCCTCGGGCACCGTCAGGAAATCGCGGTCCAGCACCGCCAGGTCGCCGAACGCCCCGGCCTTGAGCACGCCCTTCTTCCCGGTCTCGCGCGAGAACCAGGCCCCGTCCGCCGTCATCAGCCGCAGCGCGGCCAGGCGGTCCAGCCGGCGTTCCTCCGGATACAGCACCGTGCCGCCGATCGTGCGGCCCGACACCAGCCAGTACAGCGCCTGCCACGGGTTGTAGCTGTTCACCCGCGTCGCGTCGGTGCCCAGCGACACCGGCAGCCCCATCTCCAGCATCCGCTTGACCGGCGGCGTCTCCGCCGTCGCCTTCAGCCCGTAGCGCCGGATGAAGTACTCGCCTTGCATCGACATCCGGTTCTGCACCGCGATGCCGCCGCCCAGGCGCTTGATCCGCTCCAGGTTCTGCGGCGTCACCGTCTCGCAGTGGTCGAAGAACCAACCGAGCTTGTCGATCGGGTGATCGCGATGGACCTTCTCGAACACGTCCAGGCTGCGCGACACCGTCTCGTTGTAGGTCGCGTGCATGCGCCAGGGCCAGCCGTTGCCGGCCAGGAAACGCACCACGCCCTCCAGGTCGCTTTCCATCGACGCCGGCATCTCCGGCCGCGGCACCAGGAAGTCCTCGAAGTCCGCCGCGCTGAAGGCCAGCATCTCGCCGGCGCCGTTGAGCTTGTAGAAGTCGGTGCCGTCGCCAGGACGCCCGCTGCGGGCCCAGCGCTGGAAGTCGGCCAGTTCCTGCTTCGCCTTCTGCGGGAACAGGTTGTAGGCGATGCGCACCGTCAGCCGGCCTTCCTTGGCGAGCTTGTCGATGATCGCGTAGTCGTCCGGGTAGTTCTGGAAGCCGCCGCCGGCGTCGCCCACCGAGGTCACGCCGAGCCGGTTCTCCTCGCGCATGAAGTGCAGCGTCGAGTTGAGCTGCTGCTCCGGATCGAGCTTGGGGCCGAGGTTCAGCGTGTTGTAGAGGATGAAGGCGTTCGGCTCGGCGAGCAGCAGCCCGGTGGGTTCGCCGCGCGCGTCGCGCTCGATGATCGCGCCGGCGGGCTGCGGCGTGTCCTTCGTGTAGCCGACCGCGCGCAGCGCCGCGCGGTTCAGGAAGGCCTGGTTGTAGAGGTTGAGCACGAACACCGGCGTGTCGGGCGCGGCTGCGTTGAGCTCGGCCAGCGTCGGCATGCGCTTCTCGTCGAACTGGAACTCGTTCCAGCCGCCGACGACCCGGACCCACTGCGGCGCCGGCGTGCGCGCCGCCTGCTCCTTGAGCATCAGCAGCGCCGCGCCGAGCGAGCGCACGCCGTCCCAGCGCAGCTCCATGTTGAAGTTGAGGCCGCCCCGGATGATGTGCATGTGGGAGTCGGTCAGGCCCGGGATCACGCGGCGCTTCTCGAGGTCGACGATGCGGGTCTTCGAGCCGGCGAGCCTGCCGATCTCGGCATCCGTGCCGACGGCCATCACGACACCATCGCGCAGCGCGATGGCGCTGGCTTCGGGCCTGGCGGGATCCATCGTCGTGACGCGGCCGTTGCGCAGGATCAGCTCAGGCGCGCCGCCCTGTCCCGCCTGCGCCAGCACCGGCCCGGCCATCACGCTCAGCCCGAGCGCGGCCGCGGCCTCCATGAAATCGCGGCGGTTGCCTTGCGGCGCGTCCTCGCGGCCGATGCGGATGAGGTCGGTGAACATGGCAGGCTCCTTGGATCGGAGCCGTCGATTCTTCCCCTCCAAGCGGGGATTGGCTTCTCCCAAAGTGGGGACACCGTCGGGGGACGATCAGGGCCGATCCCGCTTCGCCACCCGCGACTCGAGCGGCTGGACCTGGTACTTCGGCTCGAAACGGCAGGTCTGCCCCAGCTTCTCCCTGGCCTTCTCGCAGCCGGCGGCGATCGACTCGGGCGTCGGTTTCTTTCCCTGCGTCGCCCAGGTCGACAGCGCCGACATCAGCGCCGCGTAGGTCGGATCGCTCAGGTAGCTGTGGTCCTTGTCGCCGGTGAAGGTCTGCACCAGCGCGTCGCCGCGTCCGGCCGCGGCCATCGTGCGGCCGAAGCTCTCCTGCAGTTCCACCATCGCCGTCGGATCATGGATCGCGTGGACCGTCAGCACCGGCACCGGAATCCGCCCGCCCAGGTCCGCATCCGCCGACAGGGTCGCCACCGCCTTCGGATCGGCCGTGTAGCGCGCGACGCCGGCGTTCAGCGCGGCGTCGTCGGCGGAACCCGCGTACACCGCGCCGACATTGCCGAACGGGCTCGCGCCGCCGGTGCGCTTGAACGCGATGTCCTGGAAGTGCCAGGTCGCCCAGTTCAGGTGGGACTGGATGCTGCGCTCCGGGATGTGCACCACGTCGACGATCGTCTTCACCTTCGCTGCCTGCTCCGGCGTGCGCTCCGCCGCCGGCTTGTTCAGCCCGAGGCACTCGTCCACGCGCTTGGCCAGGTCGTGCTGCTTCATCGTCGAATCCAGCGGCAACCCGATGTTCAACGGGTACTGCGGCTCGCTGGGCAGCGGGTGGTTGCGGCACAGGGATTGGTAGACGACCCGCAGGTCGAGCCGGAAGTCGTAGCTGCGCGTCCCGCCGCCCAGCACGCCCGAGGTCAGCAGCACCGCGTCGTACGGCTTGCCGTCGGCGAACAGCTCCGCGCCCTTGGCCGCGACGCTCGCGCCCCACGACTGCCCGTGCAGGTAGACGTGCCTGGGCTTGGCGACCTTGTCGATGAACAGCCGCCGCAGGCGCTCGTTGTCCTCCGCCGCGGCCGTCACCGCGACGCCGCCCTGCCGGTAACTCGACGCCGCGAACGCGTAACCCAGCCTCGGCATGATGGTCCAGCGCTCGACGTCCTCGGTCACCCGCTTGAGCGTGGGCGCGCCAAGGAACGGCCCGCCATGCGCATGCACCACCAGGTCGCCGTTCCAGGCCTTGGGCATCACGATCATGTAGAACGCGCCCGCGCTGTCCTGGCCCGTCAGGCAGCGCGCGCCCTCGCCCACGCCCGATGGGCAGGCCGTCGTCGCGGGCGCGGCCTCGGCCGCCATGTCGAACTTCGCGCCCTCCGGAGCCTTCGCGCCATCAGGCGTCTTCGCGCCCGCCGACGTGCCGGCCATCAGGCCGAGCGCGCCGAGCGCCATCGCCGCGGCGAACGCCAGCGCGCCCGTCTTCCCGGCACCCATCTTCCCGTCACCGGTCTTTCCGGCGCGTGTCTTCCTGGCGCCAGTCGCGGCGCCCTGCTTCATCGTCATCCTCATCTCCCTTCAGGAATCCGGCTCGTCCGCGAGGGCGGTCAAGCCGGCATGGCGGGCACCGCGCCCGCGGTCGCCGTGCGCTCGTGGCGACGGCGACGCCACATCCACAACATCGCCACGCCCAGCCCGGCCAGCGCGAACGACCCTGGCTCCGGCACCGCGGCGGCGAAGCCGAGCTGTTCGCTCGCCACGCGTTGCAGCAGCAGCGCGTCGCGCGCGCTGATGCCGAGGTCGCGGGCGGCGATCTCGTTGAAGCCGAGCACCGACGGATCGAGCCCGGTGATCGTGCCGAACAGCGTCAGCGCGCTCAGGTAGGAGCCGTACTTGCTCGCATGGGTGCCGTCGTCGAACCACAGGTCCAGCAGGCCGTCGGTGGCCGCGTTGGCCGCGTACATGTCCGGCGTCGCGAAGCCCGCGGCGATCGCCCGCATGAAGGCCTCGCCCACCGGCGCGATCCCCTTGATGCCGCCCGAGCCGTCCGCCCCCGCCAGCAGCGCCGCCGCCGCGTAGGCCTGCTTCAGGTCGTCGGTCATCGCCTGCAGCGTCGGATAGAACGACGGCGCCGGCTGCCCGGTCGGGATGATCTCGCCGGTGTTCTCGTCGGTCACCGTCGTGCTGGGCGCGTTGACCAGGTTGGGTCGCGCCCAGGTCTGGTACAGGTACACGTCGGCCGCCGCGTTGGCATTGGCGTTGGCCGCGACGTTGCGCAGCAGCGAGCAGGTGCCGGTCGACGCGCCGGTGATCTCGGCGCACTTCGCGTTGGTGCCGCCGATCAGGTCGCGCTCGCGGTAGCTCAGCGCGTTGCCCTGGTGGACCCAGTTCTCGATCAGGTTGGTGTACGTGTTGAAGTAGGCCGGGTTGGACGACAGCCCGGCCTGCTTGGTCAGCGGCTCGTCGCTCTGCTCCTGCAGCACCACCTTGTCCCAGGCCTGCGAGCCGATGTTGCCCCGCAGATCCCAGCCGGCGTTGTTGGTGTTGAGGAACTGCCCGCGCAGCGAGGCCGCGTTGCGCGCCGAGATCGACACGTCGTAGTCCAGCCCGACCTGCACGGTGAACTGCTTGAAGATGCCCGCGACGCCGCCCCAGGGATGGGGCTCGAAGCCGTTGGCGCCGCTCGGGTTGGTGGCGTACATCGACGCGGTGAGGTCGTGCACGTTGGCGGCGTTGTAGCTCATCACCGGATCGATGCGGCCGAACGTGTAGCTGTTGCCGACGAACAGGATCTTCGTGGCCTCGGCGCGCGCGCCGGACGGCGCCAGCGCCGCGGCCGCGAGCGCGACCGCGCCGGCCAGGCGCCAGGAAAACTTCATCATGGTGGACGGCATGGTCGTGCTCCTTCGTTGCTGGGGGTTGAAGCGCGTGTCAGAAGTTGTGGCGGACGCCGGCCTCGAAGCCGCCGCTGTCGCCGCCGGGCTGCGTCGTCGCCAGGCCGACGTTGAAGCGCGTGCCGCGGCCCTTGTTGTCCACCTTGGCCAGGTTGGTGTACAGCGCGGTGCGCTTGGACAGGTCGTGCACGTAGCCGATGGCGATGTGCGTGGCGTCGCTGGCGACGTTCTTCGCCTTGAGCCAGGTGTAGGCGAAGCGCAGCTCGCCCTGCGGCCACACCTGCCACTGCGTGCCCAGCATCGTCGCGGTGGTGCTGGTGATGCCGACCTCGTTGCGGCCCCACAGCGCCATCAGCTTGGCCGGCCCCCACTGGTAGGACATGCCGACGTTGCTCTGCGTGTAGTCGCCGGTGGCGTAGCGGGTCTTGGAGATCGCCGCCGAGCCGTTGAAGGTCTCGTTGCGCCAGCCGATGCGAATGCCGGTCAACTGGCCGTCCTTGCGCGTCGGCCCGGCGCCCTGCTCGCCCAGCGCCAGCATCGCGTGGCCGTAGAAGCCGTTGATGCCCGAGGGCGTGAAGTAGCCGATCGAGTTGGACGCCCGCACGTTGGTCCGCGCCGTCGTGCCGTTGGCGGGCACCGGATAGAACATGATCCCCGAGCTGCCCACGCCGTTGGTGCCGAACGGATGCATCGACGTCGTCAGGTTGCCGAACGAGGGCACGTAGTCGCGGCCCAGCCGCAACTCGCCCCAGTGGCCCGAGACCTGCACCGTCGCGCGCCGGCCCCAGGTCAGCCCGCCGCTGACCGAGTCCTTGTTGTTGGTGCTGGTCGCGCCGCTGGTGCCGTCGTCGACGGCCACCGCCGACTCCAGCCAGAAGCCGACCTTGAGCCCGCCGCCCAGGTCCTCGGTGCCGCGCACGCCGAAGCGGCTGGAGGTGTTGCCGTCGCTGTTGACCAGGTAGCGGGTGTCGGTGCCGCTGGCCTTGAGCGCCTGCACGCCGATGTCCATCAGCCCGAACAGCTGCACGCTGCTCGTCTGCGCCTGCGCGCCGGCCGCCCCCAACGCCGCGCCCAAGGCCAGGGCCGCGCGCGCCGCCGAGGCGGCTCCCGAAAGTCGATTCGTCTGCTTCACGTTGTCTCCGTGTGGTTGTTGTCGTGTCCTCGCCGGGACCGTTCGTCGTACTGACCGCCGGACCGTTCTCGGACGGTTCTTGGGATCCGGGGCCGACCTTAGAGACGGCGATTCATAGCGTCAAATACACTGATTCGCGGAGTCCGAGACGTTTTCGATATGGGACGTACGTAGCTTTCCTCACCTCGGCGGGGGACGGCAGCGGCGAGCCTTCGGACCTGGAGACAAGACATGGACCTGCGACACCTGCGCTACTTCGTGACGGTCGCGGAGACCGGCCACATGACCCGCGCCGCCGCGTTGCTCGGGATGCAGCAGCCGCCGCTGAGCCAGCAGATCAAGACGCTGGAACAGGAGCTGGGCCTGGCGCTGCTGCATCGCCATCCGAAGGGCGTGAGCCTGACCGACGGCGGGCGGCAGTTCCTGGACGAGGCCCGGCGCCTGCTGCGCGACTACGCCGACATGCGCGACCGCATGGAGCGCCTGGCCGGCGGCCAGCACGGGCTGCTGGCGATCGGCTTCACCAGCTCGGCGGCCGCGCATGCCTACACGCCGGCGGTGTTGCGCGCCTGTCGCGGCGAACATCCCGGCATCGCGCTGACGATGACCGAGAACCACGCCGCCGGACTGATCGAGGCGATCGTGAAGGCGCGGCTGCATTGCGGTTTCCTGCGCGTGCCGGTCGCCCGGCCCGAGGGCATCAGCTTCGAGACGCTGTTGACCGAGCCCGCGCTGCTGGCGCTGCCGCTGGACCACCGGCTCGCGTCGGTGCCGCGCGCGGCGACGACGCCGGTGCCGCTGGCCGAGCTCGAGGACGAGGACCTGATCCTCGTGCGCCGCCCCGGCGCGCCCGGCCTCTACGCCAACCTGCTGGCGCTGTGCGAGCGCGACGGCGTCAAGCCGCGCAGCTTCATCGAGGTCGACCGGATGATGATGAACCTCAACCTGGTCGCGGCCGGCGCCGGGATCACCGTGGTGCCGGCGTCGATGCGGGGCGTGCACGCGCATTCGATCGTGTTCCGGCCGATGGAGAAACACGCGCGGCTGGAGGCGCCGCTGACGCTGGCCTACCGCACGCACGACCAGGACGGACCGATGGCGACCTTCCTCGCCCTCGCCCGCCGCATCGCGATGGCGCACCGCGATGCGTAGGCGCGCGCTGCTGGGGGTCGCCACCGCCGCGATCGCCGCGAGGATCGCGGCGCCCGGCGCACGCGTGGTGGCGGGCCTCGGTGGCGCCGCGATCGCCGGCGGCGCCAGGGCGCAGGCGGCCGCGTCTGGCGCGGAGCCCTGGCCGTCGCGCCCGATCCACCTGATCGTCGCCTACCCGCCCGGCGGCGTCAGCGACGAGACCGCGCGCGGCCTGGCGCAGTTCATGAGCGCGCGGCTGAAGGTGCCGGTGATCGTCGAGAACCGCGCCGGCGCCGGCGGCCTGACGGCGCTGGAGTCGCTCGCGCGCGCCGCGCCGGACGGCCATGCGCTGGCCTACTGCGCGATCTCGCCGTTGGTGTTCGCGCCCGGGGCGCCGGCGAGCGCGACGCCGCCGGCCGCGCGCGGCGACGGACCGCTGCGCGACATCGTGCCCGTGGTCAGCATCATGGACACGCCGGTGCTGGTGCTGGCGCACCCGTCGTTCAAGCCGCGGGATTTCGCCGCGACGATCGCAGCCGCGCGCGCCGCGCCGGGTCGCCTGCGCTGGGCGACCTCGGGCCACGCGACGGTCGGCCACATGGTGCTGGCGCAGGTCCGCGCCGCGGCCGGCGTCGACATCATCCACGTGCCCTACAAGGGCGGCGGCCAGCAGCTCACCGACGCGATCGGCGGCCAGTTCGAGCTGCTGTCGTCCAACGTCGCGTCGCAGCAACTGCAGTTCGTGCGGCAGGGCCGGCTCAAGGCGCTGGCGATCGGCTCGCCGGTGCGGCTGCCGGTGCTGCCCGACGTGCCGACGCTGGCGGAACTCGGCTTCCCGGAGGCGAACCTGGTGTCGACCTTCGGGCTGTTCGCGCCGCGCGGCGTGCCCGAGGAGCGGCTGCGGCTGATCAACGCGGTGGTCAACGAGGCGTTGCGCCAACCCGAGATCCGCTCGAAGATCCTGGACGTCAGCAACCTGCCCACCGGCGGCAGCGCGGCGGACTTCGCCGCGCGCATCGCCAAGGAGCGCGAACGCGCGCTGCGCGTGCCGGCGGACTGAGCGCCGGAGCGCTCGGGCGACGCCCTCGCGACAAGCGGCGCCAGACCCGCGTTCGGCATCGGTTCGGCATCGGTTCGGCGCCGGTTCGGCGGCGAGCTCGGCGTGCGTCAGCCCAGGCGCTCGACGACCTCTTCCGCGATCGCCAGCGCGCTGGTCAGGCCCGGCGACTCGATGCCCATCAGGTTGACCAGCCCCGGCACGCCATGCTGCGCGGGACCGTCGACGCGAAAGTCGGGCGCCGGTTCATGCGGCGCGTGGATCTTCGGTCGCACGCCGCTGTAGGCGGGCTGCAACGCGCCGTCGGGCAGCGCCGGCCAGTAGCGGCGCACGTCGTCGTAGAAGACGTCCGCGCGGGCGGGATCGACGGTGTAGTCGATGTCCTCGGGGCGGTCGACATCCAACCATTGCGCGTCCGGCCCGAAGCGCGCCTGCCCGCCGAGGTCCAGCGTCAGGTGCACGCCGAGCCACGCGTCCTGCGGCAGCGGGTAGACCAGCCGCGAGAACGGCGCCCGGCCCTGCAGCGCGAAGTAGCAGCCCTTGCTAAAGCGTGCGGCCGGCGGCGTGGGCAGGCCGTCGATCGCGGCGGCGACGAGTGGCGCATGCAGCCCCGCCGCGTTGACGACGATCCGGGCGCCGAGGTCCATGTCGGCGGTCGTCACGACGTGCCGGTCGCCGCCGCTGTCCCGATCGCGCCGCACCGCCGTCACCGCCGCGCCGAAGGCGACCGCGCCACCATGCCGTTCCAGATCGCCCTGCAGCGCCAGCATCAGCCCGTGGCTGTCGACGATGCCGGTCGACGGCGACAGCAGCGCCGCCTCGCATCGCAACTGCGGCTCGAGCGCGATCGCTTCCTCGCGACTGAGCCATCGCAGGTCGTCGACGCCGTTCACGCCGGCCTTGCGCTGCAGCGCGCGCAGGCCCTCCACCTGCTCCGGCGAGGTCGCCACCACCAGCTTGCCGCAGCGCCGGTGCGCGACGCCATGCGACTCGCAGAACGCGTAGAGCAGTTGCTTGCCGCGCACGCACAGCCGCGCCTTCAGCGAGCCCGCCGGGTAGTAGAGGCCAGCATGGATGACCTCGCTGTTGCGCGAGCTCACGCCGGTGCCGATCGCGTGCTCGCGCTCCAGCACCAGCGTCTCCAGGCCGCGCATCGCCAGCGCCCGTCCCACCGCGAGGCCGACCACGCCGGCCCCGATCACCACTGCATCGACTTGATCCATGGGCGGCGATTGTGCCGAGCGCCCTTCCCCCGATCGCTACGGGGAACCCGCAGCGCGGGTTCGGCGGATCAGCCGCGCAGGTCGGCCAGCGCCCGCGGATGCTGGAGCCCGAACGCGCTGACGGCCGCGGCGTCGTGGCTGAACTCGCCGGCGGCCAGCCGCTGCGCGAGCGATTCGAGGTCCAGCGTCAGGAACTCGCTCACCTCGCCGTCGCCGTTGCGCGGCGCGAAGCCGGCGGGCAGCGGCAGGCTGAAGACGTGGAGCACTTCGTCGTGGAGGCCTTCGGGCTCCATGCGCGTGCTGCGCAGCGCGCCGCGCGGCTGCACCGACGCGCTGATCGCCATCGGCACGCCGGCCTCCTCGAGCAACTCGCGACGGGCGCAGTCGACGAGGTCCTCGTCCGCGGTCAACCCGCCGGCGGCGAGGTTGTCGAGCCGGCCGGGATCGGTCGCCTTCGTCATCGCACGGCGGCCGCAGACCAGCCGCGCGCCGGGCAGGAAACCGTTGACGTGGACCGCCCGGCTCATCAGCCCGAAGAAGCGGAACGCGGCGCGCTCGAGCCGGAACAGCACCTCGCCGCGCGCGGCGCAGGGGTCGTCGACGGGGCGCTCGCAGGCGTAGCGTTCGCCGCGCCAGCCGGCGATGGCGCCGCGTTCCCTGAGCGCCAGCGCGACGGCGCCGATGCGCTCGGAGCGCACGTCGGTCTCGAGGGCCTCGGCGTCCCAGCACAGCGCGCCGTCATGCCACGCGAGTTCGGGCCAGCACTCGGCGAGCAAGACCTGGCGCATCGGATGCACGCGGCCGATCGTCGCCTCGCCCAGGCGCAGGGGGATCAACCCCTCCGGCAGCGGCTGCCGCGCGAGTTGCAGGCAGCGCGGCATCACGGCGACGAGCGAGGGCGGCAGCAGGGAAGGCATCGCGCGATTGTCGGGGCGCCTCCCCCGAGATTGACTGGAATGTGCGAGAGACGAGACCCCTTGAACGCAGGATGATCGCCGCCTCGTTCAGCACGAACACGCCGTCAGTGACGCGAAGGAGCCGCTCGATGAAGCTCGCCTTGCACCAAGCATTCCGCCAGGTCGGCGCCAGCGACCACGAAGCCCACATCGCCGCCGAATCGATCGACGGCGCGCTGGAGAAACGCATGACCGACCGACAGGGGCAGTACGCCAGGCTCACCGACCTCCAGGCCTTGAAGGTCGACATGGCGGACCTCAAGTCCCAGGTCGCCAGCGTGCGTGGCGAGGTCACCATCCTGCGGGCCGAGATGAAGCAGGAGATCGCCGGCGTGCGAAGCGAGATGAAGCAGGAGATCGCCAGCGTGCGGGGCGACATGGCGCTGCTGCGCGGCGAGGTCAAGCAGGAACTCGCCAACACCAAGACCGATCTGGTGCGATGGATGGTCGGCAGCCAGGCGGCCACGATCACCGTGCTGGCATCGCTGATCTTCGGCTTGTTCAAGTACCTGAAGCCGTGACCCCATGGGCGTCCCGGCGCCCAAGAAAAAACCCCGCCAGCCTGCGCTGACGGGGTTGATCTGGTGGGCGGTGCAGGGTTCGAACCTGCGACCCCTGCCGTGTGAAGGCAGTGCTCTACCGCTGAGCTAACCGCCCGGTATACGGACCGGGTTGCCGGATCTCTCGGAACTTCAACAAGACTGTGGTGGGCGGTGCAGGGTTCGAACCTGCGACCCCTGCCGTGTGAAGGCAGTGCTCTACCGCTGAGCTAACCGCCCGGTCTTGTCGTCCTCGACCGCCGCTTGCGCCGCAATCAGGATGTCCGGGAAAGTCGAAGATTATGCCATGAAGATTTGACGCGACTCAAGAAGTCTTTGAACTTCTTCGCTCACGCCGCCGGCACGGCGTCCGCCGCCGCCGGCACCTGCCAGATGCGCTTGCCGCCGCTGGCCTTGTCCAGCTCCGCCAGCACCTTGTCGTGCAGCGCGAGTTCCTCCGCCGTCGCCGCGATCACCGGCAGCGCGAACGCGCTGAAGTCGATCGCCGCCACCGCCAGGTCGCCGCCCTGCCCCGGCGTGGCCGCGGCGCTGTCGTCGATGACCAGCGAGTCCTGGCCCCGCGTCAGCCGGATGTAGACCTCGGCCAGGAGCTCCGCGTCCTTCACCGCGCCGTGCAGGCCGCGGTTGCTGTTGTCGACTTCCAGCCGGCGGCACAACGCGTCCAGCGAGTTCGCCTTGCCCGGGAACATGTCCCGCGCCATCAGCAGCGTGTCGCGCACGCCGTCCACGCATTCGTGCAGCGGCGCGCGGGCGCAGCGCTTGAGCTCGGCGTTGATGAAGCCCACGTCGAACGCCGCGTTGTGCGCGATCAGCTCCGCGCCGCGGATGAACTCGAGGAACTCGTCGACGATCTGCGCGAACTTGGGCTTGTCCGCCAGGAATTCGCTGCTCAGGCCGTGGACGCGGAACGCCTCCTCGGGCATGTCGCGTTCGGGGTTCAGGTAGAAGTGCAGATGGCGGCCCGTCAGCTGACGGTTGACCATCTCCACGCAGCCGATGTCGACGACGCGGTCGCCCGATTCGGGATTCAGGCCGGTGGTTTCGGTATCGAAGAAGATCTGACGCATGTGGCGAGGTCTCGGTGTCTCGGGATGTCTCTGTGTCGCCGGAGGCGGCCCGCGATCAGCGGGCCGCGGCGGCCGGCGTCGCCTTCAGGCGCGCCGCGCGCCGATAGGCCCACAGCATCATCAGCGCGCCCGCGACGATCATCGGCACGCTCAGCCATTGGCCCTGGCTCAGGTGCAGCGGCTGGTCGTCGAGCTTGAGGAAGCTGTCGGGCTCGCGGAAGAACTCGACGACGAACCGCGCCACGCCGTAGCCCAGCAGGAACAGCCCGGACACCGCCGCCATCGGCCGCGGCTTGCGCGCGAACAGCCACAGCACGATGAACAGCAGCACGCCCTCGCCGAGGAACTGGTAGATCTGCGACGGGTGGCGCGGATTGCCGTCCCCGGCCTGCGGGAAGATCATGGCCCACGGCAGGCCGGGGTCCGCGGCGCGGCCCCACAGCTCGCCGTTGATGAAGTTGCCGAGGCGACCCGCCGCCAGCCCGGTGGGCACGCAGGGCGCGACGATGTCGCCGACCTCGAGGAAGTGGAAGCCGCGCCGCCAGGCGAAGAACGCCAGCGCCACCAGCACGCCCAGCAGGCCGCCGTGGAAGGCCATGCCGCCCTGCCACACCGCGAAGATCTCCAGCGGATGGCTCAGGTAGTGCGAGGGCTTGTAGAAGAACACGTAGCCCAGCCGGCCGCCCAGCACCACGCCCAGCACGCCGTAGAACAGCAGGTCGTCGATGTCGCGGCGGGTCCAGCCGCGCGCCGCGTTCCAGGGCTTGTTGACCATCCGGTTGCCCAGGAACATGAACAGCCCGAAGGCCGTCAGGTACATCAGCCCGTACCAGTGGATGGGCCAGCCGAAGATCGAGAAGGCGACGGGGTCGAACTTGGGATGGACCAACATGGAATACGGTTACCGCGCGGAGAAGGCGCGAATCATAAAGGGGCCGGACCGCCGGGACGGGCGGTCCGCCTCGCCGGCTCAGCCCGCCGGACCCAGCGCCGCCAGCTGCTTGCGGCAGTCCTCGATGTCGCCGTTGCCGCCGCGGCGGTTGTCCACGCAGCGCTGCAGCGCCGCGCGCGCGCCCGCCTTGTCGCCCTTGGCCGCCAGCGAACCGGCCAGCCGCCGGTCCAGGCCCAGTTGCTCCGCGCCCAGCATCCCGCGGGCGCGCTCGAACGAAGCCACCGCCTTGTCGTACTGCCCCAGCGCGTCGTACGCGCGGCCCAGGTTGTAGGCGCCCATCGCCTGCTCGGGCTGCTGCTTGAGCAGCTCCTCGAACCACGGCACCGCCTTGTCCTTGCGATCGCCGAACATCAGGTTGCGGCCGTAATCGCTCCACAGCACGCGTTGCTCCAGCAGCAGCTCCGGACGCTGCGTGCGCACCGCGCGCAATTCCTTCTCCATCGACGGCCAGTCCTTCTTCGATGCCGCCACCCGCGCGCGCATCAGGTGCAGCTGCGCCGGATCCTTGACGTCCTGCTCCAGCGCGCGCGCCTTGGATTCGCCGCCGCCGATGAAGCTCGGCAGCGCCAGGTAGTACTGCTGCAGCGCGCTGCGCGGCTCGGGCGCGTCGGGCAGCAGCGTCATGGCGCGCTGCGCCAACTCGCTGACCCGGCCCAGCGAGCCCAGCGCCTTGAACTTGCTGCCGCCGCGCGCCTGCATCACCAGCGCCAGCGCCAGCGCGTAGGGGCAGGCGCCGTCCTCGGGCGAGCGCTGCACGCATTGCTCCAGCCGCTGGATGTTCTGCTTGAGCACCGACGCGTCCGCCAGGTCGAGCTGCGCCAGCGCCAGCGCGGCGACCGCCTGCGGATCGTCCGGCTTCGCCTGCAGCCGCTGGCCGGCCAGCTTCTCCAGGTCGTCGGCCCGGCCGGCGTCGAGCAGCGATTGCAGCGCCGGGTCCTTGAGCACCGCGGCCTGCGCGGCCGTGGCGAAGGCCACGCTCATCAGCATCGAGAAACCGGTGACGACGCAGATCGCCCCGATGAGGCGGCGCAGGCGGCCGCGGCGTTCGGCATCGCGGGAGTGACGGGGAGGTTTCACGGGGCGCTTCCTTTCATCGCCGCATGGTCGCAGAACTGCGCGGCGTCTGCACTTGCCCCCGCACATGGGCGACGAAGCGCCGCACGACCGGCGAGGCGTCGGCGCGCCAGATCAGGCTGGTGTCGCAGGCCGGCACCTTCACCGCCGGCCACGGCCGGTAGCGCACGCCGGGGCGCTGCAGCGCGCACACGGAGCGCGGCACCCAGGCCACGCCCATGCCGGCCGAGACCAGGTTCACGATGGTCTGCATCTGGATCGCCTCCTGCGCGATCCGCGGCGTCGCGCCGTGCGCCCGATAGAAGCCCAGCAGCGCATCGAACAGCGACGGCGCGATCTCGCGCGGGAACACCACCAGCGGCTGCGACAGCACCGCGTCGAGCGACGCCGCGCCGCGGCCGTCCAGCCCCCAGTCCTCGGCATGCGCGAGCACCAGCGGCTCGGTCGAGACGATCAGCCGTTCGAAGCCGGCCGGCTCGGCGCCGGGCGCGTGGATCACGAAACCGGCGTCGAGCTCGCCCGACTCGAAGCCCCGCAGTTGCACGTCCAGCGTCGCCTCGCGCAGCGCGAGCTGCACGTCGGGCAGCGCCTCGCGGAACAGCCGCAGCCAGCGCGGCATGTCGCCATAACCGACCGTGGAGACGAAACCCAGGTTCAGCCGCCCCGCCTCGCCACCGGCCGCCGCGCGCACGCGGGCGGGCAGCTGTTCGGCCTGGTCCAGCAGCCGCGCGCCGGCCTCGACCAGCGCCTGCCCCGCCGCCGTCAGCGCGACGGTGCGTCCGCCGCGCGCCAGCAGGCTGACGCCCAACTGGGCCTCCAGCTTCTGCACCGCCAGGCTCAGTGGCGGTTGCGTCATGTGCAGCCGGGCGGCGGCGCGGCCGAAGTGCAGTTCCTCGGCCAGCACCAGGAACTGGCGCAGGGGGCGGAGCTCGATCATCGATACACGTCGTGAATCAAAACGACGTCGACTATATATTGGACCCGCAAGATCACGCGGCGCATACTGGCGCGCTCCAAGCATTCCCCGCCAGGATCGACGCCATGACCGACGCCAAGAACGCCCCGCACGACGACGCCCCCAACCGCCGCTCGAAGCACATCACCGAGGGCGTCGCCCGCGCGCCCAACCGCTCGATGTACTACGGCATGGGCTACCAGGAGAGCGACTTCGGCAAGCCGATGATCGGCGTGGCCAACGGCCACTCGACGATCACGCCCTGCAACTCCGGCCTGCAGAAGCTGGCCGACGCGGCGGTGGTCGGCCTGAAGGCGGCGGGCGCCAACGCGCAGCTCTTCGGCACGCCGACGATCTCCGACGGCATGGCCATGGGCACCGAGGGCATGAAGTACTCGCTGGTCTCGCGCGAGGTCATCGCCGACTGCGTCGAGACCTGCGTCGGCGGCCAGTGGCTGGACGGCGTGATGGTCATCGGCGGCTGCGACAAGAACATGCCCGGCGGGATGATGGGCATGCTGCGCGCCAACGTGCCGGCCATCTACATCTACGGCGGCACGATCAAGCCCGGCCACTACAAGGGCCAGGACCTCAACATCGTCAGCGTCTTCGAGGCCGTCGGCCAGTTCAGCGCCGGCAAGATGAGCGAAGAGGACTTCTGCCAGATCGAGAAGCGCGCCATTCCCGGCAGCGGCTCCTGCGGCGGCATGTACACCGCCAACACGATGAGCTCGGCCTTCGAGGCGCTGGGCATGTCGCTGCCCTACTCGTCGAGCATGTCCAACGTCGAGAACGAGGTCGTCGAGAACACCAAGCGCGCCGCGGACTACCTGGTGCAGGCCGTCAAGGCCGACCTGAAGCCGCGCGACATCGTCACCAAGCAGGCCATCGAGAACGCGGTCGCGGTGATCATGGCCACGGGCGGCTCGACCAACGCGGTGCTGCACTTCCTGGCGATCGCCCACGCGGCCGAGGTCGAGTGGACCATCGACGACTTCGAGCGCATGCGCGGCAAGATCCCGGTGCTGTGCGATCTCAAGCCCAGCGGCCGTTTCCTCGCGGTGGACCTGCACAAGGCCGGCGGCATCCCGGCGGTCATGAAGCAGCTGCTCAAGGCCGGCCTGCTGCACGGCGACTGCATCACCATCACCGGCAAGACCGTGGCCGAGAACCTGGCCGAGGTGCCGGACCTCTCGCCCGACCAGGAGGTGATCCGCGCCGTCGCCGACCCAATCTACGCGCAGGGCCACCTCGCGATCCTCAAGGGCAACCTGTCGCCCGAAGGCTGCGTCGCCAAGATCACCGGCCTGAAGAACCCCGTCATCACCGGCCCGGCGCGCGTCTTCGACGACGAGCAGTCGGCGCTGGCCGCGATCATGGCCGGCCAGATCAAGGCCGGCGACGTGATGGTGCTGCGTTACCTCGGCCCCAAGGGCGGTCCGGGCATGCCGGAGATGCTGGCGCCGACCGGCGCGCTGATCGGCCAGGGCCTGGGCGAAAGCGTCGGCCTGATCACCGACGGCCGCTTCTCCGGCGGCACCTGGGGCATGGTGGTCGGCCACGTCGCGCCGGAAGCCTATGAAGGCGGCGCGATCGCGCTGGTGCACGAGGGCGACTCGATCACCATCGACGCGCATCGGCTGGTGCTGCAGTTGCATGTCGACGACGCCGAACTCGCGCGCCGCAAGGCCGCCTGGCGGCAGCCGGCGCCGCGCTACACCCGGGGCGTGCTGGCGAAGTTCGCGAAGAACGCCTCCAGCGCCAGCTCGGGCGCGGTGCTCGACAAGTTCGAGTGAGCCACGCCGGCCCGGCGGGCCGGCGGCACCAACGACGACGGGGCCTCGCGGGCCCCGTTCGTCATCCTGGCGCGCCGTGCGCCGACCAGGCGCTCAGCGCTTGCGCTGCTTTTCGCCCTGGCCCAGCGCCTCCAGCGACCGCTGGCGGCGCGCCTCCTTGCGGGCATCCATCTTGTCCATCTCCTTGCGCTTGGTGTAGCCGGACTTGTCGGCGAATTCCCACCACAGGATCGCCAGCACCAAGGGCGACAGCACCCACCACCAGGACAGGTCAGCGATCGGTCCGAACTCGATCAGCTTGAGCAGGATCAACAAGACCGCGATCACCACGAACCACATCGTCGTTCTCCTCTGGCCGCGCCGTCTCGCGCGGTCCCCAACACTACAATCGTCCGAGCCCGGACACCCCCCAGCCGACATGCCGCCTCGCGCGGCGGTCCTCGATGCTGGCCGGTGCCGATTCTCCCCCGGCAGGACCTGAAAGGATGCCATGAAAAACGCCTTGTTCGTCTCCGCGGCCCTGGTGGCCGCGTTGTCCGCGCCCAGCGCCTTCGCCAGCCAGGAACTGGCCCAGAAGAAGAACTGCATGGCCTGCCATGCCGTCGACAAGAAGCTGGTCGGCCCGGCCTACAAGGACGTCGCGGCCAAGTACGCCAAGGACAAGGACGCGGTGAAGAAGCTGTCCGAGAAGATCATCAAGGGCGGTTCCGGCGTCTGGGGCCCGGTCCCGATGCCTGCCAACACGCAGGTCAGCCCGGCCGAGGCCGAGCAACTCGCCCAATGGGTGATGTCGACGAAATGATTCGTCGCCCCCTCCGATCGAGGCCCTCCGGGGCCTTTTTTCTTGTCCGGGCCCGTGCGCGCGGGCACCGGAGGCGCGGGGCTCAGGCCACCAGCTGGACCAGCTCGTCGCGGCGGCGGTCGTCGAGCTGGCGGCTGTCGCGGGCGAGGTTGACCGCCTTGGCCACCGTCGCGAGCTCCAGCACCGCCTGGTCGATCTTGTAGCCGCCTCTCCCGTGCATCCAGTGCAGCACGTCCCACAGGTGCCAGACCGAGGACGAGTTGCCCTCGTGGATCGGCGACGGGAAGCTCATCGGGTGCGTCAGCATCAGCTTGCGCATGTTCTGGCGCGACACGCCCACCAGCGTCGCCACGTCGGTCAGGCCGACCATGTCGGGCCCCGCCTCGATCAGCCGGGCGCCGGGCATGGCGCGGCGCACGTCGCGCAAGCCGCCAAGCAGCGCCTGCTCGGCCCGCTCCGCGGCCCTGACGAAGCTCAGCATCAGCCGGCCGCGCAGGCCCACCATCACCCGCGCGTCCCGGCAGCCCACGGACGCCAGGCGCTGCATCAGCGGTTCCTCCTCGCACTCCTGCGGCGGCAGCTGGTACTTGAGCGTGAACACATATTCCACAAGCGACTCCTTCTATGAACGCGGGCCCGCCCCCCAACCGGAGCGGAGCGCGCATTCTTCGCCGGTGGCGCCCAAGGTTCCACAACCCTCGGAAGTGTGCTTGCCGCGGTTTGTGCCAAGCGCAGGTCAGCAACTCCCCGTGTCGAGGCAGTCCGGCCCGGTTGTCGGCTTGCGCGAGCGCAAGAAAAAGCCCCGCCGAAGCGGGGCTCAGAGGAGAACGGTCCAGGGAACCGCCGACAACCGGGATGCCACGCGCATCCCGCGCCGCCGGCGCGGCCGGGCTCAATAGGCCTGGCCGAGCTGCTCCAGGATCGCCGGGTTCTCCAGCGTCGAGGTGTCCTGCGTGACGCTCTCGCCCTTGGCGACCGAGCGCAGCAGGCGCCGCATGATCTTGCCGCTGCGGGTCTTGGGCAGGTTGTCGCCGAAGCGGATGTCCTTGGGCTTGGCGATCGGGCCGATCTCCTTGGCCACCCAGTCGCGCAGCTGCTTAGCGATGGCCTTGGCCTCGTCGCCGCTCGGGCGCGGGCGCTTGAGCACGACGAAGGCGCAGATCGCCTCGCCGGTCGTGTCGTCCGGACGGCCGACGACCGCGGCCTCGGCCACCAGCTCGGTGCAGCTCACCAGCGCCGACTCGATCTCCATCGTGCCCATGCGGTGGCCCGAGACGTTGAGCACGTCGTCGATGCGGCCGGTGATCGTGAAGTAGCCGTTGTCGGCGTCGCGGATGGCGCCGTCGCCGGCCAGGTAGTAGCCCTTGAGCTCCGGCGGGTAGTAGCTCTTCTTGAAGCGCTCCGGATCGCCGTAGATCGTGCGGATCATCGACGGCCACGGCTTCTTGACGACCAGGATGCCGCCCTGGCCATTGGGCACGTCGTTGCCGGTCTCGTCGACGATCGCGGCGGTGATGCCGGGGAACGGCAGCGTGCACGAGCCCGGCACCAGCGGCGTGGCGCCCGGCAGCGGCGTGATCATGTGGCCGCCGGTTTCCGTCTGCCAGAAGGTGTCGACGATCGGGCAGCGGCCGCCGCCGACATGCTGGTGGTACCACTCCCAGGCGGCCGGGTTGATCGGCTCGCCCACCGAGCCCAGGATGCGCAGCGAGCTCAGGTCGTAGTTCTTCGGGTGGACGGTCTCGTTGGTCTCCGCGGCCTTGATCAGCGAGCGGATCGCCGTCGGCGCCGTGTAGAAGATCGTGACCTTGTGCTTCTGGATCATCTGCCAGAAGCGGCCGGCGTCGGGATAGGTCGGCACGCCCTCGAAGACGATCTCCGTGCCGCCCAGCGCCAGCGGGCCGTAGGTGATGTAGGTGTGGCCGGTCACCCAGCCGATGTCGGCGGTGCACCAGAAGATGTCGGAATCCTTCAGGTCGAAGGTCCACTTGGTGGTCAGCGCCGCATGCAGCAGGTAGCCGCCGGTGCTGTGCTGCACGCCCTTGGGCTTGCCGGTCGAGCCCGAGGTGTAGAGCAGGAACAGCGGATGCTCGGCCTCGACCCACTCGGGCTCGCAGCTCGAGGACTGGCCGGCGACCGCGTCGTGCAGCCATTCGTCGCGGCCGTCGACCCAGACGATCGCGCCGCCCGTTCTCTTGTAGACGAGGACCTGCCGGATCGTCGGGCAGCTGTTGTCGGCGAGCGCCTCGTCGACGATGGCCTTCAGCGGCAGCGCCTTGCCGCCGCGCGCCTGCTCGTCGGCGGTCAGCACCATCACCGCGCCGGCATCCTGCACGCGGTCGCGCAGCGATTGCGCCGAGAAGCCGCCGAACACCACCGAGTGCGTCGCGCCGATGCGCGCGCAGGCCTGCATCGCCACCACGCCCTCGACCGACATCGGCATGTAGATGACGACGCGGTCGCCCTTCTTCACACCGCGCGCCTTCAGCGCGTTGGCCAGCTGCGCGGTCTTGGCCAGCAGCTCGGCGTAGGTGACCCGAGTGGTGGTGCCGTCGTCGGCCTCGAAGATGATCGCGACGTGGTCGCCGCGGCCAGCCTCGACATGGCGGTCCAGGCAGTTGTAGGAGACATTGAGCCGGCCGTCCTCGAACCACTTGAAGAACGGCGCGTCGGCATCGTTCAGCACCTTCGTGAAGGGCTGCTTCCAGCTCAGCAGCTCACGCGCCAGGCGCGCCCAGTAGCCCTCGTAGTCAGCCTCGGCTTCCTTGCACAAGGCCTCGTAGGCGGCCATGCCGGACACGTGCGCGCCCTGGACGGCGGACGCGGGGGGGGTGTAGATCTTGTCGCTGATCTTGTCGCTCATGGCCTTTGTCTCCGTACAGGCAGGGTCTCGAATCCGGGCGAACTCTCCGCTTTCACACTGACGATGTGCTTACTCTTGTAGAAGAGCTTCTCCTGGCGTTCGCTCGTTCGGGGGCACCGGTCCCCCTCTGCGCTCAGACGCCTCCGCACGCTCGGCATTCGCTTCGAGGGGGACCGGTGCCCCCCGAACTCGGCGCCTCGCCTTCAGCGGTTCGCCGGGGCGGATGCTCTCACTAAAATCGCCCGGTTTGGCGGTTCCCGCCAGTTACGACTCGAAGGACTCCCCCGATGACCGATCGCCCGAACGACCCGGCCGACGCCACGCCCAAGCGCATGCACCCGCTGGCCCACCTGATGTTCGGCAGCCGCTGGCTCCAGCTCCCGCTGTACATCGGCCTCATCCTGGCGCAGGCGGTCTACGTCTTCCAGTTCTGGACCGAACTGGTTCACCTCGTCGAGGCCGCCTTCGGCAACCAGGAAGCCCTGCAGCTGCTGGTCAGCAGCGTGGGCTACGACCCCGGCGTCAAGGTCACCAAGCTCAACGAGACCATCATCATGCTGGCCGTGCTGGCGCTGATCGACGTGGTCATGATCTCCAACCTGCTGATCATGGTGATCGTCGGCGGCTACGAGACCTTCGTCTCGCGCCTGCATCTCGAGGGCCATCCCGACCAGCCCGAGTGGCTGGACCACGTCAACGCCTCGGTCCTGAAGGTCAAGCTGGCGACGGCCATCATCGGCATCTCGTCGATCCACCTGCTCAAGACCTTCATCAACGTCCAGAACCTGCAGGAGAAGACGCTGATCTGGCAGACCGCCATCCACCTGGCCTTCCTGCTGTCCGCCCTGGCCATCGCGATGACCGACCGGCTGCTGTCGCACCCGCCCGAGAAGCACTGATCCCACCCGCCGCGCGGTCCGACCCGCGCCGCAACGACGAAGGGGCCCGCGGGCCCCTTCTCTGCTTTCACGGCGACCGGTCAGCCGCGCCTGCGCAGCAGGATCAGCGTCCCCGCGACGCCCGACAGGATCGAGCCGCCCAGCACGCCGAGCTTGACCCGCGTCTCGTAGTCCGGGCCGTGGCCGGCGAAGGCCAGGCCGCCGATGAACAGGCTCATCGTGAAGCCGATGCCGCACAGCACGCACACCCCGAAGAACTGCGTCCAGTCGGCACCGCCCGGTCTCTGCGCCAAGCCCAGCCGGATCATCAGCCAGGAGCTGCCGAACACGCCGACCGCCTTGCCCAGCAGCAGGCCCAGCGCGATGCCCAGCGACACCGGGTGCAGCAGGTCGCCGGCGTTCAGGCCCAGCAGCGACACGCCGGCGTTGGAGAACGCGAACATCGGCAGGATCAGGAACGCGACCCACGGGTGCAGGCCGTGCTCGAGGTCCTCGGCCGGCGAGTGACCCTTGCCGTCGTCCGACGGGATGAACAGCGCGGTGGCGACGCCGGCCAGCGTCGCGTGCACGCCGGACTTCAGCACGCAGGTCCACATCACCAGGCCGACGACGATGTAGAGGTCCGCGCGCGTGACCTTGGCGCGGTTCAGCGCGAACAGCGCGACCAGGCAGGCCCCGGCGCCGGCCAGCATGGTCAGCGACAGCTGGCTCGTGTAGAAGAGCGCGATGACGACGATGGCGCCGAGGTCGTCGATGATCGCCACCGCCGTCAGGAAGACCTTCAGCGAGGCCGGCACGCGGCTGCCCAGCAGCATGACGATGCCGATGGCGAAGGCGATGTCGGTCGCCGCGGGGATGGCCCAGCCATGCAGGCCGACCGGATCGCCCAGGTTGATCGCGGCGTAGATCAGCGCCGGCGCAACCATGCCGCCCAGCGCCGCCACCATCGGCAGCACCGCCTGGGAGCGCTCGGAGAGTTCGCCGCTGACGAACTCGCGCTTGATCTCCAGCCCGACGAGGAAGAAGAACACCGCCATCCACAGGTCGTTGACCCAGACCAGCAGCGGCTTGGCCAGCACCAGCCAGTCGCCGCCGATGCGCACTTCCCCCTCGATGCGGGTGAAGGCCGTGTAGAGCTCGCGCCAGGGCGAGTTGGACAGGATCAGCGCGGCGACGGCGGCGATCGCGAGCACGATGCCGCCGGCCGATTCGCCGGCGAAGAAGCGTTTGAGTCCTGGGGTCAAGAAAGGGTCCTCCCGCGAAAACCGCATCATCGCAGCGAATGCGCGCCGCCCGGGAAAAGCGCGCCTCGCACAAGCGTGCGTTGCGCATCCGCCAAGGGCCGATGGCGACGGGGATTTCATCGGGTAACGGATAATGCCCGCCTACCGTGACCAGCCTGTCCACGACCATGACCACCACGATCCGCTACGCCGACCTTGTCGAGAGCGTCGCCGCCGCGCTGCAGTACATCAGCTACTACCACCCGGCCGACTACATCCAGCACCTGGCCCGCGCCTACGAGCGCGAACAGAGCCCGGCCGCCAAGGACGCGATCGCCCAGATCCTGACCAACTCGAAGATGTGCGCCGAAGGCCGCCGTCCGATCTGCCAGGACACCGGCATCGTCAACGTGTTCCTGAAGATCGGCATGGACGTGCGCTGGGCGGACTTCCCCGGCTCCATCCAGGACGCCGTCAACGAGGGCGTGCGCCGCGCCTACAACCACCCCGACAACAAGCTGCGCGCCTCGGTGCTCAGCGATCCGATCTTCGAGCGCAAGAACACCAAGGACAACACGCCCGCGGTGATCTTCATGGAGGTCGTCCCCGGCGCCACCGTCGACGTGATCGTCGCGGCCAAGGGCGGCGGCTCGGAGAACAAGAGCAAGGTCTACATGCTCAACCCGAGCGAGAACATCGTCGACTGGGTGCTCAAGACCGTGCCGACGATGGGCGCGGGCTGGTGTCCGCCGGGCATGCTGGGCATCGGCGTCGGCGGCACGGCCGAGAAGGCCGCGCTGCTGGCCAAGGAAGCCCTGATGGACGACATCGACATGTATGAGCTGCTCGAGCGCGGTCCCAAGGACAAGCTCGAGGAACTGCGCATCGAGCTGTACGAGAAGGTCAACGCGCTGGGCATCGGCGCGCAGGGCCTGGGCGGCCTGACCACCGTGCTGGACGTCAAGATCAAGACCTATCCGACGCACGCGGCCTCCAAGCCGATCGCGATGATCCCGAACTGCGCCGCCACGCGCCACGCGCACTTCGTGCTCGACGGCTCCGGCCCGAGCTACCTGGAGCCGCCGAGCCTGGATCTGTGGCCCGACGTCAAGTGGGCGCCGGACTACAACAAGAGCAAGCGCGTCGACCTGAACACGCTGACCAAGGACGAGGTCGCCAGCTGGAAGCCGGGCGACACGCTGCTGCTCAACGGCAAGATGCTCACCGGCCGCGACGCCGCGCACAAGCGCATCCAGGACATGCTGGCCAAGGGCGAGCCGCTGCCGGTGGACTTCACCAACCGCGTCATCTACTACGTCGGCCCGGTCGATCCGGTGCGCGACGAGGTCGTCGGCCCCGCCGGCCCGACCACCGCCACGCGCATGGACAAGTTCACCGACATGATGCTGGAGAAGACCGGCCTGATCGCGATGATCGGCAAGGCCGAGCGCGGCCCGGTCGCGATCGAGTCGATCCGCAACCACAAGTCGGCCTACCTGATGGCGGTCGGCGGCTCGGCCTACCTGGTGTCCAAGGCGATCAAGGCGGCCAAGGTCGTCGGCTTCGAGGACCTGGGCATGGAAGCGATCTACGAGTTCGACGTCGTCGACATGCCGGTGACCGTCGCCGTCGACGCCGGCGGCACCAGCGCGCACGTCACCGGCCCGGCCGAGTGGCAGCAGCGCATCGCCTCCGGCAAGGCGATCAAGATCCCGGTCGCCGCCGGCTGACCGGCGGGCGGCCCGCGCCGCTCCCCGATGGCCAGGCCACCGGGCAACCGGCATCCGGGCGACCGGACGCCCGCCCCCCAAACGACGAAGGCCACCGCGAGGTGGCCTTCTTGCGTTGGGTCGAGGCCTCAGCCGTACATCCTCGACAGCTTGTCGACCATGCCCTGCTTCTGGCCGAGCTCGGACATCGAGGTGTCCAGCGCCGTGTACTGTCGCCGCAGCCGTTTCTCGTAGGCGGCGACCCGGTCCTCGAGCGCGTCCACCCGCTTGCCGTTGGTCTTCAGGTTTTCCTGCAGCCCCTTGGTGCGGGTCGTCAGCGCGCCGTCCATGCCCAGGATCTGGTCCGTCAGCGTGCGCAGCTTCACCGCGATGCCGCTGTTGTCCGGATGGTCCTTGTCGACGCCCATGAACAGCTGCTTCAGGTCGGCGCGCTGGCCGATCGCCTTGTTGAACTTCGTGTCGTTGATCGTGATCGCGCCGTTGACGCCCATCGTCAGGCCGATGTCGGGCAGGTGCGCGAACGCGCCCGGCAGCGTCGTGCCCGAGGCCACCGCGCCGCGCAGCCGGCTGGTCAGGCTGACCGCGGTGCTGTCGCCCTGCAGCGCGGCGGCGGTCTTGTTCTCGGCGTCGTACTTGGTGTTGTCGCGCAGCAGCCCGATGGCGGCGTTGTAGGCGGTCACGAACTCGCTGACCGTCTTCTTCAGCGACTCCTTGTCCTGGCTCGCCGTGATCGTCGCCGCGCCGGTCTTCTGCACGGTGAAGGTGACGCCGTCGATCGCCGACTCGATGGTGTTGGTGGCCGAGGTGATCGCCAGCCCGTTGACCGTCAGCTTGGCGTTGGCCGCGCGCAGGTCCTCGGTCATCCGCGACGGCTGCCCGGCGCCGCCGAAGCTCAGGTCCGCCAGCGAGGGCTTGCCGTCCTCCGGCGGAGTGGCGGTCGTGGCCGTCAGCCGGAAGCCGTTCTCCGCGCCGGTCTCGCGCGATCGCAGCACCAGGCGCGAGCCGCTGACGTCGTTGACCAGCGAGGCCACCACCCCGGCGCCCGACGCGTTGATCTTGTCGCGCACGTCCTCGAGCGAATCGCGCGGCGGATCGATCGTGACGGTCTTGGGCGAGCTGCCGGTCTTGGCGGTGAAGGACGAGTGGTCGGTGTTCCACTCGCCCAGTTCCAGCTTGAGGGTGCCGCCGCCGAGCTTGTCGCCCTTCTTGAACATCGGGCTGGACAGGCTCTGCGCCGCGGCCAGCCGCTCGACGTTCATCGCGTAGCTGCCCTCGGCCGCGCCGGAGCCGCCGCTGGCGGACACGACGGTGGTGTCGGACGAGGTCGCCGTCACGCCCTGCCAGGTGTCGGGTTTGGTGAGCTTGGCCGCCGCGTCGCGGAGCGCGCTCAGCGAGGCCTGGATCTTCCCGAAGACCGAGATCTTGGTCTTGATCTTGTCGCTGGCCACGTTGAGGTTGTCGATGGGCTTGCGCTCCACCGACACCAGTTTCTGGACGATCGCCTCGACATTGAGGTTGCTGCCCAGACCGGTCGAACTGATTCCCATGGAATCCTCCCTGGTCGATGCGCCTTGTGGTGGCGCTGAATGCCGGGAAGGTTAAGCAACATTGCTGGTTCGTGAAGCGATCAGGTGTGCGGGATTCACGCCCCTGTTTGGTGCCTCGGTGAGGTCGGCATCCGCCCGCGCATGGCTTCCGGCACTTCCATGACGTGGCGGCCGCTCGCTGACACTGCGCGCGACCCGAAGGTCCCTCGGTCCGAAGGCCGCGCCGGCCGCGCCGGCCGAAAGCCGAAAGCCGAAAGCCGACAGCCGCGGCGAGCGCCGAGCGCCGAGCGCCGAGCGCCGAGCGCCGAGCGCCGAGCGGCGAGCGGCGAGCGGCGAGCGGCGAGCGCCGGAGTGTCCGTTCAAGCCGCCGATGCCCGGGATGCCGGGAAAGGAACCGCCATGATCGATCCCGCCGACGCACGCCCTGCCCTCGCGCGCAGGCGTTTCACCGGAGCCGTCCTGGCCCTGGCCGCCACGCCGCCCGCTTCATGGGCCACCAGCGGCGAGGCGCCCGCGGCGCCGTCCGGGCGGCCACGACTGGTCGCCGCCGGCGGGCCGGTGCTGGTGGAGGGTCGCGACGAGCTCGTCGCCGAAGTCCACGTCGACTGGCCCGCCGACTCGGCGCCGCCAACCGCGTTGCGGCTGCTCGACGAGGACCGCGGCGACGTCTTCGAAGCGTTCGACGGCACCGCGCTTGCGCCGCGCCTCGCGCGCATCGACGGCCAGCGGCTCGTGTGCCATGTGGAGTTGAGTTCGGCGCCGGGCCGGCCATTGCCAGGCCGCCTGCGTCCGGTGCTATGGGCGGGCGTCGACGCCGCCGGCACCGACGCGGCCCGCGCCGATCGCGTCCTCGCGGGCGAGGCGCTCACGCTTCCCGGCCCCGCCGCGCCGGTCTTCGGCGCGCCGCTGGGCGACGGTCTCTGGGTCGCGATCCACGATCCCTCCTGGGCACGCGGTCACCGACGCGTCGGCTTCCAGCGCGCGGACCGCTGGACCATCCCCGGCCGGCATGCGATCGACTTCGTGCGCGTCGACGAGGACGGCCGCATCGCGCGGGGCGACCCCGACCGGCCCGCGCATCACCTCGGCCATGGCGCGCCGGTGCTCGCCGTCGCGGCGGGCGTCGTGACCGCCGCGCGCGACGGCATGGCCGAGGCGGCGTCGGTCGCCGGCAATCCCCGCCATCCGCTGGCCGACGCGCCGGGCAACCATGTCGTGCTGTCGCTGGACGGCGGGCGGCATGTGATCTACGAGCACCTGCGCCCCGGCAGCCTGACGGTGCGCCCCGGCGACCGGGTCCGGCGCGGCCAGGTGCTCGGCGCCCTCGGGTTCACCGGCGATTCCACCGGCCCTCACCTGCATCTGCACCTGTGCGACGAAGCGGCGCCGAATGCCGGAGAAGGCCTGCCCTTCGTCTTCGAGCGCTTCGAGCGTCTCGGCGGCTACGACGACCTGGCCCTCCTCGGCAAGGCCCGGTGGCGGCCCGCGCCAGAGGGCGAGGCGATCCTGCGCCGGTCGGAGAAACCGGCGCCGCATCGCGTGATCCGCTTCCCTGCGGCGTAGGCGGAATCAGCGTGGCGCGGCGTCGGGCGGCGCGGCCGCAGTCGTCGTCGGCGCGGGCGCCGAAGGCGACTCCCCGACCGACGCCGCCGCCGAGGCCGGTGTCCCTTCCGCCGCCGGCGTCTCCACCACCGTGCGCACCACCCGCTGCGGGAACGGGATGTCGATCTTGAGCCGGTTCAGCAGCCGCAGGATCGCCAGGTTCACCTCGGACCGCACCCCGCCTTGCCCGTTGTGCGGATCGGAGATCCAGAAGCCGATCGTCAGCTCCAGGCCATCGGCGGCGAAGTTGCTCAGCGCCACCGACGGCGCCGGGTCGGACAGCACCCGGGGTACGCGCTTGATGTCCTCGACCAGCTGCGGGAACAACGCGTCCAGGTCGGTGCCGTAGGCCACCTGGACCACCGTGGGCACGTAGACCTGCGGATCGGCCAGCGAGAGGTTCTCGACGCGCGTGGTGATCAGCGACTCGTTGGGCACGATCGCCTCGCGGCCGTTGAGCGCGCGGATCACGGTGTAGCGGGTCTTGATGTCGCTGATGCGGCCTTCGAAGTTGTCGACCTTCACCATGTCGCCGATGCGCAGCGAGCGCTCGGCCAGGATCATGAAGCCGGAGACGTAGTTCGAGGTGATCTTCTGCAGCCCGAAGCCCAGCCCCACGCCGACCGCGCCGCCCAGCCAGGACAGCGCGCTCAGGTTCAGGCCCAGCATGTTCAGCGCCACCAGCGCGCCGACGGCCAGCAGCACGGTGCGGGTGATGTTGACGACGATCTTGCGCATCGACAGGTCGATGGACTTGCCGCGCAGCATGCGCGACTCGATCGCCGAGGACAGCCACAGCACCACGATCATCAGCAGCCCGACCTGCAGCCCCACCTGCAGCACGTCCAGCAGCGACGGCGCGTCCGCCGCCCGCGTGCCCTTCTGGGCCAGCCAGCCGAGCTTGATGTCGTCGAGCTCGTCCATCACCACCGGCAGCACGCCGATGATCCACAGGATCGATCCCAGCCAGGCGACCCAGGACACGCTGCGTTCGAGCAGCCGGGTGCCGAGCGAGCTCGGGAACGCGGCGCGCAGCACGCGGGCGACGAAGCGGATGACCACCAGCGACATCAGCACCGGGATCACCACCTTGAACAGCGCGGCCGGCAGCTCGATCAGCGGCATCACGCGCCGCGCGCCGAGCGCCAGCAGCAGCGCCACGACCGGGAACAGCAGCCCGTCGAAGACGTGGCGGCCCAGCAGCACCGAGCGCTGCTGGTCGACGCTGCGAAAGCGCTTGCCGATGTTGTGGACGATCAGCCAGGACAGGCCCAGGCAGGCCAGCAGCAGCACGAGTTCGATGAGCGCGTTCACGCTCGCGAGTGCGGACCCCAGGGCGCGCAGTTCAGCGAGGCTCAGCGTGTGGTTCAGCGAGGCAGTCAGGGCGGATCCTTCGTCGGACGATTCAAGGAAAGCGCCGCGGGACGGCCGCGGCGTTCGGGGTCATGGGGCGGTCGCGCCCCGGTTCAGATGCCGGCCAGCGTGCGCAGGTGGATGCCGACGCTGCGCGCCAGCGCGCCCAGGTCGTAGCCGCCTTCCAGGCAGGACACGATGCGGCCCTTCGCATGGCGGCGCGCGATGTCCATGATGCGCAGCGTGATCCATTCGTAATCCGCCTCGACCAGGCCGAGCTGCGCCAGGTCGTCGTCGCGGTGCGCGTCGAAGCCGGCCGACACGAACACCATCTGCGGCTTGAAGCGCTCCAGCGCGGGCATCCACAGCGCCTCGATCATCTCGCGCACCTCGGGCCCGCGCGTGTACGGCGGCACCGGCACGTTGAGCATGTTGGCGCCCTTGGGCTCGGTGCCGGAGTACGGATACAGCGGGTCCTGGAAGATGCTGACCATCAGCACGCGGTCGTCGCCGGCCAGGATGTCCTCGGTGCCGTTGCCGTGGTGGACGTCGAAGTCGATCACCGCGACGCGGTCCAGGCCGCGGACGTCCAGCGCGTGGCGGGCGGCCACGGCGACGTTGTTGAAGAAGCAGAAGCCCATCGCCTGCTCGCGCGTGGCGTGGTGACCCGGCGGGCGCACGGCGCAGAAGGCGTTCTCGGCGGCGCCGTCCAGCACCAGGTCGGTGGCCCGCACCGCGGCGCCGGCCGCGCGCAGCGCCGCGGACCAGGTGTGCGCGTTGGCGCAGGTGTCGGGATCGAGCGCCTTCATCGGGTTGGGCACGCCCTGCCGGGCCTGCTGCTCGAGCGCCTCGAGCTCCGCCTTCAGCTCGGCGACGTAGCGGGCCGAGTGGGCGCGTTCCAGGTCCTTGAGCTCGGCGCGCGGCGCCTCGTGGCGGTCGAGCGCGGCGTCCATGCCGTGGGCGATCAGCCAGTCCTCGATCGCGCCCAGGCGCTGCGGGCATTCCGGGTGACCGGCGCCCATGTCGTGACGATGACAGTCGGGGTGGCTGATGAAGGCGGTGGACATGGTCGGGGCATGCGCTGGGGCTCGTCGGACCTGGCGGATTCTGGGATATCGTGCGCCGATGAGTTCCGACGCCCCGACCCTCGCCTCCCAGCCGCTGGCCGACCTGCGGCGGCAGATTAGCACGATCATCAAGGGCAAACAGGCGCAGACGGAGGACTGCCTGGCCTGCCTGCTGGCCGGCGGGCACCTGCTGATCGAGGACCTGCCCGGCGTCGGCAAGACCACGCTGGCGCATGTGCTGTCGATCTCGCTGGGGCTGCGCTTCTCGCGCGTTCAGTTCACCACCGACCTGATGCCGTCGGACCTGCTCGGGGTCAGCATCTACCAGCCGGGCGCGCAGGCGGCCGGCGCCAGCGCCTTCCAGTTCCATCCCGGGCCGGTGTTCAGCCAGGTGCTGCTGGCCGACGAGATCAACCGCGCCGGTCCGAAGACGCAGAGCGCGCTGCTCGAGGCGATGGAGGAGTACCAGGTCAGCGTCGACGGCACGACCCACCCGCTGCCGCTGCCGTTCTTCGTCATCGCGACGCAGAACCCGAGCGAGCAGCTCGGCACGCATCCGCTGCCGGAATCGCAGCTCGACCGCTTCCTGATGTGCATCAGCCTGGGCTATCCCGACCGCCAGGCCGAGCGCGAGCTGCTGATGGGCCAGGACAGCCGCGAGCAGCTGCGCGCGCTCACCCCGGTGATGACGCCGGACCAGTTGCGCGAGCTGCAGCGCCAGGTCTTGCGCATCCATGTCTCGCCGGCGCTGCTGGACTACCTGCAGGCGCTGCTGGAGGCGACCCGCTCGGGCGAGTGGTTCCAGGAAGGGCTGAGCCCGCGCGCCGGTCTGGCGCTGCTGCGCGCGGCGCGGGCCAAGGCACTGCTGAGCGGGCGCGACTACGTGTCGCCCGACGACGTGCAGGCGATCCTGCCGCAGACGATCGCCCATCGGCTGCGGCCGCGCGGCGGCAGCGCGCGCGGCGCGCGCGAGCAGGTGCGGGCGATGATGGCCGCGGTGCCGCTGCCCTGAGCGGCCGCCCCGACGCCCCCGCCGACCGGACGCCGCCATGGCCCTGTTCTCCCGGCCCCGCGCCTCGACGAAGCGGCCCGCCCGGCGCTGGCCGTGGCAGCGCCGCTGGGACGCCTGGTGGCAGGCCCGCCACCCGGCCAGCGACACGACCGCGCTGACGCAGCGCAACCTCTACATCCTGCCCAGCCGCCCCGGCGCGGCGTTCGTCGCGACGCTGCTGGTGCTGCTGCTGGCGTCGATCAACGACCAGCTCAGCCTGGGTTACCTGCTGACCTTCCTGCTGGCGGGCGCGGGGCTGGCCTCGATGCACACGACGCACGGCAACCTGCGGGGCCTCAAGCTCGACCTCAAGACGCCGGCGCCGACCCACGCCGGCCGGCCGCTGACGCTGGACATCCGGCTGCACAACCCGGGCAAGGCGCGGTTCGGCGTCGGCGTGCGGCTGCCGGAGGGCAAGGCGGCGGACACCGCCTTCGCCGACGCGCCGGCCCAGGGCCATGCGCAGTTGCACCTGCAGCTGAGCTTCCCGTCGCGGGGCCGGCACGCGCTGCCGCGCCTGCGGATCGAATCGCGCTTCCCGCTCGGCCTGTTCGTGACCTGGAGCTACTGGCGCCCGGCGGCGCTGGCCTGGGTCTATCCGGCGCCGGAGGTCGACGCGCCGCCCGCCGCCGCGGTCGAGGAAGGCCTGCCGCAAGGCCAGGGCCAGCCCGGGCTGGGCGACGACCCGGGCCTGCGGCCCTACCGCCACGGCGATTCGCCGCGACAGATCCTGTGGAGGAAGTCGGCGCTGGCGCTGGCGCAACCGCGACCGCCGTCGGGCGGCGGAGGCGGCACGGCGCTGCTGGTGCGTGAACGCCTGGGCAGCCGCGCCAGCGAGCAATGGCTGGACATCGCCGCGACGCGCGGCCTGCCGTTCGAGGCCCGCCTGTCGCGCCTGGCGGCCTGGGTGCAGCGGGCCGAGGACGACGGCCTGCCCTACGGCTTGCGGCTGCGCGGCGTGGCCCTGTCGCCCGACCTCGGCCCCGATCATTTCCGCGCCTGCATGGAGGCGCTGGCGATGGCGCAGGACCAGCCATGAGCGCCCTTCCCGCCGCCGCGAAGCCCCATCGCAGCCCGCTGCCGCGCGAGGCGCGCGACACGCTGTTCCTGCTGGCCATCAGCGCGGCCACGCTGCTGCCGCATGCCGGCCACCTGCCCTGGTGGTGCAGCGTGCTGACCGCCGGGATGCTGGGCTGGCGCGCGCGGCTGGCCTGGCGCAGCGAGGCCCTGCCCGGCCGCTGGAGCCTGCTGGCCGTGCTCGCGCTGGTCATCGGGCTGACGCTGGCCACCCACAAGACCATCCTCGGCCGCGACGCCGGCATCACCATGCTGGCGATGCTGATGGCGCTCAAGACGCTGGAGCTGCGCGCGCGGCGCGACGCGCTGGTGATCTTCTTCCTCGGCTTCTTCCTGGTGCTGACGCAGTTCCTGTACTCGCAGTCGCCGCTGGTGGCGCTGTGGATGCTCGGCTGCGTCTGGGCGCTGCTGTCGGCGCTGGTGCTCGCGCAGATGCCGCAGGGCGTGCCCAGCCTGAAGCTGGCGGCCCGCATCGCCGCGCGCAACACCCTCATCGGGCTGCCGGTGATGGTGGCGCTGTTCGTGCTGTTCCCGCGTTTCCCGCCGCTGTGGGGCCTGCCCAAGGACGCCGGCGCGCGCACCGGGCTGGGCGACTCGATCAGCTTCGGCGCCTTCTCGGAGATCGCCAGCGACGACTCGATCGCGATGCGGCTGCGCTTCGAGGGGCCGCCCCCGCCCCAGCCGCAGCTTTACTTCCGCGCGCAGGTGCTGGCCCGCTTCGACGGCAAGACCTGGACCGCCTCGCGCGTGACCTGGGCCACGAACCCGGAGCCGCCGCGGCTCACCGGCAAGTCCTATCGCTACGAGGCCACGCTGGAGCCGCTGCGCGTGACCGTCATCCCGATGCTGGAGTACAGCCCCGGCGAGGCCGGCGCGCGCCTGTCCGTCGGGCGGCTGACCGCCACGCGCGCGCCGCAGGGCCACTGGCAGGTGCCCTTGCCGGTGGCCGAGATCCTGCGCTTCCGCAACGAGGCCTGGCCCGCCGTCGACGGGAGCCCGCGGCTCGGGCGCGCCGAGCGGGCCGAGGCGCTCAGCCTGCCGCCCGGCCTGAACCCCCGCGCGCGCGCGTTCGGCGAATCGCTGCAGGAGCGTTTCGCCGCGCTGGACGACGACGCGCGCGCCGCCGCCGTCAACCGCGAATTGCTGACGCGGATCCGGCGCGGCAACTTCGGCTACACCTTGGCGCCGGGCGCCTATGGCGAGACCACGCCGAACGCGATCGACGAGTTCTGGTTCGACCGCAAGCTCGGCTTCTGCGAGCACTTCGCCGCCGCCTACGTCGTGCTGATGCGGGCGGCGGGCGTGCCGGCGCGCATCGTCACCGGCTTCCAGGGGGCCGACCGGCAACTGCAGGACGGCGACCTGGTCGTGCGCATGAGCCAGGCGCATGCCTGGGCCGAGTTCTGGACCCCCTCGGGCGGCTGGCAGCGCGCCGACCCGACCGCGGCCGTGGCGCCCGAGCGCATCCAGGGGCAGCCGCTGCGGCTGCCGCCGGGGGTCTTCGCCGGCGCGCTCGACCAGTTGCGTCCGGGGCTCCTGACCGAGCTGCGGGCCGCCTGGGAGCAGATGAACGGCCGCTGGCAGCGCGCGATCCTGAACTTCTCCACCGGCGACCAGATGAGCCTGCTCAAGCGGCTGGGTTTCGAGAACCCGGACTGGACCGCGCTGGGCCAGGTGGGCGGCGGCCTGCTGGCCCTCACCGCGCTGGCCGGCGCCGGCCTGGCGGCCTGGCAGCGGCGCCCGCACGACCCGTGGTCGCGCCAGCGCGCGCGGGTGCGCCGCGAGCTCGACCGCCTGGGCCTGGTCACGCGCGACGACGAGACGCCGCGCCGCTGGGCCGAGCGGCTGGTCGAGCGCCATGGCGCCGCGGCCGGCGAGGTCGCGGCGGCGCTGTTGCAATTGGAAGCGCAGCGCTATCGCCAGGACCGCGCCGCGGCCACGTCACAATGGCAGCGCCTGTTCGCGACGCAGTGCGCCGCGCTCAGGCAAGCCCTGGCCCGTTGAGCGGCCGCCCGTTCCACCGCCTTGCCGGCACCGCGGCGTCTCCCGCCGCGGCGCCCGCGCCCCAGCCCGCATGACCGTCCTCCGCCGTTCCTCCCCCCGCCGCGTCTTCCTCCGTTCCCTGCTGCAGGCCTCGATGGCCGCCGCGCCGCTGATGGCGGCGCTGGCGACGGCGCCTGCCGCCGCGCAGGCGCCGGAAGCCCCGCGCATGCCGCATCCGGCGGCGAAAGCCAAGCCGGCCCACTCGGCCAAGAAGCCGGCGGCCCGCAAGGCGGCGCCGCTGCCCGAGTACGGCGACCGCGCCGACGTGATGGCCTTCGCCGACGCGCAGGCCGAGTCGCTGGGCTACCGCCGCGAGGAGCTGCGCGCGGTGCTGGCGCTGGCGCGTCCGCAGCCGAGCGTGCAGCGGCTGATCCTGCCGGGGCCGCCCGGACAGGCGAAGGACTGGGGCGCCTACCGGCAGCGTTTCGTCGAGCCGCAGCGCCTGCAGGCGGGCCTGGCCTTCTGGGCGACGCACGAGGCCGCCCTGGCGCGCGCCGAGGCGACCTACGGCGTGCCGGCCGAGATCATCGCCTCGGTGATCGGCGTGGAGACCTTCTACGGCCGGATCATGGGGACCTTCCGGGTGCTGGACGCGCTGGCGACGCTGAGCTTCGACTACCCGTCGCCGCTGCCGCCCGGCGCGCGCGATCGCAGCCCGTTCTTCCGCGAGGAACTGCGCCAGTTCCTGGTCCTGGCGCGCGAGAACGGCCTGGATCCGATGGCGATGAAGGGCTCCTACGCGGGCGCGATGGGCTGGGGCCAGTTCATGCCGGGCAGCTGGCGGCGCTACGCGATCGACTTCGACGGCGACGGCCACGTGGACCTGATCAACAGCCCGGTCGACGCGATCGGCTCGGTGGCCAACTTCCTGCGCGAGCACGGCTGGCAGCGCGGCATGCCGACGCATTACGAGGTGCAGGTGCCCAACGACACCGCGGCGCGGGCGCAGCTGCTGATCAGCGACGTGCTGCCGCAGCTCGACGCGCGGCAGTTCGAGTCGGTCGGCGCGCAGCTCTCGCCGCAAGGCCGCGCGCACAACGGCCCGCTGGCGCTGATCGAGCTCCAGATGGGCGGCGCCGCGCCGGTGTACGTCGCGGGCACGCAGAACTTCTACACGGTGACCCGCTACAACCAGAGCAGCTATTACGCGATGGCGGTCATCGAGTTCGCCAACACGCTGGCGAGCTGGCGCAAGGCGACCGGCGCGTCGGCTGCGGCGCCGGCGGCGGCGTCGAACGCCGCCAGCGCGGCGAGCGGGAACTGAGGGTCGACGCCCTCTTGCGTCTCGCCCGCGGCGCGGACGGCGGCCGCCTGGCGCCGGATCGGCGCCGGGGGATCAGCCCTGGGAATCAGCGCCCGGGGATCGGCGGCTTGACGCGCGGCGCGTCGTCGCGGTCGCGCTGCTCGTGGTGCGCGCGATCGATGTCGCCGTCGCCCTCCGGCCCCTTCTGGCCGGTCTCGCCGACGCGGTGATCCTCGTCGTCATGCTCGAGCCCGCCGTGCAGGCCGGGCGGGAAGTCCTGGGGAGTGCGCGGAGCATTCATGCGGTCCTCCTGAAGTGAGCGGTCGATCTTAGCCATCGGCCGCAAAGCCCCACGCGCGGGAACGACAAAGGCGCCCCTCGGGGCGCCTTGGTCATGGGGCATCGGGCCGGTCAGTGCACCAGGCCGATCCACTCGCCGCGACGCTGGTAGGCGTCGAACAGGTCCTGCGCGGCGGCCTGCAGCCGAGCGTCGCCCCGGGCGTGCGCGGCGGACAGGCGTTCCAGCGCGTACAGCCGGTCATAGAGCATGCGGGTGGGCTGCAGCGTCAGGCCGTGGTCGGCCATCAGGTCCTGCAGCACCAGCAGTTCGTCCATGCTGGCGGTACCGGCGACGGTCAGGCCCAGGTCCGGCACCAGGCCCCAGGGGGCTTGCGCGGTTTCAGGCATCAGGTGCGGCGGGATGGTGGTCAGCATGGCGGCCTCGGAACGATTCATGTCGGCGTGGACGGGATCATGAACCGCGACTCCCGGAACTTGAGCCGGAAAAGCGCCGCTTTTCCCGCCCAGTTCCGGCGATCGGCCGCGCCGCTCAGCGCCGCGGCGTGGCGATGAAGCTCGACAGCTCGTTGCACCACGCGGCGGCGGGCACGTCGAGCTCGCTCAGCGCCAGCACGTCGACGCGGGCGTCGACCAGCATCTTGGCCGAGGCCGCGTTCAAGCCGACCTGGTGGTCCTTCTTCTCCAGGAAGACGACGCGCTGGATGCCGACCTGGATGATCGATTGCACGCAGCGCGGGCACGGGTACTGCGTCGTGTAGATCGTGCTGCCGGTCAGCGGCAGCACCACGCAGTTGAGGATCGCGTTGACCTCGGCGTGGACGATGTAGCTGTGGCGCGAATTGGCCGGATCGGCGTCGTCGTCGGACCAGTAGGCGGGATCGGTATCGTCGCAGCCGCGCGGCAGGCCGTTGTAGCCGACCCCGACGATCTTGTAGTCCGGGCTCGCGATGCAGGCGCCGTTGCGCTTGCGGCTGTCCTTGGATCGGGCGCTGGCCAGCAGGGCCACGCCCATGAACATCGAATGCCAGTCGATCAGCGAATGGTTGTCCATGGCGGAGGCAATGAGCGGTGGGTCGGGGGCGAAGGCGGAGAAGTGTAGTGGAGCGCCCGCGCGGGGCGTTCCGGGCCCGCCGTGTCGGTTTTCTACAAGACCGGGCGGGCGCGTTGCTGGACAGTCCGTCCATCGACCACCACCCCCGCAAGGAGTCCCCGATGACCACCGACATCCGCCCGTTCCGGATCGAGATCCCCCAATCCCAGCTGGACGACCTGCGCCTGCGGCTGGCCGCCACGCGCTGGCCGCGTCCGGTCGTCGAGGACTTCAGCCACGGGCAGGCGCTGTCGCTGGTGCGGGAGCTGGCCGACTACTGGCGCGACGGCTTCGACTGGCGCGCCCAGGAAGCCCGTCTCAACCAGTTGCCGCAGTTCATGACCGAGATCGACGGCCAGCCGGTCCACTTCATCCACGTGAAGTCGCCCGAGCCGGACGCGTTCCCGCTGATCCTGACGCATGGCTGGCCCAGCACCCCCGCCGAGTACCTGGACCTGATCGGTCCGCTGACGAACCCGCGCGCGCATGGCCGGGACGGCGCCCCGGCCTTCGACGTCGTGATCCCCTCGGTGCCTGGCATGGGCCTGTCCTCGCCGCTGGCGTCGGCGGGGTGGGACGCCGCGCGCATCGCGGCGGCCTGGGACACGCTGATGAAGCGGCTGGGTTACTCCCGCTACGGCGCGCAGGGCGGCGACGGCGGCGCGCTGGTGTCGCGCGAGCTCGGCATCCTCGCGCCGGAGGGCCTGGTCGGCGTCCATGTGCAGCAGGTGTTCGCGTTCCCCACCGGCGCGCCCGGCGAGATGGAGGGGCTCACGCCCTTCGAGATGGCCGGTTTCGAACGGCTGGACTACTTCCGCAAGTACGCCGGTTATGTCGACATCCAGTCCAAGCGCCCCGGCACGCTGGCCTACGGGCTGGTGGACTCGCCGGCCGCGCTGCTCAGCTGGAACGCGGAGCTGTTCTTCGGCTTCGAGGGGGAACGCGTGGCCGAGGTCGACCGCGACCGGTTCCTGACGCATGTGTCGCTGTACTGGTTCACCGGCACCGGCGGCCAGGCGGCGGAGATGTACTTCGCCAACGTCGCCACCGGCGCCGGTTATCGCGACCTGCCCAACCCGACGCCGACGGCGGTGGCGGTGTTCCCGGACGACTTCCGCTCGGTCCGCAAGTTCGTGGAGCGCTCGCACAGCCGGTTGGTACAGTGGACGGAGATGCCCCGCGGCGGGCACTTCGCCAACGAGTCCGATCCCGGACTGGTCGTGGACGATCTCCGCCGCTTCTTCGGCGCGCTGCGCGCGCGAGAGGCCGTTGATGGAAGGATCGATCGCTGAGGAGGAACGACCGGCGGACTCGCCCCTGGTGGCGAAGATCCGCCGGGTCCGCCATCGCGCGGACGGCTGCGAGATGGCCCTGCCGGACGGCTCCTGGGACCTGCTGTTCATCCGGCGCGGAGACGGTCCGGCGATGGTGATCCAGACCGGCCAGATCACGGCGCCGCTGGTCGTCGAGAGCCGGGCGGGCGACGAGATCCTGTCGATCGCCTTCCGGCCCGAGGTCTACATGCCGCACCTGCCGGGGCGGCTGCTGGTGAGCCAGGGCGTGCCCTGCCCGGTCGACGCGGCGGGGCGCTTCCACATCGGCCAGGAGCGTTTCGAGATCCCGTCCTTCGACAACGCCGAGCACCTGGTCGCGGCGTTGGCCCGGCGGGGCGTGCTGGAGCGCGATCCGGTGGTGATGCGCACGCTGCAGGGCGCGCGGCAGCGGCTCGACGAGCGCAGCATCCAGCGGCACTTCGCGGAGGTGGCGGGGCTCGGCCCCAAGGCGCTGCAGCAGATCGCCCGCGCGCACGAGGCGGCGGCGCTGCTGCGCCGGGGACTGCCCGCGTCCCACGTCGCCGCGGAGCTCGGCTTCACCGACCAGGCGCACCTGTCGCATTCGCTGAAGCGGCTGCTCGGGCAGACGCCGCGGGAGATCGCCAAGGGCGTGCCGCCGACGTCGGGATGACGTGTCGCGGGCGATCGGCCCGAGGGTTCGGTCAGCGTTTCACTGGAATTGCTGGAAGGCGCGCGCGCATCGCCAGCGAATGAGTCATGGCCGGGGAACCGGCCGACAAGTACGGTCACCGTGATCGCATCACGGCCCTCCGGGTCGTTGCGTTTTCTAGGTACTTGTAGACTTATGCATTGCTTTTCCAACACACCGACCTGGATGCCGCGTCGTCCGCCTCCCCCGCCGTCCCATGAAGAGGCCGTGCTCGCCCTGGCGCGACGTCGATCGCTGCTGCGCGCCCGCGAGGTGGTCGAGGAGGGGATTCCGTCGATGGTGTTGAGCCGGATGGTGCGAGCCGACAAACTCGAACGCGTCAGCCACGGCCTTTACGCCCTCCCTGATCGGGACCACTCGGAACACGTGTCGCTCGCGGAGGTCTGCGCCCGCGTGCCGAACGCGGTTGTTTGCCTCATGTCCGCGCTGCGTTTCCACGAGATCGGATCGCAACAGCCATTCGAAGTCTGGATCGCCCTGCCCTCCAATGCTCCGACTCCGCGCATTGCCGCGCCGTCCATCAGGATCACGCGCATGTCGGAGAAGGCGTTTGCCGAAGGCGTCGTGGCCCACGACATCGACGGCGTGAACGTGCCGGTGTTCTCGGTGGCCAAGACCATCGCCGACTGCTTCAAGTTCCGGAGCAAGGTCGGCCTCGATGTCGGCATCGAGGCCTTGAAGGATGGCTGGATGCAGAAGGCCTTCACAGCGGACGATCTCTGGCACTGCGCGCTCGTCGACCGCGTGGGCAACGTGATGCGTCCCTACATGGAGAGCCTGATCGCATGAGCCGCAATGTCGCCGCCTCGGTGCGTGCGCGGCTCAAGCATCTGATCAGCCCCACCGCCGACTTCAATCTCCTCACGACCCGGTTCGGGCTTGAACGCCTGCTCTACCGGTTGTCGATTTCCCGGCACAACCAGTCCTTCCTGCTCAAAGGCGCTCTGCTCTTCACGCTTTGGTATCAAGACCGTCGACGTCCCACGCGCGACGCTGACCTCATGGCTTTCAGCCCGACGGACGTCGACCTTCTGGTCGCGTTGTTCAAGGAGGTCTGCGTTGTTCCCGCGGACGACGGGGTCACTTTCGATCCGGACTCCGTTCGCGGTGTCGCCCTCAACACCTCGAAGGCCGGTGTCGTCCGCATCACGCTGATGGGCGACCTGGCCCGCGCTCGGCTCCCGATCCAGATCGACATCGGCCATGGCGATGCCGTCACGCCCGGTCCGATGTTCGTCACCTTTCCGCCATTGCTCGGCGATCTTCCGCCGCCTCAACTCCTGGCGTATCCCAAGCCAACCGCCATCGCGGAGAAGCTGCATGCGATCTGGTCGCACGGTGCCTTGAACACCCGCATGAAGGACTACTACGACCTCGACATCCTGCTTCACGACGACGAGGTCGACATACGAGCGCTTCATCCGGCCATTCGAGCCACCTTCGCCAATCGAGGCACTCCACCGCCGGATCCGACGTCGGCTGCGCTGCCGTCGGGATTGACCGAGGCATTCGCGCGAAACCCGGTGAAAGCGTCCATGTGGCTGGCGTTCCTGAAGAAGAATCGCCTGCCCTTGTGTCCTCTCTCGGAGGTCATCGAGCGCCTCGTGGCGTCGCTTCGACGCCTGGCGATTCTTTGAGAGCCCTTCGCGCGCCCACCGGGCGCGCGACACTTCAGCGCAGCTCCACCACGCGCAGCACGCCCTGCATCGGCGGCAGCTGGGCCACCATCGCGACCAGGTCGCGGATGCTTTCGGTCGCCGTCTTGGCGCGCACGCTGGCGATCTGCGTGCGGACCGTGGAGATCGCCACGCCGTGGCGCTGCGCGATCTCCTGCGGCTGCAGGCCGGCGCACAGCGACTGCAGCACCTGCTGCTCGGCGGCGGTCAACTGGTGCTCGCGGGCGAAGGCCAGCATCGGCAGCTCGCCGCAGAGGTTGCGCTTGCCCAGCACCAGCAGCGCCTGCGCGCTGCGGCCGTGCCCGTCCTGCAGCGGCAGCACCGACATCGACAGCCGCCCCGGGCCGCGCCCAAGGCAGATCAGGTGCCGCAGCCCGCGTTGCACGTCGGCCAGCGCTCTCCAGCCGCAGCTGGTCGTTGCGCTGCAGCGCCACCAGCTGGCCGTCGACGAGCTGCAGCGGCGACGTGTCGTCGAGCTGCCGCCGCGCGGTGCTGTTGGCGTAGAGCAATTGGCCCTCGTCGCCGACGAGACAGACCCCCAGGTCGATCTCCTCGAGCGCGTGGCGCCACCACCGGTCCGGCGATCCCCGCCGGCGCTCCGGGCCCCGGTAGGTGACGAGTCGCGCCAGCTCCGGGTTCCTCCCCAGCATTCCGTCCATGTCGGCCTCCGCTGATCCGATGGGAACGCGGCCCTCGTCTCGCCCTCGGTCTTCGTGCCGTGAGGGATGCGTGGGGCCTGTCGAGGATGTTAGGAGAACGTCAGGAACTTGCGTAGCGGAACTTGCCGCGCGGCGCCCCCCAGCCCTAGGGGGCCGCGCATGTCGGGTTGCGCGCCGATTTTCCGGGGCGCGCGCCGCCGTCCGCCTCAGGCCATGAATCCGAGGTCCGGCGCGGCGAAGTTGCCGATGTTGGGCAGCACCGTGCGCAGGTCCGTCGCCGGCACGCCCATCCACAGCGCCAGCGTCGAGGCCAGCTGGTCCACCGAGGTCGTCGGCAGCAGCCGGCCCTGGCCGACGTCGTCCGGGCCGTTGACGCTCACCGACGGCGCCGTGCCGTAGAAGCGCCCGCCCTTGACCGCCCCGCCCATCACGAGGTGGTGCGAGCCCCAGCCGTGGTCGGTGCCGTCGCCGTTGCTGCTGAGCGTGCGGCCGAAATCCGACGCCGTGAACGCCGTGACCTGGTCCGCGATGCCGAGGTCCCGCAGCGCCGCGTCGAAGCTGGCCATCGCGCCGCCGACCTGCTGCATCAGCGCCGGATGCCGCGTCGACAGGTTGTCGTGCAGGTCGAAACCGCCGGCCGAGACGAAGAACACCTGCCGCGTCGTGCCCAGCGACGAGCGGGCCGCGATCAGCCGGGCGACCATGCGCAGCTGCTGCGCCAGCGCGTCGGCGGCGAAGGCGGTCGACAGCGTCGCGCCGCCGGCCAGCGCGCTCGAGATCGTCGACTGCAGGTCGATCGACCGGGCGGTCACGCGGTTGAGCTCGCCTTCCATCGCATGGGCGCGGTCCTCGGTGATCAGCGACTTCAGCAGGCTGGCACAGGCCGACGACCCGAACAGCGCGCCGCCGATGCCGGCGATCGCCTGCTTGCCGCCGGTGCCCATCTGGTACTGGAAGGCGCTGTCGCCGGCCTGGAAGATCGCGTTGCCCGAGACATTGATGCAGGTCAGCGCCGAGCGCCCGTTGGCCGACAGCATCAGGTCGGCCATGCGGCCGCCCCAGCCGGTGCGGGCGCCTTCCACGTGGGAGGACTGCCAGAGGCTGGCCTGGTCGTTGTGCGAGAACAGCTTGGGCGGCAGCGGCACCGCGCCGGCCTTGTACTGGCCCAGCGTCGTGGGCGCCATCAGCGTGCCGATGTTGAGCATCACCGCCAGGCGGCCGGCGTCGAAGACCGGCTTGATCGCCGACAGGCCCGGCGCCAGCGCCATCTCGCGGCCGTCGGGCAAGGCCACGGAGGGCGCGAGCGCGGTCCCCGCGAGCGCGTCGCGCGCGATCGCCAGCGACGGCCGGATGGCGGTGTAGGCCTGATGGCTGGCGCTGTCGTAGGGGATCACGGTGTTGCCGTAGTCGTTGCCGCCGTACAGGAACACGCACACCAGCGCCTTGTAGCCGCCGCTCGTGGTCGCGGCGGCGGCGTCGCCGATCGCGCCGAGTTGCAGCGCCCAGGGCGCGGCGGCGCCGACGGCCGACAGCGCCGAGGCGCGCTTGAGGAACTCGCGACGATGCAGGGAAGGAAGCTTGGAAACGTGGGCCACGGGGAGACTCCGAAGACCGCCGCGGACGACGCGGCGGCGGTGAGGCGGTGAAGCGGTGAGGCAGGGGTGAGGCGGCGCGTCGATGCCGCGGCCTACTTCTGCACCTGGTACTCGGGGCAGGCGAGCAGCAGCATCCAGCCGGCGCGGGCGCGGTTGAGCTTGCCGGCGTCGCTGGCGGCCGGGATGGTCCCGACCGCGGTGGCGATGCGCTGCTGCGTCGCGTCGGACACGCCGCCGCCGCCCAGCAGCAAGGCCTGGCGCGCCACCAGCGCGCGGGCGTCGCCGGCCAGCGCCAGGTCGGCGCTGAAATCCGGCTTCGCGTCGCCGAGGCCGTCGGTCAGCAGCTTCTGCATGAAGTTGAGGTAGCCGGTGACGGTCACCTCGTTGACCAGCTGGAACTCCGGCGCGGTCACGCCGGCCGCGGTCATCGCCGAGTTCGGCGGCACGTAGCCCGGCCGGAAGAAGTTGAAGACCGACGGGCTGAAGAACGGACTCTGGCCGAGCCGCGTCTCCGCGTCGGTGGTCTCGAAGATCGTCCACTGCCCGGCCGAGCTCAGCGCCACGTTGCGCGCCACCTGCACGAAACGCAGCACCGGCTCGCGCAACTTGCCCGAGTTGCCGGCGCCGGCGTCGACCAGCCGCGCCTCCGGATCCAGCAGCACCGCGCGCAGCACGGCCTTCAGGTCGCCGCGGACGCCCTGCCCGTTGTCGTTGAACGCCTGCGCCACGCGCTGCACGTAGGCGGCGCTCGGGTTCGAGCAGACGAAGCGCTGGATCAGTTGCCGGCCGAAGAACGGGCCGACGTTCGGATGATTCGCCAGCACGTCCAACGCCTGGCGCAGCGCGGCCGGGCCGTCGGCGCTCGCCGGGATCGTCGTGCCGAGCACCGTCTTGGCGCCGCTGGAGAAGTTGGCCGCGTTGTGCACCATCGGGCGGCGCATCACGCCGTACTCGGCGCCACCCGCGTTGCCGGCGGCGTCGAAGTCCCAGCCGGTGAAGGCGCGCGCCATCTGCGTGACGGTCGCCTGGTCATAGGTCTCGACCGGCTGGCCGGCGCTGGTCTGCACGCTGCCGTCCAGGTTCAGCTTCACCAGGCCGAGCGTGAACAGCTGCATCACCTCGCGGGCGAAGTTCTCATCGGGCTGGCGGCCCTTGCCGTCTTCCTTCTTGCTGCCGCGCATCGCCAGGTAGGCGCCCATCGCCGGCGACAGCGCCACCGCCTCCAGCAGGCCGCGGAAGGTGCCGAAGGCGTTTTCCTCGAGCACGTCGGCGTAGGCGGCCATCGCCATCGTCCGCCACCCGAAGTCGAACCCCAGCGCGGAGACGACGAAGATCTCCGACAGCGCCAGCACCATGCGCTGGCGCAGCTGGTCCGGCGAGGCGATGAACTTGCGCCAGACGCTGTTGTAGAAGCCGTTGTAGTAGTAGTACTTGTTGGCGTCGACCGCGTAGCCGTTGCGCACGACCCAGTCCCAGTGCGTCTCGGTGCGCGGCGCGATGAACTGCAGGTCCAGCCAGGCCGAGTAGCCGATGGACTTCAGCGCGGCGATGTCGGTCTCGCTCGCGGCGAAGCCGGCCTGCGCGAGGAAACGCGCGGCCTGCGCGTCGCCGGGCAGCGGCAGCGCGGCCACGCCGCCGG